>NZ_BQXM01000023.1 GCF_022836495.1 Desulforhabdus sp. TSK
CCTTCATGAACATCGGGGCCTTCGCCCTCATCACGGTGCTCGGGGGCAAGGGCGAGGAGCGGGTGCGGGTGCGGGATTACCGGGGCCTCGGGTACAGGCACCCGTGGGCGGCCATCGCCATGAGCCTTTTTTTGTTCTCCCTCGCCGGTATTCCCCCGACGGGCGGGTTCATGGGGAAATTTTACATCTTCTCGGCCGCGGTGAAGGAGGGCTACATCGGGCTTGCCGTCATCGGGGTTCTCAACAGCGTCGTATCGGTGTATTATTATCTCCGTGTGACGGTGGCCATGTACATGGAGGACCCGTCGGGTGAGGGCGAGGCGCCGAAGCCGGTCTTTTCCCCGGCCCTGGTGCTCGCCGTCGTCATTTCCGCCTACGGCGTCCTCTCCCTCGGGCTCTTCCCCTCAGGGTATGTCGCCATGGTCAAGCAGTCCTTCCTGGCCCTGCACTGAAGTAAGGGCTGTGCGTAACTGCACGGCCAAAATGATCAGAGCATTCCCTCCCCACCCTCCTGTGGGTGGAGAGGGAATTTTTTTTGGGTCGGCGGCCATTAAGAAAGCAGCAGCAGCCGAATATTGTCATCCGGTGCCAGGTTTGTTAACGTATAGCACAACGCATGATGAATCATTCTGCAGGCATGCCCATGCGTCATTCCCGACCCGACACGGTCGGTCGCCGGCGGGAATGACTCTTGGATAGTCAGGCAGAAGCCAATCCATTGTCTGATTTCAACCAAGGTTTCAGCGTCCCTTGCACGACACACGAAGGGCAGCGAACCCTTAACCTTGAAGTAGATGGTTTCAACAGGAGAAGAGTGAGCCATGAAAAAGCGGTCACCGATGCATCGCGTCATGATTTTAACGAGCGTATTCCTTTTGTTTGCTGCCACGTCCATGGAATCGGTGGCATGGGCCCGAGCCGGCGGAGGCGGCTCCATGGGGAGTCGAGGCAGTCGGAGCTTCTCGAGTCCCAGCATGCCGTCCCGGCCTTCGCCCTATACGACTCCCGGCGGGTCCGGACCAGACTACAACACATCATCACGTCCCGGCGGCTATTCCAGCCCCTACAGCCAACCTTCGGGCGGGTTCACACGCAACCCCTTCTTTCAGGGTTTGGCGGGCGGGCTGGCCGGCGGACTGCTGGGAAACATGCTTTTTGGAAGCCGCGGTGAGGCCGCTCCCGTGGGAGGGTCCGGCGGCGGGGGGATCGGCCTCATGGACATTATCCTCATCGGTGCTGCCATCTATTTTGTCATGAAATACCTGAAGAGGCGCCGCCAGCAGCAAATGGCCGATGCCGGGTATCCCATGGATGCGGGAACGTACCAGCCCGAGAGCCGGGTCTCCTACAGGGATGCCGCTCCCGAAGCCTCCCCGGGAGTGGCAGGAGTAGAAAGGGGATTTCAGCAGATCCGTCAGTTTGATCCCTCCTTCAGCGAGGAAGAGCTGAAGGAGACCTTTCAGGACCTTTTCTTTCGCATTCAGGCGGCCTGGATGCATCGAAGCCTGGATGGGATCGAAGAGTTGCTCACGGGCGAAATGAGGGACCTTTTCAGCACGGAATTCAACCGCATGCAGCAGCAGGGGCGCATCAATCGCCTGGAAAATATCGCTGTCCGCAAGGTGGAGCCCTCCGAGGTGTGGCAGGAAATGGGGAAAGACTATGTGACGGTGCTGTTCACGGCCAATCTCCTGGACTATGTCGTGGATGAAAAAACAGGCGCAGTCATAGAGGGAAATCAGCTGTCTCCCGTCAAGTTCCAGGAATTTTGGACATTCTGCCGCGATGTGGGAACACACCAGTGGCTGCTAGCGGGCATCAATCAGGCGAAGCAATAAGCGATAGACTTTTTTGAGAGCCACCGGATCTGAAAGTTTCTTGAATTCAGGATCGTCCAGGAGAAAGCGGCATTCCTCCGCCTCGAAGATCCTGCAGGGGCGGGAGCGCCAGGGATGAATGGAGCACAGGCTCCCGCCGGAAGGTCGGTCTTCCCATAGAAACGGACAGAAACGGTGGTTCTCACCGAGACCCTCTCCAAAGATGCGCTGCCAGCGGGCGGGAATGATGGATTCCGCCGGAAAATCCGGAAGTCCGCAGGCAATTTCACAGCATCCCCCGCAGTGAATGCAATAGGTATCCACCGAGACGGCATCGTCTTGCCCCCCTTGATTCCCATATCCTTCCGAAAGGTTATCCAGCTTCCCCGTATCGTGGCGGTCCAGCCACTCATGGACTTGGAGGAAAAACCTGCTACGCTCCTGAAGCAGTCTCACGATTTTGATCCGCTTCAGGCGGGGCGGTTTTTGCGCCCAACGGGGCTCGGCTGCGAGGAGCATCAGATTGCGGACGAAGTATCCGACGGGGAACCCGGCGTGATGGAGGCCCTTGGCTGCAATGCGGGGGACCTGTTTCTTCCTGCAGGCGGCCGTAGCCTTCCGTGTGAAGGATCGTATGAAGGAAAGGTTATCCATGGGATGGAGGGTGGTGCAGCTCGGCATCCGAGGGCCGGACGTAGAGGGGAACGCTGCTGAGGGGGTCTTCCCTTTCGCCCGCTTCGAATCGAACCCTGGCCAGTTCGGCCACAAAGTCGGCTCGAAGGACATGGCAAGGCCCTGGAGCCTCCAAAGCCTTTTCGCCGAGAATCTCCTTGATGATATCCCGGTAAGCGAGCCATCCGTCACCGCAAAAAAGGGTGGGCTCCTGAATCCCCGCAGCCATGCGCTCGGGAGGGAGCACACGGTAATCCCCCACCCGCAGCAGGCCTCCCCCTGCCCGGTCAGGGCGGTACAGGGCGCCGTAGACCTCGTGCTTGCGCGCATCGATGAGGCAGCAGACGGGCAGGGAGCAAAAAGAAAAGGGGGCTGCCAGGGCATCCAGGGATGGAATGCCCAGGTAGGGCTTCTTCATGGTCCAGGCAAGGGTCTTCATGGTGGTGAGACCGATGCGGAGCCCCGTGAAGCTTCCAGGCCCCGTCGTCACTGCAAAGGCGTCTACCTGGGAGAGCGCCCATTCCGCCTGGGTCAGCAGGAAATGGATGTTCTTCAGGAGCAGGCGGTTGTGAGTCAGGTTCGACTGGAGAATCCACTCCGCCTTGACGGACAGACCGTCCATCAGGGCAATACTGCCCGAGGCAGTGGAAGTATCTACTGCGAGTATTTTCATGGAATGCGGGGCCTGGAGTGGGCTCAAGGCATGAAATCGGACTGGCGGCCCGGGATCAGACGCATGATGTCGTTGTAAAACACGAACAGCATGAGAAGGAGCAGAATGAACATGCCCACCTTTTGAGCCAGCTCGACTTTTTTCACACTGAGCGGTCTTCCCAGGATGGCTTCGATGGTAAAAAATAGGATGTGCCCCCCATCGAGGACGGGTATGGGAAGGAGGTTCAACACGGCCAGGTTGACGCTGATGACCGCCATGAAATTGATGAGATTGATCATGCCTTCCTGGGCCTGCTGCCCCGCCATCTGAGCGATGAGAATCGGGCCGCCGAGGGTCTTCACGGAAATGACCCCTTCCACCATCTTGACGACCGTCAGGAGGAAAAGCTTGCTGAGGTTCCAGGTCTGGAGCAGGCTGTAGTAACCGGCATGCAGGGGGTTGACGCTCTTGATGGAGACTTTACCCGAAGCGGTGACCCCGATGACCGGTCGCCTGATGGGCTCTCCGAAGAGGTTCTTCACCTCCGTGACGGAAGGAGTCACCTGGACGGTCATGACCTTCTGATCACGCCGGAATTCCAGAGTGAGAGGATTTTCACCCAGCTCCTCGATGCGGCTCGAAAGCTCGTCCCAGGTGGTGATGGGCTGACCATTGATGGTCAGGACCGTATCGCCGGTCTGGAGTCCCGCCTTTTCCGCCGGGGAGCCGGCAGCGACCGTGCCGATCTCGGGGGCCAGCTGCGGGATGCCGGAAAAGGCATAGATGAGAGCAAAAATAACGATGGCCAGAACGAAGTTGGAAAACGGGCCGGCCAGCACGATAGCGATGCGTTTGAAGACCGGCTGAGCAGCAAAACTGTTGGCGAGCTGCTCTTCACTGACCTCGTCTTCGGTCTCCTCCCCGAGCATTTTGACATACCCGCCGAGGGGGATGAGGGACAGTCGATATTCGGTGTCTCCCCGTGTGACTCCGAAGAGCTTCGGCCCAAAACCGAGGGAAAAACGCAGGACCGTCACGCCCGACCATTTGGCCACGAGAAAATGCCCCAGTTCGTGAATGAAGATGAGGACACCCAAAACGACGACTGTGGAAAAGACTGCTGTCAGCAAGATATTGTCCTTTTTTGGGCCAGCCGGCCGGTTTCTTCCCTCGCCCATGCATCGGCCTCGAGGATTTTCGCCAGGGTCAATGCACCCGAAGGCTCATGTCTACGCATCGTTGTTTCGATGAGATAAGGAATATCGGCAAAAGAGATCTTCCCCTCAAGAAAAGCATGAACCGCCACCTCGTTGGCCGCGTTCAAAACGGCGGGCAGTGTAGAGCTTTTCTCGGCCGCTTCATAGGCCAGGCGCAGGCAGGGAAATTTTTCCATGTCCGGCGGGTAGAAAGTCAGCTTCTCCTGTCGAAAAAGATCCAGGGCCGGGCTCCGGACGGGGAGGCGCTCGGGGTAGGAAAGGGCGTAGGCGATGGGGATTTTCATGTCGGGCATCCCCAGTTGGGCGATCACCGAGCCGTCGATGTACTCCACCATGGAATGCACGATGCTCTCGGGATGAATATGCACGGCGATCCGCTCCACGGGGACATTGAAAAGCCACCGTGCCTCAATGACTTCGAGGCCCTTGTTCATGAGGGTTGCCGAGTCGATGGTGATTTTCCGTCCCATGGACCAGTTGGGGTGGCAGAGAGCGGCTTCGGGAGTCACGCGGGACAGCTCCTCGGAGCACTTGTTGAAGAAGGGGCCGCCCGATGCGGTGAGAAGGATGCGCTTGAGGTCCCGGCGGTGGCTCCCCTGGAGGGATTGAAAGATGGCGCTGTGCTCGCTGTCCACGGGCAGGATTTGAACCCCCTTCCGGGCAGCCCGCTCCATGACGATTTCGCCGGCGATGACCAGTGTTTCCTTATTGGCCAGGGCAATATGCTTCCCGGCTTCGATGGCGGCCAGAGTGGGCAGTAGCCCGGCAGCTCCCACCATGGCGGACACGAGCATTTGGGCCTCGGGGATGGTGGCCACTTCCTCGTAGCCATCCGGTCCGAAGACAATTCGCGGTGCATGGGGGGAGGCGCCAAGGGACTCGCGAAGCTGTTCCGCCACCTCGGCATCCAGGACGGAGACCAGCCGCGGGTTAAATTCTTTGATGTGCTCTTTAAGAAGGGAAATATTGCGTCCGGCGGCCAGGGCGCAAATCTTGAATCGAGCGGGGAACTGCCGAACAATCTCCAGGGTGTTGACGCCTATGGAGCCGGTGCATCCAAGGATACTGAGGGATTTCAGTGTCATAATGTTTTAGGGTAATCCTCGATCCACCACCCACTGAAGAAACAGGTACGTGGTTGGAAAAGCAAAAAACAGGCTGTCCAGGCGGTCCAGGAGACCCCCGTGCCCTGGAAGGAGCTCGCTGGAATCCTTCTTGCCGCAGAGCCTCTTGACGAGAGATTCCATCAGGTCCCCCATCTGCCCCACCAGCGCCAGGAATCCACTGAAAAAGAAAACCTCGGCAAAGCCGGGAGTATCGATAAACAAACGAGCGAATAAGGCACCCACCAGCATACTCGCCAGCAGCCCTCCAAGAGAGCCCTCGACGGTTTTCTTGGGGCTGACCCGTTCGTAAAGCTTATGGCGTCCCAGATGCTTCCCCGTGTAGAAGGCCCCTGCATCGCTGGCCGCCATGACGAGAAGAGTAAAAAAAATCCATGTGCTGCCGGCGGCGTCCTGCCCGACCAGCAATATGTAGCTCAGGAGATATGGGATGTAAAGCCAGCCCAGGCTGAATTGAGAAAGTCTCCTGATTCCGCCTGGATCCTCGGGGCTGAGGAAGAGGAGGCAGAGAAAGCCCGCAAAAAGGGAAAGGACAAGGGCACAGTGAAGCCCGACGGTTTCACCCAGTGCCGCAGCGGCGGGAAAAATAAGACCCGTGGCAATGAAGAAGGCGCGCCAGGTTTGAGGCGTTTCCTCGGGAAAGGTCATGCGTTGATATTCCCAGAGGCTGACTCCGGTCATGAGGGTGACAACGAGGCACCAGCTCCAGAAGGGACCGAAGAGGAGCAGAAGTGCCACAGGGATGGCCATCGACAATCCCGTCACCAAACGTTGACTATGAGAATTCCACTGGCGCAGGTTCCACATGGCTCCATCCTGATGGGGGTGCATTGCGCAAGAGAAAAATGATGGAGGAAGTGATCCGCAGGGCGAAGGGGATCCAACCACTCCGAAGCGCGGCAGGTCAGTCGGTCGAATCGCTCTTGAGCTGGTCGCCCGTTTTCCCGAAGCGGCGCTCCCGTCCCTGGTAGTCTACCAGGGCTTCCATGAACTGCTCTTCTCGAAAGTCCGGCCACAGCAGTTGAGACGTGTAGAGCTCGGCGTAAGCCAGTTGCCACAGCAGGAAATTGCTGACGCGGTATTCCCCCCCGGTTCGAATGATGAGGTCGGGATCGGGATAATCCGCCGTGAAAAGATAGGAGGAAAAAACCTCATCCGTGAGGTCTTCCGGGAGGTGTCGACCTTCTTGGACATCCTGGGCGAATTTCCTGGCGGCGAGGAGGATTTCCTGGCGGCCCCCGTAATTGATGGCCAGGCTCAGTGTCAGTTTGTCGAATCCGGAGGTCTCGTCGATGGCCTTCCGCAGCCTTGCCAGCACATCTTCAGGAATCCCTTCGGGATCTCCCAGGTGACGCAGACGAATCTCCTTGTCCACCATCTCGGGAAGCTCTGATTCCAGGAACCTGTCCAGCAGGCTCCACAAGGCGCTGACCTCGGATTTGGGACGCTGCCAGTTTTCTTTGGAGAAGGCGTAGAGGGTCAGGTAGGGAATCTCCAGCTTTCGGCAGCAGCGGGCCACTTCCCGAACGGAATTGGCCCCTTCTTCGTGTCCGAAAATCCGGTTGCGGAATCGCTGCTTGGCCCAGCGGCCGTTGCCGTCCATGATGATGCCCACATGGCGCGGAAGTTTAGCGGGATCGATGGATTGCATCCTCAAATTTCCAGAATTTCCTTTTCCTTGGCGCTGTATATTTCATCGACTTTCTTGATGAAATCATCGGTGATCTTCTGAGTTTCCTCCTGAGCCTTGAAACCCTCGTCTTCGGAGATCTCTTTTTCCTTCTTGAGATCCTTGATCATTTCGTTGACGTCCCGGCGGATATTGCGAACGGCGACCTTGCTTTCTTCGGCCATTTTCTTGGCGAGCTTCACGAGCTCTTTGCGGCGGTCGGCCGTCAGCATGGGAATGTTGATGCGAATGACCTTCCCGTCGTTCATGGGGGTGAGCCCCAGCTCGGATTTGAGGATGGCTTTTTCCACTTCGCCGATGACGGTGGTGTCCCACGGTTGAATCATGATGGTGCGGGGCTCGGGAATGGTGAGGGTGGCCAACTGGCTGAGGGGAGTGGATGCCCCGTAATATTCCACGCGGATTCCATCCACCAGTGCAACCGATGCGCGCCCTGTACGCAGCCTCTTGTAGTCCTGATCCAGGTTTTCCAGGGCCTTTTTCATACGATCCTGAGCGTCTGCATAGATGTCATTCAACATGATCAGATCCCTCCACCACTGTTCCTATGGGGTTCCCTAAAATAACCCTCTTGATATTGCCCTTTTTCAGCAGGTTGAACACAATGATGCGCATGTTCTGATCTCTCGCGAGGGAGATGGCCGTCGCATCCATGACCCCGAGATTCTTCTGGAGAACCTCCGAATAGTTGATCCGGTCGTACTTGATCGCTGTGGGATCTTTTTCGGGGTCCGTTGGATAGACGCCGTCCACGCGGGTGGCCTTCATGAGCACTTCCGCCCCGATTTCAATGGCCCGCAGGGCCGCTGTCGTGTCCGTCGTGAAAAAGGGGAGGCCGGTTCCCGCCGCAAAGATGACGACACGGTCCTTCTCCAGGTGGCGCAGAGCCCGGCGGCGAATATAAGGCTCGGCGACTTCCTTCATGTCAATGGCGGTCTGCACGCGCGTCGGGATTCCCACCTTTTCAAGGGCCTGCTGCAAAGCCAGCCCGTTCATCACGGTGGCCAGCATGCCCATATAGTCGGCAGTGGAACGGTCCATTCCACGGGACGCCCCCGAAACTCCCCGGAAAATGTTCCCCCCGCCGATGACCACGGCCACCTGGACCCCCAGATCGTGAACCTCTCGAATTTGATCGGCCACTTCTCCCAGTACCTGGGAATCGATCCCGTAGGGTTCTTTCCCCATCAGTGCTTCTCCACTGAGCTTCAAAAGAATCCGGTGATACAGAGGTTTTTCCGCTTGAGTCATGAATGGTATCCCTATGGGTTCGTTCTGGATGCTTCCCACCCGGCCTTGACTCGGCCGTGCAAAGGGCTGGACCGTGTGGTTCGTCTGCCAAGGCCGGGAGAAGCATTCCTCAGGAGTGGCGGATTCCTTCCGACGCTGTGATCACGCAGAGAAAGAGAGCGGTTATTCGCCCAGCTGATAGCGCACGAAACGGCGAATCATGATTTTTTCACCGATCTTCGCCACCAGTTCGTTGAGGTAATCCTGGATGGACTTATCGGGGTCCTTCACAAAGGCCTGCTTCATGAGGACGGATTCCTCGAAGAACTTCCGCATCTTGCCGTCCACCATCTTTTCGAGGATATTTTCGGGCTTCCCGGATTCTCTTGCCTGTTCCAGGTAAATGGCGCGCTCCCTCTCCACGATGTCGGCGGGAACGTCTTCTTCGACGATGGCCAGGGGGTTCGCGGCGGCGATGTGCATGGCCACGTTCTTGACAAATTCACTGAAGTCTTCACTCTTGGCGGCAAAATCCGTTTCACAGTTGACCTCGATGAGCACTCCGATGCGCCCGCCGCCATGGATATAAGAATGGATCATGCCTTCGGTGGCCTCTCTCCCGGCACGTTTCATGGCTTTGGCCAATCCCTTCTTGCGAAGCAGATCGATGGCCTTTTCCATGTCGCCGCCGGTGTCCTGGAGCGCCTTCTTGCAGTCCATCATGCCGACATTCGTTTTTTCACGCAGTTCCTTTACCATTCCAGCAGTGATTTCCAAGAGATTCCTCCTTGAGAGTCTATTCGTTCCTACTCGCCTGCGGGCTCCGTATTGACGATTTCCACCTCGGGACCGCTCGCTTCTTCCTTGAGGATCTGTCCGGCAGGAACCTCTTCCAGTTCCACGGCGCCCTTGTCCTGCTTGGCCTGCTGCACTTCGGCGAACCGATCCCGGCCCTCCATGCAGGCTTCGGCCATCTTGGAGGCCATGAGAGTGATGGAGCGGATGGCGTCGTCATTCCCTGGAATGATGTAGTCGATCAAATCGGGGTCGCAGTTGGTATCCACCACGGCAACCACCGGAATGCCCAGGCGGTTGGCTTCGAGTACGGCGATATTTTCCCGGTGCGTGTCCACGACGAAGATCGCTCCCGGCAGGCGGGTCATCTCTTTGATGCCGCCCAGGTTCTTTTCGAGTTTTTCCCGTTCGTTCTGGAGCTTGATGATTTCGATCTTCGGGAAGCGGTTGATGGAACCGTCTTCGACCATGGCGTCGAGCTCTTTGAGGCGATCGATTCGGTTCTTGATGGTCTTGAAATTGGTGAGCATCCCGCCGAGCCAGCGCTGATTGATGTAGAACATGCCGCATCGCCTGGCTTCCTGAGCGATCGTGTCACGCGCCTGCTGCTTCGTGCCGACAAAAAGGACGCTCTCTCCGGCCGCGGCGGTATCCGCCACAAAGCGATAGGCCGTATGGAACAGCCTGACCGTTCGTTGCAGGTCGATGATGTAGATGCCGTTGCGCGCCCCGAAAATGTAGGGCTTCATCTTGGGATTCCAGCGCCGTGTCTGATGGCCGAAATGAACCCCCGCTTCCAACAGTTGCTTCATACCTACTACTGCCATGATGGTCTCCTTCTGGTTGTGACCTCCACTTCCCTTCAGCCCGCCCTGCACACTCAGGGTGGGGCACCAAAAGGTTTGAGAAGTGTGCGGTTTGAGTAAATCGGACCCTTCTAACATGTTTGCTCAAAAGGAGGCAATAGAAAAAGGAGCCGGATTCATGATGGCGGACGGTCCTCGTGACAAGCCATATGGACAGGCAGTAGATGACGTCTTATAAAGTTGCAATGAGTTGGATGCAAACCGCGGGGATCATCGGGCCGAGGGGCTTGAACCGCAGGGAGCGCAATAAGTCGCCTGCCAAAGGAGGGTATCATGAGCACTACTGCATCGGCATCTCTAGACATGTTTTGTACCGCAGTGGAAATGAAAGAGAAGAAGAAGGCGCTGTATCTGGATGCCATGAAATCATGCCCTGATCAGGTGGGCATCGAAACCTTTCGCATGCTCGCTTCGGCGGAGGACGAGCATCTGAACAGCCTGCAAAGTCACTATGAAGAGCTCAAGAAGGGCAAGTTCGACCCGGCGGCGTGCCGCTTTCATCCATTCGAAAGCACCGACAAGAAGGCGCTTCTCCGGAAAGTCGCCAGGGAGCACGGCAAGCTTCCCAAGGCTTGCCTGGATGACGTGGTGGCCATCGAAATGGGAATGAAGCTCGAGAATGCCAGCATCGCCTTCTTTGAAAACGAGCTGAAGAGGGCGACGGATCCTGACGAGCGTGCCCTGCTGGAGGGTATGATCGCCGAAGAGAGAGAGCACTATGTCATTCTCGCCGATCTGGAGCTTTATTATGTGGATACCGAAAGCTGGATGATGGAAAAGGGGGGCTGGAGACTGGACGGAGCGGGGGGAGTCGCCTGATCCCTCCATTCTTTGATGGCACGTTCCATAAATTATATTGAACATTTGATCACAAGAATGGTATTGTGAAAAACAAATGAACCCCATGCGAAGCGTATAGGACGGTTTTTGCGCGTTTGGAATGAGTCCGGTCACGCCGGGGTGATTGCCCCCTGAGAGAACTGCCTGAATGAGGGGGGCGTGCGAGCAGCGTACGACCTCCCGGTGATAGCGCGATGATACAGGAACTCTGAATTGTCAACTTTACGGAGGTAGCGAAATGGCCAAGAAAGAAAGGCATATAGTGAGGGGGGAATGCCCCCACTGTGCGTGCGGCGACGTTTCTTTCATCCCGTCGGAGACCATGAAGGAAAAATACATTGGCCCCGACAACGAGGTTGAAATCCTTTGTCCTACCTGTGGTACGAAGCATAAGGGCAAGCTCGTGATCGAAGAAGAGAAATCCTGAGTCATATACAGCGGATCGAAAGCTTTAATGAAAAGGGCTGCAGCCCCCGGGATGCGTGGCCATCTCTTCTGCAGGGAGCAGGAGGGACGGGGCGTGGGGTTGCCGAACCGGGGACGCCGCCCTCTTCTATAATGGAAGTGTACCGGAGTGCACTTGAACTGAGACAAACTATCATCGACGGAGGAAATCATGGCCAATACACCTGCACATTGCCCTGGCATGGAAAGATTCAAGACGTTGAGCTCTTTTGTGTGTAAGTGCCCTAACTGCGGTAAAGAAAAAGAAATTTTTTCGGATGAATTCGATAAACCCCATATCTGTTCGGGTTGCAAGCAAGAGATCGACTTCACCAAGTGCACCATCGAAACAACGGGGGGAAGTGCTACTCCCTGACCGTCAGCGGTGTTGAAGGTTCACATCGCTGGATCCCCGCTTCATTCTTCTTCCTGAACTGAAACGACCTGAGGGGGGGAGGAGCTTCCGTCTCCTGCCCCTTCATCCACCCCGAGGCTTCCACCAAGACAATTTAAATGAGGGGAGTACACTTATGCCCAACCGTCTCAGTCGGGAAAAGAGTCCCTATTTGTTGCAGCACGCTGATAATCCCGTGGACTGGTATCCTTGGGGGGAAGAGGCTTTTGCAAAGGCCAGGGAGGAAGACAAGCCCATTTTTCTTTCGGTCGGCTATGCCACCTGCCACTGGTGTCACGTGATGGCGCACGAATCTTTCGAAGATGCGGAAGTCGCCAGGCTTCTCAATGAGCACCTCGTCTGCATCAAGGTGGACCGGGAAGAGCGCCCGGATGTGGACCAGATCTACATGACCGTCTGCCAGGCCCTCACGGGAAGCGGAGGATGGCCCCTCTCCGTCTTCATGACCCCCGAGAAAAAACCCTTTTTCGCCGGGACCTATTTCCCCAAATCGGGCCGCATGGGCATGGCGGGCTTCACGGATATCATTTCACAAATCGCCGAACTGTGGCGCGTCAATCGGGAACGGCTTCTCAATGCGGGCGAGCAGATCACCCATGCCATCCAGCCCAAAAAGCCGGACGGCGCGGGGCGCGTCTTGGGACCCGAGGCACTGGAAGGCGCTCACCGGCATTTCAGCCGATCTTTCGATCTCACATGGGGCGGATTCGGCGGGGCACCCAAATTCCCCACGCCCCATCATCTCACCTTCCTCCTGCGCCGGCACCGCAAGGAGCCTCAGTCGGACGCCCTCGCCATGGTGGAAAAAACGCTCGACGCCATGCGGGCGGGGGGGATTTTCGACCAGGTGGGCTTCGGGTTCCATCGCTATTCCGTCGATGAAAAGTGGCTGGTGCCCCACTTCGAGAAAATGCTCTATGACCAGGCGCTCCTGGCCATGGCCTATACGGAGGCGTTTCAGGCCACCGGCAAGGTGAAATACGCCCAGGCGGCACGCGAGATTTTTACTTACGTGCTTCGAGACATGATGGACGCCTCGGGGGGATTTTTTTCCGCCGAAGATGCCGACAGCGAGGGCAAAGAGGGGCTCTTCTATGTGTGGACGCCCGAGCAGGTGAAAGAGGTCCTGGGGGCCGAGCGGGGGGATATCTTCTGCCGCTTTTGCGATATTACCCCGAACGGAAATTTTGAGGACAAGACGAGCATCCCGCACGTCACGCGTTCCCTGGAGAGCATGGCCCCTCAGTTCGGCATGAGCGCCGCCGAACTGGCGGAGCTTCTCGAACAATGCAGGCAACAGCTTTTCGCCGCGCGCGAACATCGAGTCCATCCACTCAAGGACGACAAGGTTCTCACTTCCTGGAACGGGCTCATGATCGCCGCACTGGCCAAGGGTTACCAGGCACTGGGCGAGCCCGCCTATCTTCGGGCTGGCGCAGCCGCCGCGGACTTCATCCTGAGCACGCTGCGGCTGGAAGGGGGGCGGCTTTATCGGCGCTATCGCCACGGCGAAGTTGCCCATCGCGGCTATGCCGACGACCATGCGTTCCTGGTGTGGGGCCTGCTGGAGCTCTACGAAGCCTCCCTGGAGCTGCGCTACTTTCAGGAGGCCCTGAAGGTGCACCGGCAGATGATGGACCTTTTCTGGGACAGGGACGGAGGGGGGTTTTTCTATACGGCCGAAGACAATGAGGCCCTCATCGTTCGGGACAAGGACCTCTATGACGGGGCTCTACCCTCCAGCAATTCCGTTGGGCTGCTCAACCTGCTGCGCTTGTCGCGCATGACAGGGAATACCGAGTGGGAAGAAAGAGCCCAGGACCTGCTGAAAAGATTTTCCGAAATGGTGGGGGATTTCCCCGCCGGCTACACCCAGTTTCTCAATGCCCTGGATTTTGCCCTGGGGCCGGCGCGCGAAATCGTCATTGCGGGAAATCCCGAAGATGCCGCCACACAGGAAATGCTGCGCGCCGTGCATGGCCGGTTCCTGCCCAACCGTGTCCTGATGCTCTGCCCCCAGGAGGACGGTGCGGCGCGGGAGCTCGCCGCCCTGGCGCCCTTCGTGGAACCTCTGCGCGCCGTGGACGGAAAGCCCACGGCCTACGTGTGTGAAAATTATGCGTGCAGCCGGCCCGTGACGGACGTGGACGCACTGAAGGCCATCCTGGCGCATTAGCTCAGTTCTGAAGCACCCTTTTGGGGCTCATCCCGAATGGCGTGATTTTCGGCCTTGGCGGCATCTTTATGGCGGGATTATGGCTTGGGTCTATATTATGGCGGGATTCTGGCGCTAAAAAGCAGTTGGAAACGATTTGGGCGGAAGCCCTTCATGCCGTTCGGAAAAGAATAAAATTCAATGAAAATAGCAAGATAAATATTTATTCGTCTCTGGCTTTGGAGGTTGGCATCATTGTTGCTCTAATAGTCAGCCATCAGATGAAAAAAACTCTTTCCTCCTCTAAAAGCTAACCGGTTCTAGCCCCTCCGGTTAGCTTTTTTTTATCCCTTTTTCTCTGAACCCACTTTGTCGCAAGAATATTTATCAGCGTCATCAGCGCCCGTCTGCGTCCTCAGCGTCCCTCCGACACTCCATCACTTCTCATCCGCCACGAGGCATTTGGTCCCGTCAGGTTCTTCCGTGACGCGAAAGCCGAAGATGGGCAGCATTTCCACGAAGCTCCTTCCCAGGATGAGGTCCAGGGTGTCTTCGGGGATATTCATCTGCTCGGCGATGAAATGGCGGAAATGATCTTCGTAGGCCAGGAGCTTCAGCACTTCATCGACGGTTTCACCCCTGGATTCCTCCAAACGCTTGAAGGCGTTCTGGAGCTGTTCAAAAGAGCAGCGCCGGTCGTGCTCATCCCTCATGTCCAGGAGCACCTGCACGCCGTTCAGGATGTCTCGCCGGGAGAGGTAAGGCTGGCCGGCGAGCTCCCTGGACTGATTGGCGTCCCAGCAGGCCTGGGCGCGGCACTGCAGAGGCCGGTCGGGGTAGATGGTGCACTGGTCCGTGATGGCGTCGAAAAAGACGCATTCCTGAGTCCCCTCCTTTTCACGGAACTTGATGCGCTCTTCCTGCAGGAAGACGAGCTTGTCGTCCATGGGGGAGCGGACGGGCTCTCCCAGCCGCAGGGTGAGGAGCCGGTTCCAGGGGATCCTTTCCTGGCGCAGGATTTCCAGGTCTTCCCGGTGGAGGGTGGGGCCGCTTTTCCGGCAGCATTCGCCGCACTGGACGCAGGTGGGCAGTACTTCACGGATGACCTGCTCGCTGGATTCCAGGAGCCGCTTCCACGCCGTCAGCCGCTCCGACGGCTCCATCCTGGCCCACCGGTTCTCGATTTCCTGGTAGGTGATGCTCTGCTCCATCTGGTATCGAACGCGCTTCAAGGGAAGCGCCGTTCCGCTTTCCTTCATGAAGGAATCCAGGAACTCGATCCATTTTTTTCGAAGGGTTTCCACGTCCCAGTTGCCCGGGTAGCCCATTGCTTCCACTTGATGCTGTATGGTGTCGGAAGAGGTCATGCGGTGTTTTTTCACTCCTTCAGTTTCTTGATATTATTGATCATATAGGGCGTCTGCAGCGTAAGCTTCTGCTTGGGCCAGGAGCCGCAGCACATTCCCTTCCGGACTATATAGCCCATTGCGGAAGAGAGATACACTATAAACAGGTAGTTTTTGGACGCACGCGGAGTCGCGGAGAACGCGGAGAAAACCTGCATGATCTCCACGTCCTCCGCGACTCCGCGTGAGATGAAAAGCTCAGTTCCGAACCGTGCGGACGACTTGGCAAGCCAGTTGCTCAACCTGCTCCTCCAGGCTTTGCGCCCGTTCCAGGGAAACTTTTTCCCATTGGAGCCCCAGGCGCAAAAAATCCCTGAAGTCGTCCTCCAAGGGGAGCCGATGCGTGTAAACCCTGTCGAGGGCGCGGAGCGAACTGGCGCTGGGATGATGCACTTCAGGCAGTGCCACAACGCGCTGCCACAGCTCACGGCAGAGACCTTCCAGCGCACCTGTTCCCGGCTCTTCCTCCACAAACCGCTCCAGGACGAGTCGGAGCAGATATCGCGACCCCTGGGGCTGCCAGAGGGAATCCAGGAGGAATCCGTGGCGATGCAGGAGCTCCGTTTCCGTCCACCCCCGCTCCAGGGCGAGCTTCCGGAGGGGCTCCAGGACGCTTGGACCCCACAGCATGAGGTGAAACAGGGGATTCCCCCGCGGGCTGGAATACAAAAAGGTGTTGAGGCCCGCTGCCATGGGAAGCCAAAAGTCCTGCCCGGCTTCCGGCAGGAGTGCAAACATCCGGGAAGGCAGGCAGCTTTCGCGCCGGCACTTGTCGCCGTAGTCGATGAGGGCGCGCAGCTCCTTCCCGCCGTTCTGGAACGGGTGCAGCATGCACCCCGCCCGGCGCCCCTCGGGATCCAGAAAACCCAATCCCCAGCACGAATACCCCACAATGGGGCGGAAGCGGGGGCCTTCCTCCTGGAGCCGGCGCCGGTTGTCCAGGAGCTCGCGCCTGAGGCTCCGGGCAAAATCCAGGGGATCGTAATGAGCCGGCCGAATGGGCGGGCAGCAGCCGAAGCAGGCGAGCCGGGGGGTGGGTGCGCAGAGGGTTTTCATGGTGGAGAGTATTATAGCGGTTGGACGGGCCAAGAGTCACGTACGAGTTGCCCTGGAAAATGGACTTCGGCCTCCTTCGTTGCCTTCATGCAGGTCGTATGCACCTTCCGTCATTTCACGTCTCCTTTTGGGCAATTGACTCTGTCCACGCCCTTTGTTATTGTTCGAACGCTCTTTTGAGAAATGCGATTCATCCGCGTCCTTCGGGGCACGCCCATCGTCATTACCGCAGGCTTCTTGGCAAAACGAGGAGATTCAAAATGCCCATCTACGAATTTCGCTGTACCGCGTGTGGAAATATTCAGGAAATCATCGTCACCAGCAGCTCCGAGGAAGTGGAGATGAAATGCAGGGAATGCCAGTGCGAGGATCTTGAGCGCGTCCTCAGCCGCGTCAGCTATGCCATGGGGGATTCCGGATCGTCCAGGGCTCAGGCTGCCGGGCCTTCCTGCACCACCAGGAGCTGTGGGTCGGGCAACAGCTGCTCCACCATCGAACTGCCGGGATACAGCAGGTAGTCGCACCGGAAAGCTCCCTCCCGGGGCTTACCCGGCCTCCAGCCAGAGATCGCCCAGGTCGATTTCTATGTCCTGAAAATCGTGCGTTTTGTGGTTCAGAATCAGAAAGAGGTTCATCCAATCCCTGAAAGCCCTCCTGGTGAGGAAAACCCTCTGCCCCCCTGCTTCAGCAAAGTCATGCATGGAGCAGTCTGCGTTCCAGCAGGCTCTGCATGTTGCGGCGGCCGTCGGCAATGAGGTAGATATGGACACAGTCTTTCACGAAGCGGTAAATGATCCGGTAGGGTTTAAAAAAGATCTCTCTGTATTCTCGAATGCCTACTGAAGAAAGTTCGTAGGGGTAGCATCCCCGTTCCGGATATTCCGAAAAACTGGCAATGGCCTTCTCTATTCGGTCGAGGATGTATTCGGCTTTTTGCCAACCATCTTGCCGTGCAATATGGAGGTAGAGCTCCTCGAGATCCTGAGCCGCATCGTCAGTGAGGAGAACCGTGAACGCCATCAGCCATCATCCCGCATTTTTCTCAAACGGTCGATCACAACTGAAGCCGGCTGCACTCTGCTTTCGTCAATCTGCTTGTTCCCAAGAGCAAGAATTTTCAGCAATGCAAGCGTTTCCTGGGTTTCTTCGTAGCTTCTCAAGTCCTGTATTACGGCTTTCCCTTCACCATTTTGAGTGATGATAAGCGGATTGCGCTCTTCCTCGAGAGTCTTGAGGACCTCCGCTGCGTGAGCCTTGAGATAACTGATGGGTTTGATCCGTGTGGACAATTTCATCACTCTCCCCCTTTTCTTGGTCTGAATATAGTCCTTATTCAGTTCAATCGTCAACCGTTGAATGAAGGCTGTGTCCATCGACTTGCATGCGCAGGATTGAGAGGAAGGTATTTTGCAGGAGGTGCACTATGACAACGGGAGCAAAAAAGACTAGCCGGTTGTCTCAAGCCATGCTTGAGACAGCTCGGGATATGCGAAGCATCGGCCTCTTGGACGAGGCGGGGTATGATAAAATTACCATCCGCCATCTCGGTGTGAAGGATAGGCCGGACCTTGAGCCTTTGAATGGTGAGGAGATCCGGGCAGTGCGTGAGCGGGCGAAGATGAGCCAGGCGGTATTTGCCCACTACCTGAACTTGACTGCCGGCTACGTGTCCCAATTGGAGCGTGGGGTGAAGCGCCCGAAAGGCGCGGCGCTTGTATTGCTGGATGTGATCCGCCGCAAGGGCATTGAAGCCATTCTTTAGAAGCTTTTGCACTGTCCCTTTGCCGTCCGTTGAATCGACAGCACTGGATCAACCTGGCAGAGTTTGACAAATTTACCATTCCCTGGTAAATATCTCACCATGTACAGGCGAAATATCCTCCAAAATATCCTGGACGCCTTGTCGGATACTCCTGTCGTTTTCCTGCGGGGCGCAAGGCAAACAGGAAAGAGCACTCTTGTCCAGGAAATTGTGAATGGACCCTATCCGGCCCGTTATGTGACCCTGGATAATGCAGGCGTTCTCTCTGCCGCAAGCGCCGACCCCACGGCGTTCATTGCAGGCATGGAAAAGCCCGTGGTCATCGATGAGGCTCAGAGGGTAAGGGACCTTTTCCTCGCCATCAAGGAGGATGTCGATCGCAACCGTGTGCCTGGACGTTATCTTTTGACTGGGTCGGCAGATGTGTTGACCCTCCCGAGAGTTGCAGATTCGCTGGCCGGGCGGATGGAAGTCTTGACCCTTTGGCCTCTTTCCATCGGGGAAATGAAGGGCGGCGGCGAAAACCTTGTGGACTCTTTTTTCGAGAGAGTGCTCCCGCACCATTTCCATGCGGACCCGGGTTTTGACCTCGCAGCGAGCATTGTAGCCGGTGGCTTTCCCGAGCCGGCGGGGAGGGCGGGCTATCGGCGGAGGCGGGCATGGTTTGAATCCTACATCACGACAATCCTCGACCGGGATATCCGGGATCTTGCTCAAATTCATGACCTCGCAGTCGTACCGAGGCTTCTCAAGCTCCTTGCCGGCCGGGCCGCCACCCTCCACAACCAGTCGGAGGTGTCCAGGACCAGCGGAATACCCAACACCACCCTCTCCCGCTACATGACGCTCCTCGAGATGACTTTTCTTGTGCAGTCACTTCCAGCTTGGTCGTCCAATCTTGGAAAGCGTCTGGTGAAGGCCCCAAAGCTCTTTATGGTGGACACAGGACTTGCCTGTCACCTGGTCGGGATAGATGAAGCGGGGTTTCGAGATGGCGGTGAAATTGCCGGGAGAATTTTTGAGAACTTCGTTGTTCTCGAGTTGTTGAAGCATGCTTCCTGGGCCGATGAGCCCGTAGGGCTTTACCATTTCCGCTCACAGGCCGGGCAGGAGGTGGATGTCGTCCTCGAAGGGCGCGGCGGAAAGGTCGTCGGGGTTGAAATCAAGCTCTCAGCCAGTCCGTCGCCGAGGGATTTTTCAGGGCTCAGAGTCCTGCGGGAGCACCTCGGGGACAAGTTCATCAGGGGCGTTCTCATCTACACGGGAAAAGAGGTCGTACCGTTCGGGGAAGATCTCCATGCGATCCCTGTTTCCGTGTTGAGTGGTGAGATCCTGCCACAACAGGGGTAAAAGCTTCTCTGCAACCCGGAAACATGGGCGGGTTGATCGGCGACCGAACAGGAGATTCAGAGCAATCGCATCAAATCCTGGCACCTCCGCAGAGCTCAGATCTGGACGACTCGTTTTCTTTGTAGGAGCGGCTTCCAGCCGCGACTTATTTTTGTCGCGGCTGGAAGCCGCTCCTACAAAAACCCGGTTGCTACTCATGGATTGCCTCTTGCCTCATGTCAGCGTCTGTTTCGTGCGATTGCCCTGAAAGGAGATCTCCAAAATCTTGAGTTGATTCACCAAATAGACCATAATAAAAAATATGGCGTTGTGGCTCGTGGCGGCGAACGGAGCCTCGGGAATCACCCCCCTGTTTGTGGAGGTTTGAGATGTCGGACCCTGCGGGAAAGTCGGCAACGTACGAGGACCTGTATGGTCTCCCTGACAATGCAACAGGTGAGATCATCGACGGGGAGCTGATCGTCACCCCCAGACCCTCCAGGAAGCACCTGTACGCAGGCTCTTCCCTGGGCGCGTTGGTGGCGCCGCCCTACCAGTTCGGGCGGGGTGGCGGTCCCGGCGGTTGGATCATCCTCATCGAACCGGAGATCGCACTGGGGGAGAACATCCTGGTTCCCGATCTTGCGGGATGGCGCAGGGAGCGGTTTCCCCAGGCGGAAGAGACCAACTGGATCGCCGTCGTGCCCGACTGGATCTGTGAAATCCTCTCACCGGGCACCGTCCGGGTGGACAAATCCAGGAAAATGCCGCTCTACGCGGCGCACGGCGTGCGTCACCTGTGGCTTGTCGACCCCCTGGTCAGGACCCTGGACGTGTTCGAGCTCGACTCCGGCAGGTGGGTGCTGCTCCGCGTGTATGGGGACGACGACAAGGTGACGGCGGAACCCTTCACTGCAGTAGAGCTCGACCTTTCCGACCTTTGGCTGGGATATGAGCCGCCGCCTTCCCGGAGACCGGATTGAATCGCGCCATCGGATGACGCGCACTGGTCGTTCGGCAGCAGCCTGAAATTAAGCCTTTGCTGAGGGGTAGTTTTAAATGGAAGGGACCGGCATCACTGCCATCTGATGATGATGAACTGACCCCTGGCGCAATGCTGGTGGGGGCAAGGGGCAAAGAAGGACTGACACAGAAGCAGCTCTCTAAGCTTACGGGTATCCCGCGGCGACCATCCCATCATAGAAAATTTATTGTGGATTTGACAAATCGTTGTTCCGTGCTAACGTAATCATATAAATGAAATTATGAAATTCAAATTTTATGAAAGCAGATACAACGCGAATCAAAAATCGCCCGGGAGATGAACGAAATGGAGCTCATCAAGGTAAAGCGCCATTTTCAGTTGACCATTCCCGCTGCTTTGCGGGAAAAATTGCGGCTGGCAGTAGGGGATTACGTCCAAGCAGATGTGGAGAATGGCAAAATTGTGATCCGACCGGTTGAGGTGGTAAGCCCTGAAAAAGAAAAGTCGGCAGCGACCGCTGAAGCCAGGCAAAAAGCTTGGGCTATGCTGGATGAGATTTGGACGGAAATGAAGGATCAAGATCCCCGGGAGGTCGAGGAATTGGCTGATGAGGCCGTGAAAGCGGTCAGAAAAAACCAATGAGGGTGGTGCTGGATACCAATGTCTTGGTGAGCGCCATCCTTTCTCCCGGCGGTACGGCGGCGCAAATTCTCCAGTTGGCAAGGGTAGGCCGTCTTGAGCTGGTATTTTCGACCGACACCATTCGGGAGCATTTGCGGGTACTCCGATACCCCAAAATCAGAAAACTCCTGGAAAGAAGAAACCTTTCACTGGATACAGTGGAAAGTTTCCTGGAGCAGCTCACCCGGATCTCCATCCCGGTACCCGCGAAAATAAAAATCGATGCCATCCAAGAGGATCCCTCTGACAATATTTTCTTGGCGTGCGCCGTGGAAGGGAACGCCGACTATGTCGTCTCCGGCGATCATCACCTGAAGGACTTGGGCGCCTACCAGGGAATTGAAATTCTCCATCCGGCAGCCTTTCTGGAAATCATCGAACCATAAGGCAACTCCAAAGAAATAACCTACCAAAGGGTGGCTTGCTTTGTAGGAGCGGCTTCCAGCCGCGACCAAGCGCATGGCGGCTTCTCCGATGTCGCGGCTGGAAGCCGCTCCTACAGTTCTGGTATCCTATTATTTGTGAGCTGCCTAAGCCCGAAATCATCTTCATAAACTGGCCAACCCCCATGATAAAACGGCAAAGAAGCAGGGTGATCGACTGCCTAAGCCGGTAAGACAGAGACTTGCCGTATTGCTTCAAGAGATCGTGGATTACGGCCCGGTTCGAGGAAACCGGCAAAACTACAGTCCACTTGGACGCGACCGGCATCACTGCCATCTCGGGAAGGGAAAGACCGACAGTCGTTGCGGTTTGGGAAGTGAGAGACAAAGAGATCAGATTGGTGGAGGTGACCCATGCGGGCACTCACGAATTAGCCTCCTATGGAAAATGAACCCATAGAACTGCGTTTCCCGGGGCCTTCAGGAAAGCGCAGTGAGGCTGTCGGAGCACTCAAATCCCTGGGGTTTGTAGATGTTTCCGACTCGATCCCCTGGCGGGAATGTTTTGATGATGATGAACTGCCCCTGGCGCAATGCTGGTTGGGGCAAGGGGCAAAGAAGGACTGACACAGAAGCAGCTCTCTGTGCTCACGGGTATCCCGCAGCGCCACATCTCGGAAATGGAGAACGGTAAGCGACCCATTGGCAAAGAGACGGCCAGGAAGCTCGGTAAAGCGTTGCGAGCTGGGTACAAGGTCTTTTTGTAGTCAGCTACTCAAAAAGGGAACAAAACGCATAATTTCATGGGCGTCCCCCACTTCCCCCGCAGGCTTTCCTATGAAACTGCCGCCACCACTTGACATATCGTGCGTGATGGCGTACGTAAGCATTATCACGTTCAGGAAGAAAAGGAAATTCATGGCGACACTTACGGTCAGCGAGGCTCGTTCGAAGCTTTACCGTCTCATCGATGAGACAGCAACTTCGCATCAGCCTATCCTCATTACCGGAAAACGCACCAATGCTGTCCTGGTCTCCGAGGAGGATTGGAGGGCCATACAGGAAACGGTGTATCTACTCTCCATGCCCGGTATGCGAGAGTCTATCAGGGAAGGTCTGAATACGCCCATTGAGGAATGTGCAAAGGAAGTCGACTGGTGAAATGGCAGCTTGTCTTCACAAAACAAGCGCAGAAGGATGCGAAAAAGCTATCTGCTGCAGGCTTGCGCCCAAAAGCCGAACTTCTACTGAACATCCTTCGGGAAAATCCTTATCAGAATCCTCCACCTTACGAAAAGCTGGTCGGTGACCTGGCCGGAGCCCTCTCTCGCAGAATCAACATTCAACATCGTTTGGTATATCAGGTACTCGAAGAACATGAGGTTATCAAAATCATTAGAATGTGGACCCACTACGAATGAGAGAACAGTTCCCATGAAACGGAAAAGCAGGGGACGCCCATGAAATTATGCGTTTCCATCGTCAATAATGGAAAGGCCGAATTCTCTGACAATCTCCTCGCCCCTTCGGACTGCCCTGCTGACTGCGGACTGAGTTAAACTCAATTCGTTGCCAACCTCAGTTCCCGCCATACCGAGCTCCTTGACTGCCCAGTAGGCTGCGACACTCTTGGCTTTCACCCGGTCGGGTTCTTTGCCGGAAGACTTGATTCGCGTCTCCGGAACGTCAAATAACTGCGAAACCCGAGTGACTATCGTCCCCAAATCGCATCCCAGACTCTTGAGACGATATTTCCGCTCCATGGCCTCTCTGGCGCCGACAAGAGCAGATTCAACAAAATCGCTGTCTCCCAGAATCCTTTCGTCACTTTTCATGCGGTCCTTGGTTTGGCGTAACGCCTGCAAGGCACTCCATCCCCCGGCACTTCGAACCAAACCACCGCCGGTCAACTCGGGCCTCCTGCCCATGGAGTGTCCACTTTCTACGAAATCAGCATATCTGGTGCGAGCGCTGCGAACACTTTCGGCAAAAAGCATCAACACCGATTCTGTGTCCTGCCAACCATCATCAATGGTGCCCACCAATCGACTGTGCCCACTGTAAGGATACCGATCAAGCTGGCTCAGGTCAGAGATGATTCTTGCTCGGAGAGGATTCAAGTGAATGTAGCGGACAAGTTCGAGGAGATATGGATCTTGTTGGCACAGGATGGATTTGTAGCGGTTTTGAAACAGATGCCCAGAGCGGTGATGCCGACGGTTGAAGTGGACCGAATAGCCTGTCAGCAACCGCCGCATGACCACCGAAATCGGCACGGATCCCGTTCGAACAAGCAAATGGAAATGGTTGGGAATGAGTGCCCAGGCAAAACAGCTTGTGGAGGTTTCCGACAAAACTGCAGCAAGCCGTTGGACAAAATGATCCCTGTCGGCATCATCAAGGAAGATCTGCCCCCGCTCAATCCCACGGCATATGATGTGGTGCAATGCATCCGGTGCATCAATGCGAGCTTGTCGTGTCATGAAAAAGACCGTATCACAAACGAAAAGAGATAGAAACGCATAATTTCATGGGCGTCCCCTACTTCCCCCGGCCTCCTTTACGACGCCATTTCCTTGAGGATTTCCGGATGCTTCTCGGCAATTTTGATGAGGGTTCTGGCCGCTCCTGACGGTTCCCGTCGACCCTGCTCCCAATGCTCCAGGGTACGCCTTGAAATACCCAGAACTTCAGCAAATTGAGCCTGCGTGAGCCCTGACTTGAGTCGTGCGCGGGCTGCGGCCGTTTTTGGCTCGATGGTGGTCCTCTTGCCGCCGCCAGCCCGGATCTCGTCAACGGCTTCCAATACCTCCGCCCAAATGTCTCTCACTGCTTCGTGCTCGTCCAGGGCCTTCCCTGTAAGTTTACGGGTCATGGGTAAGTTTCTCCTTCAGTGCCTTGAGTATGTGCAGCGGAATGTTCTCTTGTTTGGCTTTTGCATAGATCGTGAGCATCCAGATCTCCCGAGGCCCATGCCGTAGAAAGTAAACGACGCTCGTCCCACCGCGCTTTCCCTGGCCGGGTCTCTTCCACCGGAGCTTCCTCACACCCCCCGACCCCGGGATAACGTCCCCGGCATCGGGATGTATCATGAGGAACAACTGCAGCTCGGCGTACTCGTCATCATCGAGATACACAGGCAGTTCTCGCTCAAAGATGCTCGTTTCAATAAATGTATACATATAAAATATATACGCCTTGGGCGTAGTCAAATCAAGGAGGAATCTGGCACTTGTCAGCAAATCGTGAGGCTTTGAAGCGGGAATTTTGGAAATTGAATTACTCCCATACTTCCAAGAGCAATTAGGCACGCTGTTTGGGACGTATATGGATGACGACAAGGTGGCGGCCGAATCTCCGCAAATTTGGCCCTGGCCCAATCGTGGTATCTGTCCCGAGTGTCGAGGAAGGCAACCAGCGGTCACGTGTCCAGGATAACCTGCCGCATCATTTTTCGTAGTCGTCCATGTGTGTCGGATTTCTTGACAGATCCTCGGGGGTTTGCAGGCATCCGGCAAGATCGCGTGCAAGATCCAGGCAGGGGCCCCCAGACAGGTTCCTGTTACCGGAAAGAAAATCTTCCAGTGCCTCACGCATGACAGCGGAGTTTGTCTAACCTCTCCTGTTCGCAACGTACTCGATTTCGGTCGGCAATCCGTCCGGTGATTTCAATGCGGCCGTTTTCATTCAAATCCTCCGAATAATGCTGTCTTGAAATGAGCGTATTACAACTAAGCGTGAAGGTCGAGACGGAGTGTTCGGCATTGCCGGCGAAGGTGTTCGAAAAGGTGAATCGAGCTTCCAAGTTTCTGCAGAGCCAGGCTGAAGCTCCGGCTTTGGGGTGCGCGCCACGTTCCCGCGTTTCTGAAAATCGCAGGGTGGTCTTACCGATCCCCTCAAGCGAGCCGGGAAAAACGCGCCGATAGGATGCGCCACCATCCCATTGAGGGTGGTTTCGGCAGGGCAGTGTCGAATTATTTTACACTTCTGAAGCAGAAGATGATCGACCCTTACCCCTTCATCCCCGCCGCAATGGAAAAAACTCTTCCATTTCTTAAGGGGATGATTTTAAGGTTGAAAAGGGCGGCTTAAAGCCTAAAATCGGCCTTTATTGGCAATAAAAATAATGGAATACAATTTGCTTGGACAGAGCCCTGTTGCCTCCCTGTGGCCTGCAGGTCCTGCAAAGAAAAGAAACGCATTATTCCATGGGCGTCCCCTGCTTCCCCAGTAAGGAAATCTTCCAGGGCCACATGCATGACAGCGGCCCTGGTCTTACCTTTCTTGTTTGCGGCGTGCTCGATTTTGGTCAACAATTCATCCGGGAATTTTAATGGGATCGTTTTGATTCATATCCTCCGATAATACAGTCTTCGTGTTATGGTATTAGGACGCAGAATGAAGGTAAATGAAGGTAAAGGCGGAGTGTTCGGCATTACCGGCGAAGGCGTTCCGAATGGCGCACTACCTTCCGGAGAAGTGCTGAAGACGACAACCTGCGGCACACGATGATAACAGGAAGGTAAGCCCGGTTTGCCACTCGTGCCGGCCGCAATGGAAAGAACATCGCCATTTCTTAAAGGGATGATTTCAAGGTCAAAAAGGGTCTTTCAAATCCCGAAAACGGCCTTTAGTGGCAATACAAATAAGGGAAAACGGTGGGTTGACTTGGTCCGCGCCCCTGCCTCTGTCTAGTGCAGGATCTGCAAAGGGAAGAAACGCATTATTTCATGGGCGTCCCTCCCTCTCTTCGAGCGTTGAGAAAAGCCACCAGCGGTCCCGTGTCCAGGATAACCTGCCGCATCATTTTCCGTAGTCGTCCATATGTGTCAGATTTGTTGACAGATCCTCGGGGGCTTGCACGCATCCGGCGAGATCGCGTGCAAGATCCAGGCAGGAGCCCCCAGCCAGATTCCTGTTATCAGTAAGGAAATCTTCCAGAACCTCACGCATGACAGCTGACCGGGTCTTACCCCTCTTGTTCGCAGCGTGCTCGATTTTGGTCAGCAATTCATCCGGTAATTTTAATGCGATCGTTTTCATTCATATCCTCCCATAATACCGTCTTGGCGTTATGGTATTACGAGTCAGAATGAAGGTCCACACGGAGTGTTCGGCATTACCGGCGAAGGCGTTCCGAATGGCGTACTACCTCACGGGAAAGTGCTGAAGACGACAACTTGCTGCACAAGATGATAACAGGAAAGTAGGGCCGGTTTGCCACTCGTGGCGGTCGCAATGAAAAGAACATCGCCATTTCTTAATGGGATGATTTTAAGGTCAAAAAGGATCTTTGAATCCCGAAGACGGCCTTTAGTGGCGATACAAATAAGGGAAAACGGTCGGTTGACTTGGTCCGCGCCCCTGCGTAGTGCAGGATCTGCAAAAGGATGAAACGCATTATTTCATGGGCGTCCCCTACTTCCTATGCTCACACGAAGCGCAGGCTGGACCTTCACCTCAGTCCCAGCCACGCCCGCAGTGAACTCTCCAAGCTATTGGCATCCATGGCAGTTAGCCTCCCGATGACCTTCATGACTAAGCTCTGATGCACAGTATAAAGTCCCCGCTTCGCTGCGGAAGGTACATTCAATCCGGCCGCTTTCCAATCAGCAAGCACGAACTCGCCTGTCAGCAGTGAAAATACTTTGCTGGTCACCGGGACGATGATGAAATCCTGCGAAGTATGAGGAGCGTTCACGATCACGGCAGGTCTGATCTTAGATCCCGATGTATTCGAGAAGGGGTAGCGCACTAAAACGACTTCACTTTTCGAGTAACTCGGCATACACGTCATCCTCTGAGTTGTCCCAGACTGAATCGAGGGAGCTTTCGCTGGCCTTCAGCCAGAAACCCGGGTCATCGGACAGCAGCGTCACCAGAACCTCTGACCCTTCGGGAAGGTCGATCTTTTCCAACAACTCGATTCTCCCCTCATGTACAACGGCACGAATAGTATTTCCCATATCTACACCTCCACAGAAAGAGTACTAAACATTTCATTATATATTATTTAACATTCTCACACCATCATATCGGCGAAAGCCGGTATGATGAAAATTTGCCATGCGGTACGATTCAGGCTACAAGCGGGGGAATGACGTTTTCAGTAACATTCAAGACCGTTTTACGCGTTGAAGATTGAAAGCTTGATTTTTGCAGGAGCGGCCCTCTAATTTGTAGGAGGGGCACCATCTCTTTGTAGGACCGGCTTCCTTTTGTTTGTAGGAGCGGCATCCTGCCGCGACTGGCTCACCATCGCGGCAGGATGCCGCTCCTACAGGGATAAAGCCTACAATCCTTAACAAGTTAAATAGAAGAATAACCTGCTTCGATCCAAGGCTCGATCAATCTGTCAGAGGGTGAAATATCGTCAAAAACCTCCTGGACGCCTTATCGGATACTCCTGTCGCTTTCCTGCGGGGCGCAAGGCAAACAGGAAAGAGCACTTTTGTCCAAGAGATTGCCAATGGACCCCATCCGGCTCGCTATGTGACCCTGGATAATGCCGGCGTTCTTTCTGCTGCAAGTGCCGACCCCACTGGGTTCATTGCCGGCATGGAAAAGCCCGAGGTCATCGATGAGGCTCAGAGGGTCCCGGTTCGAGGAAACCGGCAAAACTACAGTGTACTTGGACGCGACCGGCATCACTGCCATCTCGGGAAGGGAAGACCGACAGTTGTTGCGGTTTGGGAAGTGAGAGACAAAGAGATCAGATTGGTGGAGGTGGCCTATGCGGGCACCCACGAAAAAGCCCCCTATTGAAAATGAACCCGTAGAACTGCGTTTCCTGGGGCCTTCAGGAAAGCGCAGTGAGGCTGTCGGAGCACTCAAATCCCTGGGGTTTGTAGATGTTTCCGACTCGATCCCCTGGCGGGAGTGTTTTGATGATGAACTGACCCCTGGCACAATGCTGGTTGGGGCAAGGGGCAAAGAAGGACTGACCCAGAAGCAGCTCTCTGAGCTTACGGGTATCCCGCAGCGCCACATCTCGGAAATGGAGAACGGTAAGCGACCCATTGGCAAAGAGATGGCCAGGAAGCTCGGAAAAGCGTTGAGAGTTGGTTACAAGGTCTTTTTGTAGTCAGCTACTTCAAAGGGGGATCGAGGGGGATTTTCAAGGTAATTCAAGAATGGAGCGCGAACCAGGGGGCGACCCTCTGAGAAGAAAGCAGGCTTCTGAAACCGCAGCTTGGCACGTCAAAAGCCGCGGCTGAATTTCCGCACATTGGGGCCATGGCCCATTCGTGGACCCTGCCCCGAGTGTCGAGGAAGGCCACCAGCGGTCCCGTGTCCAGGATAACCTGCCGCATCATTTTCCATAGTCGCCCATGTGTGTCGGATTTCTTGACAGATCCTCGGGGGCTTGCAGGCATCCGGCAAGATCGCGTAAAAGATCCAGGCAGGAGCCTCCAGCCAGGTTCCTGTGATCGGCAAGGAATTCTTCCATGGCTTCACGCATGACAGCTGATCGGGTCTTACCCCTCTTGTTCGCGGCGTGCTCGATTTGGGTCAGCAATGCATCCGGTAATTTCAATGCGATCGTTTTCATTCAAATCCTCCGATAATACAGTCTTCGCGTTATGGTATTAGGACTCAGAGTGAAGGTCAAGACGGAGTGTTCGGCATTACCGGCGAAGGCGTTCCGAATGGCGCACTACCTCACGGGGAAGTAATGAAGGCGACAACTTGCGGAACACGATTATAACAGGAAAATAAGGCCGGTTTGCCACTCGTGCCTGCCGCAATGGAGAGAACATCGCCATTTTTCTTAAAGAGATGATTTCAAGGTCAAAAAGGATCTTTAAATCCCGAAAACGGCCTTAAGTGGCAATACAAATAAGGAAAAACGGTGGATTGACTTGCTCCGCGCCCCTGCCTCTGTCTAAGGCAGGATCTGCAAAGGGATGAAACGCATTATTTCATGGGCGTCCCGTATTTCCCGAAAACGGCCTTTAGTGGCAATACAAATAAGGGAAAACGGTGGGTTGACTTGGTCCGCGCCCCTGCCTCTGTCTAGTGCAGGATCTGCAAAGGGAAGAAACGCATTATTTCATGGGCGTCCCTCCCTCTCCACATATGCGTCGGATTTCTTGACAGATCCTCGGGGGCTTGCAGGCATCCGGCAAGATCGCGTGCAAGACCCAGGCGGGAGCCCCATACAGGTTCCTGTTATCAGAAAGGAAATCCTCCAGGGCTTCACGCATGACAGCTGACCTGGTCTTACCCCTCTTGTTCGCGGTGTGCTCGATTTTGGTCAGCAATTCATCCGGTAATTTCAATGCGATCATTTTCATTCATATCCTCCGATAATGCCGTCTTGGGGTTATGGTATTGAGACTCAGTGTGAAGGTTAAGACGGAGTGTTCGGCATTACCGGAGAAGGCGTTCCGAATGGTGCACTACCTCCCGGAGAAGTGCTGAAGACGACAGCTTGCGGCACACGATGATAACAGGAAAGTGCGACTGGTTTGCCACTCGTGCCGGCCGCAATGGAAAGAACACCGCCATTTCTTAAAGGGATGATTTTAAGGTCAAAAAGGATCTTTAAATCCCGAAAACGGCCTTTAGTGGCAATATAAATAAGGGAAAACGATGGGTTGACTTGGTCCTCCCCCTGTCTCTGTCTAGTGCAGGATCTGCAAAGGGAAAGAAACGCATTATTTCATGGGCGTCCCCTACTTCCCATAATTTCATGGGCGTCCCCTACTTCCCCTAAAGAGGTAGGGCTACTCTTTCAAAATGCCAGAGAAAACGGATTCAAAGATCTTTCCCATAATACCTATGAAACTACGGATGGCGAGCATGGACGAATTGAAATCCGCCGCTGTACCACCACCGACGAAATTGAGTGGTTTGAGGACAGGCACAAGTGGGAAAAGCTTACCTCCTTTGGCATGGTTGAATCCCAACGAGAGATTGGCGAAAAAATTACGCGTGAGACACGCTTCTACATTTTAAGTCTGTCAGTGATCCCAAGACTTTTGCTCAAGCATCCCGCGGACATTGGGGCGTAGAAAACGGGCTGCACTGGTGTCTCGACATAGCCTTTCGAGAAGATGAGAACAGAATACAAATGGGACAGGCTTCCACCAATTTGGCCATCATACGACATTTTGCCCTCAACCTTATCAAACAGGACAAAACAAGGAAACATGGTGTCAAAGCCTCGCGAAAAAAGGCCGGTTCGGATGAGGGCTACATGCTCCATGTACTCAACCTGTAAGATTTCATGCGATAGCCCTACCCTAACTTCCCTCATGGACGTCCGTCTCTCTCTGTTTGAGAAGTCGGCAATTCAAGAAAAAACGTCGGAATACTTTTCATATTCGAAATAATTATATAAGTTACAGTGATTCTTTGAATTTTTCGATAATCATCGATTGTTTTTTCTGGCAATCGTCGGGAAACTTTACGAAATGTCGATGTATTCTTAAATTCATATTAGGAAATAAATTAATACATTTAGATAGTTGTAATGATTGGCACTGAACATGCGTATTGTGTTGAGTGAAAAGAAGTGTCAAAATCAATATCAAAGGGAGGATTAGAAATGAAAAAGTCACGCTTTTTAGCCTCGATCATGGGAATTTTTGCTGTTTGTCTTTTTAGTTCGATAGCTTCTGCTACACTTATCGACCTGACGACGAAGAATTCTTCGGGAACTGCAGTTGCGGATGTAGGTGGGACGTTTCAAGCCGTATGGATGAATCAACAGTCAACTGGCACAGGTGTGATAGATCCGTTTTTACGCATTCAGAAGACAGGTCAAGAACGCGGCTATAATTCGTCCCTTATTCCGCAGGGCCCGGGCCTGCTTGATGATTTAAAGGGCACCTTTACGCACGCACTTGACCTTTCCACTGTCCCCATTGTAACCATAGATGGGAATAAATACAGGGAGTTTATTCTGGATATTAACCAGAATAAAGGTAGAGATAATGAATTTCTGACTCTGAATCAGATTCAGCTTTTCTTAGGTCCTGATACTCTCGGATACTCTCTTACAGAAGCAACGGCGAGCACGGCGGCACTGATTGCGTTCGGTGGTTACAACGAAGTGTTCCGAATGAATAATATAAATTCTCCCACGCCCTTTAATTCCATTGAGCTTAATTATGCACTCAACTCAGGAAGCGGCGCCGGGGACATGCAGCTTTACATCCGCAATAGCGTGTTTGGAACAGCGGCTGCTGGCAATGTAATATTCTTTTCACAATTTGGCGTGCCAAACGGAACAGCTTCTTCCAATGATGGATTTGAAGAATGGGCCGTGAGGGTACCTTCCACGCCTGTTCCTGAACCAACCACCATTCTGCTTCTTGGCCTTGGGCTAGTTGGCGTGGTAGGAGTCAGGAGAAAGTTTCAGAGGTAAGAAGACATAATCGATTGGTTAAGAGGAAGGCAGGGTCAGAAATGATTCTGCCTTTTTTGATTTCAAAAGCCCACGATTTGGGGAAAAGGAATTATGCGTTTCCATCGTCAACAATGGAAAGGCCGAATTCTCTGACAATCTCCACGCCCCTTCGGACTGCCTTGCTGACCGCGGACTGAGTTAAACTCAATGCGTTGCCAACCTCAGTGCCCGCCATAGCGAGCTCCTTGACAGCCCCAACAGGCTGCGACACGCTTGGTTTTCACCCGGTCGGGTTCTTTGCCGGAAGACTTGATTCACGCCTCTACTAGAACGTCAAATAACCGTGAAACCCGAGTGACTATCGTCCGCCAATTGCATCCCAGACTCTTGAGACGACATTTCCGTTCCAGGAAGAAGGGGCCGCCCATGAAATAATGCGATTCTTTCGTTTTTAGGGCGTGTGCAATGCCCCCTTTTATCACCATGCCCTGAAGGTCAAAACAAGGGGACGGACCAAACCAACATATCGTTACTTCTCGAATTGTTGCTTTGAACTTGGATATTTTCCACCCTAACGTGCCCCCTTTGCCCGCGAAAATCCTTCTTTAAAACTCTCCTGCTCATGGACGTGCATTCTTCGCTGCTCTCTCCTCATGAACCGGGCGCATCCTGGGTGATATATTTTTCCTCCCTGCCCCACGCAGAGTCCCTTATAGATGCATGTAAGGAATTCCGACGGTGCGGTCTTCGCAGCGCCTCGGCGCGATGTCATTGTTGATGACCACGCCCAGGCGGGCGTTATCCTCGGCCGTAAAATCCCGCAGGCTTCGCAGGTCCCGCCCGCCCACCGTTGTGGTGTGTTTGACCTCCACCGCCACGAGGTCGCAATCCACTTCCAGGACCAGGTCCACTTTCCCTTCGGCGCCCGTACGATAGCTCTGGGCAATCATTGACAGGTGTGGACTGTCTTTTTATGATTTGGCATCTCCGATCTTACATGTAGCCGACAGCTCCTCCGCTGTGCTCTAGCGATGCGGCTGCCGCTTACATCAGGCATCCCTCATCCTGTGGTCTCGACATGCTGGGCAGTAAAGGCGTGTAGTATCGTTGTGGAAGTAAGGCAAATGATCAAAACAGTTGAAGCGATCATCGATGAGCAAGGAAATGTACGTCTCCTTGAGCCAGTGCAGCTGGCAGCAGCTCGGAGAGCACTCGTTACCATATTGGAAGATCCACCAGGCATATCCAGTGAGGAGACTGCTCTATGGAGTGAACCAGCTCTTGCCAAGGATTGGAATCGGCCGGAGGAGGATGCCGCATGGTCGCACCTGCAGCAGGAGCGGTAGTACTTATCCTTTTCCATTATTCGAGGGGGGCGATACTGAAAAGATCCTGCTGAGTCTGTGCTCTTTGCCAGTCCTCAAGGAGCTCCTGCTGGTGAATCGTTGCCCATTCGATGACAAACTCCTTCACGCGAGGCGGAAGTGACCCGAAAATAGCGATAAGCTGCGAATATCGAACAGGGCCACGTCGCCGCTGTACTCGGCATGGAAATGAGGTGGGTTGTGATCGTCAAAAAACATCTTGATAACGATTCCGAAAAATCGGCTGATTTCAGGCATAAATGGGCTCGCAACGTAAGGACGGGAAAACTTCTTCCGGTTTCTTGCCCGTTACTTTGAGATACAAGGAGTCAGGGCAAAGATCAATTTTGTCGAGCCAGACAAGCTCGCCGAATGAACCGATTTGAACCTGTTCGAAAACATGTGGGTCACGCCACAACGTGAACACACCTTTGCCGACCAGGTCAGAGAGGTCAACCACCCCACGTACACCGTCATCAAATGCCACTTCAAGGCGATAATTTCCTTTTACGGACACCTTCGTGATTTTGACCATTGTTTACTACCCTCTCGTTACCCTTATGAAAATTTAGGGGCCGCCCATGAAATGATGCGTTTCCATCGTCGACAATGGAAAGGCCGAATTCTCCGACAATCTCCTCGCCCCTTCGGGCTGCCCTGCTGACCGTGGACTGAGTTAGGCCCAATTCTTTGCCAACCCCAGTCCCCGCCGTACCGAGTTCCTTGACTGCACAGTGGGCCGCGATACTCTTGGCTTTCACGCGCTCGGGTTCTTTGCCGGAAGACTTGATTCGCGCCTCCGGAACGTCAAGTAACCGCGAAACCCGGGTGACGATCGTACCCCAATCGCACCCCAGACTCTTGAGACGATGTCTCCACTCCATGGCCTCTCTGGCCCCGACAAGAGCAGATTCAACAAAATCGCTGTCTCCCAGAATCCTTTCGTCACTTTTCATGCGGTCCTTGGTTTGGCGTAACGCCTGCAAGCTACTCCATCCGCCGGCACTTCGAACCAGAATTCAACATATTCAATACGAAGTTTTCAAGGTTCGAGCCAAAAACTCAGATGCAGCCAAAGGCAAGAGTGGCGGCTACCGGATGATCTATCCGGCATCAGAGCACGACTTCGCACTGTGTGGATCATTGAAACGGGCGAGAAACTGCCGCGTTTCGTCACGGCATATCCTGCAGTCGAGAAGACGATAGAGGAGTAGAAAGTGATCAGAGAGTTGGAATCCATTGTACTCACCCGCGGCATTCTTGAGCACGGTCTGCGTCGGGGGGATATCGGAGCAGTGGTACACTGTTATGAGGATGGAGCAGCCTTCGAGGTTGAGTTTGTCACCGCGAAGGGTGATACGGTGGCGGTCATCACGTTGGAGTCAAAGGACGTTCGCCCCATGTACCCCAATGAGATACTCCATGCGCGTGAAATCAAAGCGGCATAGATCCGGGTGTCTACGGGGAAATGAGAGATGCACAGTCGCCATGCCACGTCTCGAGCTCCGCACGCAAGACATGGAGCACATACAAACAAAGCGCCTCCTTGCTCTGAAGAGGGCTGAGGAAGCCTGTCGGTATCTGTGTCGCCTTTATGAATTGAGAGCGTCCATGACCGCTTTTGGATTCTTGAACGCAACTTTCAAGAGGGCCTTTGCGGGTCCCTCCGGTTTTCTTCTGCCTTGTTCCCAGTTTTGGAGTGTGGAGACGCTCACGCCTATCATGAGGGCGAATTCGGATTGGGATTTATGCAGTTTCTCGCGTACCGTCTTGATGTCGAGAGGACTGAGCTCAAAGCGGCGGCTTGCCGGCAGCTCCCCGGCTTTGATTTTCCCAGCCTCCTGGATGCTTTCAACCAAGTTATCGAAATCTTTTTTCTTCATTTCAGCCACTCCGTGACAAGTCTGCTCAAGATTTTTAGCTGGTCCGGGGTGAGGTCTTGCTGTCTGCTCTTCTTGTAAGCCAGAAGCATGTAAACCGTATCCCCGGGCGCGTCCCAATAATAAATGATTCGAAGACTTCCTCGCTTACCCGCCTGTGGAAGATTCCACCGGAGCTTACGCAAGCCTCCACCCCCAGGAATCAGGCTCCCGGCCTCAGGGCGAAGAACTATCGCCTGCTGCAGTTTTCGATAGGAATCATCAGGCAACAGGGCTTCTATTTCCCTCGTGAAAATCGTTGTCTCAATGAAAATCATAATTCAATATACGCCAATGACTGATATTCGGCAAGTTGGAGCCTGCATGGGCCTATTTTTGTTTTGGTTCCTCGTTCCCGGCGGCTGGTTCCGGCATCTTGAGTCCGCTCCACTCTCTACACCGTCAAGCGTTGAGGCGTAGTTGAATGACGGTACACTCTTGAGTACCGCGGTCAGCAGCCATAGCGAATGCCGTATATTCCCGCATCAGTTCGGACTTCCTCTCTGGAGGGTGATGCCATATAATGACACTATGAAGCTGAGCAGCAAGCACCTAAAAACACTGCATGCCATCTTTGAAGATCCTGTTCGTTCTGATGTTGAATGGGCAGGTATCGAAAGTCTTCTCGTTGCCTTGGCAGCTGAACTGAGCGAGGGGCTGGGCTCAAGAGTACGCGTCTATCTGAACGGGGTTCGAGCTGTTTTTCACCGTCCACATCCACAGAAAGAGACTGACAACGGGGCTCTCAAGTCACTGAGGCGGTTTTTGACAGAAGCAGGTATTCAGGCAGAGGAATAAGACCCATGCTGACGTACAAAGGGTACACGGGACATGTAGAATATGATGACGAAGCAGGTATCTTCCACGGAGAAGTCCTTGATCTGAAGGATGTCATCACTTTCCAGGGAAAGAGCGTTGAAGAAATAGAACAGGCTTTCCGAGAGTCCCTTGATGACTATCTGGAGTTTTGCGAGCAAAGGGGGGAAGAGCCTGATAAATCATTCTCTGGGCGGTTGATGCTCCGCCTGCCGCCGACCTTGCATCGAAAGGTATATGTTCTTGCCCTCAGAGAGGGCAAGAGCTTGAACCAATGGATTGCAGAGAGGCTTGAGAATGCCTGCTAATGGGGTAGTCGGGGTTTTTTCTTGGGGGGAAAGGGGTCAGGCTGAGCCGGCATATTGTTTCTTCTTGGATGTTTGTTGCAAGAGTGAAGTGTTTCGGCCACAAAACGCCCTTTTTAACCTCTAAAATGCTTGTTTCAGGCTTCCGTGTTTTTGAGAATATTTTGTCCGCCGAAAGGGTCGCATGATCGTGGCGGGAAAATGAAGGATACACAGTCGCCATGCCACGTCTCGAGCTCCGCGCGCAAGACATGGAGCACATACAAACAAAGCGCCTCCTTGCTCTGAAAAGGGCCGAGGAAGCCTGCCGGTACCTGTGTCGCCTTGGGGCGAGGGAGTCCTTCATCTTCGGGTCGCTGGTTACCGGGGGGTTCGGGGAGCACTCCGACATAGACCTTGCGGTCTCAGGGCTTCCCCGAGAGCACATCTACAGGGTGGAATCCGAGATAGAGGAAATTGTGGGGGGAATGCGCTTTGATCTCGTCTACCTGGAAAATGCGCCGGCCTACCTGGTGAAGAGAATCCGGGAGAAGGGGAAACGTTATGCTTGCGATCTTTCTTGATGTTCAAAACGAGATCCTGGAGATCACCCGGGAGCTCGAGGTCATGCAGAGGAAGATGCAGAGGTTCGAGGCGGCTCAGGACACAGAAGACAAGGATTCCCACATGAGGGCTATCGCCGGATGCATCCACAGCGTCTTCAGTGGGATGGAAAAAATTCTCAAGGATCTGATCCGGCACATCGATGGGGTGCTCCCGACCGGGGAAGACTGGCACATGCAGCTGCTGCGCCGAGCGAAATATTCCAATGAAGGAGTGCGGCCCGCCCTGATTTCAGAAGCAACGTTTCTTTCCCTCAATGTGCTGAGAGGTTTCAGGCATGTCTTCAGGGGAGCCTATCACACGAATCTGATCCCGGAGCTCGTCATCGAGAGGGCGAATGAGACCCTCAAGGCCTGCCCGAGGTTCATTGACGACATCAGGCTCTTTCAGATGAAAATAGAGCAGATGGAGGTGCGTGAGAGCTGAAGTAATCATAACCGAAATCGAAGGCCAAGCGTCAGTGTCCGAGCATTTTTCAGGTCAGATGGCCCCCCTGACCCGCAGCGCATCCAACTCCTCCTCCGAGTACTGCAACCCCTTCAAAATCGCGTCCGTGTGCTCCCCCAGTTCGGGGGCGTGGGTGCGGAGGCTCCCGGGAGTCAGGGAAAACTTGGGGGCGATGCCGAGTTGCCGGTATGCTCCCCAGCTTTCGTGGACGAGGTCCACCACCATCCCCCGCGCCTTCATCTGGGGATCTTCCATGACTTCGGCCAAGTTGAGAATGGGTTCGCAGCAGCAGTCGCTCCCTTTGAAAATCTCCGTCCATTGGGCCAGGGTCTTTTCCTGGAAGAGGGCCGCTACGGCTTCCTGCAGAACTTTTTGATGCGGGCCGGGTTCGAAATAGTCCGGCTGATCCCATTCGGGGTGTCCCACCGTCCGGCAGAAAGCCTTCCAGAACTGGGGCTCGAGAGCGCCGAGGGACATGTGCCTGCCGTCGCGGGTTTCGTAAATGTTGTAGCAGGCGTAGCCGTGGTTGAGAAAATCGTCGCCGGGGGACGGCGTTTGGCTGTCGCCCAGGAACTTGCCCCAACGCAGGCAGTGCCAGGTGAAAGCCCCTTCGGTCATGGAAATATCGATGAACTGACCCTTTCCCAGCCGTTCGCGGGCGAGGAGCGCCGTTACGATGCTGAAGGCCGCGTAGAGGGCGCCTCCCCCCAGGTCGGCGATCTGAACGCCCGACAGGGTGGGGAGGCCGTCCCTGCCGCAGTAGGAGAGCACGCCGTTCAAGGCCAGGTAGTTGATGTCGTGGCCGGCCTTCAGGGCCAGCGGGCCGTCGCTGCCGTAGCCGGTGATGGCGCAGTACACCAGGCGCGGATTGATGGCCGCCAGGGTGTCGTAGCCCAGTCCCAGCTTGGCCATGACGCCGGGCCGGAAGCCTTCCAGCACCACGTCGGCGTCCCGCACCAGCTTCAGGAAGATATCTCTGCCTTCGGGCGCCTTCAGGTTCAGGCTCAAGGAGCGTTTGTTGCGATTCAACACGACATGGAATCCGCTGTTTTTGCCGACCCTGGGCGGCCACCAGCGGATGTAGTCCCCCAGCTTGGGATCTTCCACCTTGATGACATCCGCGCCCATGTCGGCCAGGAGCATGGAGCAGAAGGGACCGGGAAGGAGGCGGGACAAATCGAGAATTTTGAAACCGGAAAGTGCACCTGAGGTCATGGTTGTCCTTTCGTGTGTGAGGCTGAGCTGGAGCGATGGAGCGAACAGGGGACGCTGAAAACGCTGACAGGCGCTGACTCACGCTGATGAAGCGAGGTGCCTGGCAGGGTTCCTAAAGCCATCTACATTTGGTGAAGTTGAGATCTTTCGATTTGATAGCGCCGTTTTCTTTGTAGGAGCGGCATCCTGCCGCGACGAGCCCGCCCTCGCGGCAGGATGCCGCTCCTACAGGAAGATGCTTTGAATCCTCAAAAAGTCCTCTTTAAAGGTGCAGGTTGTTGCCGGTCCCTTAAAAAAGGGCGCGGGCGAACTCCTCGGGGTCGAAGGGGCGGAGGTCTTCGGTGCTTTCTCCGATCCCGATGTAGCGCACGGGAACCTGAAGCTCCTCGCAGATGGCCACGACGATGCCTCCCTTGGCCGTGCCGTCCAGCTTGGTGAGGATGAGGCCCGTGATGCCGATGGCTTCCTTGAAGAGGCGCGCCTGGGAGAGGGCGTTCTGGCCCGTGGAGGCGTCCAGCACGAGGAAGATTTCATGCGGTGCGGCGGGCATTTTCTTCTGGATGGTCCGCTGCACCTTTTTGAGCTCTTCCATGAGGTTCACTTTCGTGTGCATACGCCCGGCCGTATCGACAATGACCACGTCCATGTCCCGGGACACGGCGGCGTCCATGGCGTCGAAGGCCACGGCCGAGGGGTCGGAGCCGCTCTTCTGGCGCACGACGGGCACGCCCACCCGTTCTCCCCACAGAGTCAGCTGTTCGGCGGCGGCGGCTCGGAAGGTGTCTCCCGCCACCAGCATGACCTTCAGTCCCTCCCGTTTCAGCTGGTGCGCCAGCTTCCCGATGGTCGTGGTTTTGCCCACGCCGTTGACACCGATGACCATGATGACCAAGGGGTGGTCGGCCCTGTAATCCAGGGGCGTCATGGACTGGGAGAGGATGCCGTCGATTTCGGCCCGCAGCTGCTCCTGCAGCATCTGGGGATCTTTCAGCTCCTTGCGCTTGACCCTGTCCGTCACTTTCTGTAGGAGCATTTGAGTCGTGCGCACGCCCAAATCCGACGTGATGAGGATCTCCTCCAGTTCGTCCAGGAGATCCAGGTCGATGGTCTTCTTGCCGAGGACCAGCCGGTCCATGCGCTTGGAAAGCTGTTCGCGCGTTTTGTGGAGGCGTTCTCGAAGCTTTGCGAAGTAGCGGCGCTTTTGCCGTTCGGGTTCTTCTTCCTCATCGGCCGGAAATGCTTCCTCTGGAGCCTCGAGTTCACCCGTGGGCATCTCCATGGGCTCGGGAAGGTCGGGGGATGCGGCAGGGGCTGCGGCTTCCGGTGCCGCGTCCCCCGGGGGAGGGGCTCCTTCGGCTACCGGGGTGGGGCTCTCCTTGGGTTCCTCACCGGGGAGAGGCGATGCGGGTGGAGCAGCGGGAGAGGGTTCTTCCGCTCCCCCTTGGAGGTCCAAAGTGCTCTCCAGGGGCTCGCGGTCCTCCGCCTCTTCCCTTCGGGCTTCCCGGTCCGCCTCCGGAAGGGCTTTCTCTTTTTTGCTCTTGCGTTTGAACCATTTGATCATGGAGCCGGTTTTCCTTTTTATCGTGTCAGTGAAAAAAGCCTGTGGGATCCTCAAGGACCGCGGGAATAACGCCGTTGAGTTGTTCGACCCGCCAAGGATTCATAGCGTTCCTTTTTGTAGGAGCGGCATCCTGCCGCGATGTGCACGCTGTCGCGGCAGGATGCCGCTCCTACAAGGAAAGCGGGGTCATCCAAGAGTATAAGAGGCTGTCTGAAAATTTGTTTGCTCGTCATTCCGGCAGTCTTTGAGCCGGAATCCAGCCCAGCGAAAACCCTGGATTCCGGCTTAAAGACTGCCGGAATGACGAAACAATGTGAATGCTTAGAGTGATTGACTCATTTTTTAGACAGCCTCTAAGGGACCGGATCCCCTCCCCCCGACCGGCTCGCACAGTGGGATTTTTCCCGCTCCTGTGCTACACATTGTGCCGCAAGTATAGAGGTTCAGTTCCCGGAAACACAAGGCAAAAAGATGACGCTCACGCCTCTGGGGCGCATCGGGGGGCAGGGCGGAGAGAGGGGAAAAGATGCAGGAAGAAAATCGACTGCGGTGCCAATTGATCGCTGTTTGCAAGAGGTTGGAACAAAAGGGCCTGGTGGCGGCTGCCGACGGCAATGTGAGCTGCAGGCTGGGACGGGGCCGTCTGCTCATCACCCCGAGCGGGCGCGCCAAGGGGGATCTTCAGCCCCTGGACCTGCTTCTGGTGGATGACCGGGGTGAGGTGCTCGCCGGGGCGGGACGGCCCTCCAGCGAAATCCGCCTGCACCTCCTCGTCTACGAAAAGCGCCCCGACGTGCAGGCCGTCGTGCATGCGCATCCTCCCATGCTGACGGCCATGACGCTGGCGGGAATGCCCTTTCCGGCCGACGCCCTGCCCGAGGTGTGGATGGGATTCGGCCCTGTGCCCACGGCGCCCTATGCGACGCCCTGCACCCGGGAAGTGCCCGATTCCATCGCGCCGTTCGTGGAGGACGCGCAGGCCGTTCTGCTGGAGCGGCACGGATCCCTGACGGTGGGGCGGGACTTGGGGGAAGCCTGTTCCCGCCTGGAAAAACTGGAGCACGCCGCTCACACGCTCTTTTATGCCCACCTGATGCGACAAGGTCCTCCCGAGCCTTTAACCCGGGAGGACCTTCGAAAGCTCGACCGCATCGTCGGGCGCAGACCTGCTGGTTGAGGATGAAACGATGCGTTTTGCGTAGGAGCGGCTTCCAGCCGCGACACCGGATGCTGCAACATCCCGGAAAAGTCGCGGCTGGAAGCCGCTCCTACAGTGTTAGCAGGGATATCCAAGGGGTGAAGGTTTCATTCTTGCGGACGATAGCATCCGTCCCCAGCCCAGTAGGGTGGGCTTTGCCCACCGTTCTGCGCCGAAAGCACTGGTTGGTGGGCAAAAGCCCACCCTACGCGGGAGAGCAATGTCTTGTTGTTGCAGTAGGCCCAGCATCACGCCTTGATGATGCGGGCGTCCACCACCACGATCCCTTCGGAATAGGCGAAGATGGGGTTGAGGTCGATTTCCACGATGTCTTCGTGCTCCTCTGCAATCCGCGCCAGCTTGAGGAGCCCGTCGGCGATGGCTTCCACATCGATCTTCTGCTGCCCGCGGTATCCCTTGAGGAGCGCAGCCGCCTTGATCTCTCCGATCATCCGCAGTGCTTCCGCACGGTCGATGGGCAGCATGCGCAGGGAAACATCCCGGAAAAGCTCCACCGTGATGCCTCCCAAGCCGAAAATGACGACAGGACCGAACTGCGGGTCGCGGTGCATACCCAGGATCAATTCCAGCCCTCTGGTGGCCATGGAGCTGACCACCACGCCGTCGATGCGGGCATGGGGGTGGCTGCTTTTGACCAGCTTCATGACTTCCGTGTAGGCCGAGCGCACATCCTTGGCCGACTGGAGGTTGAGCCATACGCCGCCGCAGTCGGATTTGTGCAGAATGTCGGGGGAATCGATCTTGAGGGAGACGGGAAAGCCCAGCTGGTGGGCCAGGTGCACCGCCTTGCCGGAGCTGTCGGCGGACCGGCTGACGATGCAGTCAAACCCCTTGGACTCCAGGAATTTGAGGCTCTCGAACAGACCCACCTGGGAGCGGCCTGCGGCGGTGGGAAAGGTGTACTTTGCCCGCTCGGCTTTTTTGTCGGCGGGGATCAGCTGGGCGAGCGCCCGGATGGCCCGTTCGGGCGTGGGAAAGACGGGAACGTCCCTCTGGTGCATTTTCAGTTTTTCCGCCCGTTCCACGTCGGCCCCGCCCAGGTAGATGATGAGCTCGTTGGCATTGGGTGTCACCACCTGGGAGGCATCGAGGATGGGGTCCCCGAAGATGATCCCCAGCGTATCGTAGTAGGGCCGGGCGCGCTGGATGACCTCGTGGAACATCTTGGCATTGGCGTCCCCCGTGAGATCCAGGGGGTTGGCGTGGATGGCGTGGGCGGGAATGACTCCCTGGATTGCATCGGCCAGCTCCGGAGGGAGAGGCGAGACCTGCAGCCCTTCCTGTTCGGCTGCGTCGGTGGCCAGGATGGCCGAGCCTCCCGACGTCGTGATAAAAAGGATGCGATTGCCCTCGGGTGGTTTCAGGTAAGCGAGGCCCTTGGCGAAATCGTAGAATTCCTCCAGTGTCTCGGCTCGATGCACCCCGTGGCGACGAAAGAGGGAGGAGTAGATGGCGTCCGCACCCGCCAGGGATTTGGTGTGAGATTCGGCCGCCACACGCCCGCCGGGAGTGCGTCCCGACTTGAGCACCACGAGGGGCTTTTTCAATGTCTTGAGGACGTTCTGAAACCGTGCCGGGTCCTTGACGCCTTCCAGGTAAACGGCGATGACGTGCGTGTTGGGATCCTCTTCCAGGTATTCGATGAGATCGATTTCATCCACATCCGCGCGGTTTCCAAGGCTTACGAAGCTGGACACCCCGAGCTGCTCCTGGGAAAACCAGTCCATCATGGCTGCCGCCACGGTGCCGCTCTGGCTGATGACGGCTACACGGCCTTTGCGGGTGAGCAGGGGCCACGACGCACACAGGGGATGGTAGGGGTTGTTGATTCCCTGGCAGTTGGGGCCGATGATCCTCACGCCACATTCCCGCCCCACGGCGGTGAGCTCCTTCTGCAGGGCATCGCCCTCGGCTCCCGCTTCGCTGAATCCTCCCGTGATGATGACCGCTCCCTTGACTCCCTTCTCGCCGCAGTCCCGGATGGCGTCGGGCACCAGGCGGGCCGGGATGATGACCACGGCCATGTCCACACTGTCGGGGATGTCCTTGACATTCTTGAAGCACGTCAGGCCCAGAATGCGCTCAGCCTTGGGATTGATGGGGTAAAGAGCCCCGGGGAATCCTCCTTCCACGAGGTTCTTCAGGACCACGTGGCCGAGCTTGTCGGGGCTTTCGGAGGCTCCGATGACGGCGATGCCGCTCGGGTGGAAAAAAGGCCATAATTCTCTGGAAGGCATGGGATGATCCTCCTGTGGAAGTTGCGTCCAGTCCAGATGCCCGAAGAGGGACCCTTCAGCGCACGGTGGATTATTTCATCTTGGCGGCTTTATCGGCTACGCGGGCGTTGAATTTGTCGGCCTGGATGATGAACCGTTCGTGAGAGGCTTCTCCGATCTTTTCGACTTCATCGAAGGCTTCCAGCTGGAAGGTCAGCTTTCTCCCGTCCACGGCGGTGACTTCCGTTTTGACCCGCACTTCCATCCCCAGGGGTGTGGCCGCCGTGTGCCTCAGGTCCATGGAAATGCCGACGGACTGCTCCCCGGGCTGCAGATGCTCGTCGATCAATTCGGCCGAAACCCTCTCCATGAGCCCTCCCAGGGCGGGTGTGGCAAACACGTCCGGGAGATTGGGGTAAAAACGCTGTGCAGAAAGCTCGGGGGAAGATTTGATTTTCAGCTCACGGGTCATGCCCGGCTTAAACGGTGTGCTCATAATACCTCCTCCTGTGGGTAGAAAGATTGCATCCAGTCCAAGTACATTAATGCATCGTTTGCCAATAATCAAAGTGTAAACGCCCGTGAGGAAGGGCCAAGGAATGAAGGACATGCATTCTGTAGGGTGCGATCTACGCACGAGTATCAGCCGGTGCGTAAAACGCACCCTACCCGTGCTGGAGATGGGGGGATGTCCTTTTCACTGGAGAGCGACTGGAAATTCGAGAACAAACATCGATTGACTTTGGATTCCCTGTTTCTTAACTTTTGCCTACCACAAATCGGGGGGCGTCCTCATTGGGTCCCATCCTCGTCAGAGATACATTTTGCAGAAGAACATGGTGCGTATACTCAGTACAGCGCTGCATAAGTGGGTGTCCCAATCACCATCCGTCATACCGGAGTGCTTTTAGCCGGTATCCAGTCAGTTCTTGTGGATTCCGGCTAAAAGCATGCCGGAATGACGCTGGTGAACAATGGCCATCTTATTCTGAACAGCTGTATTCAGTATACCCAAACGATGGAGCCGTTCCCGGATGACGGCGGAAGGGCACTTGAGCTGAAAACAATCAAAAGGAGAATAGAATGTCCAAGACGGAAAAAGCTTTGAGGGAAGCGTTTGCAGGGGAATCACAGGCCAATCGCAGGTACCTGGCCTTTGCGGAAAAAGCCGAAGACGAAAACATGTCGGGCGTGGCCAAGCTCTTTCGTGCCGTGGCCGCTGCTGAAACCATTCATGCCCACAAGCACCTTCGGACCCTCGGCGCGGTCAAGAGCACGAAGGAAAACATTCAGGAAGCGATTTCAGGGGAAACGCACGAATTCAAGGACATGTATCCCCAGATGATCGCCGATGCCAAGGAAGAGGGCAACAAGTCGGCGGAAATCAGCTTCACCTATGCCAACGCCGTGGAACAGGTGCATGCGGACCTCTATTCCAAGGCTCTCCAGGATCCTGCTAATTTTCCCGTCCAGGATTGGTATGTGTGCAAAATTTGCGGCTACACGGTAGCTGCTGCGCCCCCTGAAAAATGCCCCGTCTGCGGCGCCAATCCCAAAGCCTTTTTCAAGGCCGATTGATCCAGCACCCTGACTACCGGCGCGGAATGGGGGAAGCACAACGATCCCCATTCCGCGCCAACCGGTTCAGGCTGCCTGCGTTATGGGGTAGCGCCTGCCATTGAGCTCCAGAACAAACCCTCCGGTCGAAGCGTCTTCTTCGATCCATTCCGCCAGCTGGTAATAGGCGGGTCTTGAAAAGCGCGCCGGAAAGACTCCCCCACGGATGCGGCAGTACAGTACATTGTCCCTGCCCACGCAGAGGGTGGAAGGATCCAGGATTTCCCCCGTGGAAAGGTGCTTGAGGGACAGAAGGATGGCCTCTTCCTTCGGGCTTTCCTCGGGATTTTGAAGGATTTTGTCGACCCTGGCAATGACGAAGGGGGTATCGGCCACGTCCAGGCTGCAGAGACTTTGTTTCCATTCAATGCAGAAGGGGCTTTTCCCTTCGGAAGGCCCGCCGGGATTGAGGCGCACGCAATTGAGGAACAATTCGATAATGTCTTCTCTCACCAGTTTCGCGCCCCTGTAAAACCATTCTCCCTCCACGTCCACGGCAATGTCAGTGGGATAAAGCTCGCCGGATTGTTCAGGTAGATCTGGAATGTCGCTTGGATGCATGATGGTTCTCCCTGTGTGCGGTGGAAGTCTTCGGGACAGCTCCTGTTGGTTTTGAGTCCGTTTGTCTAAAATAGCTTCCGGCTGTCCAGGAGCAGGGTCACGGGTCCGTCGTTGACGAGGCTCACCTGCATCATCTCCTGGAATTTGCCCGTGGCCACGCGAGGCGAGTACGCCCGGATCTCTTCCACGAACTTTTCGTAGAGGACAAGGGCGAGATCCGGTGGAGCGGCTCCGGCGTAGGAAGGCCGTCTGCCCTTGCGGCAGTCCCCCCAGAGGGTGAATTGGGAAACCACGAGAATGCCTCCGCCCACATCCAGGACGGAATGGTTCATCTTGTCGTTTTCATCGGAAAAGATTCGGAGGTGAGCGATCTTTTCCGCCAGGTATCGCGTGTCCTGTTCGCTGTCGTCGGGACCGACACCCAGAAAGACCAGGAGGCCCTGCCCGATCCTTCCGACCTCTTCCCCTCCAACTCGGACGGTCGCTTCCAAAACCCGCTGCACCACGGCTCGCACGGTGTAACCTTCTCCTTCAGGCAAAAGAGGATCTTCACGGTTTGACCCGTGAAACCGAAAGGGGTATAAGAACCCTTCGTCGGACGATGGCCCCCGTGAATATTCCACAAGGCCGTGACACTTCATATCTCATTGACAGGCATTATGTCAAAAGCCCCTTTTATCCTCCTGGTCAATCCCTGGATTACGGATTTTGCCGCGCACGACCTGTGGTCCAAGCCCCTGGGGCTGCTCTCCCTGGGCGCCCTCCTGAGGGACGGGGGATGCGGGGTGGGACTCATCGATTGCGTCGAGCGCCATGATCCTTTCCCTGAGGAGGGGCCGGGAATCCTTCCCGGAACGGATCGGGAATACGGTACGGGAAAGTTCCCTCGAACCCCGGTGGAAAAGCCCCCGGCCTACCGTGAAATCCCCCGCCGCTACTATCGTTTCGGCATTCAGCCCGATAGCCTTCGCAGGCGATTGCGCTCCCTGCCCCGGCCGGACCTCATTTGGGTGACGTCCATTATGACGTACTGGTACCCTGGGATCCATCAGACCGTGGACATCCTGCGCGAGGTTTTTACCGACACGCCCATCTGGCTGGGAGGGATCTACGCGCGCCTTTGCCCTGAGCATGCCGCCGCAACGAGTGGAGCGGACGAGGTGGTGACGCTTGCTCCTGCCCTGCTTCCCGCGAAACTGGAAGCCGCCACGGGGTTTCGGGTCAGGAATGCCGGGTGCTGGAAGCACCTCGGGACATCGCCTTTTCCCGCCCTGGACTTGCTGGATCATCCCACTTATGCTCCGCTCCTCACCAGCGTCGGGTGCCCTTTCCGCTGCCCGTATTGCGCTTCGGCTATTTTGCAGCCCGGGTGGGAACGCCGAAACGCCCCCGACATCTACGATGAGATCCTCCATTGGCACCATCGATTGGCCGTTGTAGACTTTGCCTTCTATGACGACGCGCTCCTGCTTCGGGCTGAAGAGACGTTGCGGCCCGCCCTGGAACGTCTGGTCCGGGAAGGCTGCCGCTTTCGGTTCCACACGCCCAACGCCGTGCATGTGCGGGCTCTCAGCCCGGATTGGTGTCGTTTACTGTACGAAAGCGGGTTCACGACCCTTCGCCTGGGCTTGGAAACGACACGCCCGGACAGGCAGCGGGAGTGGGGAGGGAAGGTTGGAAACCAAATGTTTTTGGGGGCTGTGAAAAATCTGCTCGGTGCGGGATTTTCCCGGGAGCAGCTGGGCGTTTACCTCCTGTGCGGACTCCCCGGGCAAACGCCCGAAGAGGTTGCTGAAGCCATCCGGGTCGTGGCTGGAGCCGGAGCCCAACCGTACCTCTGTGAGTATTCTCCCGTCCCGGGAACCCCCATGTGGAAGGAAGCGTGCGCCGTATCCCCCTACGATCTCGCGGGTGAGCCCCTGTACCACAACAACACCTTTTTTGCCTGCAGACGCCCGGATTTCGCCTACGAAGACCTGTTGCGCCTGAAGGATTTGAATCGGGCATCGCGCCGGCGCCCGCTCGAGGCGGGTGCGATGCGACCCGGCCGTGAGGCATGACCGGATGCCCGCTGGAGACGTGGCTGCAGTTTTCCCTTGACGGAGTCGATATTTTGGTATTATTCTGAGAATTATCTTAACCCATTGTTATCGTTGTAGATTCTAAATGCTCAGCTTCGTGTGCAGAAGAGGTGCCGTGCTCCATGTTGTTTGATCCGGAAAATGGTTTGTATGTTTTTGAGGTGGCTCTGGGGTTTAGAGCCAACGGGCAAAAGCAAAGCAGCGCATCCTGCCTGATCCAGGCGGATGATCCTGAAGAAGCTGAGGAAAAGGTGATGGAATACCTGGCCAACCAGGATGCCGCCGAGAGATTCTGGATCGAAGAGATGAGCGATCCATATACCCTGGAAGAGTACCAGCAGCAGCTCGATGAAACCGAGAATGAGCCTTTTCCCATTCTGGATGAAATGACGGAAGACGAATTTGTTGATTTTCTAGGGTTCTAGCGCTATGCCTCCTACACGGTGATCAGCCGTGTGACCTGCTTGTTGACACATTCGTAAATGTCCTCATCGGTCCCATAAACTTCGACGATGCATTTGTGGTTGATGAGCGTCCGGATGATAAAAGACGTTACGTAAAGGCTGATGAAATTGGGACGCGCCACCAGGGTCCTCAGGTCTGCGGTCTCCAGCTGCACTTCGAATTCCTCTGCATTGAGCAGGGTTTCCAGGTTGAAATGAATCTGGTTTTCCATTTCGGCCCTGTTGGTCGTTTCCACCAATCGCTCTTCCAAGAGCTTCATGACGATGCGGTCGCTCAGTTCGTCGATTCGCTCGCGCAGCAGGTTCAAGGCATTGGCTCGCTGCGACTCCTTGGCATGGTCGAGCTTTGAAATGACGGCCGATTCTCTCACGTTGGGTCGATATTCTCTGGCCACGGGGTGCTCCTTTTCATTCTCTTAAGATGATTCGATCTTTTTCCCAGCAGGAGGGGCATCTCCCCCGACGGCATCTGCTGAAAATCTCATGGCTTCAGTCATGGTATTCTGATTGATGATGGCAGCCAGATAACCCGCCCCAAAACCATTGTCAATGTTGACGACGGCGACTCCCGGTGCACAGCTGTTGAGCATCCCCAGCAGAGCCGCCAGGCCGTTGAAGCTCGCTCCATATCCTACACTCGTGGGTACTGCGATGACAGGACGCTCCACCAGTCCGCCCACGACGCTGGGGAGAGCCCCCTCCATGCCGGCTGTCACCACGTAGACGGACGCCTCCTGCAGTTCATCCCAGATCCCCAGCAGCCGGTGCAGGCCGGCCACTCCCACATCAAAAAATCGCTTCACCCGGTTGCCCATGAATTCAGCCGTGACGGCTGCTTCTTCGGCTACCGGAACGTCGGATGATCCGGCGCAAAGCACGTGTATGGCTCCCTGGGACAAAATCGGTAACGGCTCCCGTTCCCAGGAGAGCAATCTCGCCTCGGAATGATACACCATGCCGGGAATGGCGGTCATGATGGCCGCTGCCTTTACCGCATCCACCCGGGTGATGAGAGCTCTGCTGCCGAAATCCGCCATGGCCTGGACGATGCTCACCACCTGATCGGCCGTTTTGCCTTCGCCGTAGACGACCTCCGGGTACCCCCGGCGCAGCCGCCGGTGGTGATCCACGCGGGCAAAGGAGAGGTTTTCATAAGGAAGCTTCCTGAGGAAATGCAGCACCTCCTCCAGGTCCTTCCGCCCGTCTTTGTATTCCCGGAGAAGTTCTTCGAGTTTACTCATGGCCGGTGCTCCGTCCCCTTCTGCCTTTCCGAGAGTGTGTCCAGGATCAGCGCTGCCTGGCGGTCTGCCGCTCCCGTCAACCGCTGGAGCGCCTCGCCGGCTTTGTCGCCGTGGGCTTTCAGTTCCTGCCGGTGCTGTATCCAGTAAGTCCACTGGTGCAGCAGATCCTCTGTGCTCCGGACCGGAAAGCTCCCTCCCAGGGAATGGAGGATATTATGTTCATCAATGACTTTTTGCAAGGAAGGACCGTAGAAAACCGGTTTTTTCCATGCCGCCGGCTCCAGGATGTTGTGGCCGCCAATGGGCTCGAGGGTTCCCCCGCAAAAAATGAGGTCGCCCAGGGAGTAGAGCTCGAACAAAATCCCAATGCGATCCACCAGCACGGCAGACGCGCGCCTCTTTTCCCGCCCCTTTTCGATGTCCGTGAGGAGCTGATGGGGGATCCCCTCCTTTTCCAGCCATTGGGCCATCTCCGGGATGCGATGGAGATGCCTGGGAGCGAAGATCCCCACGGTTTCGGGCTCCTGGCGGAGCAGTGACTGAAAAGCCTCGAGGATTCCGATGCATTCGGACCGGCGCAGGCTGCCGCCGACCACCACGGGGAGGTGCTGGGGAATGTCGAGGAGCGTCCGCCAGGTGTCGGCGCTTCCCGGGCGAGCCCGGAGGGGCAGCCCGTCGTATTTGGAGCTTCCCAGGACGGCGACGCGCTCGGGAGGAGCGCCCAACTGAATGACGTTCTGCCGATCGGTTTCGGAGAGCATGGCGAGAAATCGAAATTGCTGAAAAACAGGGAGGAAGAGGGGTTTGAAGAGGGCGTAGCGCCGGGCGGAGCGCTGAGACAGGCGTCCATTGAGGAGCAGGGAAGGAATTTGTCTTTCTCTGAGTATTCTGAAGAGATTGGGCCAGAATTCACTTTCCATGGCCACGTAGAGGTCCGGATTCAGCGCCTGGAAAGCTTTGTTCAAGACTGCCGGAAGATCGAGGGGAAAAGGAAAGACGAAAACCTCCCGGGGGAGTTGGTCCATGGCGAAGCGAAATCCCTGGGGCGTTCCCGTCGTGAGGAAGAGGGCTGCCCGGGGAAGGCGGCGGCGAAGCGCATGGATCGTTGGGACGGCTCCCGCCACCTCGCCCACCGATACGGCATGGAACCAGATGCGCGGGCTTCCGGTTGTCATGGGCGGGTATTCATAATGCCCCAGTCTTCCCCTCCAGAATAGAGTGTCTTCGGCGGTTCTATTTCGGAGGAAGGAAATCACTCCGTACCCGACGGTGCTCCAGACGGCGTTGTAAATATGCTCCAGGGTCTGCAAAGGCAGGTCTCTCGTGAACAGGCATCGGTCGATCGGTCTCCGAATGCCCGATTGAAAGGAATGGATGTAACTCGTCGTCATGGCTGTGCGCATCCAGGCCATTACCGGATGGCCACACTGAGAGCGTAAAGCATAAAAACAGTCCGGGTCAAGAGCCATCTCCTGCAACGGAGGCTCTTACCTTCTCAAACCAGCCGGGGGGCGAACAAGGAACAAAAAAGCCGAGCGGGCAACCGCCGTATGGGTATAAAATCCTGTTGGTTTTTCTTCGTGATGTGGTTTATACATAGGGGACCGTTGAGCAGTCCCTCTGCCATTTCGTCCGATCCTCATTTTCCAATGATTTGAATAGTTCCTGAAGATCTCTTTCATGCTGCCTCGACGGGATGTGCCGACGCACGGAAAGCTCGTCCATCCTGATCGTCGGGTCGCGGCGGTTGTAAAGGGCTCTGATTGCTTCATTCAGTGTTTTGGTGTGTTGAATTCAATGAAGGGTATGCGGCTAAGAGTCAAATTTCAAACTTAGGGCTGACTATGAGATTGAAAAAGAGCAATCACGTTTTTCCGGCCTTTTGGGCCGGGGCTCTCACCCTGTTTTTGGCACTTTCCATGGCTTCCGCTTTTGCTGGAGATCTTTCGGAAATCAAGGAACGGGGAGTCCTGCGGCACCTGGGGGTGGTCTATTCCAACTTCGTGACCGGCAGTGGAGACGGCCTCGATGTGGAAATGGTCAGGCTCTTTGCCGAACATCTGGGAGTCAAATATGAATTTGTCGAAACCACCTGGGTCGACGCGGTCTCGGATTTGATCGGAAAGAAGGTTGTTCCCAGGGGGGACAACATAGAAATCTCCGGAGACGCCCCTACCAGGGGAGACATCATTGGAACGGGGTTCACTATTCTCCCCTGGCGGGAGAAGATCGTGGAGTTCTCCGTTGAAAGTTTTCCCACTCAGATCTGGCTCGTCACACGGGTCGATTCCCCTCTGGTTCCCATTCAGCCGAGCGGCGACATGGAAAAGGATATCAGTGCGGTGAAAAGGCAGCTGGTGAACCAGAGCGTTCTGGGGGTCGAGAGGACCTGCCTGGATCCCAACCTGTACGGCCTCAAGGAGGCGGGCGCCTCCACCATCCAGTTCACCATGACCCTGAATGCTCTTGTCCCCGCCGTCATCAACGGAGATGCTCAAACCACGATCCTGGAAGTTCCCGACGCACTGGACGCTCTGCAAAAATGGCCGGGAAAGATCAAGGTCATTGGCCCGTTGTCTCCCATGCAGAGCATGGCCTATGCTTTCCGAAAAAATTCGCCCGAACTGCGCGACTCCTTCAACGCCTTCCTGCAACAATGCAAAAAGGATGGGAGGTATTCCAGTCTGGTGAAGAAGTACTACCCTCTTGTATTCAACTATTACCCTGATTTTTTTCAATGAGCCCGCGTTGATGATGCGGAAGCACCGTTGTTGACCGTCATGACCCATGCAGGTCAGGCAAATGATTTTTCGTAAAAAAGAAAGTCTGGCTGCTCTTTTTGCGGGCGTAGTCCTGGTGGGCTACATCGGTTTTTTACTGGTTGCCAACTATCTTTCGCAGGTAGAGCTTCGCAAGTCCGCCGTGGAACGTCTGATCGAAGATATGAAGAGTCGTGCCGCGGCTGTGAGCTATTTTGCTTCCGAGAGGATCAACGATTTGAAGGAACTGGCTGCCGGTAAGGAGCTGGCGTTTTTTTTCGCAAACAAAGCGTTGGGCATGTCCATGCAATATGGGTTGTCTTCCAATCTACAGGATATCGCCAGCAGCTTCGACCGCCTCATCAGCGAGAAGAAGCTTGGCACGGATCCCATTTATGACCGCATCGATTTCATCAGCACCATCGATGACCTGCACGTGAAGCGGACGACCGATCGCGGCCCCCTGGTCATGGAAAATGGGCTCCAGGAATTTCTCTTTGCCAATCATTCCGGTGTCGGCATCAAGGTGCACAGCCTCATGGGCAGGTCCACCATGACCTTCTCCCTGCCTTATGTATACAAGGACGCGCTCGTTGGGCATATTGTGACGTGGGTGGGGACGGACGTCATCTACAGGCATCTCATCCAGGTGGGGGGAGTCTCCCTCAAAAAGGTCATCTACATTGGATACGAAGGCGGCTACTTACCGCTCCCCGCGGGTGTGGAGGATTTTGTCAGGGTGTCGTCGCTGCCCCCTCCTTCCGAGGTCTTGCCGCGCGATCTTTACCCTTTCGTTGGAATGACACAGGACGACCACCGCAGCGATTTTCTGGCTCTTCGGATACCGGTTGAAAATACGCCTTTTTTCCTCCTGGCAGTGATGCCCCACAGTGAGGTTTTCGGACGAACGAGCCTCTGGCGCCTTTTTCTCCTGTTGGGTGCGCTGTCCCTCGTCGTTTTGTTCAGTATTCTCGCCCTGCTGTACATCAAGGACCAAAACCTCATCCTTCGGATTCGCCTTGATGAGTCCAACAGCAGGCAGGGGGAGATCGCCAGGAAAAACCTGCAGCTCCAGCAGGAAATTTTGGATCGTCACGCCGTGGAAAAGGCTCTGCGTGCCTCCGAAAAGAAATATCGCGAGCTGCATGAGAGCATGAGAGACGGCTATATCTGTACCAACAGTGAAGGAAAAATCATCGAGTACAACCCGGCCTTCCGTGAAATGCTGGGCTTCTCTGAAGAGGAAATGGCTTCCTGGGTCTACGACACCTGGACTCTGAAGGAATGGAGGGACCTGGAAGGCCGGATTGTTCAGCAGCAGGTATTGGCGCGGGGCTACAGCGACCTCTACGAAAAGGAATACCGGCGGAGGGACGGAGCCATTTTCCCTGCAGAGCTGAGGACATACTGCCTGACCGACGGGGGCGGAAAGGTGGTCGGAACCTGGTCCATCGTGAGGGACATCAGCGATCGGAAGCAGGCGGAGCGGGAGCTGCAGCGGGCCAAGGATGCTGCCGAGAGCGCCAATCGCGCCAAGAGCCAGTTTCTGGCCAACATGAGCCATGAGCTGAGAACCCCTCTGAACCATATCATCGGCTTTACGGAACTGGTTCTCTATAAGCATTTCGGGGATTTGAACGCGACACAGGAGGAGTATCTGAACGATTCCCTCCAGAGCAGCCTCCATCTGCTGGCACTGATCAACGATATCCTGGATATTTCCAAGGTTGAGGCCGGCAAAGTGGATCTGAACCTGTCCGATGTCCATCTGAAGAAGCTCCTGGAAAACAGTTTGAATATGATCAAGGAAACGGTTGTGACCCACAGGATTCAGGTGACGACAGACCTGCAGGGGCTGCCGGAAATTCTGCGTGTCGACGAGCGAAAGCTCAAACAGGTCCTTTACAATCTGCTTTCCAATGCAGCGAAATTCACACCGGACGGGGGGAGCATTGCTCTGGCGGCTCGACCCGTTGCCCTGGAAAGAGGCTTCGTGATGACGGGTGACGGCAGAAAGATCGAGCTCCCTGTGGAAGCCATACCGTCGGATGGAGCTCCGGCCGCATTCATTGAAATCATCATCCAGGACACGGGAATCGGGTTGCGTGAAAGCGACCTGGACCGAATCTTTGAGCCCTTTACACAGGTGGAAAGCTCCTCCACGCGAAAATACCAGGGAACCGGCCTGGGGCTTTCATTGAGCAAGAATCTCGTTGAACTTCACAGGGGAAGAATCTGGGCCGAAAGCGAAGGAGCCGATAAGGGGGCTGCCTTTCATATTCTTCTTCCTCTTTGCACTGGATGAAAACGATTGTCGGCTCTTTTCGCATCCTCTGTCATGTTAATTGCATGGTAACAGGGATAAAGTAGAGCGGTGAGTAACGATAGATGGGGGGATAAAATGAAAGACAAGCGAAAAACTCTATTTTCGTGGGTTGCACGATGTCTGGTGCTGGCAACGCTCGTTGCTTTTTCCGCTGAAATGGTGCGGGCGGGGGATTTGGACGAGCTCAAGCAGCGGGGAGTCCTCCGGCACCTTGGCGTCCGCTACGCCAATTTTGTAACGGGAAGCGGCGACGGCCTCGACGTCGAATTGATGAAGCTTTTTGCCGATCATCTGGGGGTCACCTATCAGTACGTGGAAACCACCTGGGAGAGGGCCATCGGGGATCTGACGGGAAAGCTCATCGAAGTGAAGGGAGAGGACGTCAAAATCAAGGGCGATACGGAAATCAAGGGTGACATCATCGCCAACGGCTTGACCCTCCTGGCCTGGCGTGAAAAGATCCTGGAATTTTCCATCGCGACATTTCCGACGCAGGTGTGGCTGCTCACGAGTGCCGACTCTCCAGCCAATCCCATCCAGCCATCCCAGGACATCGCTCAGGACATCGCCGCCACGAAAGCCCTCCTCACGGACTACAAGATTCCCGAAGTCATAGGAATAGCCAACACCTGTGTCGATCCCCGCCTCTATCAACTGGAGCCCACCGGCACGCGCATCCGCCTGGTGGATCTGAATTTGAACGAACTGGCTCCGGCTGTTATAAATGGTGTCTCGGGGGCGACGCTTCTGGATGTGCCGGACGCTCTCATGGCCCTGGAGAAGTGGACCGGCCGCATCAAAATCCTCGGGCCCATTTCCAAACCCCAGGTGATGGCCTGTGGATTCGCCAAAACGTCACCGGAGCTTCGAGCCGCATTCAACGCCTTTTTCGAAGAATGCAAACAGAAGGGAATCTATCGGGATCTGGTCAAAAAGTACTATCCCCTTGCCCTCACATACTTTCCGGAGTTTTTCGACGTGCGGGAGGCGGGAGCTGCCCGGGGATCATCGAAATCCATGAACTGACGGCAGGGATTTACGCCGACCGAGGGGGAAGGTACCGAATATCGCTTGGAGGGCTCCCTGACCGCACGTGCCATTTTTCAACCTGAGAGGAAGGACGGAGATTTGAACCATTTCATTGTCTACAGCTCGCCATCGGGTTCAACGCGCCATATAGCTGAAACAATATACAAAAGACTCCTTCAAGAGGGGTGCGCCGCCACCCTGTGGGATTTGGGGAAGGGAGCGGACCGTCAAAATATTGCTCAGTCCTTGAGGGAGGTGCACGAGCCTCTTTGCCTCTGGATCGGTTCCCCCGTCTATGTCGATCATGCCGTTCCTCCCGTGGAAGCCTTTCTGGATGATCTCCCTCCCCTGAAGGATGCGGCAGGTGTTCCCTTTGTGACGTGGGGAGCTGTCAGCAGCGGAGTAGCCCTCCTGGAAATGGGGCGCAAAATGAGGGAAAAAGGCCTCGCGGTATTGGGAGGCGCGAAGATTGTCGCTCTGCATTCTTTCATGTGGAAATGCCGGAATCCCCTGGGAGCAGGGCGTCCGGCTCCGGAAGATGAAGAGGCCGTGGAGGCTCTCGTGGATAAAGTCCTGGCGAAGCTTTTGGCGGGCGATATGGCCCCCCTCTCGTTGAGTGTCCTCGACTACCTTCCCCCGGAGCGGAAAAAAGCGGCGGAGGGGAAGAGCATTTTACAGCTCAAGAAGCTGCATCCTGAATTCGCTTTCGATGCAAGCCGGTGTACCCAGTGCGGTGTGTGCCGGGAGGCCTGCCCGGCCGATGCCGTTTCCCTGGATCCCTATCCCCGGGTTTCTGACAGCTGCTTCCTTTGCGGGACCTGTGCACGGCTCTGCCCGGAGGATGCCGTTGTTCTGGATCTTTCTTCCCTGGAGGAGTATCTCCCAGGCATGTCGAGAAAGAATGACGAAAAGCCCCTCACCGAGATTTTCTTTTGATCCTTTTGTATGTTAACTTATTAACATAATAGATCTTGTCATGTTGCCGTGTGAGGCGAGTTTTCAAACGGCTCAGAGGAGTTGCCAAGGATGATCCCACCCAGGGTTCATTTTTTGAAAATCTGCAGTGCGGCGTGTGCTTTGATTCTTGTTTGGAGTCTCCAGGGTTTTTGTCAGGCATCAGAGCACATCACGTTGAGTGACACAGTGTATGTTTCTGTTTATTCCAATATTTACTATGGAACGCGAGGGCGTCCCTTTCAGCTGGCGGCGACCCTCAGCATCCGCAACACAGACCCCAAATACCCCATCAGTATTGTCTCCGCTGAATATTATGATTCGGAGGGCAACAAGATTCGCGACTTTATGGAAAAGCCCCTGGAGCTCAAGCCTCTGGCTTCCACCTATTTTTATGTCAAAGAGGCGGATACACAGGGGGGCTCGGGAGCGAATTTTATCGTTCGATGGAATGCACGCCACAAGGTCAACCACCCCATCATTGAAACGGTGATGACAGGAGTGGAATCCGGGCAGGGCATTTCCTTCATCTGCCCGGGAGTGAGCATTACGGAGCACAAGTAATACGTTCTATCCTCATCCGCCTCTATGGAAGGGAGAAGAAAATGGCCTGGTTTGGTTTTATTCTGCAGGGGTGTGGAAAGTTACTCTCCCGGCCGCTCACCGTCTCGAGTGCTTTCCACCGGATGGTTGCGGTTTTCTTGTTGGCGATGGCCGTCGGCTATCCTTTACCCCTGACGGCAGAAGGCCGGGAAACTCAAAAAGGAGGGAAAACCATGGCTCTCACCATTACCTCACAGGCATTTTCCCAGAACGGCTCCATCCCGCGTCGTTGCACTTGTGATGGAGAGGACACGTCTCCACCGCTGGAATGGTCGGGGCTGCCTCAGGGAGCCAGGAGTTTGGTTTTGATTGTGGACGATCCGGACGCCCCGGATCCCAAGGCTCCGAAAATGACGTGGGTGCATTGGGTCCTCTACAATATCCCTCCCAGTGCAACGGGTCTGGTGGAGGGAGTGAAGGCCGAAGCCCTTCCTGAAGGGACAAAGGAGGGGCTCAACGACTGGAAACGGACAGGCTACGGCGGGCCCTGCCCTCCGGTAGGCCGCCACCGCTATTTCCACAAGCTCTACGCGCTCGACACCGTGCTGGACGATCTCGGCAAGCCCACGAAAGCTCAGCTGGAAAAAGCGATGGCCGGACACGTCATCGCACAGAGTGAACTAGTGGGAACCTATCAACGCTCGCGCTAGGACGGGCCGGGGAAAGTCCCCAGTTCATGGGACAGTGCCGTTCCTTCCTTGAGCGGGGGCAGGCAATATTGTTGACTCAATCGACTGGAGCGAACCTCAATGGAATCTCAAGAGGAGCGAAAGGGGTCTTGCTCAGCCAAAAATACCGGGCTGGAGCTGTATTGCTACAAATGCGGCAGGGAACTGCCGCTGCTGCACCCACATATCATGGTTGAAAGAACCGATGAAGACGAGAATCTCATCTGCGAGTGGTGCTATGAAGCATCCTGCACGGCGAAAAAGCCGGAGTGAAGGCCGGGCACCGTTCCCATCGCCATGAACGCGAAAGCACCCCAACGGAACGGTCCTATGCCTCCACGGGAGCCCTGATCGTCGAGCCGACCCCCTGTCCCTTTTCATAGAATGCCGAACATGAGCGATGCGGTAGGTTTTTTCGTCAGTGTCTGGATCAAATTTTTCTTTCTGCTGACCCCCTTTTTTGCTCTGACCATGTTTCTCACCCTGACAACCGGCCAGGAGGCGGGGCTGAGAAGGCTCCTGGCGCTGCGTGTGACCGTGTCGGTGATCTTCGCCTGCTTTGCCCTTTATTTTTTTGGAAACAGCATCTTCCACATCTTCGGCATCACCCTGGACTCCTTCCGCATTGGCGCGGGAGGCCTCCTGTTCCTTTCAGCGGCCGACCTGGTGAGAAAGACATCTCCGTCGGCGGCGCCTTCTGCGGAGGAGCACAACGACATCGCCGTCGTTCCTCTGGCTGTGCCCATCATCGTGGGGCCGGCAACGACGGGTGCCCTCCTCGTCATGGGAGCGGAAACCCAGGACACGTTTCTAAAGGTTGTGGGATGTGGAGCACTCCTGGCCGCTGTCCTGTGCGTGGGATTGATGCTTTTCGTCGCACCGACCATCGAACGGGTACTGGGGCGCAAGGGGCTCAATATCCTGAGCAAGCTCACCGGACTGGTCCTCTCCGCCCTGGCCGCCCAGATCATGTTTACCGGAATTCGGAACGTCCTTTTAATCCATTAGGAACATTCGACTGCTCTTCATACGTGAGCGTTGTGGGCGTCAGGCAAGAAACGGGCATCCTTTCCGGCGCATCAGCTCAGGGCCGATGGGCTACCTGCTTTTTTACAGCCATCGCAGCTTCATGGACGGCTTCGGAAAGAGTGGGATGTCCGTGAACGACCCGAGCGATATCCTCCGCCCTGGCATTGAATTCCATGGCCATCACACACGCAGCGATGAGCTCGGAGACGCGGGGGCCGATGAGGTGCACTCCCAGTACCCGATCAGTACGGGCATGAGCGATGATCTTGGCGAAGCCTTCCGTTTCTCCCAGGGATCGAGCCCTTCCAATGCCGGCAAAGGGGACGACTCCGATGGAATATTCGACTCCCCGCGTCTTCACTGCTTCTTCCGTCAGTCCGACACTGGCCACTTCGGGTGAGGTGTACACGACAGCGGGAATGGTATCGTAGTTGACTTCTCCCGGGAGTCCCACCATGCCTTCAACGGCGGCAACGCCTTCAGCCGAAGCCTTGTGAGCCAGCATGGGGCCATCGACGAGGTCCCCGATGGCATAGATGGAGGGGATGTTCGTTCGGTAACGGGTGTCCACCGCTATTCTCCCGGTTCCCGGCGTCAGCTTCACGCCGACCGCCTCCAGGCCCAGGCCGGCCGTGAGGGGACGCCGTCCCACGGCTACCAGCAGGCGGTCGCACCTCATGAGCTCTTCTCCCCTCGAAGATTCCACAGTCAGGTGGACCTCGTCGTCCACCACCTGTGCACGGGACACCTTTGTTTCCAGATAAAACTGGAAGCCCTGTCTGCTCAGGGCACGTTCCATGGCCCGCCGGGTCTGGGCGTCCAGGGATGCCGCGATGTGGGGAAGCATTTCGATGACGCTCACCTGCGCTCCGAGGCGGCGCCAGACGGAGCCCAGCTCCAGCCCGATGTAGCCGCCGCCGATGATGGCGAGATGACGGGGAACGGCCGGGAGGGCCAGTGCTTCCGTGGAACTGAGTATGTGCCTTCCGTCAAAAGGGAGCGACGGCAGGGCCACCGGCTCACTGCCGGTGGCCAGGAGAATGGCGTTGCCCTTCAAGATGCGGTGCGCCCCTCCCGACGATGAGCGTTCATCCCCCGGCAGGGTCACCTGGACTGTGTCTTCCGCCGTCAGGCGGCCCGTGCCGCGGACGATTTCGACGCGGTTTCCGGCGAGCAGCTTGCTTACGCTTTCAGCGAGCCCCCGGACGATCTCGGCCTTTCTCGCCATCATGGCGGAGAGATCGAAGGTAAGCTCTCCCACCTGGATTCCGTGAGCGGCCAGGCGTTCTTTGGCGAGCAGGTAGTATTCGCTGGAATCCAGGAGGGCCTTGCTGGGAATGCATCCATAATGGAGGCAGATTCCTCCCGGGTGCGGTTCCTTCTCGATGCAGGCGACTTTGAGGCCCAGCTGGGCGGCGCGGACGGATGCCATGTATCCCCCCGGGCCCGCTCCCACGACGACCAGGTCATAGTGCTCTTCGGCAGCCATTCTATATCTCCAGCATGAGGCGTTCGGGATGTTCGACGCCTTCCTTGATGCGCTTCAGAAAGGTCACGGCTTCGCGACCATCGATGAGGCGATGATCGTAGCTGAAAGCAACGTACATCATGGGTCGGATCACGATCTGTCCGTCCATCACGACAGGGCGGTCTTCCATCTTATGGAGTCCCAGGATCCCGCTCTGAGGGGTGTTGAGGATGGGGGTGCTCAGCAAGGAGCCGAAAACTCCCCCGTTGCTGATGGTGAACGTCCCTCCCTCCAGGTCGGAAAGCTGAAGCCGGTTTTCCTGGATCTTCTTTACAAAGTCCACAATCGCCTGTTCCAATTGTGCAAAACCGAGTCGATCCGCATGGCGGATGACCGGCACCACGAGCCCTCTTTCGCCACCGATGGCCACTCCCACGTGGTAGTAATGATGGTAGACGATGTCCTGCCCCTCGATGAAGGCGTTTACTTCGGGAATTTCCTTCAAGGCGGCCAGGGCAGCCTTGATGAAAAAGGACATGATCCCCAGGGAAATCCCATGCCTGGCCTTGAAATCGTCTTGAAACCGGCTGCGGAGCTCCTTCACGCGCGTCATGTCGATTTCATTGAATGTTGTCAGCATGGCTGTATTCTGCCGGGCTTCCAGGAGGCGCTCCGCGATGCGCCTGCGGATGGGCGTCATGGGCTTTCGACTGGTGCTTTCTTCGGGGAGGCCCGATCCCGGCTCTGCGTCCCGGGGCTGGAGAGGGCGTGTCTTTCCGGTCTCGGCCGAGGGCTGTTCCGGCAGAGGGGCGGGCGCCTCCGCTGCCTCCGATGCAGGGGAAGATTCCTCCAGATACAATAGAACGTCCCCTCGCGTGAGGCGGCCTCCCGGCCCTGTCCCCGAAATCCGCGACGGGTCGATTCCTTTTTCCTCCACGAGCTTCCGTACTGAAGGGGGCATCGTGTGATCCGATTTCGATTCCGAAGGCGGTTCTTTCCCTTCGTGGGGCACAGCTGGGGGCTCCAATTTCCTCTCGGGTTTGGGCGGAGGCGGCGCAGCTTCGCCCATTTCCTTGGTGGTCTCCCGTTTCCCCGTATCGCCGGGAACGGTCTTTGCTCCTTCTGCAGTTGTTTCAAGGGTGCCGACGACTGCTCCAATGGATACGGTTTCTCCGGTTGGAACGAGGATTTCCAATATACCGTCCGCTTCGGCGGAGATTTCCAGAGTGACCTTGTCGGTTTCAAGGAGGAACAAAATCTGATCCTTTCGCACCCGATCTCCACTGCGTGCATACCATTCAGCCAAGACCGCCTCTCGTACCGACTCACCGACTTCAGGCACCTTGATGTCTATCTTCATGCTGATTGCTCCCGATTTTTTTAAAACGTGCTCGTCTTGAAGTCCTGGTCCTCTTTCCCATGAGAGCGGCATGATTGCCGCTCGTTCGGCAGGGCCGCCTTCTAGGGCGGCGCAGGCAGATGGGATGCGTGCAACGTCTTTTTAGCCGAGGGCCTCATCCAGGAGGGCCGCAAGCTCCAATTTGTGTGTCGTATGGTGGCCCGTGGCGGGGCTGGCTGCTTCAGCCCTGCCGATGTACCGGGGAGAATGGCCCAGCAGGCCTGCCAGGCGGGGCTGCACGAAGCTCCATCCCCCCATGTTCCGGGGCTCTTCCTGAACCCAGAACCACTCACGGTCGAGGCCATACCGGTCTACGATTTCCCCCAACGCCTTTTCCGGAAAGGGGTAGAACTGCTCCATCCGCACCAGGGCGCAGTGGGAGCCGGTACCATTCTTCCGATGCTCCAGGAGGTCGTAATACACCTTGCCGCTGCAAAGGAGGATGCGCTGGGGCTCACTCACGGAATCCGTGTCGCCGAGGACTTCCTGAAAACGGCCCGCCGTCATTTCCTCCAGGTTCGAGACAGCCAGGGGATGCCGCAGGAGGCTCTTGGGACTCATGACAATGAGGGGCTTTCGGAAGTCCTGCTTCATCTGGCGCCTCAGGAGGTGAAAATACTGAGCAGGGGTCGTGGGGTAGCAGACCTGCATGTTGTCTTCAGCGCAAAGTTGCAGGAAACGTTCCAGCCTGGCGCTGGAATGTTCCGGACCCTGTCCTTCCAATCCATGGGGCAGCAGGAGAACCAAGCCGCTCCGGCGTTGCCATTTGTATTCCGCACTGGAAATGAACTGGTCGATGATGACCTGCGCATTGTTGGCGAAATCCCCGAACTGAGCTTCCCAAAGCACCAGAACGTGGGGACTCACCAGGGAATAGCCGTATTCGAAGCCCATGACGGCATTCTCGGAAAGCATGCTGTCGTACACCATGTAGGGGGCCTGCTGGTCACTCAGTCCATTCAGGGGAGTGTAATGCTCGCCCGTGTGCATGTCGGTGAGAACACTGTGCCGCTGGCTGAAGGTGCCGCGCCGGCAGTCCTGTCCGCTCAATCGTACGGGAACCCCTTCCTGGAGCAACGATCCGAAGGCCAGCAGCTCTCCAGTGGCCCAGTCGATGCCCTCACCCTTTTCCACGGTTTCCAGCCGCCGGTCGAGGATCCGTTCCAATTTCCGGTTGAGGCTGAATCCCGGGGGCAGGGTGTGCATTCTGCGGGCGATGGAGACAAGCTCTTCCGCTTCCACTCCTGTTTCCAACGGGGCGGGGGAGGACGCTTTGCCGATCCCGTCCCAGCTTTCGTAGTAGCGGCTTTCGGGAGGAGCACAGGTTTTCCCCCTGCCGTCGTAAGCCCGCTGCAGGCATTCGTTGATGCCGCCCTGGATCTGCTCGAGATCATCGGAAGTGATGACGGCTTCGTCCTTCAGCTTCCCGGCATAGAGCTCATAAACGGGAGGCCGTTCCCGAATGCGGTCATACATCTGTGGCTGCGTGTAGTAGGGTTCGTCACCCTCATTGTGGCCATGACGGCGATAACAAACGACATCGATCACGACATCCTTGGCGAACTGTATGCGATAGTCACAGGCCAGGCGGGTGACGTGCACCGCGGCCTCTGGATCTTCTCCATGCACGTGAAAGATGGGTACCATGAGCATCTTGGCCACATCGGTGGCGTACCGTGTGGAACGGGCGTCTTCCGGGAGCGTCGTGAAGCCGATCTGGTTGTTGATGACCAGGTGGATGGTTCCTCCCGTGCGGTAGCCTTCCAGCTGGGATAGGTTCAGAGTCTCCGCTACAATGCCCTGGCCGGCGAAAGCCGAATCACCGTGGATGAGGACGGGAAGGACGCCTTTTCCCGCAGTGTCGCCCGACTGATCCTGCCTGGCCCGTGCGATGCCTTCCACGACGGGGTCTGCCGCTTCGAGATGGCTGGGATTGCTCGCCAGCAGGATCCTGAGGGCTTTGCCTTGCCTCGTTGCGATGTCCGTCATGTATCCCTTGTGGTACTTGACATCTCCGCTGCCCACCAGGGATTCGGGATCGTAGTTGTCTTCAAATTCGCAGAAGATCGCTTCATACAGCTTCATGAGAATGTTCACCTGAACATTGAGGCGTCCCCGGTGGGCCATCCCGAGGATGACTTCGCGGCAGTCTCCCTGTCCCAGGTGCTGCAGGAGGGCATCCAGCATGGGGATGACGGTCTCGGCGCCTTCGAGAGAAAACCGCTTTTGGCCCAGGTACTTGGTGTGGAGGAATTGCTCGAAAAGTGTCGCCTGGCAGAGCTTGTTCAGGATGCGAACCTTGGCTCCGGTATCCAGTTGCGGCCGATTGCGCGCGGGTTCCATGCGCTCCTGAAGCCAGCGACGCTCTTCAGGGTCTTGCAGGTGCATGTATTCGACACCGATGGAGCGGCAATAGGTTTCTTTCAGGGACTGCAGGATTTCACGGAGCGGGGTCTGACCGGTTTCACCGGAAAGATTCGTAAAAAACTGCCGATCCAGGTCCTCCTGGGAAAGGTGAAATGCCGAGAGGTTCAGGAGTGGATGGTCGGTGGGGCAGCTCATGAGGGGATCCAGGCAGGCCAGCAGATGCCCGAGATCCCGGTAGCGGTAGACGAGCTCATTGACGCGGGATTGCCGCAGTACCTCTTGCTTGTCGCAAATACCGACGGCCTCCCGTTCTGGAACAGCCCCCAGTTCGAAACCCTCGAAAAAAATCCGCCATTCAGGAGAAACCTGCTCGGGAGCAGACTTCCAGAGCTTGTACTGCGAATCGATGAAATCCGCATTCCAGAAAAGCGAAATGTCCATAGGCTGGTAACCTTTCAGGATTGAGCGCGTTGGGATTTGGCAGGATAGACCGGAACAAGAAAACAGTCTTCAAATCCAGTGATAAAATCACCTCATGCAATAGAGCTTCTGCCGATGCGACCGATGCCTGATTGTACTCCAAGCAGCGCTCGCCTCAAAATAAAAAGGGTGCCGCCCTTCCTCGTGGGAAGGGCGGCACCCTTTTAAACATCAGCCTGTATCCCTAAAATTTTTCTGACGCAGCCCTCATTTTTTGCTCTTCTGCAGGGGATTAAAGACGCAGACCATGGCAGAGAGGGCCCCCGCGCATTCCTTGAAGATGCGCATCATGAAAAGCCCCGCCACCGCCATGAGCACCCCCGAGGCAACCCATGCCTGGCTCATTGCGGCGCCGGCCGAAAGGGCGGCAAAGAGCAGGGTGGCGACGATCCCCGCAGGGGCGCATCGCGGCCAGGTGCGGAACCGAACGAACTGTTTCCCTCCGCCATGCTCTTCCACTGCCATCAGGACCCGCACACAACCCAGGAGCCCTCCGCGCAGTTCCAGGTCCCAATGATCGTAATCCCCTCCGCGAGAGACTACCTTGCGAAGCCCTTTCATGCTGTTTTCCAGAGACTCCAGCCAGTCGATGGGGGAATGCCATTCTTCACTCCACACCGTGAAGGTCTTGGGGAGCGGCAGCGGCAGCGAAATGCCCGTCACGGAACAATCCCTCCACGGGGTCAATCCCAGGCGGATTCGACCCATCAGGCGCGCCAGGGGCTGAAGCATATGGAGAGAGGCCGTCAATGCTCTCAATTTCAGCTGCTCCATACGCGATTTCCCCGCTGAGTCAAAATCCAGCCTGGCGGCGCACAGGCAGACATGGACGAGGGGAAGCAGCACCGCCGTGGCCATCATGGGCAGAGCCAGGAGCAGGGGCGTCCACTGGATGCCGAGGAGAGAGAGGGCGGCCAGGGCCGCGACCACTACATACCATTCGGGCATCATGGGCAGCGACCACAGGAGGCTCGGTGCCGGCTGATAGATGGACTGGAACAGGGCGCTTCCCCACGTTCCCTGGTAGATCCTTCCGCGCAGGGAGCCCAAAAGCTGTTCGAAGCCCTTGAAGTAGAGGCGTCCAGCCCAGGGTACGTGGCCGGCGGCATTGTATTTTTCAGGCCATTTTTTCTCCAGGTCCGCTTCGGCCTTGCCATAGTTCAATTGCTGCTTCCAGTAAGTCTTCACCGAGTTGCGCCGGTGGTGCCATACCATGGCGGCGGGACTGAATCCCAGGGTCCAACCCTTCTGCTGCAGGCGCCAGCAGAGATCCACGTCGTCACCGGCGATGCGGAATCGGTGGTCGAAGCCGTCGATGGCTTCGAGCGCCGCCTTGCGGAAGGCCATGTTGCAGCCGGGAATGTGCTCCGCTTCCTGGTCCGTCAGCAGCACATGGATGGGGCCGCCGGGGGCGTTGGAAACACATTCGGCAATGGCGCCGTCATCCGGAGGTGGGAGGTTGGGTCCGCCGACCCCCACATGATTCGAATTGAGGAATGTGGCCGCCAGATACGTCAGCCAGTGCGGGTCGGGTCGGGCGTCGTCGTCGATGTAAGCGACGATTTCGCCTTTCGCTGCCCGCATGCCCGTGTTGCGAGCGCTGCTCAGGCCGCGGTTTTCGGTGGTAATGACCCGGAATCCGTATTCTGCGGCGATTTCCCCCGTCCCATCCCTGGAACCGTCGTTGACGACGATGACTTCGAAGTTGGGGTATTCCAACTTCCGCAGACCGCTCAGCGTATCCCGAATGGTGCGCTTCCCGTTGTAGGTGCATACGACGACGGAAATGCTGGGCCAGTTCAGGTCGGGAGGAAAGGGCACTTCGGCATAGGCCTTCCGGATGGTTTCAAGGGATGCCTTGGGATTCCGGTCGCGATCGGTTACCCCAAACCCCCAGTCCTCGATGTCGAAGCCTCCCCGGTGCCATTCGTCCGTCCAAGAAAAGACAAAAACACCCGAACAGCCCGCCGCGAACGTCGAACGTATCTGCCAATCGAGCATTTTAGCCTGAGCTTCCTCGCCGTTGCGCATGCTGTCGAGGCCTATTTCGGCCATGACCAGGGGCCGGTCTCCGGCGATATTCTGGAGCCGCGCCAGGTACCCGTCCAGCTTTTCCTTCGTTTCGAGATAGACATTGAAGGATGTAAAATCCATGAAGGGAAGCTGCAGGTATTCCGTAGTCGGAAAGTTCACGTAAGTCACCAGCGCCTGGGGATCTTCCGTCTTTGCGGCGTTGTAGAGCCTTTCCAGGAAGCCCTCGATGCGGCGCCGCCCGTACCAGCGTACGATGGAGGCGGGGATTTCGTTGCCCACGGTAAAGCAAAGGAGCGCCGGGTGGCCTGCACAGGCCCGCACGCCCGCGCGAACGCGGTTTTCGATGTCCCGCATGAGCTTCCTGCTCTCCATGAAGGCGATGTGCTCTTCCCAAGGCAGGCCAACCATGACGCGGAGTCCATGCTTCTGGGCGATGTCGAGCAGCCAGCGGGGAGGAACCGTGTAGGTGCGGACGGCATTGATACCGTACTCCACCATTTTGGCGAAATCTTTTTCCACCTGCTCGGGCGTGTGGTATTCGCAGCCCTCCTCGTCAGGGCGGAAGGGGCCGTAGGTGATGCCGCGCATGTAGAACTTTTCGTCACCCACGAAAATGAACTTGCCCTTCACACAGGGACGGACGCCTTCCACCACCGGGATGGACTTGGGCGGGTTCAGATAAAATTCGGCAATACCCGTCGTCGGTCCCATTTTGGAGAACACAGGGCGAACCACCTGGGAATCGTCGGGCTGGGTCCTGAAGAAATCGACGTCCAAATCCTTGCCGTTGCGATCTACGGGGGGAACCACCTCGGAATTTTCTGCGGAAGCCTGACCGTAAACAGGCTTCAAGGTCTCCGAGACACCTTCGGTCTCCATGGCGCCGTCATGCTCATCCCTGGTGACCTGCTCCCGGGCAACCGCGCCTCCCGTAACCAGACTTATAATGCTGCTCAATGCAAGTTTTCCCATCTTGACCTCGCTCCATTCTTCAGATGAATTATTTCCAGCACCCTGACTCTGTGTAGACTTTTCACCGTTTGTTGCACACGACGGGTCCATTATCCAAAAGGCGTGCCAATAAATAAAATTAAATTAAATCCATTATTTAATGGTTTATGCGCATTCTGTTCCCCCTTTGGGTTACGATTCTTGCGCACATGGGTTACCATACGTGCGCAAAGAGGGTGCATTGGGAAGATGCTCTTTATAAGGTTCTGAAAATAAAAGAATAAAATTAGAGGCAGCAGAAGGTGCTCGAGGGAGATTTCGGGGAGCGGGAAAATCGCGTGCGGAGCATCGCCAAAAGCTTTTGGCAAATCGGAAGGCTTGCGTGTATGTTTACCGGGGGATGCTCCCAGGATTCGGCGCGGCGCAGGATCCTCGGAATCCATGGGAGGAGCGGGCTCTTGCTCCGCTGCTCGATGACCAGCCCTGCCCGGCCGCCGGGGCATTCTCTTGAAGGCATGCGGCTGCACTGGACCCATTGTTACGAGTCTCTGGACCAGCCCGATCTCTCTCCCGAAGGGGTGGAGGGGTGGCTGGCTCTGGCTGCGGAGGGATGACAGGCATGAATGCGCCACTACTGGAAATCAGGGACTTGCGGACCTATTTCCATACGGAGCGTGGTACGGTCAAAGCCGTCGACGGGGTGAGTCTTCGCCTGGAACGGGGGCATGCCCTGAGCATCGTGGGGGAGTCCGGCTGCGGCAAGACCGTCACGGCTCAATCCGTTCTGCGCTTGATCCCGTCGCCTCCCGGGAAAATCGTTGGAGGCGAAATTCATTTCCAGGGTCAGGATCTGCTCTCACTGTCCGACGAAGAAATGAACGCCATTCGGGGCAACCAGATTTCCATGATTTTTCAGGAGCCCATGACAGCGTTGAACCCGGTGTTTCGCGTGGGAGATCAGATCGGCGAGGTGCTTTTGCGGCATAAAGGGCTTCGGAAGGCTGAAGCTCTGGATCGCTCTGTGGAGCTCCTGCGGCAGGTGGGGATTCCCTCGCCCGAAGCCCGTGTCCAAGACTATCCGCACCAGATGAGTGGGGGCATGCGCCAGAGGGTCATGATCGCCATGGCTCTCGCCTGCAATCCTCGGCTCATCATTGCCGATGAGCCCACGACAGCCCTGGACGTCACCATCCAGGCGCAGATCCTGGACATACTCCGGGAATTGCGGGAAGCTACCCGGACCGCCATTCTCCTCATCACGCACGACCTGGGAGTGGTGGCTGAAATGGCCGACCAGGTGGCCGTCATGTATACGGGCCGCGTCGTGGAAGAAGCCGCGGTGCTGGATCTTTTCAACGATCCCCTCCATCCCTACACTCAGGGGCTCATGCGGTCCATCCCCGGAAAGGCTTCCCAGGAGGGCAGAAAGAGACTGGACGCCATACCGGGTGTCGTTCCCAGTCTTTTGGACCTTCCCCGCGGGTGCAAGTTCAACACGAGGTGCCCTCACGCTTTCGACCGATGCTTCCAGGAGCCCGAGCCCTCACTCCTGTGCCCCAAACCCGGACACGCCGTACGCTGCTGGCTTTACGAGGAGACATGACTTGGAGCAACTGCAGGGAGCTGAAAATCTCCTGGTCCTTGGTGGGGTGAAGAAATACTACCCCATCACGCGTGGAATCCTGCATCGCAGGGTCGGGGATCTCAAAGCGGTGGACGGCATCGACCTGTCCGTGCGTCGGGGGGAAACCCTGGGGCTGGTGGGAGAGAGCGGCTGCGGAAAGTCGACTCTGGGCAGGATTATCCTGAGGCTGGAAGAGCCGACGGAGGGCGAAGTATTTTACGACGGCCGGAACATCCTGGAGGCCTCTCGTGTCGAAATGCAGCTTCTCCGCAGGAAAATGCAGATCATTTTCCAGGATCCCTATTCTTCCTTGAACCCGCGTCAGACCGTTGGGCGGATCATCGGAGAGGGCCTCAACATTCATGGGATCGGGGTAGGCCGCGAGCGCAGGGAGCGAGTGGAACAGGTTATGGACGTGGTGGGGCTCCGGCCTGAAACCATTCACCGCTACCCCCACGAATTCAGCGGGGGGCAGCGTCAGCGTATCGGAATAGCCCGGGCTCTGGCTTTGAACCCTGAATTCATGATCTGCGACGAGCCTCTCTCCGCCCTGGATGTTTCCATCCAGGCGCAGGTGATCAATCTTCTCCAGGACCTTCAGGAGCAGTACGACCTGACCTACCTCTTTATTTCCCATGACCTTTCGGTGGTCAAGCACATCAGCGACTGTGTTGCCGTCATGTACTTGGGGCGGCTCGTGGAGCTTGCGGCGAAGAGGGACTTGTTCGAGAACCCGTGTCACCCATACACTCGGGCGATTTTGAAGGCCGTGCCCGTTCCCATGCCGGGGGCGCGGAAGGAGCGCCCGAAGCATCTGGAGGAGGGCTCGGAAGCTCACAAGCCCCTCCTCGGATGCGCATTTCAGCCCAGGTGCCCGGAAGGGGAGGCGGCCTGCAGCCGCGAGGCGCCTCTTTTCCGTGAACACCGGCCGGGCCACTGGGTGAGATGCTTCAAGTGCGTCCCTGGCGGAACAGAAACTGTCGGGCCGTGATGGCCGGTGGAAGCATCTTTCTGCAAGCTGCAATGAGATCTACCGAAAGGAGAGCCAGATCTCAAAGCCAGCTGAGGAAAAAAGGGTTTGACAGGTAGGGGGAGTGGGTGTAGAAGGACGACTTCGCAGCGCGGGAAGGGTCTTGGATCAGGGGGGCCGTCGTGGTGCGGGAAAAAAGTAAAAAAGGTGCTTGACAGAGAAAGAGAGAGTGTGTAGAAAGGCACCTTCGCTTCGGGAAAAAGAGACGGCGGTCGGGGACGGAAAAAAAGTTCTTGACGGAAGGAAGTGGAAGGGTTAGAAAGGCGGTCTCTTGCAGGGGCAAGAAAAGAAGCCCTTGACGAAGCACGGGGAGCGTGATAGATTGACACTCCCTTGAGCAAGGCAAGGTCTGTTCTTTGGAAACTAAATAGTGAGTAGCGTGTCGGGCCAAAACAGTTTTTCGGAATAACTGGAGAGTTTGATCCTGGCTCAGAATGAACGCTGGCGGCGTGCCTAACACATGCAAGTCGCACGAGAAAGTCTGCCTTCGGGCGGGCGAGTAAAGTGGCGCACGGGTGAGTAACGCGTAGGTAATCTACCCCCGGAACCGGGATAACAGTGCGAAAGTGCTGCTAATACCGGATACGATCTTTCGGCGGGAGCTGGAAGGTGAAAGTCGGCCTCTCGAAGAAGCCGGTGCTCGGGGATGAGCCTGCGTCCTATCAGCTAGTTGGCAGGGTAATGGCCTACCAAGGCGACGACGGGTAGCTGGTCTGAGAGGATGATCAGCCACACTGGCACTGAAACACGGGCCAGACTCCTACGGGAGGCAGCAGTGAGGAATTTTGCGCAATGGGAGCAATCCTGACGCAGCAACGCCGCGTGGGTGATGAAGGCCTTCGGGTCGTAAAGCCCTGTCAGGTGGGAAGAATGTCCCGGGACTGAACA
>NZ_BQXM01000024.1 GCF_022836495.1 Desulforhabdus sp. TSK
TCGGATAATGGCTTTACGTACTTCACGCAGGCTCCTCGTAGAGGCTTTGTTATTAACATCGTAATACCACTTATCCGATTTGATTCATCATATCAACTTTGTTTGAAAATATTTGCTCGGGTACTTAAGTTTTTGCAAATTTCATGCTAAGCTCTGAAATTTCTTTTCTGCCAAATGATCTGCTATCCAAGTTGCCAATATCAGGATGTTATTAGGTTCAAATCAACTCTCCAGGAAATCCCATAAATGTCCGTCCAAGACCACGAGTTTGATCAGATTCGTAAAGCTAACCGACATATGACGGTTTCATTTCGAGAGATGTCCAATGAGTGTCATGGTATCTTTATAATTTTTCAGCATATTTCCTGTCGACGCTCCATTGTAATGATTCTGTAAACTTTGCCGACATTTTCCAAATTCGTGAGCTCTTGAATCAGACATTTTAATGAAGAGTTTGTTAACGTCTGGATGAAGTTGGCAGGCTCTCCATTGCTCGGCCGATGCATTTCATGAGCGATATGCATGATAACAAACGCCTGAAGAGACGGCGCCTTCGATATTTTGCATTCGAAGGTTGGTGGTTTTGTGGTAAACAAGCCCTTTGATGAGAAAGCGGGGGAGGGGTGCCCAAAGCGACGACCCCGTTTTTTCTGTAGAGGCTCAAGTGGCTTGAATCGTGGGGAACCGGCCACTGAGCGGAGAAATCAATGAACAGCTGGGTGCAAGTAAGAGTCATGCGGACCAAGGGCTCTGCCGGCCCTTGCCGATCCAGTATATTTTTTGCCGTGTAACTGAAGATGGGACAAACAGGGAGTTTTGAGCATGAGTACGACTGAATATACCCCGCCGCCGAATTTCATCCGCACCATCATCGCGGAGGACGTGAAGGCCAACAAGAACAACGGACGCGTGATGACGCGGTTTCCGCCGGAGCCCAACGGGTACCTTCATATCGGCCATGCCAAGTCCATCTGTCTCAACTTCGGACTGGCCGCGGAGTTCAACGGGGTCTGCAACTTTCGCTTCGACGACACGAACCCCGGCAAGGAAGATGTGGAGTATGTGGATTCCATCCAGGCGGATGTTCGGTGGCTGGGCTTCGACTGGGGTGACCGCCTGTATCACGCTTCGGACTACTTCGAACAGCTCTACGACTACGCCGTGCAGTTGATCCAGGAGGGCAAAGCCTACGTCTGCAGTCTCACGTCCGAAGAGACGCGGGCCTACCGCGGCACCTTGACGGAACCGGGGAAAGACAGCCCCTACCGCACTCGCTCGGTCGACGAGAACCTGGATCTTTTCCAGCGTATGCGGGCCGGGGAATTCGAAGACGGAGCCCACGTGCTCCGGGCCAAAATCGACATGGCCTCTCCCAATCTCAACTTGCGGGACCCGGTCATGTACCGCATCCGGAGGGTGACGCACCACCGGACGGGCGACAAGTGGTGCATCTACCCCATGTACGATTATGCTCACGGGATCTCGGATTCCATCGAGGGAATCACCCATTCCATATGTACGATGGAATACGAAGATCATCGGCCCCTTTATGACTGGTTCCTGGATGCCCTGGCCCTGGAATGCCATCCGCAGCAGATCGAGTTTGCCCGGCTGAACCTCAGCTATACCGTCATGAGCAAGCGCAAGCTCCTGAAGTTGGTCCAGGAAAAGCATGTGGCAGGCTGGGACGATCCACGCATGCCCACACTCGCCGGCATGCGGCGGCGGGGGTACACTCCTGAATCCATCCGGAATTTCTGTGAGCGCATCGGTGTCGGCAAAAAGGAGAGCACCGTCGACATCGCCCTCCTGGAGCACTGCATCCGCGAAGACATGAATAAAAAAGCACCCCGTGTCATGGGCGTGCTGAATCCTCTGCGGGTGGTCATCGAAAATTATCCCGAAGACCGGGTGGAAGAGCTGGAGGCCGTAAACAACCCCGAAGATGCCGGCATGGGGACGCGCAAGGTTCCCTTTTCGCGCGTACTTTACATCGAGCGGGAAGACTTCATGGAAGATCCTCCCAAGAAGTTTTTTCGTTTGTCTCCCGGCCGCGAGGTGCGGTTGCGCTACGCCTATTACATCACCTGCAAAGAAGTGGTGAAAGACGAAAAAACCGGCGAAATCATCGAACTGCGCTGCACCTACGATCCGCAAACCCGGGGAGGGGATTCTCCCGATGGGCGGAAGGTGAAGGCCACTCTCCACTGGGTGTCCGCCGCCCATGCCATCCAGGCGGAGGTGCGTCTCTATGACCACCTGTTTTCAGTCCCCAACCCTGCTGACGAAAAGGACGGCCAGGATTTCATGGCCCACCTGAACCCCAAGTCCCTGGAAGTTCTTCCGGTGTGCCGGGTGGAGCCGAGCCTCAAGGGTGCGCCTGCCGGCAGTCGCTACCAGTTTGAGCGGCAGGGGTACTTTTGCGTGGATCTGAACGATTCCACTCCGGATAAGCCGGTATTCAACCGCACCGTGACGCTGCGGGATACCTGGGCTAAGATAGTGAAGGCGGAAGGGAAGTGATCCTGGTGCGGTTGGGGCGTTGAGGACCGGCATGAACGGCGAACAGAGTCACCGTGACCCCGAAGAGACCCTGGAGGCGCTCATACGTATCCTCCAGGATCTGGTGGGTGAGCTCCACCCCGGCCGGGCGGTTTCTCCAAGGGTCTCCATCGACAGCACCCTGGACCGGGACCTGGGGCTGGACAGCCTGGCCCGCATGGAGCTCCTTGCCCGCATGGAGCGGCAATTCGGAGTCGCCCTGACGGAGCGGGCCTTTGCCGATGCCGAGACTCCGCGGGATTTGCTGCGGATGGTCATGAGCGCGGAAGCGTCCCGTGCCGGAGGCATGCCGGAAGTCACGCCCGTGAGGCTCGAAGAGGCGGGGGGCGAGCCGTACCGTGCCGAGACGCTGCCGGAGGTGCTCCACTGGCATGTTCAAAGGCATCCGGACCGCCTGCACATCCGCTTCTACAGCGATGCGGGGGAAGGGGAGGGGCTTACATACCGGCAGCTCCTGGAGGGGGCCGAAGCGCTGGCCGCCGGCTTGCAGGAACGAGGCCTGCAGCCCCTGGAGCCCGTCGCCGTCATGCTTCCCACGGGAAAGGATTACTTTTTCAGCTTCATGGGCATCCTCATGGCCGGTGGGGTCCCTGTTCCCATGTACCCTCCCGTCCGCAGGAGCCAGATCGAGGAGCACCTGAAACGCCACCGGGCCATCCTGGAAAATTGCGCCGCGGTGACCCTCATCACCCTCCCCGAAGCCAAAGCGTTCGGGAAGCTTCTGAAGACCCAAGTGGAAACACTGCGCAGCCTGGTGACAGTCGAGGAGCTTTCCACGCGCGCATCTTCCTACAGAGCGCCTTCCCGCCGAACTCAGGACACGGCCTTCCTCCAGTACACTTCCGGGAGCACGGGCAATCCCAAGGGGGTGGTCCTCAACCATGCCAATCTACTGAGCAACATCCGAGCCATGGGGCAGGTAATGCAGGTGAACTCCGACGACGTCTTCGTGAGCTGGCTGCCCCTCTATCACGACATGGGGCTCATCGGTGCATGGCTGGGGAGCCTCTACTATGCCGTACCGCTGATCATTCTGTCGCCTCTGGACTTCATCTCCAGGCCTCAACGATGGCTGCAGGCCATTCACCGGTACCGGGGGACGCTTTCGGCGGCGCCTAATTTCGGCTATGAGCTCTGCATCAAGAGGCTGCGGGACGAAGACCTGGAAGGCCTGGACCTCAGTTCCTGGCGGGGGGCCTTCAACGGGGCTGAGCCCGTGAGTCCCGATTCGCTGGAAGGCTTTTGCCGACGGTTCAGTCCCTACGGCTTCCGGCCGGAGGCGCTGATGCCGGTCTATGGCCTGGCGGAGAGCTCAGTCGGGCTGGCTTTTCCTCCCCCGGGGCGGGAGCCACTCATCGATGCCGTGGACCGGGGCACCTTCATGCGGGAGGGCCTCGCTGTATCCGTCGGTGCGTCGGACTCCAGAGCCCTGCGATTCGTGGCCTGCGGCCGTCCACTTCCCGGCCATGAGGTCCGCGTTCTGGACCCGTCGGATCGGGAATTGCCCGAGCGGCATGAGGGTCGCCTGCAGTTCCGCGGGCCTTCCGTTACGAGCGGGTACTTCAGAAATCCCGAGCAAAATCGGCTGCTTTTTCAGGGAGATTGGCTCAATTCGGGAGATCTCGCCTATATTGCCGGCGGGGACATCTTCATCACGGGCCGCACGAAGGACATCATCATTCGGGCAGGGCGCAACATCTACCCCAGGGAGCTGGAAGAGGCGGTCGGGAACCTGGAGGGGATCCGCAAGGGAAACGTGGTGGTTTTCGGGAGTGCAGACCCCGTATCGGGTACGGAGCGGTTGGTGGTGCTCGCTGAAACCCGTGTGGAAGATCCCACCGAACTGGAACGCCTGCGACAGGAAATTGCCGCCCTCACGACAGATCTGGTGGAGACTCCCCCCGACGAGGTGGTCCTCTGCCCTCCGGGAACGGTGCTCAAGACCTCGAGCGGCAAAATCCGGAGGTCCGCCAGCCGGGAGCTCTTCGAGAGCGGGAAAATCGGCAGCAGGCAGCGTGCGGCCTGGGGGCAGATCCTGCGTGCTCTGCTTTCGGGCCTGGGGCCGGAGTGGCGGCGGGTGAGGAGAGCGGTGCAGGGAGGGCTCTATTCCGCCTGTGCATGGGCTCTGGTGGGTCTCTTCGCTCCCATGGTATGGTTGGGGGTGCTGATGCTTCCCGGGGTGTCCTGGAGGTGGACGTTTTTGCAGGGTGTCGGAAAATTCCTGGCGCGGCTCCTGAGAATTCCCCTCACGCTGCAGGGAGGGGAATATTTGCCGCGGGAATGCCCCTGCATCCTCGTGTCCAATCATGCCAGCTACCTGGACAGCTTTGTCCTGACGGCCCTTCTTCCGTTCCCCGTGCGCTTCGTGGCCAAGGGGGAGCTGGCGGGCAGCATGTGGCTCCGCCTTTTTTTGAACCGCCTGGGGACGGAGTTTGTGGACCGGTTCGACATGCAGCAGGGGATCGAAGACGCACGGAGGATCGGCGGAATCGCCCGCTCGGGGCAGCCGTTGGTCTTCTTCGCCGAAGGAACGTTCACGCGCATGCCGGGGCTCCTTCCCTTTCACATGGGAGCCTTCGTGGCTGCTGCAGAAGCCGGTGTGCCGGTGGTGCCTCTGGCCATCCGCGGGACCCGCTCCATGCTGCGATCGGAATCGTGGTTTTTCCGCCGGGGTGCGGTGACGGTGACCGTCGGCCGTCCCCTGGAAACCCTGCGCATCCGGGAGAAGCATGGCGGAGACACCTGGGCGACCGCCGTTGAGCTGCGCGATGCGGCGCGCGAGCATATCCTCCGCCATTCGGGGGAGCCGGACCTGGCGCATGAAAAATCGCCGGTTTAGCTATTGCGTGATAGAATTCGTAACACTCGTGCAGTTACTGGAAATTACACCACGGGGCTGACTACCCCAGGCGCGATGATTACGCGGCCATTTCTTTGTAGGAACGGCTTCCAGGCGTGACAGAAACCGTCTACTCCACACTGTGTCGCGGCAGGATGCCGCTGCTACAAAAGCGCAAGGGCAGGTGGGGGCGTCATTGTGATCATGAGGATTGAATCGCCCCGGAAGGTTTGAAAGCATCATGACTCTTTATCTCGACAATGCGGCCACCACGTGGCCCAAGCCCGATCGTGTCTATGAAGCCGTGCAGCATGCCATGCGCGAGGTGGGGGCTTCACCCGGCAGGGCGGCGCATCGGCATGCCCGGGAAGCCTCGGACATCGTCACGGCGACGCGGGAAAAGGTCGCCCGGCTGCTGGGCATCCCGGATGCCGAAGCGGTGATTTTTACCAAGAACGCCACGGAAAGCATCAATCTAGTGCTGAAGGGGTGGCTTCGCCCGGGGGATCGAGTCATTTTTTCCGGGATGGAGCACAATGCCGTGGTGCGCCCGGTGGAGCGCCTGAAGCTCGTGGGCGTGGAGGCCGAAGTCATCCCGTGCACCTCTTCCGGCCTGTTGGATTTGGAGCTTTTCCGTAAAAAGGTGGCTGCCCGCCCTCGGCTGGCGGTCCTGAACCATGCGTCCAACGTCAACGGTGGAATTCAGCCCGTTGCGCGTGTCGCAGAGTTGTGCAGCGACGCGGGAGTGCCGCTCCTGCTGGATGTTGCCCAGACGGCGGGAGTGCAGCCGGTATCGGCCAAGGATTTGAATCTCGGAATGCTGGCCTGCTCCGGGCACAAGGGCCTGCTGGGTCCGTCGGGCATGGGACTGCTTTACATCCGGCCCGATCTGGATGTCTTGCCTCTCATGGAGGGTGGCACAGGGAGCCGCTCGGAAGACGCTCTTCAACCCGATTGCACCCCCGACCGCTATGAAAGCGGGACCCTCAACCTTCCAGGCATCGCCGGACTGGGGGCGGGAATTGATTTTATCCTGGAGCGGGGCATCGCATCGATCCGCGACCATGAGCTGGAACTGGCCTTTTTCCTGGAAGACGGTCTGAACCGCATGTCCGGTGTCAGCGTCTATCGCCCGGCGGAACGGGGGACGGGAACGGTTTCCTTCACGGTGGAAGGGCTCAACCCGGGGGACGTGGGCTACCTGCTGGACGAGGCCTTCGATATCGCGGTGAGAACCGGCCTTCACTGTGCCCCTCTCGCCCATGAAACTTTGGGGAGCTTCCCTCAGGGAACCGTTCGTGTCTCTCCGGGAATTTTCACAAGGATGGAAGAAATGGAGTATTTCCTGAAATCCCTCCGTTCTCTGCTCATGACACGGCGCCGTTGAGCCGAATAATGGTCGACCATGAGGGTCTTGACGGCCATCATTGCTCGAGTCCATTGTAGGGTTCCGGTTTGAACGATCTGCAGCTGGAGAAGGTGCAGTCCATGCAATGAATGTCGGGCTGTGTGTGCGCCCTGGCTCATGGGAAGGTTCTGAATCATGATACGTAAAGCGAAAATTGCCGATGTGCCCCCCGTACAGAAGATGTTGGGCGAGTTTGCCAGAGACGGACGGCTTCTGGCCCGTTCCCTGAGCGAGCTCTATACGAACCTGCGTGACATGTACGTCTATGTGGATGGGGAGACCAATCAGATCGCGGGGTGCTGCAGTCTGCACATCATTTGGGAAAACCTTGCGGAAGTCAGGTCCCTGGCCGTGGCACCTTCCCATCACAAGCGGGGGATCGGACGCCTGCTCGTGCAGGCCTGCATTGACGAAGCCAGGGAGCTGGGCATCAAACAGGTATTTGCCTTGACCTATAAAGATAAATTCTTCCAGCACCTGGGCTTCAGAGTCGTGGACAAGAATATCTTTCCTCAAAAGATCTGGGCGGATTGCCTCCATTGCCCCAAGTTCCCCGAGTGTGATGAAATTGCGCTGGTGCTGGATTTGTCCGAGGGATAATTGCAAAATCGGGGAACGTGGGTTATATAAGCAAACAAAATTGAGGCGTTGGAAGTTTCAACCCTTTACTGCCATTCAAAAGACCGAGCTGAATCCCCCGCTCCTCGTGAAGGAAGGAATACACTGAGCCGATGATTAGTGCTCTTCTGAAGAAGATTTTTGGGAGTCAAAACGACCGCAACCTGAAGCGTATTGCTCCTTTGGTGGATGAAATCAACCTGTTGGAACCGGAAATCCGGAAGCTCTCCGATGAAGAACTGAAAGGGAAAACCCCCGAATTCCGGCAGAGGCTGGAAAATGGGGAACCTTTGGACGATCTCCTGCCCGAAGCCTTTGCCGTCGCACGGGAAGCGTCCATCCGTACGCTGGGGATGCGGCCGTTCGACGCGCAGATGATCGGTGCCATTGTTCTGCACCAGGGAAAAATCGCCGAAATGAAAACCGGTGAAGGCAAAACCCTGGTGGCGACCATGCCCGTTTACCTCAACGCGCTCACGGGCAGGGGGGTGCATCTTGTCACGGTCAACGACTACCTGGCGCGCCGCGACAGTGAATGGATGGGAAAGATCTACAAATTCCTTGGACTGAGCGTCGGGTGCATTGTACACGGCCTGGACGACAGGGAGCGCAAAGAAGCCTATAATGCCGATGTGACCTACGGCACCAACAACGAATTCGGCTTCGATTATCTCCGGGACAACATGAAGTTCCGCATCGACGACATGGTGCAGCGGGACCTCCATTACGCCATTGTCGATGAAGTGGACAGTATCCTCATCGATGAAGCGCGTACCCCCCTCATCATTTCGGGTCCCGCCGAAAAATCGACGGAGCTTTATTACCGAATCAACCGCATCATTCCCAGCCTTCAGGATGGACTCCATTACACAAAGGAGGAGAAGAGCCGGACGGTCTCCCTGACGGAAGAGGGCGTGGCCCGGGCCGAAAAACTGCTGGGAGTCGACAACCTCTACGATCCCCGCAACATGGACAATCTGCACCATACGCAGCAGGCTCTGAAGGCCCATGTCCTGTTCAAGAGGGATGTGGACTATATCGTCAAGGAAAACCAGGTCATCATTGTGGATGAGTTCACCGGGCGCCTCATGCCCGGGCGCCGCTACAGCGACGGTCTGCATCAGGCCCTGGAGGCGAAGGAGGGGGTCAAGATCGAGAACGAAAACCAGACCCTGGCCACCATCACCTTTCAGAACTACTTCCGCATGTTCGACAAGCTGGCCGGCATGACGGGTACCGCAGACACCGAGGCTGCCGAATTCGACAAAATTTACAAGCTGGAAGTCGTGGTGATTCCGACCCATCGGAAGATGATCCGCATCGACCATTCGGATTGCATCTACCGGACGGAGCGTGAGAAGTTCCGCGCGGCGGCTGATGAAATCAAAGCGTTGAATGCAACGGGACGCCCGGTGCTGGTGGGGACGGTGAGTATTGAAAAATCCGAAAGACTGAGCGACATGCTCAAGCGCCAGGGCGTGCCGCACCAGGTCCTGAATGCCAAGCAGCACGAGAAGGAAGCGGAAATTGTGGCGCAGGCAGGACAGCGGGGAGCCGTCACCATCTCCACGAACATGGCGGGCCGCGGAACCGATATCGTCCTGGGTGCTGGGGTGGCCGAGCTGGGAGGGCTCCACATCCTGGGAACCGAACGCCATGAATCGCGGCGCATCGACAACCAGCTGCGCGGCCGCTCCGGGCGCCAGGGAGACCCGGGCTCATCGCGGTTTTACCTTTCCCTGGAAGACGATCTCATGCGGATTTTTGCGGCCGAGCGGTTGTCGGGCCTCATGCAGCGCATCGGTATGGAAGAGGGGGAGCCCATCGAGCATCGCCTTATCAGCAAAGCCATAGAGAACGCTCAGAGCCGTGTGGAAGCCCAGAACTTCAGCATACGCAAGCAGCTCATCGAATACGACGACGTCATGAATCAGCAGCGGGAAATCATCTATCGACAGCGCCGGGAAGCCCTCCAGGGGGAAAATCTGAAGCCGGTGATCATGGACATGGTGGAGGACCTGCTGGACGGGGTCGTCGCGGATTGCTCCGACGAGAAGACCTTTGCCGAGGACTGGGACCTGGAGAAGCTCAATGGGGAAATCTCGAGACTTTTCGCGATACAGTCCCCCCTGACCGAGGATTCCCTGGGGGAGTCCAGCCAGGAGGATCTCAGGGAACTGCTCTCGAAGATGGTTCTCGATCGCTATGAGGCGCGGGAGCAGGAGTTCGGTGACAAGGTCATGCGGGAGCTGGAAAGTTATGTCCTGCTCCAGAATGTCGACAGTCTCTGGAAGGATCACCTCCTCAATATGGATCATCTGAAGGAGGGGATCGGCCTGCGAGGGTACGGGCAGCAGGATCCTCTCGTGGCGTACAAACGCGAGGGGCATGCCCTTTTTGACGATATGATCGAGCGGGTGAAGGAAGAAACGGTCCGGATGCTCTTTCACATCCAAATCCAGCGCGAAGAGCAGGTTCAACAGTTGAAGAAGGAACAGGAAGACCAGCCCATGTTTTTTGGACCGGCCGAGGGGGGTGGCTCCCGTCCGCCGGTGGTGAGAAAGGACGGCAAAGTTGGACGCAATGACCCCTGCCCCTGTGGAAGCGGCAAAAAATATAAAAAATGTTGTGGTAAGTAGTGAGCCTTTTGCCGTCCCCGGTTTCCTGGTGTCGGCGGTGGCGTCGGGCATGCGGTACAAGGATCGGACGGACCTGGCCCTCATTGTGGCCGAGGGGGAAGCGGGGGCCGTGGCTGCAGGCGTATTCACGACCAATCGGTTCTGCGCCGCCCCTGTGGAGCTGTGCCGGGAGCATTTGAAATCCTCCAGGGCGAAGGCCATCCTCATCAATGCCGGCATTGCCAACGCCTGCACGGGGGACGAGGGGCTCAGGCGGGCGCGCGAATCGGCCCGGGCTGTCGGAGAGGCATTGCATGTGCCTCCCGAAGAGGTTTTGGTGGCATCGACAGGCATCATCGGGCCTCAGATCGTCCTGGACCCGGTGTACAAGAGCATGCCGGACCTGGTGAAGGATCTGCGTCCGGACGGGTGGAGTACCCTGGCGCAGGCCATCATGACGACGGACACCGTGCCAAAAATGGCCAGCGCCCGGGTGGAAATCGGCGGTCGGACGGTCACGATCGGGGGAGTCTCCAAAGGGGCGGGAATGATTGCCCCGAACATGGCGACGCTGCTCTCATTCGTCTGCACGGATGCCGCTGTCGAACCGGAAGTCTTGAGTCACTGGGTGCGTCGGGGAGCAGACCATTCCTTCAACAGCATCACGGTGGACGGGGACACGAGCACCAACGATACGCTGCTGGTTCTGGCCGGCGGAGCTGCGGGGAACCCGGTTCTCAGCGATGTGAACAGCCCGGACAGCGTGCGCTTTGGAGAAGCCCTTCAGGCGGTGCTCTTTGAGCTTGCCCGGAAAATCGTCCTGGACGGTGAGGGGGCTACCAAGTTCATCGAAGTGCTGGTGACGGGTGCGCGCGACGCGACCGAAGCCAGGGTGGTGGCTTTTACGGTTGCCAACTCTCCCCTGGTGAAAACCGCCTTCTTCGGTCAGGACGCCAATTGGGGACGGATCGTTGCGGCGGCTGGACGTGCAGGTGTTCCGCTGGATCCCGAAAAGACGGCTCTCTATTTTGACGATGTGTGCGTGTTTCGGGCCGGGACGCCCCTGGCGGGAGCGGACGTTGAAGAAAGGGCGTCCGCCGTTTTCAAGCAGAAGGAGCTGCGGGTGAACCTGGACCTGGGGATGGGGGACGCCGGCTTTTCGGCCTTCACCTGCGACTTTTCTTATGATTACGTAAAGATCAACGCCTCATATCGATCGTGATTTCGTCCGGAGCTGCGGCTGGTCGCCCAGGGGCTGCGGTGTGTGGCGGGAATAAAAATAAGGGGGGACAGAAGGGAGGTTATCCCTTCCGTCCCCCCTGCATGTTTTCACAGGTTGTCCAAAATCAGATGTAATACTTGTGGACGTAATCCGTCACCATGCGGTGCGTGTTGAACACCGGCGTGAGGTCGGCGATGGAATGCTTCATGATGGACAGCCACTGCTTGGGCTTGGAGTAGTATGTCGTGACCATGTCCTCGAGATCGCGGTAGAGGTCCGCCGCAGCGTCGTCATCGTTCTGGTTTTCGTCGTCGCCGATGGCCCAGCCGTTCACTCTGTTGATGCAACCTTCCCGCCACCATCCGTCCAGCACGCTCATGTTCACCCCACCGTTGAAACAAACCTTCATTCCACTGGTACCACTGGCTTCGCGGGGACGGCGGGGGGTGTTGAGCCATACATCCGTACCCTGGGTCATCAGGGCGGCGGACCATATGTTGTAATTGGGCAAGAAAACCATGCGCAGCCGGTTTTCATACTGTTTGCCAATATTTACGATTTCCTTGATGAGCTCCTTCCCCAAATCGTCCTGGGGGTGGGCCTTCCCTGCAAAGATGAACTGCACCCGATCGAAGGAGAGGTTGAAGAGGTATTCCAGGTCCGTGAAGATGAGAGTGGCGCGTTTATATGCCGCAGCACGCCGGGCAAAGCATATGGTGAGGAATTCATCGGCAAATCCCACGGCGGAGACGGAATTGATGTAGCTGATGAGCCGTCTCTTAGCTTTCCGCTTGGCGTCTCTGATCTCCTCGTCAGGAATGTTGAGGGCTCCGCTCAGGGCTTGGGGCTGGACGCGCCAGTTGGGGAGATGCTTATCGAAAAGCTCCTGAAATTCGGGTCCCGTCCAGCTCAAGTGATGGACTCCGTTGGTGATGTGCCCGATATTGAAGCCGGGGAACATCTCCCGGGAAATTTCACCGTGGAGCTCGCTCACACCGTTGGCGGCGCGGGAGAGGTTCAGGGCAAGCACCGTCGTGTTCAGCTCATTTTCCCCCGCCAGAGCCCGAATATTTGAGGGCAGATATTTTGCGAGGACATGCTGGGCCATGTCATAAGAGAATCGGTCATGGCCTGCGGGGACGGGAGTATGCGTGGTGAAGACACACTGCTCGCGCACCCGCTCTTCATTGCCGTTGGCCTCCTGGAGGAGGGCCAGGGTGAGGAAAACAGCGTGCCCCTCGTTCATGTGGTACGTGGTGATGTTCCGCTCGAGCTTCTTCAGGGCCAGGTAGCCGCCGATGCCCAGCACCGCTTCCTGGCAGATGCGCGTGTGCTTGTCGCCGCCGTAGAGGTACTGGGTGATGAGGCGGTCATCGGCCGAATTGATGGGAAGATCCGTATCCAGGAAGTAAACGGGAACCTTGCCGTGCATCCCCATTTGGTTGAACTTCCAGACTCCGATGTGCAGGTCGCGCCCTTCGATGTTGATGGTCACCTTCAAAGGGAGAGGCTCCATGAAGGCCCGGGGATCAAAGTACGGGTACATTTCTTCCTGCCGCCCCATGGGGCTGATGCTTTGAATGAAATACCCCCGCTTGTAAAGGAGAGTGACAGCAACGAGAGGGATGTTCTGATCGGCCGCTGACTTGACGTGGTCTCCCGCCAGGATTCCAAGACCTCCGCTGTAGGTGGGCATATTTTCATTCAAGCCGATTTCCATACTGAAATAAGCGATCTTCATGGGGATTTCCCTTTCTTCATCTTGAAGGATTTTGCTACCCTTATACCACACCGTGCGTCCGCTTCAAACACACTCTTGAAGCACCTTCGAGAGATGCATCGCCTGATGCCTCATCCGGCAGTTGACTCTTTGCGGATGGCTGCCTCGAGCTTTTCAATGTTGTCTCGGGCAAAATCGATGTCCGGGTCGAGCTCCAGAGCCATGCGGTAGAGCCGGATGGCTTCCTGCTTGAAACCGAGCTCTCTCAGGTTGGAGCCGATGTTGGCGTAGTCTATGCCCGATCCGGGATCGAGCTCGATGGCCCTCTCGAAGGCGTCGATGGATTCCTGGTGCCTCTTCAGCTGGTAGTAGCAGAAGCCCCGCAGGTTGTAGATTTCCTTCAGTTCCTTGTTGGATTGCTCGGCCAGGGCCAGGGCCTCCAGAGCCTCATGGTAGTTGCCGAGGTCCTTGTGGCAGGAGGCGATGTGTACGTGGATGCTGGCGACTTCCCTGGGATGGGGATTTTGCTCCAGGGCCCGGAGGAAAAGGGGGAGGGCCGCGTCGGGCCGCTCTTCCAGTTCCAGGCTGTGGGCCAGGAAAAAAGTGAGATCGTAGCGTGGCCCGAAAAGTTCGAGGAGACGCTCCATGTGTGGGGGAAGCTGGTCGATGGGGAGGCTTCGGAGCATCGTCCGCGCGGCGTGCTGGGCGAAGTCCGTGTCCCGGGTGCGGTCGAGGAAATGAGCTCCCGGTACGATGGTATAGACGGCGGGAACTCCCAGGTCCGGGTGGGTCACGTCCATCACCAGCACCTCGAGGCCGATGCGCTTCAGAGCGGCCACACACCGTTCGATTTCCACTTTCAGGTTTTCGTGGTCCAGGTTGGGAAGGGCCTGGATGGGAATGGAGCGGCCATTTTCCATGAGGTAGCCTGCCTCGTCCAGGCTGCCGTATTTGGGAAGGGTGGGGCGGTAGGAAGTGCGGCTCTCGAAGTCACCGGCAAGTTGAGCGACCTCCGTCAGTGCCCGTGAAAGAGACTTCTCGGGATGCGACGTTGTCCCCGCGGTGAAAATGATTTCACTCGATTCCGGGAAGGTGGAAGGATCGTAGGCCAAGGCTCCGACTGTCGGGATTCCCGTATCCAGTGAAAAATCCCTCAGGAACAACCGGATGCCCTTCTGACGAAATTTCTGCACCAGCTCCACGGCGGCGGGGTCCTGGAGGGAATCGGGATCGATCAGAGGGGTTTGGCGCTTCTCATAGCTGATGATGGACCCCACGTGCCGCTCCACGACCTCGCAGAGGCTCTGGAGGATGGCTTCCTCCAGCGTGTTGCCTGAGGCGGGGCCGTTGTATTCATTGATGAGGTAAAACCAGTCGATGGGGACCCACTGGTCCACTCCGCGCGTGAGATTGGCAGCCCTGCTCCAGCGCATGGGCAGGTCCTGCAGGAAGGCGTGGCAGAGCTCCGTCGGCGTCGTAGCGTCGTAAACGGACTGTTTGAGCGTCTCGGGGGATACCGCCTCCGGAGCAACTTCCCCATAAGAGCGGAGGGGAAAGTCCGACTGGCGAATGAAGGAGAAGAAACTGAACCGTTCCATGAGCTCCATGACGGCGCTCGCTTCGGACTGGATGGGTGTAGCCCCTTTTCCCATCTGCTTCTTCGTGCCCGTGAGGCGTGTGGCGTCGTCTCCGCAAAGGCTGATGTAGACGGGAATATCGAGACGCCCTGTATCGATGCGCCGAGTTTCCGCCAGGATATTGATCTTCAGCTTTTGCAGGCGTTCCTTGACCCAGGCCACGGTTTCTTCGGGTGTTCGAGCTTTGTCCTGATCGTGGCGGTATGTTTTGTAGCAGTCTTTGATGACGATGTGCGAATTCATGGGTTCTCCTCTGGGGTTTCTTCTGCCCTTGGGGGCATGTATACGCTGCATGGATGAGATGGTGACTTTTTGATGACCCAGTAGGAGCGGCTTCCAGCCGCGACTCTCTTGGGAATCAGCTATCTTTGTCGCGGCTGGAAGCCGCTCCTACAAGAGTCCAGATTTCAACAGATCTCAGTATGTCTTGCCAGACCTGAATCGTTGCACCGGCAGAAAGTCCCGCGATCCTTCGGATCCGTGCCTGGATCGGGATGAGTGCAGTGCTTCGAGTATGAGGGATCTTCGAGCCGAATGGGGGGGACATGGTTTCAGTGGACAGCAGACGGGAAAGGGTTTGAATAGTTTGAGTGGTTTGTCACGCCGGTGCTACTCTTCGATATTGCGGATCAGTTCCAGGAGGTTCTGTGCCCCACGACCGTTGTGGTAGTTTCTGGGCATTCCTTTGATTTTGGAAAAGTCTTTCAGATCCTTGGGGCGTTGGTGAGCGATCCTGAGGAGGGTATCGTTGGAGAGAACACGAAAGGGAGCGCGATTGCGGCGTCGGGCTTCGTGCTCGCGGTAAAGATAAAGCGCTTTGAGAATGCGCTTGCCTGTGGGATCGAGCGTCCGGGCCCCGTTGATCTGTATGAAGCTTTCCGGCCGAAACGTCTTTGCCTGAGCCTCCTGCTCGCTCGCCCGTGCGAAGGACTCACGCGCGGCGTCCCAGAGCTCCCGGGCCTTCAGATCCTCCGCCAGCCGGTGCCGCAGATCGATGAGGTAGTGCGTGTCCATGCGGGCGTAATCCAGCTGTTCTTCTTCGAGGGGGCGTTTTCCCCAGTTGTGCCGCTGCCATTTCTTGTTGAGGATGACTCCGAAGTGCTCCTGGATAAGCTTGGCCAGACCCAGCTGGGTGTATCCCAGCAGCTTGGCGGCCTCCGCCGTATCGAAAAGATTCCTGAAGGCAAATCGAAAATCGCGTTTGAGCCCCAGGACGTCGTTTACCGCCGCATGGAAGACTTTTTCTATATCAGGGTTGTTGAGTATCTCGCCCAGTGGCTGCAGATCTTCCAGTTGCAGCGGGTCCAGGATATAATCGTCCTCTGCCGTGGAGATCTGTATGAGGCAGATCCTTTCGAAGTAGGCGTAAAAACTGTTGGCTTCCGTATCGATGGCAATGTGCCGCGCGGTGGACAGCTTCTTCACGAGCTTCAGAAGGTCTGCCGGGTTTTGTATGACGATCACTGGGTTCATTCAGGGGTTCCTGTTGGATTTTCCTGGGGCAGTCATGCGAGTCACAAGCGAGGCAAACCAATGGGTAACCGTAAAAAAAAGATGCATCCACCCCCCTCTCGCTCCTCTCGCGGGAAATCTTTCCCCCATGAGTTCTATACCCCTTTTAAGGGCTTAGATCAACATCTTACGCAAACTTCACACACGGCTTCCCGTCGAGACCAAACGCCTTCCCGAGGCCCGGTCTCGGCCTCTCCCCAGGATGACGACCAGCTCTTCACCGAAGCCATGAAGGACGTGGTGCCCCTTGCGGATGCCGGGAAAAAGCGCGTTCCACCCCCATCCCCGGCGAAACGGGCGCCGCGCTTTCTCGCCCAGGAAGAGCAGGAGGTGTTCACGCATCTTGTGGACCTGGTGTCGGGTGGGGGGGAATTTGAACTGACCTATTCGGACGAGTATGTGGACGGCGCCATCGTCGGTCTGTCACCGAAGATCCTCAAGAAGCTGCGCCGCGGGGAGTTCAGCTACCAGGACTATATCGATCTCCACGGGCTGACACGGGATCAGGCCCGTGACGAAGTCATCCGCTTTGTCCAGGAGAGCTTCGCCAGGAAGTTCCGTTGCATCCTGGTTGTTTCGGGGCGCGGCCTCAATTCCAGGGACAAACAGCCCGTCCTGAAAAAGGGCCTGGTGCACTGGCTGACTCGATCGCCGCTGAAGCGCTTGATCCTTGCCTTCGCTTCGGCTCGTACGTACGACGGCGGGGCAGGGGCGTTTTATGTGCTTTTGCGCAGGAACGAGGGCAAGGCCCCCTTTGTGACGCCCGCGGTATGAGCCGCTTTCGTGGGAACAGCGTCAAGGCGCCATTCCCATGAAAGCTTTTCCTATGGAAATGGAAAAATCAATCCCAGCTCAAGATCTGGTCATCATAGATGGTTTCGATGGTGCGCTTGTGCTTCATTTCTTCCTGAGCAAGCAGTTCAAAGAGCTTGGATGTCTTTTCGTGCATGCACTTGTTCTTCCAGCCCGAATAGAAGGCGTGGGCTTTCTCTTCCTTTTTCATGGCCAGGGTCAGTGCTTCCTGGTAGGTGATTTCATCGTAGAACTGTACATCCACCAGGTAGTCCCCGATGCGCAGGTCTTCCACCTTGGCCAGCTGTACATCCGAGATTCCCAGGACATCCAATCCTTTCAACATGTCCCTGTGGCGTTGTTCTTCGGCAGCCATCTCCTGGAAGAACTTCTTGATGCCGGGGTTCTTGGCCTTGTCGGCACATTTCTGATAAAATTCCATGGCTTTTTGTTCTTTATCGATGGCGAAGTTGACGACATCATCCACAGAGCTGCATGAAACACTGGACATGGTTCCCTCCAAATTTTCGGTGACGGTCGATGTTTGTTCTCACGCGATTTCCATGAGAAGCAGCCTTGCATGCAGACCCCTGAACCCTGTCCAGGAGCCAGTTCCATATGAAACAGCAGGGCGCGTTCCTTCAGCCGACCGTCGCCATTTCGGCGACAGTCCCGGCCTGCGGTTTCATCCTCCTCTGAGCCTTGCAGGGCTCGGAGGCTATTGGGTTTGGAACAATGGAACGAAAGAAAAGGTGGAGACGTCCACCAGACCCAAATCGGTCAACTTCAGTTCCGGTATAACGGGAAGAGCCAGGAAGGAAAGGGCCATCAGAGGGTTATGAAGTCGACACCCCCAGGAGGCCGCTCTTGCCTTCAGGATTTCGAGACGCTCCACGACTTCCCATGCCGGTTCATCCGACATGAGTCCTGCAATGGGCAACGGAAGAACGGCCACGGGCTCCTCCGTCGAGCCGATGGCCATCCCGCCGCCAACCCTTCGCAGCGTCTCCACGACGTGGACAATGTCGTTGTCGTTTGTTCCCACTGCCATGAGATTGTGGGAATCATGGGCCACCGTCGTCGCCATGGCCCCCTTTCGCAGACCGAATCCCCTGACGAAGCCAAGGGAAGGTGGGCAGTCGGAGCGATAGCGGTTGAAGACGACCAGTTTGAGAATGTCGCGGTCCAGGTCCACCGCGACCTGGCCCTTTTCGACCTTCGGGGTCACGAGCAGCTGCCGGGTGAAAAGAGAGCCCTCCTGGACTTCGATGACTCTGAGGAGTCCCGGCTGAGGGGAGACGGCCAAAGCCTCTGGCGAGGGCGGAGCCAGGGCCATGGGGCTTTCCGGGGGGGAATGACTCTGGAACAGATCCCCCGGCACCAGGATTTTCCCGTTGCGGGCGATTTCCCTGCCTTTCTTGAATACACGCTGGGGAACCCACGGGGTGAGGGTGGGGCTCAGAGTGAAATCGGCCTGATAGCCGGGGGCGACGGCTCCCTGTCTGCCGAGACGGAAATGTCGTGCGGGGGTCCATGTAGCCAGGGTGAGGGCACGCACCGGTTCGAGGCCGAGGGCCATGGCGTGATTGACGATAGCGTTCATGTGGCCTTCCCGCAGGAGGTCATCGGGATGGCGGTCGTCGCTGACCAAAAGGCATTGGGGCCAGGTGTGATCATCGACGGCGGGCAGGAGCCGGGCCAGGTCCTTGGACTGGCTTCCTTCCCGGATCATGAGGACCATTCCCCTGGAAAGCTTTTCGCGAGCCTCCTGGAGCGAGGTGCATTCGTGGTCTGAGCTGATTCCCGCGGCAAGGTAGGCGTTCAGGTCGAGGCCGCTCAATTGAGGAGAGTGACCATCGATGCAATGCTCCTGAAAGAGGAGCAGCTTGTCTATCACTTCGGGAACGCTTGCGAGTACACCCGGGAAGTTCATCATTTCGGCCAGTCCCAACACCCTGGGATGCCGGAGCAGCGGGAACAGGTCGGACCCTCTCAGGACGGCTCCCGAAGTCTCCAGCGGGGAAGCCGGGACACAGCTGGGCAGATTGAAATAGACATCCATGGGAAGCCCATCCGTGGCCTCCAGGAGGTAGCGTATCCCCTCCAGACCCAAGACATTGGCCATTTCATGAGGATCTGCCACGACGGCGGTCGTTCCCCAGGGGGCGGCGGCCGCGCAAAACTGTATGGGACTCAGCAGAGAGCTTTCCAGGTGGATGTGTCCATCGATGAAACCGGGGCAGAGAAACATGTTTTCGGCATCGATGCTTTCCAATGCTTCGTAGTGGCCCCACCCGGCAATAAAACCCCCGTGGACGGCCAGGTCGGAAGTTTCCACCCGCCCCGTCAGGACATTCACGATCCGACAGTGACGCAGGCACCGCTCGGCCGGAACCCTTCCCCGGGCCACATCGATGAGTTGCGTCAGTCGCCTGCTGTCCCAAATCATGCATTCATCCCGTTTTTTCCTAAGTACACGTCCACAGAATAAGATGTCCATTTCTCCGCTCGTCATGCCGGCAGTTTTTAAGCCGGCATCCAGTTTTTTCTGTGGATTCCGGCTAAAAGACCGCCGGAATGACGAGGAAACGAATTTTTAGACAGCCCCTAAGGTGCTGGGGCCGAACTGCCCCATCGCCGGATTCCCGCTGCGTCCCCGGCACTCCGACAGCCTGCCGGATCGAAGTGTCCCGCCTCCTTACATTTTGTACTTGCTGAAGTCGGAAGGGTCGAGCTCTTCCAGGATCTCACTCCATTTTTCCCGGTGCTCCTGGTCGAAAAGAGGCTTGGCCGTTTCTTCCGGCTTCTGGGACTTGTTCAGCACCTCTTCCTTCACAAAGATGGGAGCATTCGTGCGGAGAGCGATGGCAATGGCGTCGCTGGGGCGTGCGTCGAGAGTGGAGCTCACCTGATTCTTGTCCCTCAGGTGGATGAGAGCAAAATAGGTGTTGTCCCGCAAATCGCACACTTCGATGCGCTCCACCGTAACGTCCAGGAGATCCAGGCAATTTTTGATGAGGTCATGTGTCATGGGGCGCGGGAACTGGATCTTCTCCAATTCCGTGGCAATGGCCGTCGCTTCGAGCAGCCCGATCCAGATGGGCAGGGATGTTTCGTTCCGGGGATCCTTCAAGACCAGAATGGGAGTATTGCTCTTAGGGTCCATCACGAGGCCGGACACTTTCATTTCTTTGAACATGCTGGCTCCTTGAAAAACTATGATTGCACCATGTGAGCAGCTAAAAAAGTGAATGGCTCAATGTAACCGCTGCAGTGACGCATGAAAAGTCCTTTGCACGGCGGGAGCGGCATCAGGCTGCAGGCTCTCCTTTAAGAGAATGAGATGCAGCCTCACGGATTCTCACCGTGATGAGCTCACCCGTACATGGCCGTGTACTCTCGAAATGTACGATCCGGTTCTGATGGGTCCTCCCCGTCAACAGCTCTTCCTGAGTCTTGCTCGGGCCCTCCACGAGGATTTCCCGCAGGGTCCCCACTTCAGCCTCGTTCTTGCGAAGCGTGATATCGGCCTGCAGCGCCTGAAGCTCCATCAGTCGGCGTGCCTTGGTCTCTTCGTCCAGCTTGTCATCGAATGCCGCGGCCCTGGCATGCGGCCGGTCCGAGTAGCGGAATGAAAAAAGATTATCATATTGGACCGTTTTCAGTAAATCCATGGTTTGCTGGAAATCCTCTTCCGTTTCACCGGGAAAGCCCACGATGACATCCGAGGAAAGTCCAATTTCCGGGCATGCGTCCCGCAGCCGCTGAATCTTTTCCAGGTAATGCCCTGCGGTGTAGCCGCGGTTCATCCGCTTCAAGATGCGGTCGGATCCGGCCTGAACCGGCAGATGGAGGTATTTGCAGAGGACCGGCAGATCCGCAAAGCATCGGATGAGCTCATCCGTGAGATCTTTGGGATGAGAAGTCGTGAACCTGAGCCTCAGAAGATCCGTTTCTTCCTGGATACGGTGCAGGAGCTCGACGAAAGAGATCTTCTCTTCCAAGCCTCGCCCGTAGGAATTGACATTCTGTCCGAGCAGGAGGACTTCACGTGTACCGCAGGAAGTCAGCTTCTCAATCTCATCCAGGATTTCCCTGCTGGGTCGACTCCTTTCCCGGCCCCGAACATAAGGGACAATACAGTACGTACAAAAGTTGTTGCACCCCTGCATGATGGTCACCGGCGCAGTCACCGGGGAGGTGGCGGCAGGAGATGCTGTGAAAAGCTCCCGGGGTGTCATGGAATCCACTTCGGGAAGGTATGCAAGACGCTTGTTTGTCTGCTGAATTTTTTCCAGGAGGTCGCCCACGGCGGATATGGCACGGGTGCCCAGAACGAGGTCCAGGTGGTCGAATCTCTTGAGGAGCTTGTTCCCCAGCTGCTGAGCGACACAGCCCGCCAAAATGATCTTGAGGCCGGGGTGGTGGCTCTTCAGGCGCTTCAGCCGTCCCAGGAAGGAGTGGACCTTCTGCTCGGCCTTTTCCCGCACGGAGCAGGTGTTCAGAAAGATGACGTCCGCCGAGACCATATCGGGCGTGACGAGGTACCCATGGGCCGCAAGAATGCGCTGCACTCTCAAAGAGTCATATTCATTCATCTGGCAGCCGAAGGTGTGCACATAGAGGTAGCGTGGTTCCAATTCTGATTCCAATAAGGGTTGCGTCATGAATCTCTCTTAATCCGGTGGGATCGTATCACCTGATCGTGACGGGAGCCATCCGGTGCTCGTCAAGGATGATTATAGGGGGCCGGTCAGCGAAGCATAGGAAAAAAGCTGACAGAGCGCCGAGACGAAGCGCTTTCAGAATTCGGAACGAGAGCGGCACGGGGCGGCTCAAGCGGCAATGTCGTTGACGATACCCTCGTCATTCCGGCGAAAGCCGGAATCCAGAGAAATAAAGACTTTATGGACCCCGATTTTCACCGGGGTGACGTCAAATCAACTGCATTGAGCTCAGGCAGGGGCGGAATCGAATGGAGCGTCCTCTTCCAAAACGACTGCCCTCCACTGCAGCTCTTCTTTTTCCGTGGCGAGAATCCGGTCGATCTCCTCCCCACACCCCGGCGCAACGCTCAGTCTCACGAGTCCCAGCTTGGGATCCAGTGTCGTGACCATTCCAATGCCTTCGTACCCCTCCAGGATGAAGCGCAAATAATGAATTTCCGCAGGGGGAAGGATCAGGTGGCGGACCCCGCATTTCCGAGGAACCTTGTGCAATCATTTCTCCTTTTGTTTCGGCCGTGACTATGATACCAAATAACATTCCAAAAAGGGAAGAGTGAGAACCGGCTGGTACCGGAAAATGGCTTTGGTGGCTGTCTCAAAATTCCCCCCTCAAGGGGGAAATCGTGGTGGGTTTGACTCCCGATCAGATGAATTTTTAGACAGCCTCTTAGAGCCCTTCGCCGGGGCGGAGACCTTGCGAGGGGAATTGGGAATGACTATGCGGTGTCGAGTGTTGTTTTTCCTTGTGGCACTTCTAACAACAGGCGTTTTCCTGCCTGCGTGGGCGGCAGTCCCCCAGACGCAGGAAAAAACCGAAGTCTTTTTCAGCCTGGGGCATGCCGTCTACAGCGCTCAGGATCATGCCAAGAGCCAGCAGGAAGCGATCCATGATTTTCAGGCCCAGGCTGTCACCCAGGCTGTGGGAAGCTTCCTGTCCCCAGGTGAAATGGGTGGCAAGTATAAGATCTTGAAAGAAAAAATTCTCAATCAAGCCGAACGCTATGTCCAGTCGTATCAAATCTTTTCCGAAACCCCTTCGGAAGGCGGTCTCTATCGCATGACGGGTCAGGTGCATGTCTCCATGGACCTGCTTCGGGGAGATCTCGTGGAACTGGGGATCATTCCTGAAGGTGCGGCGCCCTGGAAAAGTCCGCCCTCAGATGCTGGAGAGTCCCCACCCACCCTCGATCCCTCCTCTCCGGACCCTGGGGCTCCACCCAGCGACGAGGAATCGTTGCAGCCCGCTGAAGCGCTTCACCGGAAATCACCGGGCAGGGAGCTCCTGTGGGTGGTGAGCGAAAAATGGGGCGCGACCTGGTCCGTGCCTCAAGATGAAAAAGATACCGACGGGTTGTTTGCTCAGAGTGTCCTGCAGGAATCCGAGGATTATGACTGGCGCATGCGTTTTCCGGACGGTGAAAGACTGGACATCGGCGAAAGAGGGGATGTCTCCAACGGTCAGGCTCTGGCCTTGGCTCGCCGCCAGAAGGCTCCGGCTGTCATCCTGGGAGCGCTGGCCCTGCGCGAAAAGCAGGGGGAACCCTCCCGCCTGGAACTGTCGCTTCGAGTTTTGAACGTGGACACGGGAAAGAGTCTCGGCGAAATCAGAGACGAGCGAAATCTCGGCGATGACTCCACGCAGGAGTGTGCCATAGCCTTGGCGGCTTCGGTGGTTCCCCGGCTCAACGGCCTCCTGGGGAGCATTGAGTCCGTTCCTGCCGTTAGACATCCACAAGTGGAGTCCGGTAAGCCGGCGAAGCCGGTCTCCGCCGGGGAGCCGGGAGAATGGGCCCTGCATCTCCGCACTCAACAGCCTTATATCTACTGGCAGAAATTGGAAAAGGTTTTGAGGAAACAGTTCGCCTCCATGGAGGTGAGTGCCCTGGAGTTGAATCCTTCCGAAGGGATCGTTCGTCTCAAAGGGGTGGATGGTTCTTTTTTTCAGACCATGGATGGAATGGATCTTTCCGGAAATGTACAGGTCAAAGTGGAGGAGCTTGTCCCCGAATCCCGCCTGGTGCGTGTGAGCTTTGTCCCTTCACCGTTTCCTCGCAAGGAGATGCAGCAAAAGGTGCAGCCGCCGGAGGACGCGCCTGATTCAGAAACACCTCAGACAGAGTCGGAGCAATGACAATCCCCAATATTCTCACCCTCGGTCGTATCGTCTTAACCCCTCTGCTCGTCTGGCTTCTTCTCGACGGTAAACTCAAACAAGCTCTGGTGGTCTTCTTTGTGGCCGGGATGACCGACGGTCTCGATGGACTGATTGCGCGGGTTTTTCATCAAAAATCGAAGCTCGGGGCCTACCTGGACCCCCTTGCCGACAAGCTCCTTCTCGTGAGCTCATTCATTCTCCTCGGGCACCTGAATCTGGTTCCCGATTGGCTGGTGGTCATCGCGGTGAGCCGGGATATCATTATCGTTCTTGGGTTGATGACCCTGATGTTTCACCAGATCAACGTGGAGATCCATCCTTCGTTTTTGAGCAAAATCACCACGCTCCTGCAGCTCCTCACGATCTTCCTGGTCATGAGCACGCCGTATATGCTCCTCCCCGATTGGGTCTATTCGATTCTCTTTGCTGCAACAGCTCTTGTCTCCGTGGGCAGCGGGGTGCAATACATGCTCATCGGCTTCTCGCTCCTGGGGGCGTTTCGAGCCAACGGCAGGGAATGAAGGGCGTAACCGGGGCATGGCAACTGTATTGAGGATTGCAAGCTTTATTTTTGTAGGAGCGGCATCCTGCCGCGATCGCCTCACTGTCGCGGCAGGATGCCGCTCCTACAAAAAAGCAGGGAGCTATCAAATCGGAAATCAACTGTCTCACTGGGAATGAATTTGTGAGACTGCTCTCATGAGATTTGCTCGCCGGGTGCTATTTTTCTTGACATGGAACGGGGAGACCGCTATAGAGACGAGTAAATTTTAGGCGCGTAGCTCAGTGGGAGAGCGCTACCTTGACACGGTAGAGGTCGGCGGTTCGATACCGCCCGTGCCTACCATTCCTTTCCTGGTAATCTTAGGAAAGGGTGACATGAAAAGGAAGATCATTGAGGAGCTTCTCAAAGGCGTTTTACAGGCTGGCCGAAGCCCGGGATAAAGCTGACACAAGACTTTTCGAGACAGAGATAAAAGTCTTTTAGGGTATGAACGATGGGCACCTTCCCTCTCTGTGAGGCACGGTGCCTTTTTTGTTGAATGATCGTGTATATTAGTTCTATATAGCGACTCTGAAGGTCGAGGCTCGGCGTTCGGTGGCCGCGTTTGATGCACATCACTCCCAGGAAGTGAAGATGAATTCTCAAGAAATCCAGGTGACATTTTCAGATGGAAGGCAGCAGGCATTTCCCAGGGGGATTTCCGTTCAGGAAATCCTGAAGGCCGGGCAGAAGTCTAAAGCGAACTTTGTGGCTGCTCGTATTGACGGGCAAATGGTGGATCTCGTTCGGCGCGTGGAGACCGATGCGGTAGTGGAGGGGATTTCGTCGGACTCGGGAGAGGGATTGGAGATTTTACGGCACAGTACGGCCCACATCATGGCCCAGGCTGTGAAAATGCTTTTCCCGGAAGCGAAAGTGGCCATCGGTCCGGCCATTGAAAATGGATTCTACTACGATTTCGACGTGGATCGCCCTTTCACCCAGGAAGATCTGGAGCGCATCGAAGCGAAAATGAAGGAGATCATTGCTGCAAGGCAGGCTGTGCAGCGGCGGGAAATGGCCCGGGAAGAAGCGATCCGGTTTTTCCAGGAGCAGGGCGAGCAGTACAAGGTCGAACTGCTGGAGAGCTTCGAAGATCCCACCGTCTCATTTTATCAGCAGGGGGATTTCGTGGACCTGTGCCGCGGACCCCACATTCCGGATACGGGGTTTGTCAAAGCCTTCAAGCTCATCAGCGTCGCCGGTGCCTACTGGCGGGGAGACGAGCACAATGCCATGCTGCAGCGGATTTACGGCACGGCGTTTCCCGATCGCGACGGGTTGAAAAAATACTTGAATTTCCTGGCGGAGGCTCAGAAACGGGACCACAGGCGCCTGGGAAAGGAACTGGATCTCTTCAGTTTCAGCGACGAAATCGGTGCGGGAATGGTCATCTATCACCCCAAGGGAGCCCTCATCCGCCATATTCTGGAAACCTTCGAAAAGAAGGAGCACCTGCGGCGAGGGTACCACCTGGTGGTGGGGCCGACTCTGCTCAAGACGGATCTCTGGAAGCGCTCCGGTCACTTCGACAACTATCGCGAAAACATGTATTTTACGGAGATCGATGAGCAGTCCTATGGTGTCAAGCCCATGAACTGCCTGTCGCATATGCTCATCTACCGCTCCAAGATTCGGAGCTACCGGGACCTTCCTCTGCGCTATTTCGAACTGGGGACCGTCCACCGACACGAAAAATCGGGTGTTCTGCACGGCCTTCTTCGGGTCAGGCAATTCACTCAAGACGATGCGCACATTCTTTGCATGCCGGAACAGCTCAACCGGGAAATTCAGAATATCATCGACTTTGTCATCGAAGTCATGGGAATTTTCGGGTTCGAGTATGAAATGGAGATCAGCACCCGGCCCCAGAAGTCCATCGGTACGGATGAGGACTGGGATCGTGCGACCGATGCCCTCATCGGCGCCCTCGAAGGCAAGGGCATTCCCTACGAGATCTGCCAGGGGGAAGGGGCATTTTACGGTCCGAAGATCGATGTGAAATTGAAAGATGCGTTGGATCGTCGCTGGCAGTGTGCTACGATCCAGTGTGATTTCACCCTTCCGGAACGGTTTGATCTGAGCTACATCGGTGTCGATGGAAACCGTCATCGTCCCGTCATGCTGCACCGTGTTATCCTGGGAGCCATTGAACGGTTCCTGGGCGTTCTCATCGAGCATTACGCCGGGGCCTTTCCTGTATGGCTTGCCCCCGTTCAGGCCGTGGCAGTGACGGTGACGGACGCTCAGGTGGAGTTCGCCGGGAAGGTTTGCGACGCACTGAGGGATCTCGGGGTGCGTGTGGATCTGGACGATCGTAACGAAAAGCTGGGTTACAAGATTCGGGAGGCCCAGCTCCAGAAGGTGCCCTACATGCTGGTGATAGGGGATCGCGAGGTTGCCGCAGAGGGAATCTGTCCCCGCCGCCGCGATGGGGTTCAAATGGAGCTCATGTCCGCTCAGGATTTTGCCGTATTGTTGGAAAAGGAATGTCGAGAGAGCACCAAGGGGCGGGTGGGCTTGAACATTATTTAGCTCCAATGCCATAGTGACCATCATTCAGAAAGGAGGATGTTGTCCTGGAGAAGCAAGCCAATGTCAACGAAAGAATTCGATCTCCGGAAGTCCGTGTCATCGGTCAGGATGGACAACAGTTGGGAGTTCTGCCCATAAAGAGGGCTTTGGAGCTGGCCCTTCAGGAAGAGCTTGATCTGGTGGAAGTGGCCCCGAATGCGGATCCCCCTGTTTGTAAGATCATGGACTACGGCAAGTTCAAGTATCAACTGAGCAAGCGGACCCAAGAGGCCAAGAAGAAGCAGACGGTCATTCAGGTCAAAGAGGTCAAGATTCGTCCCAAGACGGATTCCCACGACCTGGAAGTCAAGATCCGCCACATCAAACGCTTTCTGGGACAGAAAGACAAGGCCAAGGTAGCCATCGTTTTTCGTGGACGGGAGATTGCTTACACGGAACATGGAACGAAAATCCTGGAGCATGTCATAGAAGAGCTCAAGGAAGATGCGGTCGTGGAGCAGGCGCCCAAGATGGAAGGCCGCAATATGGTCATGATCCTGGCCCCCAAGGCGTAAGTCCCCCCGCCTGAAAATAGAGCTTGACACTCGTAGGGAAGGCCAATAAATTACGCCCTTTCAGCGTCCGGTGCGAGGCTGGAGGCGAAGAGACAGGAATCCGCCCTCGCTTGAAGCGGGGGAATGCGTAGTGACAACGGACCATGGAGGATGGAATGCCCAAGATCAAAACCAATCGCGCAGCGGCCAAGCGCTTCAAGAAGACCGGGAGCGGCAAATTCATGCGCGCGCGAGCCAACAAGAGCCACATTCTCACCAAAAAGACACCCAAGCGGATGCGTCGTCTCCGCCAGACCACGATATGCGATTCCACCAATGTGCGCGCCCTGAGCCGCATGATGCCTTATCTTTAGAAAATAGACTCTGCTGAAAGTCTTATAGTGAGGAGTTTTTATCCATGCCCAGAGTAAAAAAAGCCGTTAAATCCCGTCAGCGTCGCAAGACCATCTTGGACATGGCGAAGGGCTACAGGGGGGGGCGCGGAACGCTTTTGCGCTCTGCATCCGAAACGGTCGATCGCGCCCTCAAGTTTGCCTACCGGGATCGGAAGGCCCGCAAGCGTTCCTTCAGAAGCCTTTGGATCATGCGCATCAATGCTGCTGCCAGGCAGCACGGCCTCAGCTATTCCAAGTTCATGAACGGTTTGACCAAGGCCAATGTTTCCCTGGATCGGAAGGCTCTTGCCCACATCGCCATGGCGGATCCTGAAGCTTTCGCCCAACTGGCTCAACTCGCAAAAGAAGCCGCATAAACATGGAAGAAGCTGTTCGAAAACTCCTGGAAGCGGCGACTGGAGAGGTTGCCGCCCTCGGAGACGACTTGAAAGCCCTGGAGCAGCTGCGGGTGCGCTACCTGGGGCGAAAAGGGGAAGTGGCCCAGTTGTTCAAGCAGCTGGGCAAGGTTTCCGAAGCGGATCGTCCGGCAGTCGGCAAAGTGCTGAACGAAGCCAAGGTGTCCCTGGAAAATCTTCTGGAACAGGCTCAGAACCGGTTGAAGGAATCGGCTTCCCAGCGACGGGAGCGATTCGATGTCACGGTTCCGGGGAGAAAGCCCCTCCGAGGACGTCTCCATCCCATCACCCAGACGGCCCAGGAGGTTTCCAGGATCTTCAACTGGCTGGGCTTCGACGCGGTGGAAGGCCCCGAGGTGGAATTGGACTACTACAACTTCGAGGCTCTGAACATTCCCAAAGACCACCCCGCCCGGGACATGCAGGACACCTTTTATATTTCTGAAGACGTCGTTTTGAGGACGCACACTTCGCCGCTTCAGGTCCGGGTCATGGAAAAACGAAAGCCTCCCATTCGCATCATTGCCCCCGGGAGGACCTATCGCTGCGATTCCGACGTGACGCACACTCCCATGTTTCACCAGGTGGAAGGCCTTCTGGTGGGCGACGATATCTCCTTTGGCGATCTCAAGGGCATCCTCACCACCTTCGTGCACCAGATGTTCGGCTCCGGTGTGGGATTGAGGTTCCGGCCCAGCTTTTTCCCCTTCACGGAGCCCAGCGCGGAAGTGGACATCCAGTGCGTCATGTGCGGTGGAAAGGGATGCCGCGTCTGTTCTCACACGGGATGGCTGGAAATTCTCGGATCGGGGATGGTGGACCCGGAAGTCTTCAAAATGGTGGGGTACGATCCGGAAAAAGTCACGGGATTTGCCTTCGGTATGGGAATCGAGCGGATTGCCATGCTGAAGTTCGGGATCGACGATCTGCGCCTTTTCTATGAAAACGATCTGCGATTTCTGAAACAATTTTGATCGACCCCAGGCCCCGACGTTTACTCACAGGTTCCTGATCGTCTTCCGAAGCCAATCGGTGGGTGAGAGGAACTTTTCTTGTTTTTTTGGGGCGTTTCGAATTCCATCGGCCATTTTCGTTCGTGGCTTCCGGTGTGTGCTTGTTTTCCCGCCCTCTGTTTCGGTTGAATCCGAACCTGCGCCGGGAGCGTCGACTTCGATCGGTCCGGTCCCCTGTATGGGCAGGAGGCTTGCCCCGACCGACGCGTGAGGGAATGAACCATTGTTGCCAATGCTTTCTGCTTTTCCGTGAGCTTCCCCCGCGACGGAAAAGGAGAAGAGGGATACCAGGATGATCGTCAGTTTAAAGTGGCTTCGCAATTATGTGGATGTAACCCTGACCGTCGAAGATCTGGTCCATCGCCTGACCATGGTGGGGTTGGAAGTGGAAGGCGTCAGCGCACTCAATCCTCATCTGCAGGGGGTGATCCCGGTGCGTGTCCGGTCTGTGGACCCCCACCCGCGCGCCGATCGTCTCCATCTTTGCCGGGTATCAGACGGTGAAAGGGAATACAAGGTGGTATGCGGCGCGCCCAATGTACGGGCTGGCGTTGTCGCTCCCCTCGCTCTTCCCGGCACCGAAATGCCCAATGGAATGGTGCTCCGGGAAGCCCGCCTCCGCGGCGAAGTGTCCCAGGGGATGCTCTGTTCCCAGAAGGAGCTTGGGCTGGGAGAGGATGCGAGCGGTATCTGGCTCCTCCCGGAGACCATCAGCCTGGGAATCCCCCTGTCTCGAGCCCTGGACATCGAGGACACCATCATCGAGGTCAGTATCACTCCCAATCGCGGGGACTGCCTGTCCATCCTCGGCATTGCACGGGAAGTGGCGGCCATCTGTGGAGCCCCCCTGCGGTATCCTTCTGTTGTTTTGGAAGAGAAGGGCTCTGCCATCGACGGCCGGGCCTCCGTTGTCATCGATGACCCCGTGGGGTGTCCCCGGTATGCCGCGCGCCTCGTGGAAGGCATCACCATCGGCCCGTCCCCACGCTGGCTCCGGGAAAGCCTGGAGGCCGTCGGCTTGCGGTCCATCAACAACATCGTCGATGTCACCAATTTCATCCTCATGGAAATGGGGCAGCCCCTCCATGCGTTCGACTTCGATTCCCTGCGTGAGCACCGCATCGTGGTGCGACGTGCTCGGGGAGGCGAGCGTTTCACGACCCTGGACGGGGTGGAGCGTACCCTCTTCGACGACACACTGCTCATTTGCGATGGGGCAGGTCCGGTAGCCATCGCGGGCATCATGGGCGGGCTGGATTCGGAAATCACCTCGGGAACCTCCCGGGTCCTCATCGAGAGCGCCTATTTTGAACCCGTCTGCATTCGACGGACAGGGAAGAAGATTGGGCTGCGCTCGGAATCGAGCTACCGCTTCGAGCGGGGTGTCGATCCCGAGGGCGTCCTGCGGGCAGTGGATCGTGCGGCTGCCCTGATGGCTGAAGTCGGGGGAGGCGTCATGGCTGCGGGAAGGATCGATGTCTATCCCCAGCCTATCGAATGGCCCGTCCTTTCCCTGAGGGTCGATCGGACCAACCGCTTCCTGGGAACCCGCCTGGAGGCATCCCGCATGGCCGAGGTCCTGAAAAGCATCGAGATGGACGTACGGGAGTTGGACGGCAACCGGCTGGAGGTGATTCCACCCTCCTTTCGTCCCGATATCTCCCGGGAAGTGGATTTGACGGAAGAAGTGGCCCGTCTGGTGGGCTACGACCAGATCCCCGTGACGCATCCTCATGTCGAGCTCCGCGCCGAACCGCTGGATCCCCATTTTCGCATGCGCCAGGAAGCAAGGAATCTTCTGGCGGGAGCCGGATTTTTCGAAGTCATCAACTATTCCTTCATCGGCCAGGAATCCCTGCGGCGGCTGATGTTGGACTCCGACGATGCCCGCCTCCATCCGGTGGTGGTGAAAAATCCCCTCAGCGAGGATCAGGGAGTCATGCGAACCTCCCTCATACCGGGGCTCCTCCAGACGGCGCGCCATAATTTCGGGCATCGCAACGATGATCTCAGGATTTTCGAGCTGAGCAAAGTTTTTCTGCCCCGGGCAGGGGAAGCCCTCCCGGCGGAGCCGCACCAGTTGGCGGGGATCCTCACGGGCAAGCGCGAGCCGCACCTCCTTTACGGCGGTGAAGAGGAAGTGGATTTCGCAGACGCCAAGGGAATCGTGGAAAGCGTTCTCGATCTCTTCTATCTCGAAGGGGTGCGCTTTGCGGATGAAGCCCTGCCTCCCTACCTGGATGCCGGCCAGGCGGCCTCGATTTTTTGCGGCGGAGAATGGGTTGGAACGTTGGGCAAGCTCCGTGCCGAGGTGCAGGAAGCCTTCGATCTCAAGAAAGATATCATCGTGTTTGAGGTGGATTTCGACAAGGTTTTCAATCTCAAGCAATCCCACCCCATGTTCCGCAGTCTGCCCAAGTATCCACCCGTAGCCCGGGATATGGCCCTCATCGTGGACGAGAACCTGTCCGTCCAGGAGCCCCTCGACTACATCTGGGGACAGAAGGAGGCGCTTCTGGAGCAGGTGGAAGTATTCGACATTTATCGAAACCCCCAGTGGGGCAAGGGAAAGAAGAGTGTAGGGTACCGCCTGGTGTATCGTTCTCCCGAGAGGAGCCTGACAGATGAGGAGATCAACGACATCCACAGCGGCCTGGTGCGGAAGGTACTCGACGTTTTTCATGCGACTTTGAGATAAATCCTGGCGGGAGACCATGACGGAGCTGAATCCAACTTCCAAAGCCAGGGCAGGGGGGAAGGTCCCACCGTGCAGGGTCGCCTATGCGATGGATGAAGAGGTCCGCAAGGGATTTTCCCTCCATTTCAATGCGACAGGCCTGCTGGTCATCTGCGCTGAGCCGGCTCCCCTCAAAACCCGGCTCAAACTCTCCCTCCACTTCACCGGGTTGAAGAACGCCATTGAGGCCGAAGGGGAGGTTGTGTGGACCAATATCCATGGAAGCGCCGACAACCTGTCACCGCGGGGAATGGGGGTGAAGTTCCTGAACCTCGAGCGGGATACAGAGCGAATACTGTCGGAGCTCGCCGCCAGGTTTGAAACTCAGGGAAACATGTACGAGTGCTATTACACTTAGCGGCAAATCATACAAGGGATTCACGAAGACTTGGAAGCGCTTGAAACATTCCTGGTGGCTGTTGCCCTCGGGTGCGATGCCTTCGCCGTGGGGATGGGGGTCGGAACCCGGTTTTGTGGTCCCAGGCAAATCTTTCGTCTCTCCTTTCATTTCGGCCTTTTCCAGTTTCTGATGCCCATCGCAGGCTGGTACCTCGGACAAAACATGGTGGGAATGATGCGCCAGTGGGCGCCGTGGGTGGCCTTCGCTCTCCTGTTCTCCATCGGGGCCAAAATGGGATACGAAAGCCTGAAGCCCCACGAGGCCGAAGAACCCGAGGCGTGCATTGACCCAACGAAAGGCTTCAGCCTGGTCATGCTCTCCGTTGCCACCAGCATTGACGCCCTGGGGGTGGGAATCGGGCTGGGAATCATGGGGCAAAGCCTCTTTTTTTCCGCACTCTGTATCGGAGTCGTGGCCTGCCTGATGACCTGGATGGCCATGAAGCTTGGAAACCGCCTCTCAGAAAAGTTCGGACGGCGAATGGAAACCGTGGGAGGCATCATTCTCATGGGGATCGCGGTGAAGTTCCTGTTCGACTGACAATGGATGCAGCATATGGTTGCAAGACTCGAAATCACGCTCAAGAGCCACCTCTTCGATGCGGAAGGCGCGAGCCTCTGCCGTAAGATCCGAGACTATTTCGGCTGGGATCCCGGAGCGGTGCGCGTCATACACGTTTTGACCCTGGATACAGACCTCACGCAGGCGGAACTGGAAGCCGTTCGCCGGGAGATTTTTACCAATCCCGTGACTCAAGTTTCCAGCTTTCAACCCATGGGCAGGGATTTCAGCTGGGCCATATGGGTGGGGTTCCGCCCGGGCGTGCGGGATACGGCGGGCAGCGTGGCCATTGAGGCCATTGCGGATTACCTGGGACGTCCTCCAGGAGCCCACGAAGCCGCATACACCTCCAAGATTTACCTGTTTTCCGGGGCGGAGCTGGAGCAGGGACAGGTGGAAATCCTGGCGCGTGAGCTCCTGGCCAACGACATCATTCAGCAATGGCGCATCTACAGTCGATCCCAATGGGATGAAACCCAGGGAATAGGTCTCATCGTTCCCAAGGTGCGGCTGGCGCACACCCCGGCCGTCGCCGAAATTCCCATTCCCTCGGATGAAGCTCTCATGGCCCTGAGCCAGGAGCGCAATCTCGCGCTGAATCCTCAGGATGTTCCCGTGATTCGAAGCTATTTCGGGCGTCCGGAGGTCCTGGACGCCCGCAGGAGCGCAGGGCTTTCCGCCCCGACGGATGTCGAGCTGGAAGCCATTTCCCAGGCCCGGAGCGATCATTGCAACCACAATACGTTTCGGGGCAAATTCCACTACCGGGATCTGGCTACGGGAGAAGAGACGATTGTCGACAACCTCTTCAAGACCTGCATTGAGGCGCCCACGCTGACGATTCAGAAGCAGAAGGACTGGGTCGTGTCCGTTCTGTGGGACAATGCCGGCGTGGCCCGCTTCGACGAGAACCACAATTACGCCATCACCGGGGAAACCCACAACAGCCCCTCCAATATGGAAGCCTACGGCGGTTCGCTGACGGGCATCGTCGGGATCTATCGCGACATCATGGGCACGGGAAAGGGGGCCCGCCTTGTGGCCGGCCTTTACGGCTACTGCGTGGGGCCCCGGGACTATGCCGGCCCCCTGCGCCCCCGCCTCCATCCCCGGCGGCTGCTGGACGGCATCGTTGAAGGGGTGCGTGACGGCGGCAACAAGCACGGCGTCCCCACACCTTTCGGCAACCTTTTCTTTCATCCGTCCTACCTCGGGAAATGCCTGGTGTTTGTGGCATCTTTAGGCATCATGCCCAGGGAGGTCCTCGGAGAGCCGTCGGATCAAAAGCGCCCCAGGCCGGGAGACTGCATCATCATGAGCGGCGGGCGGGTCGGCAAGGACGGCATCCACGGCGTGACCGCCTCCAGCGAAATCTACAGCGAAAACACGCCCGCCGGGCATGTGCAGATCGGCGATCCGTACACCCAGAAAAAGATGCACGATTTCCTCCTGGAAGCTCGGGATGAAGGGCTTGTCACGTTCATCACCGACAATGGAGGCGGCGGCCTGTCTTCGTCCGTCGGGGAATCCGCCCAGTTTGCGGGCGGCGCCGTGGTGGAGCTCGACGAGGTGCCGTTGAAATATGAAGGGCTCGATGTCTGGGAAATTTGGATTTCCGAGTCCCAGGAGCGCATGACGGTAGCCGTGGACCCGAAGCACCTGGATCGCTTCCTGGAGCTCTCGCGGAGGCATGAAGTCGAAAGCACGGTCATCGGCCATTACACGGGAAGTGGAAAGCTCCACCTTTCTTACAGCGGTAAGACGTGTGCCCAGCTCGATCTCAGCTTCTTTTCCGAAGCGTTTCCCCAGTGGGAGTTTGACGCCCACTGGACCCCGCCCGAAGCCCGCGGCCTGCTGGAGCCGGTGCTGTCGGAGCCCCGCGACCATGCAAAACTGCTCCACACCCTCCTGGCGCGCCCGAACCTGTCTTCGCGCGAATGGATCCAGCGCCAGTACGACCACGAAGTCCAGGGAGGCAGCGCCGTAAAGTTTCTAGTGGGACGTGAAAGGGATGTCCCCAACGATGCGGTGGTGCTGCGGCCGCTGCTGGACAGTCCCAGGGGCCTGGCTGTATCCCAGACCCTCAACCCCACGTACTCCCTCATCGATGCTTACCCCATGGTGGCTGCCTCCATCGATGAGGCCGTGCGCCGACTGCTGGCCGTGGGGGCCTTTCTGGATGAAATCGGCGGGGTGGACAACTTCTGCTGGCCCAGCATTCAATACGATGCAGTGCAAAATCCCGACGGTCGCTACAAGGCGGCTCTGCTGGTGCGAGCCAACTGGGCGCTGCGGGACATGTGCCTGGCATACGGCATTCCGCTCCTTTCAGGCAAGGACAGCATGTACGTAGATGGTCATCTTCCCGGAGCATTCGAGGAGACTCACAAGGTTTCGGGGCTCCCCACCATGCAGTTCACAGCGACGGGTGTCGTTCCCCAGGTGAGCAGGTGCCTGACCCTGGAGCCCAAGGTGGCGGGAGACCTGGTGTATGTTTTGGGCTCGACCGGGAACGAGCTGGGCGGCTCCGAGTATTACGACCTCATGGGAGAGGTGGGGTTGAACGTTCCGACTGTCGAGCCCCGGGGATCGTTGAAGCTTTATAAAGCCCTGGAAGGGGCCATTTCCGGGGGGCTCCTCGCCTCCTGCCATGGGATCTACAGGGGGGGACTGGCGGTCCATGCCGCCATGGCCGCCTTTGCAAGCTCTTTCGGGATGACCCTCGACCTGCAACATGTGCCCCAAAAGGAGTGCGCTGCGGGACGACTCCGAGACGACCAGCTCCTCTTCAGTGAGACCTGCGGCCGTTTCCTGGTGACCGTATCTCCCGCCTGTCGCGAGGCTTTTGAAGCCCGTTTCCAGGGCTTGCCCTGTGCACGGGTGGGGGAGGTGACTCAGGATCCCCGCCTGGTCATACGCGGGCAGAAGGGGGATATCCTGGTTGAGGAATCCCTGGCCTCTCTCAAGAGATCGTGGAAGCAGGGCAATCCGGCGACCGAATGAATTGCCTTACCGGTATCGAGCGGCGAGCGTGCCTGTAATCAGCCCATTCTCAAGCACCGAAGTATCAGGAGCCTCCCAATGAGCCCCGTAAGAGCTCTCGTTTTGACGGGTTTTGGTTTGAATTGCGATTATGAAACGGCCCATGCCTTCACCGTGGCAGGGGCGGTCCCCGAACGGGTTCATCTCAACAGCCTGGTGGAAGGTGAACAGAGCCTCCAGGATTTTCAGATTTTCGTCATAGGGGGCGGATTTTCCTGGGGAGATGATCATGGCGCAGGGGTCATCATGGCCATGCGCCTGAAGCACCGCTTGAAGGACGATATCCTCCGGTTTGTGGAGAAGGGAGGCTTGGTCCTGGGAATCTGCAACGGCTTCCAGGTGCTGGTGAACCTCGGCCTGCTCCCGGGCTTCGAGCCTCGAACCATGAAGCGTGAAGTCGCTCTCATCAACAATGACTGCGGTGGATTCCGGGATCAGTGGGTACACTTGGCGGCCAATGGCCGATCCCCCTGTGTGTTCACCCGTGGAATCGATACGTTGGAGCTGCCTGTGCGACACGGTGAAGGGAAATTTTTTGCCGAGCCGGAGGTCCTTCAGCGCCTGGAAAGGCAGCAGCAGGTCATCCTGCGCTATGCGCTGCCGGGGGGGACGCCCGCTCAAGGTGAGTTTCCTCACAATCCCAACGGGTCCGTGGCCGACATCGCCGGGGTATGCGACCCCACGGGACGTGTTGCCGGCCTGATGCCCCACCCCGAAGCATTCAACCACTGGACCAACCATCCCGATTGGACTGCTCTCAAAGAGACCGCCCGGCGTGAAGGAAAGGAGCTTCCCGAAGAAGGCGATGGCATTCGCCTGTTTCGCAACGCCGTTGCGTATTTTCAGTGAGAGGTCGAGGCTCTTCATGCCTTCACCAGCGCGAAAATTGCGTCTCGCCGTTCTGGTCTCCGGAGGGGGCACCAACCTGCAGGCTCTCCTGGATCGGTCCGCAGCCGGGACCCTCCATGCGGACGTCGTCGTCGTTGTCAGCGACCGGAAGGATGCTTTTGGATTGGTCCGCGCCGAGCGAGCGGGTGTTCCACATCATGTCGTCGATTACAAGGCCTGCCTGGAGCGCGTGCGAGACCTCGACCCCGGGGCCATCAGCCTGCCGGTGGATCTCCATGAGCTGGACAGCCGCCAAAAAATCCTGAAGGACGGAGATCCAATCCGCCGGCTGCGCCGACTGGCCGGCCTGGTTCTTGCCGAGACGGAGCTGCTGGGCATTCTGGACATGTATAAGCCTGACACTATTTGCCTGGCAGGGTTCATGCGCCTCCTCAGCCCCTATTTTTTGAGCCGGTACAACAAAGAAGACGACTTGCGTGTCGTGAACATCCATCCAGCCCTGCTCCCCGCCTTTCCAGGTGAGCACGGCTACGAGGAGACCTTCGCCTACGGCGTGAAGTGGGGCGGTGTGACGGTCCACTTTGCCGACGAAGGGGAAGACACCGGCCCCATCCTCGCCCAGGGGGTCTACCCGGTCTGGGGCGACGACGATTTGGACGCTCTTCGAGCCCGCGGCCTGCAGCTCGAATATGAGATCTATGCCCAGTGCATCAACTGGCTGGCCTGCGGGCAGGTGGAAATGCAGCGCAGAGCCGACGGCCGCGTGCGGACTGTCATCCGTGATCCCGCCTACCCCGATATTCTGAGGAACTGGCTGCAGAAAAGCTTTTCATAGTGCTTCCATGCAAGTAACCTTCAGAGCTGCCCCCACTGTTCACGGTTGCCGCTCTCCATCCGCTCATGGACCGATTGGGGGTAAGCCCCCGGCTGAAGCGGCGACTTCCGGAGTATGCCAGTCGGGGCAGGTGGGCCGCCATGCTTCGCTCTCCCCGATGAACGTGCGCCATTCCTCTCGGCTGAGATTGCGCCCCGACCGTTCGCAGAGCTGATCGAAGGGCCATTTCGGATCGGCATGCCAAAGCTTCAGCCTGTCTGCGCTGACAGTCAGGAGCGACTGGCCGTCGTGGGAGAAGTTGGCCTGGAAGAGGGGAGCACCGTGCTCGAAGCGGGCCACGGTCTTTCCGGTTTCCATCTGATGCTCAACACGGCAGGCTTCTGTCCCGGTCTTCATGTCAACGACTGTAATGCCGTCCGTCCTTCCGTCGGCATCGGCGGTTGTGGATGCCACCCAGCGGCCATCCGGGCTCACCGTGGCCAAACACCTCACTCCTTCCCTCTTGTACGCAGTATTGTGAAGGGTGAATGTGCCTTGATTCACCGAGTGAACCTCCCTGCCCGTTTCCGTTTCCACAATTCGTAGCATATAGAAAGGGAAATCGATCGCCAGGAAGCGCTCGTTCGGGCTGAAAAGGACCCTGGCCGAAGTGAGTGATTGAGGATCAGGCTCGATCCGGCGAACGGGGAACCATTCCAGCATCTTCATCGCCACGGAATAGGCGTCGGGATTGGGCTCACGATTCCAGGACTCGACCGCCAGGGTGCCGGCGCGCAGCAGGGTCTCTTCACTGGGACCCCGCTCGACCAGGAGCGACGCCTGGGCCTAGAGTGCCCAGCTCAGGGCTTTTTGACGTTCCTGCTCCTTCGCATCCTTGCTTGCCCGGGCTTCCTCCGTTGCCCGATCTGCCGTGCGCCAGCGCTCCAGCGCGAGCAGACCAAGACCGGCCAGGGTCAACGCGACAAAACCGAAGGCAACAGCGAGGTTGCGGTTGCGCCTCAATTTCTGACGCTGCGCTTCCCGCTCTGCCTCCTGCAAGGCTTCCTGGCGGCGCGTTTCGGCAGCCGTTGAACCTTCAATGAAAGCGATGAGGGAGGGGCTGAGATCGGCTCGGCGCTCGGCCAGCAGGTCTTCCGCTTCCGCCAGGGGACGGCCCCGAGCAAGCAGGCGGTCCTCAACCATGCCTTCCTGCTCCCACAGGACCGCTGCCGCCTCTACCCGCTCCCGCGTGCGCAGGAATTCGCGGTCTTCATCGATCCATTGCCGCAAGAGCCCCCAGTGGTGGATGAGGGCTTCGTGGGCGATCTCCACCGTCCGGGCATCGGTCCGCGCCTCGTCGCGGCCGGTGACCAGCAGCCGGGCGTCGGCCAGCTTGTGAACCACCGCCATGGCGTTCTCATCTTCCGCCGGCAGGGCAGCCCGCCTGCGTGTGTCCGGAACGCCTTCGCCCGGTCGAACCAGCCGCATCAGCACGCGCCGCGCCGCTTCCCTTTGCTCTTCCGTCAAGTCGTCCTGGAAGATCTTGTCCGCCCGGACGGCAATGGCCCCCTGGATGCCCTTCATGTCTTTGTAGGCTTCGAAGTGGAGCAGGCCGCCGCGTCGCTTCTCCCACAGCTCCTTCAGCGTGAATTCGAGGAGGGGCAGATTTCCGGGCTCTTCCCCCACCTCGTCGAGAATGTGGTGGACCAGTCCGGGCTCGAATTCGAGCCCGACTTCCCCTGCAGGATTTTCGATGGTGCGTTGGAGCTCCTCGCGCGTCATGGGGCCCAAGTTCACCACGCAGTCCTGGAGCCGGTCCACAAGCCCCCGGTGGGTGAGGGTTCGGCCGTAGAAATCCCCGCGCAGCGTCATGACCACCGTCACGGGCGCCTCGGCACAAGCGGCGAGGAGTTGATCGATGAACCCCCGGCGCGCCGACTCGTCTTTGCAGGCGGTGTAAAGCTCCTCCCACTGGTCCACGAAGAGGAGCATGCGATCCGTGCCGGGCTGCTTTTCCATGCAGCGCCGCGCAGCGCGTTGGAGTGCTCTGGGTTGCGTGGAGAACTGCCGGACGAGAAGGTCGAGCTCAGTCAGTCGCTTCGCCTCGCTCATGTCCTCCGGTTCGAGGACCCGCAGGATCGCGTCGGCGAGGCTGTCCAAAGGCTGTTTGTGCGGGGTCAGCGTGAGGATGTCCCAGACGGGAGCTTCTCCGCTTCTGGCTTCGCGCAGACGTGGGATGAGGCCGGCGCGCACGACGGACGATTTGCCGCTCCCCGAAGCGCCGACCACCGCAATGAAGGATTTGCGCCGGATTTCCTCCACAAGCCTGTCGCTGAAAGCGTCCCGGCCGTAAAAGAAAGGGGCATCCTCCTCGCGGAAGGCCTGCAGCCCGCGGTAGGGGCAGACGAGGGGCCGGGCCCTCACGGCTTCGGGAGGGAGCCCTCGGGCGGCGCGGGCGATGGCCTCGACGGCCTGAGCGTCTTCCACGCCGGTGCGCAGGCTTACCCACGTGTTGAGCTTGAGAAAGCAGAGGGGGAGCTCGGCGCCGGGCAGCAGCACGGGAATGACCGGAAATGCCAGCCCCCGGCGCTCCTCTTCCGCCTGGCGAACCAGCGCGAGGAAATGCTCCCGCATCTGCCACGGGCCGATGTCTCCCGGTCCGATGCAAACGGCGACAGCACGGCAACGCTCCAGGGCCTGCTCCAGGGCCCGAGGCCACGGGAGGCCCGGGGCCAGATACCATCGGTCGAGAAAGACGCGCAGCCCTCGAGCGTCGAGGGCACGGGCCAGCTGTTCCACCGCGTCGTGGTCCCGCCAGTGGTAGCTCAGAAAAATATCGCAGGGAGGCGATTGAGGTTCCATCATGGGTCATTTCCCGACGGGTGATGCTGTGAAAAACACCGCATGCGCCAAGCCGGCGAAGCGAGCAAGGATCGTCCAGAGGGGAGGATCTTCAGTGTCGCATGTCGGAAGAAGAGAAATGGAAGCCGGGTAAATTTGCAGATTGATTCATGTATACGTAACCGGAAATATGAAGTCAACGATTTCAAGCGATGGCCTTGCATGAAAATCTCCTTGACCGTATTTTTCATAACTGTTACACAAATATCGCGAAAATGCGATTCTCTCTTACCTCCCTGCAGCATGCCGCATCCTGATGAGCCGTTCCATTTCGGGACCATCGCGTGGCAGGCCCATCACCTGCCGGCGGACCGCAGGCCGGCGGAGGGAACTGCAGCCATTTTTTTTCCCCATAGACATAACAACCTGACTGTGAGACACGGACTGCTGCCGGGAGCCTCGCGTGCGAGAATCCCGGGAAGACAGGATCACCCATGATGCCCCACGACCACGGGAAAAAACGCTTTGTTTTTGGTTCTGGCAACCCTCTCTTTGGCGACGACGGGTTTGGGCCGGCAGTCATTGAATACCTCGAGGCGCACTGCCCCATTCCCGAGGATACGGCCTGTATCGATGCGGGAACATCCATTCGGGGCATTCTCTTCGATCTCCTCCTGGGTGAAGACAAACCCCTTCAGATCATCCTGGTGGACGCCCTCGATTTTCCGGGCAGGCGCCCCGGGGAAGTTTTCGAAATCGATGTGGAGGCTGTTTCGCCGGCTAAAATCGCCGATTTTTCTCCCCACCAGTTTCCAACGATCAACATGCTTCAAGAAATCCGGGATTATACCGCCATCGATGTGCGTGTCCTGGTGGCCCAGATCGAAGCCATCCCCGATGAGGTGCGACCGGGGCTTTCCCCTGCTTTGCAGCAGGCCGTCGAGCCCATGTGCCGTTTGATCCTGCAGACACTCGCGAGCGGTGCCTCGTGACGGGACCACGGAACGGTGCTCCCGGACCATGCGTCACGTGGGAGGAATCCCCGGGAAAGCATCCCGGGCGTGTTCTGCCCATGGAAGCTGTGCAAGGTTTCCTGTTTTGATTTGTGCGAGAGATTGCCCCTTGGGATCCGAAAGGAGGTAAGAATGACCGGACAACCAGCGGCTGTTTCCGAACCGAAAACGGTCGGCCCGCGCGCCAGTCTTCTGCGGGATGACCCTCAGTGGGCGGATGTGTGCCTCACCTGCGGGAGCTGCGCCAGCGCCTGCCCCATCTCGGGCGTGGACAACCTCGACCCGCGCAAGCTCATCCGCCTGGTGGTTTTGGGGCGCATCCAGGAGGCGGTGGACTCCAACTGGACATGGAAATGCACCATGTGCGGCAAGTGCGAAGAGGCATGCCCCATGAACGTGGAGATCACCGCGCTTTTTCGGAAGATCCGATCCATGCGCGAACGGGAGAAGGTTCCCGGCCCTCTCCACAAGGGTGTTCTCATGGCGCTCCGCAGGGGCAACAATCTGGGCATTCCCAGGTCGGAGTTCACGGATCTCCTGAAGGAAGTGGGGGAAGAGCTAGCCGAGGAGTGCTGCCCGGGCTTCGAGACCCCCATCGATGTGGAGGGAGCCAACGTCCTCGTGACCCTCAATTCCAAGGAGCCCTTCGGCGAGCCCGACGACATGAAATTCTGGTGGAAGATCTTTTACGCCGCCGGAGAATCCTGGACCATTCCGTCCGAGAACTGGGAAGGCGTCAATTGGGGACTTTTCACGGGCGACGACGAGGCCATGAAGATCATGGTGGGCCGCATCGTCGACAATATGTACCGACTCCAGTGCAAACGCCTTCTCCTGCCTGAATGAGGCCACGCCTACTACCTGGTGGAAAAACAGTCGGCCATCGGCGGCGCCATGGCCAAGCTGGACAAGACTTTTCCCACCAATGACTGCGCCATGTGAATCATCTCGCCCAAACTGGTCGAGGTCGGCCGGCATCTCAATATCGAGCTCATCACCCTGGCTGAGGTCACCGACGTGCGTGGTGAGCCGGGCAACTTTCAGGTGGATGTTCTCAAGCATCCACGCTTTGTGGACATGGAAAAATGCATCGCCTGCGGCGAATGCGCCGCCAAATGCCCCCGGAAGGTGGACGACGCCTACAACGAGGGAATCAGCAAGCGGAAGGCCGCATACATTCCCTACCCCCAGGCGGTGCCTCAAAAATACGCCATCGACAAGGACAATTGCATTTTTTTTGAAAAGGGCAAGTGCCGGGCCTGCGAGAAGTTCTGCCCCACCGGGGCCGTCAAGTTCGACGACCGGGAAGAGACAGTCACATTGCAGGTGGGCTCGGTGGTGCTGGCGCCCGGCTTTGCGCCCTTCGACCCCAAGGGGATCCGCACCTGGGGTTACGGATTTTACTCCAATGTGATCACTTCTATGGAGATGGAGCGCGTGCTGTCGGCGTCGGGCCCCACCGAGGGGCACCTGCTGCGCCCGTCCGACAAGAAGGAAGCCGCCAAGATCGCCTTTCTCCAGTGTGTCGGATCGAGAGATCTCAACAAGGCCTCCAACGGCTACTGTTCGTCGGTTTGCTGCACTTACGCCATCAAGGAAGCGATGATCGCGAAGGATCACGTCAAAGACCTGGATGTCACCATTTTCTTCATGTGAGCCCCTGTTTCGAGAGACTCTCAAGGCGGCCGGCCTCAACTAGTACCTCTTCGAAATGGCCAACATCCGGAACCAGGATTCCTGGGTGCATTCCGGCGAACCGGAACAGGCGACCCGGAAAGCCATGGACCTCGTGCGGATGGCCGTCTCCAAGGTCGGGCTCCTCAATCCCCTGCCTGAGATCGTTGTGGGGGTGCAGCAGTCCGCACTGGTCATCGGCGGTGGCCCATCGGGCATGACAACGGCGCTGGAACTGGCCGATCACGGCTTTCCCGTTCACCTGGTGGAAAGATCCAATCTCCTGGGAGGCCAGGCGCGGTTCCTCTACAATACCTGGAAGGGAGAGCCCATCGGACCCGCCCTCCAGGAAATGGATGCCAGGGTGAGGAGCCACCCCCTCATTACCCTGCACATGGAATCCACTGTCACGGATGCAGAAGGCTTTGTCGGCAACTTCAAGAGTACGATTCAGTCGCCTCGGGGTCCGCAAGCGGTGGACCACGGCGTTACCGTCATCGCCACGGGAGGCAAAGGGTACACCCCGACGGAATACGGCTACGGCACTGCGGACCGAGTCTACACCTCCATCGAGTTCGACAAGCTCACCATGATGGGGGACCGGCGCATCAACGATGCCAAAACCTTCGTGTTCATCCAGTGCGTGGGATCGCGGGAGCTGGGACGCATGTACTGCTCCAGGGTCTGCTGCACCCATTCCGTGCAGGCCGCTGTCCAACTGAAGGAGCAGGATCCCACGCGGGAGATTTTCATCCTGTATCGAGATCTGCGCACCTATGGGGAGCGGGAGGAGCTGTTCAAGAAGGCGCGGGAAAAGGGAGTCGTTTTCATCAACTATGAACTTCACGGGAAGCCCCGGGTGACGCAGCTGGATCCCCGGCAGCTGGAGGTCGTGGTGTGGGATCACATCCTTCACGAGCCCCTCAGGATCGTGGCCGACGCCGTAGTACTGGCCACGGCCATTGTTCCGAGCTCGGCCAATGCGGATCTTGCCCGGATTTACAAACTTTCCACCGACGCGGACGGTTTCCTGCTGGAGGCCCATGCGAAGCTTCGGCCCGTGGATTTCGCGGGGGACGGCCTCTTCATGGCGGGGCTGGCCCACTACCCCAAGTCCGTAGACGAAGCCGTCGCCCAGGCCAAAGCTGCGGCGGGGAGGGCCATCACCGTCCTGTCGAGCGACCGCATTGGGCTGGAATCCACCAAGGCGACCCCCGTACTTGCCAACTGTGACGGCTGCGCCCTTTGCCTGGACGTCTGCCCTTACCACGCCATCAGCCTGGTGGAGGAAGCCACGGCCGAGGGTTCCAGGTCTTCCCACATCCAGGTCAATGTGGCCCAGTGCAAGGGATGCGGCATGTGCCAGGCTACCTGCCCAAAGGACGGCGTCTACGTGGCGGGGTTTTCCATGGAGCAGATCACGGCGCAGGTGAAGGCTGCCCTGGCTTTGTGAATTGGCAGCGGCATCCTCCGCTCCGCGGGGATGCCGCGAGGCACCTATGAGGAGATGGTCATGTCCTATGAACCAAAAATCATTGGATTTACGTGCAATTGGTGCACTTATGCCGCAGCGGACCTGGCGGGAATATGGAGGATGCAGTATCCTTCAAACATCCGCCTCATTCGCGTCATGTGCTCGGGGATGGTCCATCCCAGGATGGTTACGGAGGCCTTCAGCCTGGGAGCCGACGGCGTCATGGTGATGGGGTGACACATTGGAGAATGTCATTACCTGGACGGTAATGTCAAAGCGCAGGCCCGGGCCGAAGTCATCAAGGTGATGGTGGAGGGGCTCGGTCTCGAGAGTGAGCGTTTTGCCCTGGTGTGGTGCTCGTCCGCCGAGGCGGACAAATTCGTGGCCGCGGTGACGGAGATGACCGAAAGGCTCCGCCGGCTCGGCCCCACTCCCTTCAAACAGGAACCAGGCCAGGCGGTCGCTTCATGAGGAGGATGAACCCATGACGGTTAAAGTCGCTCAAGAATGGCTCAACTCATGTTCGGGCTGTGAAATCGCCATCGTGGACATGGGGGAGAGGCTTCTGGATATCCTGGCGGTCGCCGACTTTGTCCACAGCCCGGTCCTGATGGACCATAAATACCTTGGCCAGCTTGGAAACGGCAAGCACATCCATATTCCGGAAGCCGACGTGGGTATCGTCAGCGGCGGGGTGCGCAACGAAGAGCACGTGGAGGTGCTCGAGGAGATGCGCCGGAAATGCAAGATCATCGTGGCCCATGGGACGTGCGCCACTCATGGTGGAATTCCGGCCCTGGCAAATTCCTACACCAGTGAGGAAATGCTGCAGCGGGTTTATTCAACGGAAACGACGGACGCTCCGGCAGCTTCGTTCGACGAAGATGTTCCGCCTCTGCTGGATGCCTGCTACGCCCTGGATGAAAAAGTGAAAGTGGACGTGTATCTGCCCGGCTGTCCCCCTCATCCCGACCACGTCTTCGAGGCTCTGACGGCCCTCGCCACGGGAAGCCCCCTGAACCTTCCCGGCAGGAGTGTCTGCGACCACTGCCCCACGGTGCGGGAGGGTAAGGGCCAGCTGAAAACGCTGCGGAGATTCCTCCAGTCGCCACACTACAAAGCGCCCGATGAGCCCCTGGACAAAATGCGGTGCATCCTCGAACAGGGGATGCTCTGCATGGGCCCGGTCACGCGGGCCGGGTGCGGGGGGAGCAAGATCGTACCCCGCTGCATCACGGCCAGGGTCCCCTGCCGCGGGTGCTACGGGCCCGTCAAGCAAAACGGCAATCAGCGGTTGGACATGCTGAATGCCCTGGCATCCAACGGAATAGACATTTCATCTCTTCCTGAAACCGTCTCCCTTTTGAGGTTTTCCGGGGCACACCATCAACTGCGGCCGCCACGCAAGAAACAGGAGGCATGAAGCATGGGGCAGATCATCAACATTCATCCCATCACCCGCATCGAAGGGCACGCATCCATCGCCATCCAACTGGATGACCAGGGAGAGGTGCGGGAGAGCAAGGTCCGTATCCTGTCCCTCCGCGGATTCGAAAAATTCGTGGAGGGAAAGCCTGCCGAGGAGCTCCCCCGGATTGTCAACCGCATCTGCGGCATCTGCCCCTGGCAGCACCACCTGGCATCCAACAAGGCAGTGGACCGCTGTTTTGGAGTCACTCCGCCTCCGGCGGGAAGAAAGCTTCGGGAATTGATGCAGGCCATTTCCCATTCCGAAGATAAAATCCTGCATTTCTATTTTCTTGCAGCCCCGGATTTTGTCATGGGGCCGGACAGCGATTATTCCGTGCGCAATATCATCGGAGTGGCCAAGGCCAATCCCGATCTGGCAAAGCGCGTGGTGCGCATGCGGCAGATGGCGAAAATGATCCTCGAGACTTTTACCGGCAAGGCCATCCATCCCCATGCGGGGGTTCCGGGGGGATTTTCCAAGCCTCTTCTGGAAGAAGACCGCAAGGATTTTCTGGCCAAGATGCGGGAGATGCTGGATTTTGCTCTTTTCACCATCGAGTTTGCCAAAACCGAGGTTTTTCCCAAGTACCTGGACGCCGTCAAGACCCTCGGCGTCATCAAGACAGGGTTCATCGGCACCGTCGATGGGGACGGGGCTCTGAACCTCTACGACGGCATGACCCGCCTCATGAAGCCCGACGGGACCTTCCAGGATTTCGATCCGCAGCAGTACGACCGGTATCTCGGAGAGCACGTCGAACCCTACTCCTACGGAAAATTCCCCTATGCCCGATGCTGGGGGGAAGGATTCTCCCTGGATCTGGAAGCTCCCAGGGGCATCTACCGGGCCAATACCCTGGCAAGGATCAATGTGGCCGACAAGATGGCGACTCCCAGGGCCCAGGCCGAACTGGAGGAATTCAGGGAGAAGTTTGGGAGACCGGCTCAGTTCACCCTGCTCCATCACTGGGCGAGGCTCATCGAGGAAGTCTACGCATGTGAACGGGCCATCCAGTTGCTGGAAGACCCGGAAATCACCGATTCCAACGTTCGTGCCGTTGTGGAGCCCAGGGCCGGGAGAGGAGTCGGCTGCCTGGAGGCGCCCCGAGGCACCTTGATCCATGACTACTCCACCGACCAGAACGGCATGATCACGAGAGCGAACCTCATCGTGGGAACCACCCACAACCTGGGTCCCATCAACATGACGGTGAACCAGGCGGCGCGGAGCCTCATCAAGGGAGGAGCGGTAGACGAAGCCGCTCTGAACAAGATCGAAATGGCGGTTCGCGCCTACGACCCCTGAATTTCCTGCGCAACGCATCGCCTGGACGGCGATGCCGGGATCTCCATCGAGATCCGAGACGCGGAAGGCCGGGTCGTTTCCCAGTGGCCGGCGGAGCGGTAGCAGGGTGCGCTTCGCGCACCATTTTTGACACAAGACAAAACCTCCCAGACGGAGTGATGACTTTCGCTGTGAAGTACTTGTTGAGTGCCTCGGTATGTTGGTGAGTCCCTGCTTTATCGGGATGGACTCGGGGGACGGTCGGCTTTTTCCTACAAGACTTTGGAGGATGCCATGGAAGGTCAAGAGAAGAAAAAGAAGAAAACGCAGGTCACCGTCGAATCCGCCGACACCGCCTGCGGGGGTGTTCCCCACATGACCGTCGACGAGCTCGCAGCGCGGCTGAGCATCGAGAGCAAGGAACTGCGGTGTCCCGCCTGTGGCAGGATTCATCTTACGGATGAAGATGTCCGGGAAGCGGAAGCCATGCGTTACAGCAACTCGGAACGCTTCAAGAAGATCAAGGAAGAGGCTGAAGGAAGCGCCTGACAGGCTCCAAAGCGACATTCTACTACTCTGTCAACTTTGCTCCGCTGAGCGGACCGTCAAAGGATATCGAAGCGTCCAGATTCGCGTGCGCAAGCTCAATCGGACCTCCTTCCCGCGAATTTTGCAGGAGCTGGGAGAGAAAGGCCGGCTCCTCTACAAGATCGATCATCGCGAGAACACGCGCGAGGTATACGGAGCGGGTGAGCACTGATTTGAATCGCTCCTCTGCCCGTTATCGGCTCGTTTGAAATCATTCCGGCCTCAGAGGGTGTGTAAGAAATGAGTCCATCACTCTGAGCATGCACCTTGTTTCGTCATTCCGGCGGTTTTAAAGCCGGAATCCAGGTTTTTCGCTGGGGTGGATTCCGACTTTAAAACCGCCGGAATGACGATGAAACGAATTTTTTGACAGCCTCTCAGTGCGGACCCAGGTTTTCGACGGGCTGAAGTTGAGTCAACAACAGTGGCAGCCGCCGTTAAATGTCATACCCCAAACATATGATCAGCGTCTCCCCCTCTCTTGCCAAATCAATGTGATCCTAACATCATCAATCATAACAGCTAGTTAAAATAAAACAAGAATGAAGCCATAAATCCGCCTCCGGCAATATCGGAATGGATTAATTCGAAGCTATTACAAAATGTTATGGATATTCGCTTCTTTTGTGCGTCATCACGTGGTGAGGTGGGAAATTTCCTGTTGACAAGCGATAAATAATCAGTATAGGTTAAGTTTAACCAATGGCAATTATTTTATATAGATTAGTATTAGCGGCAACCGGCTGAATTTTATTTTCTGCGGAAAAAATATGGGGCTGCATGAATCTTGGCACAGTGATCAGAAAATGTCGGCGGGAACGGAAACTCACCCTGAAAGTCGTTGCGGAAAGGGCTTCCATCTCCGAGGGCTTCCTGAGTCAGGTGGAAAACGATGTCAGCTCACCTTCCGTTGACACTTTGATCCGGATCTGCAATGCCATTGGCGTCAATGCCGGCGATCTTATTTCTCAGGTCAGCAAGCAGACGAAAGTCGTCCTGATCAGGAAATCAGAATGGGATGAAATCGATCTTTCCCACACCGGCTTTGTGACGCGCCGCTTTTTCTCTCCAGACGACCGAACGGTCATCGATTCTTCCATTCTCGTCGTCGATCCAGGCAAGTCAATTCCCGTAAGAAAAAATATTAAAAATGCTCAGGAAGTCCTGTGTGTATTGAAGGGATCGATCGAATTGATGCTGAGTGAGGAGACCTATACACTGGTTGAGGGGGATTGTGTTCACTTCTTGTCTAATCCTGACAGCCAGAAGATAACCAATGACAGTACTGCCACAAGTTTTGTCCTATGGGTGGGAACACTATAGTTTTATTTCCGATTCATCGACCACAATCATGAAGGAGACGGATGTATGACCACAGTCGGTAAACAGTAGTAAAGGACCTATAGATTTCAAAACCAGGTCTATCTGGCAATGGTCCGAGGCTCGAAACTTGACCGCGTCTTCCTGTGCAACTGAAGCGAAAAGCTGTTGGCTCCGTCAATGTGGTGCCGTCCATGTTGACATTTTCATCTGAATCTCCCTGCGGTTCCAGCAAGAATGAACAAGAAGCAGTTTCCTGAGAGAGCTTCTAATCGATGGATCATTTCGGAAGTCCGATGTCGAAGAGAATGTTGGTGTGAAATGCTCCGGCGGGTTGTCGACTGGGGAAGAGGGATATTCAACCGGAACGCCCGGAGGGATTTTACCGAAATATCTTATCCATTAATCATTTCTTCAATACACTGAGGATCATATGAATAAACCTGACATTAAAGTAGGCAAGACGACCATCGGTAATGTTGTTGATATTCTTGCGGATAACTTCGGGGATAACATAGGTCTCGAATACCACGAGCTCGGAATCAAGTATAACTTCAAGCAGCTGAGAGAGATACTCGACAAAGTCGCCAAAGGATTGATGGCGCTCGGCATCGAACGCGGCGAGAAGGTGGCGCTTTGGGCCAACAATGTTCCCGAGTGGGTCTACCTTCAGTACGGGAGTGCCCGGATGGGGGCTGTTCTCGTCACGGTGAATACCAACTACCGCAGCAGTGAGCTCGAATACCTTCTGCAGCAATCTGATTCCTCGACACTGATTCTGGTGGGTGGCATACGGGAGTCCGACGAGTTTCTGAAGGTTCTGGACAAGGTTTGCCCCACCATCAAAGAAAGTGAACCGGGAAAGCTCAACTGTGAAAAGCTGCCTTTCTTGAAAAACATCATCTATCTCGGCAAAGAGAAGCTTCCCGGGATGTTCAATTGGGATGATATCCTGGAAATGAGTAAATCCGTGTCGGATCAGGAGCTCAAGGCAAGACTGGACTCCCTCGATCCTGATGACACCATAAATATGCAGTATACCTCTGGAACCACCGGATTTCCCAAGGGCGTCATGCTCACACACACCAACCTCATCGGCAATGCACTCAGCATGTCCGAACGCATGAATTTGACCCCCAACGACGCAATGTGCATCCCGGTTCCATTTTTCCACTGCTTCGGTTGCGTGATAGGGACTTTGTGCTGCATGGTTTCCGGGACCACCATGGCTCCGGTTGTTTCGTTTTCGGCCGTTAACGTGTTGAAGACCGTCGAGGCTTCAAAGTGTACCGCGCTCCATGGGGTGCCGACAATGTTCATCGCTGAATTCGAAGAGATGGATAGAAATAAATATGACACGTCCACCCTGCGCACTGGGGTTATGGCCGGATCCACATGCCCTGTCGAGGTCATGAAGCGGGTGATCAAGGACATGGGTGCGAATGAGATGACGATTGTCTATGGTCAGACTGAGGCTTCTCCCGGTGTCACTCAGACTCAGGTTCACGATAACCTGGAACTGAAGACAACCACCGTGGGCATGGCCCTGCCCAATGTCGAGGTGAAGATCGTCGACCCGGTCACCGGCTTGGAGACACCGAGAGGGGTACAGGGAGAGCTCTGCACCAGGGGCTATCATATCATGAAGGGCTACTACAAAATGCCCGCGGAGACAGCCAAGACAGTGGATAAGGATGGCTGGCTCCACACGGGCGACCTGGCCACCATGGACGAGAACGGCTATTGCAAGATCACGGGCAGAATCAAGGACATGATCATCCGCGGTGGGGAAAATATTTATCCGCGCGAGATCGAGGAGTTCCTTTACCGCCATCCAAAGGTTCAGGACGTCCAGGTGGTGGGGGTTCCCAGTGAGAAATACGGTGAAGAAGTGGCGGCTTTCATCAAAGTAAAGCCCGGGGAGAAGGTCACCGACACAGAGATCCTCTCCTTTTGCAAGGACCAGATATCCTTCTTTAAAATCCCCAGATTCGTCTACTTTGTGGATGAATATCCCATGACGGCGAGCGGCAAGATCCAGAAGTACAAATTGAGGGAGATGGCACAAACGCAATAGTGAACACAGTGATTCAAAATCTTGATGCGCCTGATTGAGCAAACGAAGAGGAATTTCATGATGGAACCTTTGTGGAAGCCGTCGGAGAAACGAGTCAAAGAATCCAATATGTACAGGTTCATGCAGAGTATAAACCATACCTATGGAACAAACTTTGCCGACTACGACGCGCTGTATCAGTGGTCTATAGAGAATTTAGAGGCATTCTGGCTCGAGGTGTGGCGTTTTGCCGGGATTAAGCCGTCCGTCGGTAATCCCAGGGTCATTGACGATCCGACCCGAATGCCGGGTGCGCATTGGTTTCCGGACACCCGTCTGAACTTTGCCGAGAACCTCCTGCGTTACAGGGATGATAAGACAGCCATGATATTCCGGGGCGAAGATGCTGTCCGCCGCACCCTCACTTATGAGGAGCTTTACGCTGCAACGGCAAAGGTCGCGGCGTCCCTCCGTGCGGCGGGTGTCACCCCGGGAGACCGTGTCGTCGGCTTCATGCCGAATATGCCCGAATCCATCATCGCAATGCTGGCGGCGACGAGCCTTGGGGCAACATGGTCCTCCTGCTCTCCGGACTTCGGCATCAGAGGGGTCCTGGATCGATTCGGCCAGACACGCCCAAAAGTCCTGTTTACCGCCGACGGGTATTATTTCAAAGGGAAGGCGCTGGGCTGCCTGGAAAAGGTTGCACAAATCATCAAAGATCTCCCCTCTATTGAAAAGATCGTCGTCGTTCCCTATACGCAGGAAAAACCCGATCTTACGGATCTCCCCAATGCCGTGCACTACAACGAGTTCGTCCATAATGATGCCGAAGACATGGATTTTGCTCAGCTACCCTTCGAGCATCCCCTCTACATCATGTATTCCTCCGGCACGACGGGTCTGCCGAAATGCATGGTCCAGAGCGCCGGCGGGGTATTGCTCAACCAGCTCAAAGAGCTGATTCTGCATACAGACCTGAAGCGCGAGGACACGATCTTCTACTTCACCACATGCGGGTGGATGATGTGGAACTGGCTGACCGCCTCCCTTGCCACGGGCGCGACCCTCGTGCTCTATGACGGCAATCCTTTCCATCCTGGTCCGGATGCGCTGTGGCGGATGGCCCAGGATGAGAAGATCACTGTCTTCGGCACCAGCGCTGGATATATAGCGGCCCTGAGGGCTGCAGGCGTGAAGCCGGGCAAACAGTTCGATCTGAGCGCGCTGAAGACATTGCTCTCCACCGGTTCGCCCCTGTCCAAAGAGGATTTCCAATTCATCTACCGCGAAGTGAAAAGCGACATGCAGCTGTCCTCCATCTCTGGAGGCTCTGATCTGAACGGCTGCTTTGCCCTGGGCAACCCCATGGGACCTGTCTATGAAGGGGAGCTGCAATGCCGGGGACTGGGTATGAAGGTTTTTGCCTACGATGAAGACGGCAAACCGACGGTAGGACAGCGAGGCGAGCTGGTTTGCGCGGCCCCCTTCCCATCCATGCCCATCTATTTCTGGGATGATGAGAGCGGGAAAAAATATCGCTCTGCCTACTTTGAAGTGTTTCCCGGAGTCTGGACGCATGGAGACTTCATCGAGGTGACCGAGCGTGGAGGCATTATCATTTACGGGAGATCCGACGCGACCCTGAATCCTGGCGGGGTAAGGATCGGCACTGCGGAGATCTACCGGGTGATGGACCAGATGGAGGAGATCGAAGACAGCGTGATCGTGGGTCAGCAATGGTCGGGTGATGTCAGGGTAATCCTTTTCGTCAAGATGAAAGAAGGCTTTGACCTGACCGATGATCTTCGAGAAAAGATCAAGAAGAATATCCGGACCAATGCTTCCCCGCGGCACGTTCCTGCAAAGATCATTGCCGTCCCCGATATCCCTTATACCCTGAATATGAAAAAGGTTGAGCTTGCCGTCCAAAAGGTCATCCATAACCGCGAGGTGAAGAACAAGGATGCGCTGAAGAACCCGGAGGCCCTGGACTATTTTGCCAATCTCAAGGAACTGGCCAATTAACCTGTCGCAAGGGCAACATTGAAATAAAACTATCATCCGAAACAATTCGGTTCGAGGGGGAGTCAAGTGGATTTCCAGCTGTCTGATGAACAACGTATGATCAAGGAAACGGTGAACAAATGGGCCTTCAATGAACTGGGCCCTTTGCAGGAAAAGATAGACGAGGAAGATTGGCTTCCGCCCGATTTTTTCCGCAAATGCGCGGAAATTGGAATCCTCGGCATAACCATGGACGAAAAGTACGGCGGATTGGGTGGGGACGTGTTGATGCAGGCGCTCGCCATCGAGGAGATGAGCCGAGTCTCCCCGGCCCTGGCGATGACCTATGGCGCCCATTCCAATCTCTGTGCCAACAATATTCACAAGAACGCCAACGCGATGTTGAAGGAGAAGTATCTGCCTCCTTTGATTTCCGGTCAAAAGGTCGGAGCATTGGGGCTGACGGAGCCGAATGCCGGATCGGACGCCATGGGGCTTCGCACCCGGGCGGTGAAGAAGGGTGACAAGTACATCCTGAACGGCACGAAGATATTCATTACGAACGGACCCATAGCGGACACGCTTCTGGTTTACGCGAAAACGGACCCGGATAAGGGTGCCAAGGGGATCAGCGCCTTTATCGTGGAAAAGGATTTTCCCGGCTTTTCCGTGTCGAGAAAGTTGAAAAAGTGCGGGATGCGTGGGTCGCCAACGGGCGAGCTTGTCTTCGAGGACTGTGAGGTTCCGGCGGAAAACCTCGTCGGACAGGAAAATAATGGCGTTCACGTCATGACAAGCGGCCTCGATATAGAAAGAATTGTCCTTGCGGCCGGTTCTGTGGGCATGGCAGAGCAGGCTCTCGAATATTCCATCCAGTACGCCGTGGATCGGGAGCAGTTCGGACAACCGATAGCCAATTTCCAGATGGTGCAGCAAAAGCTTGCGGATATGTACACCAGGACCGAGGCTTCGCGCCTCATCGTGTATCGCGCTGCCGAAGCGGTGCAGAAAGCCGCGAGGGGAGGTAAGGGCACCGAGCTCACGAAGCTTGCAGCTTCAGCCATCCTCTTCGCCTCCGAAACCGCGACGTGGGTCTGCGACCAGGCCATCCAAATCCATGGCGGGTATGGGTATTGTCTCGAGTTTCCGGTTCAGAAGCTTTGGCGTGATGCGAAGCTCTACGAGATTGGCGCCGGTACGAGCGAAATCCGCCGTATGATCATTTCCCGGGAGCTGACGCGAGAGGCTTTTTCACGCAAATCGCAGCGCTGATACGGCCTAAAGTCCGCCATCATGTTGAAATGCGTCCAGCTTTGCTCCACGGCGGCCTGGAGTAGCATGGGAGGATGGGTAATGGATCAGCAATTGGTCATGGAGGAAAGACGGGGTCAGGTGGTGTTGCTGACACTCAACCGCCCCGAGGTGATGAATTCTTTCAATTTCGCCATGCTGCGATCCCTCAAGGAACGCATGGAAGCGTTGCAGTTCGATGAGGACGCCCGCGTGGTGATTGTGACGGGGGCGGGAGACAAGGCGTTTTGCGCCGGCGCGGACTTGAAGGAGCGCGCGACTCTCAGTCCCAACCAGGTCAAGGAATTCATTTATACGATTCGAAATCTTTTCACATTCATCGAGTCGCATCCCAAGCCCGTCATAGCAGCCGTCAACGGCGTCGCTCTGGGGGGCGGGACGGAGCTTGCATTGGCGTCGGATATCCGGATTGCATCCGCGAGCGCCACCATGGGCCTGACGGAAACCCGGCTGGCCGTCATTCCCGGGGCGGGGGGAACCCAGCGGCTCCCCCGCCTGGTGGGGCGTGGGAAGGCGAAGGAGCTCATATTCACCGGGCGACGCGTAGGGGCTCAGGAGGCTTTGCAGATGGGACTGGTCAACGCGGTCTCTTCGCCCGAAGAGCTTTTGAATGACTGCTTCGCCATGGCTGCAATGATTTGTGAAGCGGGGCCGGTGGCGATCCGGCAGGCCAAGTACGCCATCAACTATGGCTTGGAAACGGACCTGCACACTGGATTGGCCATTGAATCCAATGCCTACTGGATCACCATACCCACGAAGGATCGCCTGGAAGGATTGGCCGCTTTCCGTGAGAAGCGGAAGCCGGTCTACAAAGGGGAGTAAACAACGGGTGGGAAGGCACGCTCGCCTGTTGCGATGCGTAGCTTGTCACCTGGAGAGGATAACAAAATGCCAGATGCAAGAGCGGTGAATAGAGCTTTTTGGGAAAACGAGGAATCCAAGCTCGACGAGCTTGCCTTTCGGGCCGAGTGGCCCGGCGGCGAGGAGGCGGTGAAGCGGCTTGCCAAGCAGGGCAAACAGCCGGTTCGGGCGCTCATTCAGAAGCTGATCGATCCGGGCGAAAAATTTTTTGAGCTGAGCCGCCTCGCCGGTTTCGGAGTGGATTACCCCGACGTGGAGGATGTCCCCTGCGGAGGGATGGTGACCGGTCTCGGGAAAATCCACGGCTCCTGGACCATGATCTTTGGCAATGACAGCCGTGTGAAGGCCGGGTCCTATTTCCCCATCACACTCAAGAAGCACATGCGGGCGCAGGCGATTGCCGAGCGGTGCGGTGTGAACTGCGTCTATATAGCCGATTCGGGAGGGGTGTACCTGCCCATGCAGCGGGATGTCTTTCCGGACGACCAGCATTTCGGATCGATCTTTTACAACATGGCCCGCATGTCGGCAATGGGACTCAAGCAGATCACCCTGAGCACGGGGGGCAATACCGCGGGAGGCGCCTACATGGTTTTTATGGCCTGCCAAGCCGTCATGATCGATAAAATGTCGTATTCCTTCCTCGGCGGCCCTCCACTGGTGAAGGCCGCGACGGGGGAGGTCATCACTGCCGAAGATCTTGGCGGTGCCCGCGTTCACACTCACGTATCGGGAGGTGCCGACCACTTTTGCCGCAACCAGGATGAAGCCATTGAAAGGGTGCGCGAAATCCTCTCCATGGAGCCTCCCCAGAAGCTGCACATCCACCGCTATGAGGAACGCCCGCCCCTGGAGCCAGTGGAAAGCCTTTATGAAAACCTCCCCGCCAAGGTGCAGCAGGGCGTGAACAGTCGCGCGTTCCTCAAGGCGATTGCCGACGACGGATTTTTTTCGGAATACAAGAAGAACTACGCGATGGGCCGCGCCGACAACATCGTGACCGGCAAGATCCGCATCAAGGGCATTCCGGTGGGCGTGATCGCATCCAACGGGCTGGGAATCATCTTTGCGGAGGCGGCCCGAAAGGCCACGGAATGGATCATCCGCTGCTCCAACGATAAAACGCCGCTCCTTTTCCTCCAGAGCTCTCCGGGGTTCATGGTCGGATCCGAATCCGAGCACTCCGGAATAGGGAAATATGGGGCGGATATGGTGCGCTCCGTTGCGTGTGCCCAGGTTCCACGCATCCAGCTGGTCATCGGACCGGACAACGGAGCCGCCAACTATGGAATGTGCGGACGTGCCTACCGGCCCCACTTCCTCTTCCATACCATGAGGTCCCGCACGTCGGTCATGAGCGGCCGTTCTGCGGCGGAAGTGCTTCTCACCATTGAAGAACGGAAGCGTTCCGTGGAGAAATCCCCCATGAGCGAAGAGGAGAAGCAGGCTTTTCGGGAGCAAATGGTCGAGAAGTATGATGGTGAGGCGGACCCATTTTGCTGCGCCTCTCGTCTCTTGAGCGACCGTGTGCTCAAGTTCAAGGAGATTCGTGATTGGCTCGCGATGGCGTTTGAAGTCAGCCTGATCAAGCCCGTCGGAGACACTGCATTCGGCAACCTGCGCTTTTAAAGGAAGCTCGAGGCCCTTCGATTCCGAGCTCTGGAGCGCTAAACCATCCCTGACTAATACTTAAAGCGGAGATTCGAGATGTCGTCAATTATGAAATATCCAAAGAAAGTGGTTTTGGGGGATATCACCGTAAGAGATGGATTCCAGCACGAAGAAAAGATCATCCCAACGGATGCCAAGTTATGGGTGGCCGAGGAGCTCATCCTTTCCGGATACAAGAGGGTTGAGATCACCAACTTCGGAAATCCGAAGGGAATGCCCCAGTTCAATGACGCAGACGAGCTCATGAGGCGTCTTAGAAACAGCAAAAAAGTCGCCCATCTCATCAGCGACGTGGAGCTCACCTGCATCACGATCCGGGAGAAGGCCGTGGAGCGTGCCATCCAGGCGCGCAGGGAAGGGTATGGTCCGGACCGGATTCTCTTCATGGTGTCCACGAGTGAATCGCACCATCGGACCAATTCAGGCCTTTCCCTCGATGACTATTGGAAGATGTGCGAGAAATATATCCCGATTGCACAACGTGAGGGAATGAAGGTCTGCGGCACCGTGAGCACGATCTGGGGCTGTCCTATCGAGGGTCCCACAGAGCTGAAGAAGGCTGTCGAGTTCACGAAGCGATGGCTGGACATAGGAGCGGACGATATCGAGCACGCCGACCACGACGGCTCCGCCCCTCCCAACAAGGTTTACGAATATTATTCGATGATCCTGGACGCCATTCCCGATACGACGAAGCACATCGCCCATTTTCATGTGACGCGCGGCTGGGGGCTGGCAAATGTCCTGGCGGCCCTGAACGCCGGCATCACCCACTATGAATCCACCCTGGGGGGCATCGGCGGACAGCCGGCCAATTTCGTCGACGGCATGCCTGTCGCCGGGACGGGCAAGTATTATTACCAGGACCCAAGCATCACCGGACTCGTCTCCACCGAGGACATGGTTGTGATGATGGATGAGATGGGCATAGACACGGGGCTGGACGTGGACAGGGTTCTCGAGACCGGTCAAATGGTTGAAAAAATAGTGGGAAGGCGCCTGCGGTCGGAATGTGCCCACACCGGCAGGATACCGAAAAGCCTCACCGGGAGGGGTCGCAGCTGATCCCTTTCTCGCAACGCGCTCCTTGATGCCATGCATTGATTCCTTCGGGACTTGATGTTAGGCTGTGAACTCTGAACCATGCTGCGGCATTTCATACTGCGGCATGGTTCACCTGTTTCTGGAATCCTGAGTAGATCATGCCGGTCGCATCCTGCCCGCCTGAGGATTACCGAGTCTACCTGGAATGGTAAACACATCAGGGATTGAAAACTTCTTTTTTGTAGGAGCGGCTTCCAGCCGCGACAGTCAGCCAGTCACGGCTGGAAGCCGCTCCTACAAAAAACAAGGAACCATCAAATCCAGAATTTTATACCTTATCGGGTATAGTATTTCGCCTTCAAAAATTGTGTGCGCTTTTCCTGAGAGATCCTCCACACTCACCCCCACGTAATGAACAAGACAAAGTGAAGAAAAACCTGCTGTCGAAATGCTGAAATTCTAAAGACTGATCCAGGAAAAGGGGGCTGAGAGGAAGGAAATGAGAGTTTCCAACTCGAATTTTGAATGGTAATATTTTGAAGGGAGGGTTTTTATTGTTCAACACGAGGGATGTACTCAACCGCCCTCTCCCTCACCCACAGTCTATACTGGTATGAATTGCCTGGAGGAGAAGTGACCTATGGCCGACGTTGAAGAAAGAACCGTTGACCCCTCTCTGGAGTCTTCTCCCGAGAGCTGTACGTTCATTTGCAGCCGAGACACTCTCGATGGGGCCTATCCTGCCCTCGTGCTCGCCATCAATGCACGTAGATTGGGTATGGAGGCAACAGTCTTTTACACGTTCATGGGGATCAATATTGTGCGGAGGGGAGGCGCCGCCAAATGCAGGTTTATCCCTCCGGGTCCCATGGGAGCCATTCCCGGTATGGCGTCCGTCGCCACGCGCATGATGAAAAAGCAGATCGATGAGGCGGAAATCCCGACCGTTGAAGAGCTCATGGAAGTCGCACAGTTGGAGGGTGTGAAGTTTGTCGCCTGCAGGATGACGATGGACATGATGAAGCTCTCAGCCGAAGATCTCATGGAGGGAATCGAGATCCAGACGGCCGAGGATTATCTCAAGCACGCCCGGTCCTGCAAGATCAACATGTTCACTTGAGGCAGGTGTAGCCAGGCTTTTTCGCGATTGCCGACCGGTTTTGCGGGTCTGGACGACCGAGGTTCCAGGCTCGAAAACCCGGCGGGCGGAGTGCATCTCCAGGCAGGCATTGCACACCGGGGACGGGTGAATGGGGGATAATCGCGTTCCGGCAGTTATCCCTCGGAGCACTTGCTGAGGGCTTCAAAGCACCTTTCCTGGGCCTTTTCATGCGTCGGGCATTTGGCCATTGCCGCCTGTTTTTCTTCCATTTCCTGCTTCGTTCGGAAGGTCCAGGTGTTGGAGTCCGAATAGCAGTAAACGGCTAACTCACACGCTCTACACTCTTCCATTTTTGTTGCCCTCTGGTGGGTCTTGCCGTCCGACCCCTTCTTCGGTTGATTCCTCGATGGAAAAATTCCGGAGATAATCCTGCCATTCAATGGGCAGCAGGTATTTTTTCCGGCTGTTGCATGCCTTGCAGGCCGGTACCACATTTCCCCGAGTGGATTTTCCCTCCCGGATGAGCGGAATGATGTGGTCCATGGTGAGCTCCCCTGGAGGCGTCGCCCTGCGACAGTAATGACAGATCCCCCTGGAAATCTGGCGCTGCCACCATTGAGTCCTGCGCAGCGCCCTGGCCTTTTCCTTTTCACGCCGCACCGCTTCCGGTGAAGCGGTCACCAGGAAAAAGCCGGAGTCTAAATTCAATTCCATATCTCGGTGTCTCTTTAAGTCACCATTGAGGAGTGAGATGGGCCGCAAGCTTTTGGGCCTGCGGCCCATGTCGACACTATTCCTGAGCCGTCGCTTTGAGAGCGACGTAGAAGGTGTTTTGTCCACGCTTCACCAGGAGGAGGAGCCGTTCTCCCTTCTGGGGCTTCTTAATGGCCTGGTTATAGTCCTTCAGACTTTGGATTTTCTGGCGGTTGACTTCCTTGATGAGATCTCCCGGGCGCAGCTGAGCCTCCGCTGCGGCGCTTCCCGGTTCGACGCCTGAGATGACCACACCGCGCTCATTTTCTTCCCAGCCGAAACGCTGTGCCAGATCCGGCGTGATGTTCTGAACGCTCAGTCCCCATGCCGATTTTTTGGGTGCGGGCTCGGCTTCCTGTGACTCTTCGGGCATGGTTCCGATGACGACTTGCACCTCCTTTTCATTTCCGTCCCGTGTCAGCTGGATTGCAACCTTGGTGTTGGGAGGAGTTGCGGCCACCATGCGAGAGAGCGTGTGGGCATTGTCCACGGGCTTTCCGTCAATCCGGGTGATAACATCTCCACGCTTGATGCCTGCCTTATCCGCAGCGCCGTCGGGAACGACATCTCCCACGATGACGCCTTTGGTTTCCTTGATGCCGAAGGATTCCGCCAGTTCAGGCGTGATGTCCTGGATCATGACGCCCATCCAGCCACGAATGATTTTACCTGCTTTGAGTTGCGGAATCAGGTCCTTGGCGACATTGACGGGAATGGCGAAGCCGATTCCCTGGCCTTGAGCCACAATGGCGGTATTGATGCCCACGACCTCGCCGTTCATGTTGAAGAGCGGGCCGCCGCTGTTGCCCGGATTGATGGCGGCGTCGGTCTGGATGAAATCGTCATAAGGTCCCGCACCGATGATGCGTCCCTTGGCACTGACGATGCCCGCCGTTACGGTGTTGCCCAGTCCGAAGGGGTTGCCCACGGCCATCACCCAATCGCCCACGCGCAGGGAATTGGAATCGCCCAACTGCGCCGGCTTGGGAAAGTCCTTGTCAACCTTTACCTTGATGAGAGCCAGATCTGTCTTGGGATCGCGTCCGATCACCTTGGCATCGTAGTTTTTGCCGTTTTCTGTTTTTATCTTGATTTCATCGGCCTTTTCCACCACGTGGTTGTTGGTCAGGATGGTCCCCTGCGCGTCGATGATGAACCCCGACCCCAGAGCATGGGTTTTCATCTCGCCCTGGGGCATTTCTCCACCAAAAAAGCGTTTGAAAAATTCATCTCCAAAAAATTCCCTGAAAGGTGAATTGGGAGACATGAACGGCTGCATGGGATTTTCTTTGACAACCTGTGTCGTGGAAATGTTCACCACCGCGTGATTGACCTGCTCCGCCAGATCGGCAAAGGAAGGCGGTCCCTGAGTCCCGAAGGCGACTGAGGAAAGGCATGGAACATGAGCCGAGAAGACCAGGAGGAATATGGCCAGGGCGAGAGGCAAAACGAGGTGCGTTCGTACAAATGACTTTCGAAACAGAAATGTCATGAAAACTCCTTTCTGATACCTTAAGCGCTGCAATCAGGGCATTCCTAAAACACTTCGCGTGACTTGAGCTCTTGCGTCTACAATGAAATCATGAGACGTTGTGAGTAAAACTCATGACCTGAAGAACCATACAACTTTCAACATCCCCGGAAAGATGTTATAGACAAAATAAACTAATTGGGTAAAAAAGCAAGATACTTATAGAAATGCAGAGGGGAACGCCGTGTTGGAAGGGCGGTTGAACATGATAGAGGCCTGTGACAAAGCCGAGTCCATTGTCATACACGCGAGGGAGATGAACCGTCTCCATGGGAAGGCCATCCGCTGCCTGGGGGAAGGGGGCCTCCGCATGCGCATCCTCAATATGGCGACAGATGCTTTTGAGGACGAATCCCTGAAGGAAGAAGTCTTTGCAGGCGACGAAAGCCTGCTCAGCTTCTTTTGCGGCGTATGGATCCAGTTTCTGTTGATCGAAATTGCGGGCATCAAGAAGGAACGGCTCCGCAGCGTGGCGGAGAAGGTTTATGCGAGCATCCAGGAGAACAAGCCCTTACATTGATCTTCTTCATCGGGTGCTCCACGGCGCCACCCAGGGCAGCCAAACCCAAGTGTCCGTTTTAGCTAACAGCTAACAGCTGAAGGCTAACCGACCGGCAGGGCGGACATGTGATTCTTCCCTGACGCCTAAATGACCCGCCTGAAGCCGCCCTCTCTTCCGTAATATTCAATAGAAACCTGCTTCGACGGCAAATTCGTGAAGAAGTCCCGCGCCTCCTCGAAATCCCCGAGCTTGACGCTCATGCGGATCAACTGTCGGTCATGCTTGTCCGAAAGATTCTCTATCACCAATATTTCCACCCTGCTTTGCATCCTGGACAGCATCTGGAAGAGAGTCATCAGGGTTTCGTTGGCTATGTTCAATTGGAATACGAGGGGATAGCGCCAGGCCTTTGCGTGATCCCATTTCGCATCCACCATCTGCTGCGGCTGGAGGTCATGCCTGATGAACAAATCCTGACAGTCTCGGTGATGAAAAGTCACTCCCCTCTCGCTCAAAGTGGCCACCAGGTTGTCCTGACCCGGATAAGGGTGGCAGCATTGTGCAAACTTGTGGATAGCCCTGTCGAGCTCGGAAATGGTAATGATATTGCGCTCGAAGGCCGGTCCAATGGCCGCTTCGGCATTGCGACCCACTTTGCCCTCATCAGAGGCGAACCCAAGATAATAAAGGACCAGGTGCGGGTCGAGGAGGTCCTGGCCGATGCGGATGCAGAGCTCCGAAGGGTCCTTGAGGTTGAGGATTTCCATCATGAGCCGCGTGCTCTCGCTTTCAAGTACATCCGGGGCCAGTCCATGGCGTTGGATTTCCTGCTGTAGGATCTGGCGGCCGATGTCCTCGGCGTAGTGGGATCTCTTTTGCTGAAGATGGCGGTTGATGGCCGTACGGGCCTTGGGCGTCTTGCACAGCTCTTCGAGGTCTGGATCGACATCCAGGGGATCGAGCGACGTCAGGATTTCGACCGTTTCTCCGTCCTGCAGCCTGCGGGTGGGGGGGGCCCAGTTGTTGTTCACCAATGCCCCTTCGCAAAAATCCCCCAGCTCGGAGTGGATCTTGTAGGCAAAATCCAGCACGACACTGCCTTTGGGAAGGTAGAAGATATCGCCGTTGGGGCTGTAGACGATAGTGTCTTCCGTTTCCGACAGGCGGATGAGGGCTTTTCGTTGTTTCGCTGCCCCGCCATACTCTCCGATGGTGCGCAGCAGCTCGCTCACTGCCTGCCAGTGGTCGTCACTCAGAGCCTCTTGGGCATCCCATTCCGTCATGAGTCCATACGCAGCCCACTGATCCATTTCGGGGGTCCGGATTTTGATGAGGTAATTGTGTCCCCTGATGTGGCTCCGGACGTGGAGGCTCATGTACCCGTTGCTTTTGGGGGTGGCGATGAAGTCCCTCATGCTGCGCGGGATGGGAGGGAAAGTGGTGTTCACCAAGCCGAGGGCCCGGTAGCAATCCAGCACATTTTCCGTCTCCACAATGACGGCGATGTCCATGTAGTTTTCCGGATTCAAGGGATCCAGGCTGCGCTTCATGGGATCGTAGTAGCTGCCGAGCCCCTTGGGCCTGGGACGGATGGCCGCAGGGACCCGCGCGTTGGAAAAGACCTTCTGGAGCGAGGCTTCAATTTCCAGGACCTCGGCTGAATTGCGAATTTCCCGAATGCGATTGAGGATTTTCTTGCTCTTGCGAGGATAGAGAAAAGACAGGGCGAGATGATACAATTCCCGCTTCAGGGGGAACAGGTTCAGCCGGGCGGCGATGGGCGCGTAGACCTCCACGGTCTCCTGAGCGATGCGCTGACGCTTGGATAGGGGCAGGAAGTGCAGCGTGCGCAGGTTGTGGAGTCGGTCCGCCAGCTTGATGATGAGTACCCCCAGGCGCCGACTGGCGCTCAGGAAGATCTTGCTGTGGGTGAGATCCTTCAGGGCGGTCCGGTCCATGTGGTGACGCGTCAGTTTCGTGCAGCCGTCCACCAGTTCAGCCACCGTCTCCCCGAAGCGATTCTCGATGTCCTGGAGGCTGATGGAGGGAATGTCCTCCACCACGTCATGCAGGAGAGCGGCGGCGAGCAGGTGCGGATCTTTGAATCCCAGTTCCCGGATGAGGATTTCCGCGACGGCGCAGGGGTGACTGATATAGGGCGCGCCGGACTTTCTCCGCTGGCCACTGTGGATGTCGTGAGCAAACCGCAATGCTTCGAAAAATATAAGATTTTCTTCCTTCTTGTCATCGAGGTACCGGGCGACGCGGGAATGGTAGTTCTCCAGGTCAAACAAATGGGAATCATTTGCGGAAGATTTCGATGAGACGATGGTTGTAAGTTGCTCGGCACTCTGAGTGCTCACGTTTCCCTCACTTGAAATGGAATCAGTCAAAATAGAGCATAAGATAGAACATGACGTAACGTACGGTTTGATGTCATTTTCTCCGTTCAGGAGACAGTTCCTTTGATTTCATGCAGGATTGGAGAGCTTCAGAGACAGGGCCATCTCCATCTATCATGAAGATTAATTATAGATGATGTCACTTCACGAAACAAGCGATCGATTCCTGTGTTTTCTTTTTGCTTGACTTCCCGAAACGGTTTTATTATTAAGCTCAAATCGTTTGGGGGATCGTCCAGCGGCAGGACTGCAGACTCTGGATCTGCCTACCTAGGTTCGAATCCTAGTCCCCCAGCCAACGTGACAACCAAGGGTCCCATCGTCTAGCGGCCCAGGACACTGGCCTCTCACGCCAGAGACACGGGTTCGATTCCCGTTGGGACTACCAAGAAAAACAAGGGTTTACGCCAAAAGGTGTGAGCCCTTTTTTGTTTGTGTGTCACTTTGTGTGTCATTATGGTTCGTATTCAAGAGTTCCATGGTTGTTCTCAAGTCCTCATTGAGGCGTTTCACGTATCGTTCGGTGGTATGGAGTGACTCGTGGCGGAGTATGGCCTGAATCACCTTCAGGGGCACCCCCTTGGATGCCAGCAGGCTTGCGGCATAACGCCTCAGCGAATGAAAACCAAAGGTTTTAACCACTGCCTTTGAGCAGAGACCTCTCAAAAACATCCGTCTGAAAGAGTAAGGCTGCCCGGCATAAGGCCCCTCTGGCACCACCCACACCCGCGATTCGTGAGGCATTGAAAAAGATGGGATTCCGGGTGAAGCTCACGGACAGCGACATCAAGGCCATGCTGGCAAGGGCTCAAGAGAATTTAAGGGGCGGTGGAAACACCGCCTCTTCTGTTTCCGGGGCGGAAGAACCCTCGTACAGCCTCAAGTCAATCAATGATTTCATGGACCACCTCGCAGGGATCAGCCCCGAAGCCAAAAAGGTGGTGCTCGGGAAAAGCGATGACTTGAGGGAGCTGCGGGATTCCCTTCGCATCCCCGCGTGGATTGCCAAGACGAACCCCACGGTCCGGGAAGCGGTCAAGATCCAAAGCGAACGAGACAAGAAGCGGACGAAGGAATACCATGACCTGATCGTGGACAGCAAAAGCGTCTTTGACCTGGACCAGAGTGAAACGGAAGCCCTCGCTGACCTGATTTTTGATCTGGAGAACAGGAGGGTGGTTTCCGAAGAGAAGTTCAAGGAAGCCGGGGAGCGGGTGCTCACCAAGGGGCCGCTCCATGATGTGGTCCGGGTCCCGAGGCTTGAGATCAACGAGGCCCATTACGAAGCATTGGAAAAGCACCTCCAGCGGAAAAACGTCGGTGAGAAAGTCCGGGCCGCGTTCCTGGATCTGCGCCGGGTCCTCGACCGATCCCTTCTCAGGACCTATGAAATGCTCCAAGACCTCCAGTCCATCGATCCAGGTCTCATAGAGGAATACCGGAACCAGATCCAAAGCATCCACAATTACTTTCCCCACAACCGTTACGGGAGCTGGTACATCCAGGCCACCAACCCGGAGGCCCCCGCCGACAGCCAAGTGGTGTACCGGGAGCACTTCAACGCGCCAACAAGAAAAATCGCCGAGTGGTGGTACTCCAGGAACATCGAGCGCATCAGGGAAGCGATTTCAAAGGAAGCGCCGGGCGTGGACCTCTCCGCTCTCAATTGGACGGTGGACAAAATAAAATCCCTCCCGGAGGAGGTCTATGACTACCCCATCCCGGTGGACGCCATCCAGCAGGTCGTGAATGCGGCGGTGGAGCGCATCCCCGAGGAGAGCAAGGAGGCCAGGGAGGCGCTGCGAGCCCTGCTCTCCGAGGAGATTTCAAACGTCATGAAGTCCCGCGGGTTCGGCTCCCACATGATCCACAGGAAAGGGATCCCCGGGTTTGAGAAGAGGGATGTCAAGCGCGTGCTTCATGACTACCTGGCCGGGTTCTCGGGATGGACCACCAAGATCGAGGCGGCGCAAAAATACGGCCGGCTCCTCCGGGGAGTGAGCGCCAGGCACCGCCCGAACGAGTACAAGTTCCTCGTGGGATATGCCCACGACATGCTTCAAAACGCCACGCGCTTCGACAGGGTCCTGGATAACTCCAGGGCCTTTTTTTTCGTCCAGTACCTGGGAGCGAATCTGAAGACCGCAGCCGTCAACCTCACCCAGAACATTGTGGCCGGGGTCCCGAGGCTTTCCATGGAAATGTCCTCGGCGGCGAAAGAGTGGGCGGGAGCCCTCAAGGATCTCAGGGCATCTGTCACGGAGGAGAGGATTGAAGCGAGCGGCAGGCTTTCAGGCGACGAAAAGAGGTTTTTGAATGAAATGTTCCGGGAGGGATGGGGCCAGGGGCAGCTTATCTCGGAAGTGACCGGGAAGCTCGGAGGCTATCACAAACAGATGTGGGGAAAGGCCATCAAAATGATGGGGCTCCCCATGGAAATGGCGGAGCGTTACAACCGCATGAGCCTCGCTCTGGCGGCTTACCGGGCGGCCAGGGGCGGGAGGGTGACCAACGGGAAGACGCTTTCAAGGATGGGCCTCAAACCCGGCAAGGAGATGAACCATGCCCAGGCGAAGGCCTTCGCCGAGGAGATCGTAAACGACGCCCATTTCATTTACGGCAAGGCCAACCGCCCTCAAGTCCTCCGGGGAACGGCTGCGGGTAAGCTCCTTTCGACCGCCTATACCTTCAGGTCCTTCACCCACAACCTTCTCTCCCTGTGGCGGTGGATGCTCCTGCACGGGGACAAGGAAGGCCGGAAGGCCTTCGCCTATTCCCTCATGGCCATGATGGCCCTGGGCGGGCTCGGCGCCGTGCCTCTATACAAGATGCTTGCGTCTCTCATCCGGCAGCTCTTCGGGAACGACATCCTGGAAACCGGCGTCCGGTCGGCCTTGCCCGCTTTTGCGCGAGACATCGTGATGTACGGGGCGCCGTCCGTGGTGGGGATCCATATCGGAGGCTCCATCGGCATGGAGCTCCCGGTCCTGGGGAGGATTCAGACGGACCAGAGCCTCTCCTCCCAGATCTCAGGAAACTTGGGCGATCTCATCGGCATCCCCTGGGCCATGCTCGAGCAGTTCACGGATGCAATCGATGCCGTGCGGCGAGGGGACCTCTACCGGGCTGGGGAGGCCGTTGCGCCATCTGCTGGTAAGAACATCATGTCGGGATACCGGCTCTGGGCGGAGGGGCAGACGGCGGCTACGGGACGGCCGATCAACCTCCCGGGAGAAAAGGGGCCAAGGAAGATTTCCGGGATGGAGGCAGTTGCCAAAGGCGCCGGGTTTCAGCCGCTTTCGAGTGCGAAGGCCTACGACGTTTACAGGACGGTCGAGGACCTCAAGAACTTCAAGGACGCGAAGCAAAACGAGTTTGCAACGGCCTACATGAAGGCGTTCAACGCAAAGGACAAGGAGGGAATGAGGGATGTCGTCCGGGAGGTGAACCAGTGGAACACCCGGATGATGCTTGAAAAGAGGCCGGAGTTCAGGATCGATCTCAAGGCCTCGGTGAGGGCGAGGGAAAAGGTGAAGCAGCCGCCGAGGCAGATGAGGGGAATGGCGAAGGATATTGTGGCGGCATACCGGTAGGCGCAAGCCCCGGCTTCCGGGGACTGACGATACCGACGGAAAGCAATCAACGGGTTGCATTCAACTGGAAATATTTAATGATAAGAAAGGACTATGAGCATGTCGGACATGTTTTTCAACAGCTTCAAGGAATATATGGCGGATGGGACCATCGACCTGGATTCGCACACTTTTAAAGCTCTGCTGCTTACCGATGCTTACACCCCCGATGCGACCGACACCGTGGTGGCCGATCTTTCCGGAGAGGTCGCCAATGGAAACGGCTACACAACGGGCGGGGTGGTCCTGGCCAATGTAACCTGGAATCGTTCCGGAGGAACGGTGACCTTCGATGCGGACGATCCCGTATGGACCTCGGCAACCTTCACGGCAAGGTATCTTGTCATTTACGACGACACGCCAACCTCCCCGGCCGACCCGCTTTTGCTGTTGAAGGACTTCGGCGCAAACAAGTCCGTCACCGGCGGGACCTTCACCGTCGAATTCGATGCCAGCGGCATTTTCACCCTGTCTTGAGAGGAGGCGGGCTTCATGGCTGAGATCCTTGTCATGGCAAGAAGCAATACGCATGAAGACCCGGAGGTGGACCGGACGCAGTGCTACAAAAGGGGAATGCCTGTCGTGGTGATGCCCGACGGGCACCTTTGGGGAACGGCGGAGGGGTTGCCCACTTTCGTTCTGCTCAAATTGCCGGGGGTGCCTGTTGAGCTGGTTCAAAAGTACGTCGAAGAGCACCTGGCCTTGGCATCCTCGGGCGAGCCGAGTCTGCTCCTGAGGCGCGTTTGGACCATCCGGTGGGACGATCTCCCCGCCGAGGCACGGAGCAAGCTCGCGGGAACCGGGCAAATCGTCATCCAGGCGGGGGGATACTCCGGGGAATACGATTACACCTGGAAACAGATCAAGCGATATTTCAGGAATCAGGTCACGGGGCTTGACGAGAATGGGAACCTGTAATGGCCGTCCACACTAAAATCGTGGACCCGAACGGCGGGGGGGACTACACATCCCTCTCCGCCTGGGAGGCGGGTCAGCAAACCCTCTATTCCTCCGGGGATACCGCTGTCGCGGATTGCAGACGAACTGGATCAGCTTTTGAGAGCACAAGCTTTACCATTGCCGGGTGGACCAGCGGCGTCAATATCCGGATCATTGCCAATTCATCGTACCGGCACGAAGGAAAATGGGCCAATCAGCAGGCGGGCGGCAATTATGTCGTCATGTGCAGCAACACGGGCAGCAAGAAGGCTGCCATCACCATATCGCAATCGACGGCAAATAATATACTGATCCAGGGCATCGTCTTTGATGCACCCGGCAATTGGTGCATCGATAAAACCAGTGCCGCACCCATCCTCACGGTCGAGGGATGCATTCTGAATGGCGGGGGCAGGGCCGGCACCCGTGGCATTTACGCGAACAGTAATTCTATATTCATCAATAACATTCTTCACGACATACCCGAAAGCTACCAGCAATTCCCGCAGGCTTCGAAAACCGGCATTTGACGGGGTTTTGTAAAGTAGTCTTTCGTAAACGCAAGTACAAAACTGAATCGGCTCCCCTTTGCAAAAGATCTTTGGGCCCGCTTCATTTTGGACAGGACAAGTGGATAGGAGCCCTGTATATTATGGGCCCATGGATCGAAGACAGTTTCAGAGACAGCGCAGAAGGGAGCAAGACAAAGTGCTCAGTGCCACGGTGCGAAGGCATCTGAACGCCGATGCCCTTTTCAAAACCGTTCGGAGCTCTTTTGCTCAAGTCGCTGAAACTCGCGCAGACAACCCACAAATCGCCGTCGCAGATGCTCTAATGTCGGCATTCGCCATGTTTTCCCTCAAGGATCCAAGTCTCCTGGCATTTGACCATCGCCGCGAGAATGAATCCCATAATTTGCGGATGATTTACGGGGTTAAAGATATCCCCTGTGACACCCAGATGCGCACCATAATAGATCCCGTACCGCCGGACGAGCTACGGCC
>NZ_BQXM01000025.1 GCF_022836495.1 Desulforhabdus sp. TSK
CTCAGCCTATCTCTCCTTTAGTTTACTACAGGAGGCCATTGATCACATATTGAAGAACTTTGGAACGAAATACACAATCAACTTCTCCACCTAGAATGTTGTGAAACTTTTGCTTGGGTACTTAAGTATTCAAAAAATCTTCGCCTTTCCACTCCGTCGACCTCACTGCCTCGGCAGCAATCACAACTATTATATCGCCCAGTCGGACATATTCCAGAAGCTGATTCCGGGCCGGGCGATCCATCCTTGGCCCGGTCATCTTTATGGTGAAGCTTCACCGATGATCATCCACCGCCGTCAAAAAGGAAACCTTTCAAATGCTCTGGCCGACACCTCTGTTCTCAGCAGACCGGGTAAAACCTGTTTGTGGAGCTCGAGGCACCATTGTTGAATCCCCGCTCTCCGTTCCTCCGTGATGCATTGTGTCGTTTCAAGGTATTCAGCAAACCAGTAGATGGAATTCAGGGAAACGAGGGCAGCAGTGCTGTCCAGGAAGATGAAAGATTTGCAGGTTCTTGCAATCGTTGTTTCGATCTTGTTTTTGGTGAAAACAAACGTTTCCCTGGGCAGCTTTCCTTCCGGGATGGCATGAATGAGGTACCTCAAGAGCAGCTTCCTGTGGAATTCTGCCGCCAGCCAATCTTTCTCTTTATGCTCATGGAGGAATCCCATGAAGTTGAGGCTGACTTGGTAGTATCGCACGAACACCTGCTCCCTCGTCTTGCAGTCATCTATGTTCCAACTGGTTCGGCTGTTCAGAATGAGCTCGAAATGTTGCCTCAGGAAATCGGGCTGATAGAGCTCGTCTTTGAGAAGGATCCTGATGGTCTTCAGTTTTGCAGCCAGGTCCTCCAGGTCGGTATGAGTGAAATCAGGCCTGAGGAAAGGAGCCATGTATGCCGCCACCAGGATCTCGAGGAGCTCCTCTCCTCCAAAGATTCCGGGTGATGTGTAAACACTGTAATAAACGTCCTGGACCAAATCGGTGACCATTTCCCGGCAATTGTTCGCCATCATGAGCTCAATGGTTTTGAAGAGGTTGTCCGGATCGTGCTCGGGATACTCCTTGAAGAAGTTCAGGAAGTTCGCTGCCTCGTCTTTGCGGCCGATGGTGATCTTATGAGCGATGATGTCACGGTCGTAGTAACCGAAGCTCCTGATATACGCGTCGGTGAACCGGCTCCGCATTTTCAACAGGAGATCGATATAGTCCGCGTGCCTGCCTTCCCTGAGATATTTGCCGCCCAGCTCGAACAGCACCTCCGTGTGTAATTCAAGATTTGGTACCAGTTTGGGATGGTCCCGCAGAAAATCCTCAAGATGTTGCCTGATCTCCTCGACCCCGCTCATCTTCTTATACTCTTCCCACCACCGGTCGACGATTTCCTGTTCTGCATCGCTGATGGGAGGACTCTCCTTCGACACGGTTTTGCGCAGTCGGATCACCGATCTCGAATCCTCGAAGGTCTCATCCCCTACCTCGTCATCAACCATCTCGTCTAAAGTCTCATCATAGGACTCCTCTTCGGAATCCTCCTCGAGCTCCTCCTCTTCCTCATCGACGAAGAGCTCTTCGTCCTCTTCGGCCACTTTAGTGGCCAGGAGCGCTCTCCTCTCTCGATCCTCCATGGCGGATCGTCTTGCTTCCTCCTCTTTTGCGAGGCAACATTTCTTGTACTTCTTGCCGCTCCCGCAAGGGCAGGGGGCATTTCTTCCTATTTTCGCCATACTCCCATCCTCTCCTCATCAGGAGACCGTTGTCGGGTCCCTCTCAAAAATCCTGCTGCACGTACAGTCCAAATCGCCTCAGTTTCGCCTGCGAAAAGAAAGCCCTTCCATCAAGGACCAAGTCGTGACACATCTCGGAGGCTGTCTGAAAATTCCCTCCTTGGGGGCAATCGAAGCCGGTTTGACTCCCGAGCAGATGAATTTTTAAACAGCCTCTCAAGCGCCATTCCGGCATCAGGCAGGAAGCTCTTTTGTGGCGTTCCCGGTTGCCAGATAGTTCCGGTGTGCCTGGACCAGCCTGATTTCACCGTATGAATAACTATCGCCCAGGCTTTGCTTGATTTCCCCCAGCGGCTTGTCCTTCATTTCCATCAGCCTCTGATCGATGGCTTTGAGCTTTTCCTCGGGGATCAACTTTCCGACATCGAGCCGGCCGGTTTCCACGAAGCAGGTCAGATGGCCCTCTATGGTGGAATGGGCGAGACCCCGCTCCCGGGCCACCTGAGCAACGGTCAATCCCTTGCTGAACAACTCGTAGGTAATCTGCCTTGTATCTTTTGCGGCAGTCTTCCCTCCCGTGGCAGGGGGCTTGGGGGCGGCCGTCGTCGATCGAACGGGTCCGCTGATTCCGTGCTTCTGCCGATAGGCGGAAACCAGGGCCAGCAGCTCCTGCCCGTATTTCTCGCAGAGGCGCTTTCCGATCCCCCTGATGCTCATGAGGGCCGCAGGACTGTCGGGCAGAGTTGCCGCGATCTGCATCAACACGCTCTGGTGCAAAATCTGGTAGTGGGGGAGACCGGCTTCCCCGGCCTTGGCGGCGCGCCAATCCTTCAGTGCCTGGAGGAGCTCCGGGGCGCCGATTTCAGAGACGTCAGTGTCGGCAGTCCTGTTTTTTGTCTCTCTGGCCGTCGTCAGGTCGATTTCGGCGGATGACAGGGCGCGCAGGTAGCGGGCAGGAGAAAAGCCGGGCTTACAGCTCCGCGCAGCCGCAAGCTTCACTGCCGTCTCTTTCTTGAGCTCGTCCAGGGCGACCCTGGCGATCTTTGCAATTTCCTTGTTGTCCGTGTCGATTCGCAGGGCCGCGAGCCGGTCCCCCAGAATCGAGTTGAGCTTCTCCTCGAAATAGACCCCGGCCCTGGTGGTGCGGTCGAGGACCGCCGGGTCCGCTTCCGGCGGCTTGTCGTCCGCGAAAAGCCCGGTCAATTGCCTGTGGAACTTTTCGCTGACGACGAAGATCTCCGCTCTTGCCCGGTCCTCCATCTCCTGGAGGTCCCCTGCGCCCGACAGGCTGACAGTCCTGGCATTGGCCCGGAGCACTCGAATGAACCGTCCCAGCAGCCCGCGCAGCTGGGAAAAGTCGAAGCATTCGGTGAGCAGCCGCTGCTGATAGAGGATCTTGGCGGCTTGGAGCTTCTCCACCGAAGGTGGGGTCTCGGATGTTTGCGCAATAAACTGGGACACGGCTCCATCGGTCTTGATGGCGTGGCCCGGAATGGGCGAGCTCAGCACCAGGCCTTCGAAGGTCTTGCAGCGGCTCAAGGCAACGTAAACCTGCCCGTGGGCAAAGGCAGCCCCGGCGTCGATGACGGCCCGGTCGAATGTCAGCCCCTGGCTTTTATGAATGGTGATGGCCCAGGCCAGCTTGAGGGGAAGCTGCACGAAGCTGCCGACCTTGTCCTCGGTGATTTCCGCTGTCGCGGGATCGATCCGGTATTTGATGTTTTCCCAGATTGCCGGCTCCACCGTGATCTCCCCCTCATCGCCGGGGCACTTCACCGAAACCGACTGGTCAGTCATCCGGGTGATCTTTCCGATCTTGCCGTTGAAATAGAGCTTCCCCGGCGAGGGATCGTTCTTCACGAACATCACCTGGGCGCCCTTTTTGAGGGTGAGCTCCAGGGACGTCGGATACGAATACTCCGGAAAATCCCCCTCGACCTCGGCACGAAAGCTCCGCGGTTTCTCAGGCAGAGCCTTCAGCCTGGATTCGTTGATGGCATCGGCGCTCCGGTTGTGGGTGCTCAACGTGATAGTGCCGTCGTTTTCACCGGGTCTGAAATTCTTACGGTAGCGGCTGTTGAGCTCATGAAGCGAAGCCTGGTCGAGCTGATTGTCGCGCACCCGGTTCAGGAGGTCGATGAAGCGCCCGTCCGACTGGCGGTAGATGTGCTTCAGCTCGATCACCACCAGGTCCGAAAGGCTGAGGGCGCGGCAGCCGAAGAAGTACATGGAATCATAGAAGTCCCGCAGGATGGCCCGGTCGTCCTCCTTGACGACGGGGGAAAGCTGCTGCAGGTCTCCGATCATGAGCAGCTGGACCCCGCCGAAGGGCAGATCGTTGCGGCGGTAGTGCCTCAGGACACTGTCGACCCCGTCGAGCAAATCCGCCCGCACCATGCTGATCTCATCGATGACCAGCAGGTCCAGGCTCCTTACAATATTGATTTTCTCTTTGCTGAACCTGTGCTGGTTGTGGCGGCCGTAGTCTTCGCTCCCCGGCACGAATGGACCGAAAGGCAACTGGAAAAATGAATGCAGGGTGACCCCGCCGGCGTTGATGGCCGCCACACCGGTCGGAGCGGTGACGATCATGCGCTTGTGGGTATTCTTTTTCATGTTGTGAAGAAACGTGGTTTTGCCGGTGCCTGCCTTGCCGGTCAGGAAGATGTTCCGGTCGGTGTACTCCACAAAATCGTGGGCCAGTTGAAGCTCAGGGTTGGGGGGAATGTTCATGGTGCCGGCTCGTCCAGGTCCTCGGTATATCGCTCAGCGTCCCGGTTCGTCAAAGTTTGCTCATCACACCCGGAGCAATCGTACGCTGCTAACGGTACGCTGAATCATGATCCGGGTGAAGCGACAAAAATCGCATAAATTGCCCTTCGCTGTAGACCAGCGCCCGAAATTTGTCGCTCACGCGAACAGTGTAAAGGCGAGTGCCGTTTGGTCCCTTTTTGGATTGGACAAGCTCCCAGTGCAGGCCCGTGTCTCTGTAAGCTTCGGCCCAGGCAAGTTTTTTGATCTTGCGAAGCGTCGCAAGGACTCGGCCCGCCTCATCCCTTTCAAGGCTGAGGAGATCGTCCTGGAATATGGGGTTGTTTAGATCGAGCAGCACATTATGAGATTCGCCCACTCAACGTCTCCAAATCGGTTTCCTTCGGCGGGTTTTCCCTGGCCCAGGAAATGGCTTGATCGATCCGTGTTTTCTTAGGCTCGGCGTGAATCCAAAGCTCGCTATCCGGAATGACTTTAGCGATCTTGAGAAGCCACACCCCTTCCTCGACCTGCTCCATGAGCACAGTCTGTCCGGCATATTGCTTTCCAAGGGAGATCTGGCCGCTTGCTCCGACGACCTTTACAGCTTGGCTATGTCTCATTTGTCAACCTCCTCCATTTGTTCATGTAATTGTGCCGCACAATAACAGGAATACATGAAGACTTCAATGGTTAGCAGCCGTGAAGTGCTCCGAGGATAGAGGATACAGGGGAGCTCTTCGGGGTGGACTGGCTGGAGCATCGAGAGGGACGCCCATGAAATAATGCGTTTATGTCACCACAGGGTAGCCGCCGCCTTGCAAGGGGGCAAGGGACGTCCTAAGTTTGCTTAAAAACCTTAAAGAAGGAGTCTACCATGAAATATTCAATTCCACTGGCAATGATTCTTCTGGCCGCCGTCAACGCGCATGGGGCCATCCATACGGAATGGGTGCAGTACCGTCATGGAGAAACACTCCTGGAGGGTTACCTGGCCTATGATGATGCTGTCAAAGGGCCGCGCCCGGGTGTGCTCGTGGTCCATGAATGGATGGGACTCGAGGATTATGCCATGAAGCGGGCCGAGCAGCTGGCGGGGATGGGATATGTGGCCTTCGCCCTGGATATGTATGGCAAGGGTGTGCGGGCAAAAACGCCCGAGGAGGCTGCCAAGCTGTCAGGAATCTACAAGGGAGACCGCCCCCTCATGCGAGCCAGGGCCCAGGCGGGCCTGGATGAGCTCCGGAAGCAGCCCCTTGTCGATCCTTCACGCATCGCCGCCATCGGCTACTGCTTCGGGGGGACGACCGTGCTCGAGCTGGCCCGCAGCGGCGCTCCCGTGGCCGGAGTTGTGAGCTTCCACGGGGGCCTGGGTACGCCTGAGCCTGCCGATGCGAAAAACATCAAGGGTAAGGTCCTGGTGCTGCACGGCGCCGACGACCCCCATGTGCCGTCCGCAGAAGTAGCCGCGTTTCAAGATGAAATGCGCAAAGCTGCCGTGGACTGGCAGATGATCTACTATGGCGGCGCCGTACACAGCTTCACCAACCCTGGCTCCGGCACGGATGCTTCCACCGGCGTGGCCTACAATGAAAAGGCCGACAAGCGCTCCTGGGAGGCCATGAAAGCCTTCTTCAAAGAGCTCTTCTGATATGCCCGGCGCGTAGGGTGGGCTTTGCCCACCATTCTGCGCCGAAAGCATCGGTTGGTGGGCAAAAGCCCACACCCTACGCGGGAGAGCAATGTCTCGTTGTCGTACCCATTTGACCGGCGAGTCGGGAAGACGTTGTTGATTTCACCAGTCTCCGGGCGGTGCAACCCGGATTCCTGCATCTTCCAGTGCTTCGCGAATGGCTTTGGCCAACATCCAGGCTCCGGGAGTATCTCCATGGACACAGAGGGTGTCCGCCCGAAGCCGGATCTCGTCCCCGTTCACCGCAGTGAGCCGACCATGACGGATGAGCTTCACGACCCGCCTGCGCACCGTGTCCGGGTCATGGAGGACGGAGCCCTCCATGCTGCGGGGGGCCAGCTGCCCGTCCGGAAGGTAAGCCCGGTCCGGGAAGACCTCCTGGACCACCCGCAGGCCGGAGGCCTCAGCCATTTCAGCACAGATGGAACCGGAAAGAGTAAAAAGAAACAGCTCCGGATCAAAGGACTTCACAGCCTCGATGACCTCCTGGGCCGCCGCTTCGTCTCCTACGGCATGGTTGTAGAGCGCTCCATGGGGCTTCACGTGCCGTAATTGGACCCCGGCCGCTCGCGTGAAAGCGCTGAGGGCTCCCATCTGGTAGAGCAGGTAACCCTTGATTTCTCCCGGAAAGGTCTGGAGCCTGCGGCGGCCGTAGCCCATCAGGTCGGGATAGCCCGGGTGAGCGCCGACGCTGACACCATGTGCTTCCGCCAGGGAGACGGTCCGCGCCATCACGAGGGGGTCCCCTGCATGGTAGCCGCATGCGATGTTGGCCGAGGTGATGAAGGGAATGATCTTTTCGTCTTCCCCGATGGAATAGGAGCCGAAGCTTTCGCCCATATCGCAATTGATGTCGACAGGCATGGTGTCCGTGTCACTCCCACCGGAGTCCGGTCTGAGCGGCGTACCGCCGCAGTCCGTATTCCTTCTTGATGTAGATTTCCCGCGCCTTGATGAGGTTCACCGGGGAGAAGCGGACTTCCGCTTCCGGCAGTGCCTGGGCGATGAGGGGAATGTCGGCGGAAACCACCGTTCCTGCTTTCACATAGCCTCCCGTGGTGGGGCGATCCGCCAGCAGGATCATGGGCTGGCCGTTGCCCGGCACCTGGACGGCTCCCAGGGCGATGCCGTCGGAAATGATGTCCGGCCCTGTTCGGTGGGTGATCCTGGGGCCTTTGAGGGCGCAGCCCATGCGGTCCATGCGGTCCGTCAGCCTGTAGGTTCCGGTGGTGAAGGCATGGACGCCTTCATCGCTCAGTTCCTCGTCCTGGGGACCCGGCACGAACCTCAGGATGAGGTGCTGTGAATAGGCCGGAATGAGGTTCCAGGGGTGGTTGCGGATGAGCTTCCCCTTTCGTTTTCCCGTGAAGATGCGATCCCCGCTCCGCAGCGCCCTTCCACCGAAGCCCCCGAAACGGCCGCGCAGGTAAGTCGATTTGCTGCCGAGAACGAGGGGCACATCCACTCCTCCAGCCAGGCACAGATAATCCCGCACCCCCTTGCAAGAACGCTCCACGGTAAGACGGTCTCCATGGACTGCCTGAAGCGCCGACCACGACGGAATGGGCTCGCCGTTCAGCTTGGCGGATTCACCGGGGCCGGTCACGCAAAAGGCCATATTGCCCAGGAAGACCCCCTCAAAACCTCCCAGGGTGATCTCGATGCAGGCTTCGTGGGGAGGGTTTCCCACGAGGGAATTGCCGATGGTCAGCGCGCAGGGGTCCATGGCCCCGGAAACCGGGACTCCCATGTGCTGATATCCCAGGCGCCCCCTGTCCTGGATCGTGGCCAGAGGACCGCCGTGAATGATTTCAAGAATGGCTGTATTCATCTGCACTTATCGGTATGAATTTTATGGACATTCCTGCTTCCAGGAGGAAGGGGGCGGGGCGTGCCGAGTCGAAGAGCTTCAATGGTGTTCGCCCGATGAGCTGCCATCCTCCCGGACTCTCAATGGAATAGATCCCCGTCTGCTGGTCGGCGATCCCGACACTGCCCGCCGGCACCCGAATGCGGGGCGTCGTTTTCCTCGGTATGAACAGCCGGGGGTCCAGGCCTCCCAGGTAAGCGAAGCCCGGTGTGAAGCCGATCATGTAGACATGATAGAGGGGCGCGGAGTGCAGGGCGACGACCTCTTCCACCGTCAGGCCGTGTGCGGACGCCGCCTCTTCCATATCCGGACCGTATTCCCCCCCGTAACACACGGGAATGCTCATGACTCGCTCGTCTTTCAGGGGGCCTTCCGGCTCCTGAAGAAGCTTTTCAATCTCCAGGATGAGCTGCTCGTAAGAGCTTTCCCATGGGTCGTATTGGACAAAAAGAGATCGATACGTCGGGTTGAAGGAGAGAACCCCCGGGAGCCTGGCTTCCGTCAGTTTACGGCACAGGGCGTGCACCCTCCGGTTGACTTCCAGGTCGATGATGTTCCCGAATTCTATACTGACAGCCGTTTCACCGCAGGGAAGGAAGCGCGGCCGGCCAGGTGTGGGGCTATTCTTTTCTGCATCCACCAAAGCATTTTCCTGGATTCCAGCTTCAGCTGGAATGACGAGCAAACGGATTTTTAAACAGTTACTTAGCCATGCCCCCCCTCCTACTTCCATACCCCGTCAATGGGGGCGGTGCACTTGGGGCAGCATCCGTCCTGGAGCACGTTGCGGCGGATGGTGTACCCGGTGCGCTGGATGAGGAGCTCTCCGCAGGCAGGGCAATAGGTGTTTTCCCCTCTGTCGCCAGGGATGTTGCCGGTGTAAACATACCGGAGGCCTGCCTCCAGGCCGATCTCCCGCGCCCGCTGCAGTTGGGAGGCGGTTGTCCGGGGTCGATCCAACATCTTATAGGTCGGGTAAAATGCTGAAACGTGCCACGGAATCTCTATGCCCACGCCCTTGATGAAGGCGGCGATGTCTTTGAGCTCTTCATCCGAGTCATTCAGGCCGGGAATGACCAGGGTCGTCACCTCCACCCAAACGCCCAGTTGCTTCATGAGGATGATGGTGTCGAGGACCGGTTGCAGCCTTGCCTTGCAGACCTTGTGGTAGAACGCGTCGGAAAAGCTCTTGAGATCGATGTTGTCGGCATCGAGGACCGTGGCCATGGCTCGGGCCGACGCCTCCGTCATGAACCCGTTGGAAACGAAGACATTGCGGATTCCTTCACCGCGAGCCAGTACGGCGGTGTCGCGGGCAAATTCCGAAAAAATGGTGGGCTCCGTGTAGGTGTAAGCGATGCTTTCAGCCCGGCTGGCTTTCACCTTGCGGATGAGCTCCTCCGGGGTCAGATCCTCGCCGATGATCTCGCTCTCGTAGAGGCGGGGAAACTGGGATATTTCATAGTTCTGGCAATGGAGGCACTGAAAGTTGCAGCCCACCGTGGCAATGGAATAGGCCCGTGATCCGGGGAGAAAGTGGAAGAGGGGCTTCTTTTCGATGGGATCCACATGCTGGGAGATGATCTTGCCGTAGACGAGAGAATGGAGTGTCCCGTCCCGGTTCTCCCGGACGCCGCAAATTCCCCGTTTTCCAGGAACGATGACGCATTCATGGGCGCACAACCGGCACTGAACCTTTTCGTCACCCAGCCTTTCATAGAATCCGGCTTCCTTCATGGTTTCCCCTTTCTGTTCTCCAGGTGGGCTTTGTATGTATCATAACCAAAAAATCGCGCGCATGCCATGCCTGAATGCAGCGACAATTTGCATTCCCCCTTCAACGCTCCTTGACATCGTCCGAAGAGCGGGCAAAAATGCATCAGTTTCTTCTTTTCTCCATTTTCACGACAATCTGGATAAAAAGAATCGCCCAATCTCTTGACCTAATAATTCGTTAAACACGAACCGAGGATGGCCATGAAAAAACTTGCTTTCGACGATTCCCACGCCCTTTCTTTTATCAATCCTCATGAGCTTCAGTTCATGGAACGCCCGGTGATGGAGGCGGCCAGGGTTCTTGAAGAGAAGTCGGGGCCGGGGAACGATTTCCTGGGCTGGCTCGACTTGCCCGTGGCTCATGACCGGGAAGAATTCGCACGCATCAAGGCCGCGGCGGGAAAGATCAAAGCGCACTCGGATGTGCTTGTCGTCGTGGGCATCGGGGGCTCTTACCTGGGAGCCAAGTCCGCCATTGAATTTTTGAGCCATTCCTTCTTCAACGCTTTGCCCAAGGCTGTGCGAAAGGGCCCTGAAATCTATTTTCTCGGGATCAATCTTTCTGCAGCGTATTGCATGGATGTGCTGGAAATCATCGGAGAGAGAGATTTTTCCGTCAATGTCATCTCTAAGTCGGGAACCACCACGGAACCCGCCATCGCCTTCAGGATTCTCAAGAAGAAGCTGGAAGAAAAATACGGAAAGGCCGGCGCGCGACAGAGAATTTTTGCGACGACGGATCGGGCTCGTGGGGCTTTGAAGCAGCTCGCGACGGAGGAAGGGTACGAGACCTTTGTTGTGCCCGATGACGTGGGAGGAAGGTATTCCGTTCTGACTGCCGTCGGTCTTTTGCCCATTGCTGTGGCCGGCATCGATATCGATGCCCTCATGCAGGGGGCTGCGGACGCCTCGGAAGATTTCAAGGCTCCTTATGCCGAGAACGACTGTTACCGATATGTGGCCGTGAGAAATATTTTGCACAGAAAAGGCAAAAACATCGAATTGATGATCAACTATGAACCAAAATTGCACTTCATCGCCGAATGGTGGAAACAGCTGTTCGGCGAATCCGAAGGCAAAGACGGCAAAGGGTTGTTCCCCGCATCGGCGGACTTCACGACGGATTTGCATTCCCTGGGACAGTACATCCAGGACGGTCGCAGGCAGCTCTTTGAAACCCAGATCAGCATCGAAGCTCCCGAAGTGGATCTCACACTGGTGGAAGATGAAGGTGACCTGGACGGACTCAATTTTCTGGCGGGTAAAACCCTCGATGACGTGAACAAAAAGGCTTCCCAGGGAACGATCCTGGCGCACGTCGAGGGGGGCGTTCCCAATCTCGTCCTCCGCATGCCGGCGGCGACGCCCTATCACCTGGGATATCTTTATTATTTCTTCGAAAAGGCTTGTGCCGTCAGTGGGTACCTCCTGGGGGTCAATCCCTTCGACCAGCCCGGAGTGGAAGCATACAAGAAGAACATGTTTGCCCTGCTGGGAAAACCCGGCTATGAAGAAGCGGCCAAACGTCTGACACAAAAATAGCCCCCGGTTTCCCCCTGGGCTGTGGGGGCTATGGTGTTTTGGGTATAGTTTTTGCTTGGTGTTGTCCCCTATGTGTACCAAGAGATGGGGAGTCGCAGCATTGCGGAATGGTTCGGGACCCTGTGGAAAAGGTGGTGGAGCATGAGTCCGTGAAGGTGGCGTCGAAGTATTTTGGGTGAGGAGCATTCAGGAGAGAGCCAAAAGAAAGCAGACCAAGCGCCAGGGCTCATATGGAACTGGGTATGAGTCGACGAGGACGCAGGGCCATCGAAAGATTCGGCGGATGCCCTGAGGGATGTCACAGCCCGAGGAATGTACAAACCCTGCAAGCGATTGCAGAAACAAAGGCATTCCCGTGACTGGCTTTCTTCTAAAAGAGACCTTTCTGGAAAGGCTGTTTTAGAGGAGCATGAGCGTATGTGCGGAATAGTGGGTTATATCGGTGCGAGACAGGCGGTGGAAGTCATCATGGACGGGTTGTCCCGGTTGGAATACCGGGGGTACGATTCGGCCGGCGTTGCCGTCAACGATGGACGGGAAATTGTCATCGAGAAGAAGAAAGGGAGACTGCAGCTCCTGGAAGAGGAATTGAAGGTGAAGCCCCTGTGCGGATGCATGGGCATCGGCCATACACGGTGGGCAACTCACGGTGAGCCCTCCGATGCCAACTCGCATCCTCACAGCGACGAAACCTGTTCCCTGGCGGTGGTCCATAACGGCATCATCGAAAATTACCTTGAAATCAAGAGCGAGCTCAAGAAGAATGGCGTCGTTTTCAAGTCCGAGACCGACACGGAAGTGGTCTCGCATCTCATCGATTTCTACTACAGCGGGGATCTTCTCGATGCGGTCTACAAGACCCTGGAGCGGGTGAGAGGGGCTTATGCCCTCGGGGTCATCCACAAGGACCGGCCGGATGTTTTGATCGCCGCGCGCAAGGACAGCCCCCTCGTGATCGGGGTTGGCGAGGGCGAAAACTTCATCGCCTCGGACATCCCCGCTTTGCTCAAATACACCAAAAATGTGTACCTCCTGGAAGATGGAGACGTGGCGGTCCTCACCCGGGACACGATCGAAGTCTATGATCTCCAAAGAAAAAAAGTCTCCAAAGAGCTGACGGAGATCACCTGGGACCTGGAATCCGCCACCAAGGGGGGCTACCCGCATTTCATGATCAAGGAGATCTACGAACAGCCCCACGGCATCAAGGAAACCATCACCCGGCGGCTGGATGAAAACGGACTGGTGAGGTTCGACGACATCAAGCTGACGAGGGAAGACCTGGCGGAAATCGAATCCATTTATATCGTAGCCTGCGGAACTGCCTATCATGCGGGCATGGTGGGGCGCAAGGCCATCGAAAAGATTGCCCGCATCAAGGTGGAGACCGACATCTCGTCGGAATTCCGATACGACACGCCGTTCATCGATGAGAAAACTCTCGTCATTCTGGTCAGCCAGTCGGGGGAGACCCTCGACACCCTCGCCGCCCTCCGCGAGGCCAAAAAGCGCGGTGCCCGGACTCTGGCCATCACCAATGTCATGGGGTCGTCCATCGCCCGGGAGGCCGAGCATGTCATCTACACCTGGGCCGGACCTGAAATTTCCGTCGCCTCCACCAAGGCGTACACCACACAGATCACCTGCCTCTTCATGCTGGCCCTCGACATGGCCTTCAAGAAGGACGTGCTCGATCTCGAGAGTTACCGCACTCTCCTGGAAAAACTGAAAGAGGTTCCCGAGAAGATCGAAGCGGTCATCGAAAACGAGCCCCAGGTGCGGCAAATTGCAGACAAGCTCGTGAATGTGGAGCACGGTTTCTTCATCGGCCGGGGAATGGATTACTGCATTGCCCTGGAAGGCTCGCTGAAGATGAAAGAAATTTCCTATGTGCACACGGAAGCCTTCGCCGCGGGAGAGTTGAAGCACGGTACCATCGCCCTCATCGAGCCGGGCACCCCGGTCATCGCCTTGGCGACCCAGCAGAATCTCTTTGAAAAATCCATCTCCAACATCAAGGAGGTCAAGGCCAGAGGGGCTTATGTCATCGGAATCACCGTCGAGGGCAATACCCTCATCGAACAGGTGGCCGACGACGTCCTGTACGTTCCCCGGGTGGACGATCTGTTCGCGGGACTCGTGGGAGTCGTATACCTGCAGCTCCTGGCCTACCATGTTTCCGCCATGAAGGGACTCGATGTGGATAAGCCCCGCAACCTGGCCAAATCGGTCACCGTTGAATGAGGGGGATGGGCTTTCGGAATCCTCTGAGCCGGGTTGCCGCGTGCAGTTCTGCGCCGTAGCCCGGCAAAATGCTCGTATTTGCCTGACTTTTTCTTGCCTGACGCCCTGCAGAGCGCCTGTTATACTGCGAACGGTTAAGAGCTTGACTTTTGTAGGAGCGGCTTCCAGCCGCGATTTTATTGGGAGCCGGCTGGTGCAATCGCGGCTGGAAGCCGCTCCTACGGGATCATCAATTAGTCAGGATCTCATCCGATTGGAGTATACCTCTGCCTGCGCCAGGGTGCCTTCTGCGGATGCCTCTTCTGCACCCTGAAGGCACCTGCCGACGCCGTCATTCTGCATAAAAGCTCCCTCCAAAGATCGCAGACCTGCGATGAGATGCACTGCGCTCTCTCTTTGGCGCTCCGTCGGTCAAGATGTTATGGCCCCACCCTTGAGAAAGACATTTTTCGAAGGATTTTCATGTCGCCCGTGATCGCATTCCAGGATATCATCCGCACCACCCTGGCAGTTCTCTTCATTGGATTTCTGATCACTTCCAGCTTCATGGTTCTGCGGCCTTTTCTGCCGGCTCTCGTCTGGTCCACGACAATTGTCATCGCCACCTGGCCGCTCATGGTGGCTGTGCAGGACAGACTCCGCGGCAAACGCGGACTTGCCGTAGCCGTCATGACTCTCGCATTGTTGATGCTCTTTGTGATACCTTTTACCTATGCCCTCACGGTCATCATCGATCGTTCCGCCCAGCTCGTGGAGTGGGCGAGGTCGCTGGCCACCTGGAGACTGCCGCCGGCACCCCGGGCTCTGGAGCACCTGCCGCTCATCGGTGCCAAGCTGACGACAGTCTGGCAGCAGATCGCCGCCGGCAGCCAGGAAGAAATCGCCGAGCGGCTTGCGCCCTATGCCGGGATGCTGGCCGCGTGGTTTGTGGCGGAGCTCGGGACCTTTGGGGTTTTGCTCCTCCACTTCATGTTGACGCTGGTTATTTCTGCAATACTCTATTCCCATGGCGAGACGGCCGCGAGAGGGGTGTGCCGTTTTGTCAGAAGCCTATCGGGGGAGCGCGGTGAAAAAGCCATACGCCTTGCCGCCCTGTCGGTGCGTGCCGTGGCCCTGGGAATCATCGTCACGGCTCTGGTTCAGTCGCTCCTGGCGGGAGTGGGCCTTGCCGCTGCGGGGATACAATACACGGCCCTCCTGACGGCGCTCATTTTCATGTGTGCCGTGATGCAGCTGGGCCCCTGGCCCGTACTCATTCCGACGGTGATCTGGCTCTACTGGAAGGGAGATCCCTGGTGGGGGACGGGTATGCTCGTGTGGACCCTCGTGGTGGGAAGCCTGGAGAACGTCCTGCGCCCCATGCTCATCCGGAGGGGGACCGACCTGCCGGTAGTGCTCATCTTCGCCGGCGTGATCGGGGGCCTCATCGCCTTTGGAGTCATCGGGCTTTTCATCGGTCCCGTGCTGCTTGCCGTGACCCATACCCTCGTCAGTGCCTGGATCGAGGACCAGGAGCATGCCGCACTCCCGGAGCTGCCGGCCGACGAAAAGGTTTTCGGGGAGTCTTATGCGCCTGTGTCGAAAGCGGCAGAGCATTCTGAAGAATAAAATCATGGTGCATTGAACAGGAATCGGCAGTGAGCACCTCAGCACCAGCAACGATTTCCTCGACCTTGAACGGCTGCCCAGGCGGATCGCCTTCGTGGGCGGTGGCTTTATTTCTTTTGAATTCGCTCATTTTGCCGCACGGCTGGGTGAGGGAGGGCAGGAGCTCACCATCCTCGAGGTCAGTGAGAGACCGCTCGGCCCCTTCGATGGGGAAATGGTGAGCCTGCTGATGGATGCTTCCAGGGATGAGGGAATCCAGGTGCGCACGGGGATTCAGATCGCCGCCATCGAAAAGCATGCTTCCGGGCTGACTGTCCAGATGACGGGAGGGGAGCTCCTGACGGCGGACCTCGTCGTCAATGGCGCCGGAAGGGTGCCCAATCTGGAGGACCTGGCTCTGGAGGCCGGCGGAATTGACCATTCCCGGCGGGGCATCGGCGTGGATGCGGGCATGCGAACGTCCAACCCCCGTGTTTTCGCGGTGGGCGACTGTGCTGCCACGATTCAGCTGGCTCGGGTTGCGGACTATGAGGGACTCGTGGCGGCCCGAAACATCCTGGCGGAGCTGGGGTTGAACGAAGGGGCCAGGGTCGATTACGGGGCGGTGCCCGCCGTCCTCTTCACCTACCCTCAGTACGGCATGGTGGGGATGACGGAAGACGCGCTGAAGCAGCAAAATATTCCATATAAGAAGATCTTCGGGGAAAAGCTGGGGTGGCCTACCTACAGGAGAGTGGGCTTGAAGCATGCGGCCTACAAGATTTTGGTGGGATCGGACAACCGGATTCTCGGTGCCCACTTCCTTTCGGACTGCGCATCCGGTCTCGTCAATACCCTGAAACAGGCGATGCTCAACGGCACGAGTGTGCAGGACCTTTACTGGCAGAACATCATGAGCCCCTATCCCACGCGTGAAAGCGATCTGATCTACATGTTGAAGCCTCTTCTCTGAGGCATACGGTTGTTTTCCCATTACAGCGGGCGGGCGTGGGCAATGTTGTTGACTCAACCAACTTTCGTCATTCCGGCGAAAGCCGGAATCCACAAAAATAGCAACTTGCTGGACCCCGGTTTTCACCGGGGTGACGTTGAGTCGATCAGCATGGACGTGGGCATGGCGGGTGTGGCGCCCTTGTACGCCCCTTCGGTTTTCTGGTGGATCTTGCGGCAGATAAGGGTTATCTTTCTTGGGAGTTGGCCGCAGCGATCCCTGCCATAGCACTTTCGGCTAAAGCATTCAGTGGAAGAATGCATCCCCTGACGAAACAATAACCTGGGCGATCCGTCGTGTGAGCTGATCTGTTTGCGACATCCGCGATGAATTGCATGCTCTTGCACTGCTCAGGATTTTTTGGACCGTCTGTCGATCGGTTTTTTGATTGCAGACCCGTACCGTCACGACCCTGCCAAACGGTCGCCGTCGGCTTGTGAAGGCCAGGGCCAGGAGAACGGAAAAAGGATAGGAACAGAATGATGAACATGAACGAGGTGAAAGAAAGACTGAAGCGGGATGAGGGGCTCAGGCTTCACGCCTTTCAGAGCCCCGCCGGATATTGGGCCTGTGGCTACGGGCATAACCTGGAGGCTTCGGGGTGCAGCAAGGAAACCATTGAACGCTACAAGATCGAAGGGACCACCAAAGCCCAGGCTGATAAATGGCTGGAAGAGGACATCCGCAAAGCCGAACAGATGGCTCGAAATCACATTGCCTATTTTGACGAGCTTACGGAGGACAGGCAGTTCGTGCTGGTATACCTGGCTTTTATGTTCGGGTGGAAGATGGGGCAGTCCAAGAGGATACTCAAAGCGCTGGAACGCCGCAATTATGAGGATGCGGCCAACCAGATCCTCAAGAGCAAAATGGGGGAACTGGGAGGTGAACGGGTCCGGCGGTTGGCGGAGTTGATGCGCGAAGGGGAAGAGGAACCTGAACCGCCTTCGACCGAGTGATGGGGCAGAAGGTGAAAGTCCATTTGCCAAAACCCCTTCAATCAGATTCCCCCATCCCGTGTGCGCAGCAGGGGATGGGGGGAAATCCTTTCTCAGTTACAGGGTATGTGCGCCTTCATGCCTGTTACGAAATGGTGAGCGGGACAAAGAGCGTGGCGTTGTTGCGGCGCACGAGGAGAAGCAGGGAGTTTGAGTCCCCCGCGTGAGCGATGCTCTTTTTCACGTCCTCCACCGATTGGACCGGCTTCCGGTTGACTTCAAGGATAACGTCCCCCTTTCGCACGGAGGCGCGATCGGCCGGACTCCCGGGTTGCACGCCAGCGATGAGCACCCCATGTCCATCCTTCAGACTGTATTCATCGGCCACCTGAGGCGTCACATCCCGGAGCATCAGTCCCCATTTTTCATTCGACTTCTGAGGGGAGTCATCCTCGGATGTCTTTTCCGACGGGAGTTTGGCCACTTCCAATTTCATCTCCTTTTCGCTGCCGTCGCGAAGCACCGTTACCCTGGCCGTTTCGCCCACTGGAGTCCCCGCAACCATTGCCGGGAGCTCATGACTGTCCCGGACCGCCCTGCCGTCGTAGGAAACGATGAGATCGCCTCGCTGGATCCCCGCCTTTTCCGCAGGACTGCCGGGGATGACATCCGCCACCAGCGCCCCCGTGTGGTCGCCAAGCTTCATGGCTTGAGCGATTTCAGGCGTCACGGACTGGATATTCACCCCGATGAAGCCGCGCGTCACCTCTCCGTTCTTCACCAGCTGAGGAATCAGAGGCTTGGCCGTGTTAACGGGGATGGCAAACCCTATGCCCTGTCCATTGGGGAGGATGGCGGTGTTGATGCCCACCACCTCTCCGTTCATGTTGATGAGGGGGCCGCCGGAGTTGCCGGGGTTGATGGAGGCATCGGTTTGAATGAAATCATCGTAGGGGCCAGCCCCGATGATCCGCCCTTTGGCGCTCACGATGCCGGAAGTCACCGTCTGATTGAGTCCAAAGGGATTGCCGATGGCCATCACGCTGTCTCCAACTTTCAATGCATCGGAATTGCCCATCTCTGCAGCCGGAAGGTTATTAACACCGTCAATCTTCACCACGGCCAGGTCCGTCTTGGGGTCGCGCCCGACGATCTCGGCCTTGAAGTCACGCTGATCGGCCAGGGTCACCCGCAATTCCTTGGCTCCCTCCACAACGTGGTTGTTGGTGAGGATATACCCATCGGCGCTGATGATGACCCCCGACCCGCTCCCTTGCACCCGTTGCTCGGGGGGCGCCAATTGGCGGCCGTTGTTGAACCGCTCGAAAAAATCCCCGAAAGGTCCTTCGGGAAATCCCGGAAACTGAAATTGAACCTTTTCCATCTTGACCACCTTGATGTTGACGACAGATGGGGTCAGCTTCTCAGCCAGAGGGGCCAGGGAGGTGATGCGGGGCAGGGGTGCTGAAGTCGCTTCCTGCGCTGCGGGGCTCTGAGCCGCAGAAGTTCTGGTCCAGTTGAGCCCCGAGGCTGTCACCAGCCCTCCCAGGAGGCAGGATACCGCTACCACACTCAAAGTCTTTATGCCGAATGTCTTCTCTCTCATGAAACGACTGAATCTCGATTGCTGAAACATAGTCTCTCCTTCCGAGTCTTGATGATTATGCATGGATACGATCATCTTCGAAGCTGCTTTCTTGAGCAGCAACATAGGAAGGAAAAATTAAAGGCAGATTAAACGTGGATTAGAAAATTCTCATGTTCTCAAAAGGGTTGCCCGAAGTCGGACTGATGAGCCAGGCACTATAGGGTGAGCGGTGGGTTCCGATATCAGAAGGCATCATGTTGGGGAATGGGCAGGCAGGATGACAGTGAAGTTGCTTCCGGACCCCGGAGTGCTGTCCACGTGAATGCTGCCGCCATGGGCGGCGGCGATGGAGTGGGCGATGCTGAGGCCCAGTCCCGAACCGCGCTCGGTGAGGGCATTTTCTGACCGGAAGAAGGGCTGGAAGATCCGTTCCCGGTCTTCAGGCGAGATGCCCATGCCGGTATCGGAGACTTCAAGGCGCACACCGTCCGCACCGCAGTGCATGGCGAGAGAGACAACGCCGCCGGGCGGCGTGTACTTGATGCCGTTTTCCACAAGATTGATGAGAAGCCGACGCAGCCGCTCCCGGTCGCCATGGATCTGTGCCGGCTCCATATCCCTCAGCAGGAGGTTTACGCCTTGCGAGTCGGCCTGCCCCTTGAGCCTCCAAAAGACCTCTTCCAGCAGCTGCGCCAGATCCAGAAGCTGATGGTCCACACGCAAAACGCCCGCTTCCGTGCGCGCTAAAATGAGCAGCCCTTCTACCAGCTGGGCGATGCGATCGATTTCCTCGAGGGCGCTCGTCAGAGTTTCCCGGTATTCCTCGGGAGACCTGGAGCTTCTCAAGGCCACTTCCAATTCCCCTTTGAGAATGGTGAGAGGCGTCTGGAGCTCATGGGACGCATCAGCGCTGAACTGCCGGATCTGGTTGAATGCTGTATCCAGGCGCGACAGCATGCGATTGAGGGTTTTTGCCAGCCGGTCCAGTTCGTCTCCGGCTCCTGTCTCACGCAAACGTTCGGCCAGGTGCTCGGCGCTGATGCGTTGTGCATCTTCGGCCATGCGATCCACCGGTTGGAGGGCGCGGCGTGCCAGGAGCCAGCCTCCCAACCCTGCAAAGAGCAGTCCGACGGGGAGCAGCGCGGCTATGATGAGCAGGAAGCGCAGGCGGGTCTCCGAGACATTCTGCAGGGACATGCCGATTCGGATCAATCGGTCCAGGCGCCCTCCCTGCATGAGGGGGACCGTGAGCGTCCGCACGGGGTAAGGACCAACCCCTGTCAGGGTTTCGAAGGTCGAGAGTCCTCGCGCCGCGTTTTCAAGAGCATGCATGCTGAGGGGAAGCTCTTGCGACGGTGAGGGGGAAGAGCGCTGTTCGGGACGGTTGCGGGGATCGATCATCTGGTAGTAGGGCTCCCAGGGAGAGAAGCCCAGGAATCTCCTGAAAATTTCATTGATATCGGCTGGGTAGAAGACCGTGGAGCCGCCGTGCACCCGTTCGCTCAGGACTTTGGCGACACCGTTGAGGGCGTTGTCCACTTCACGCACCAGGCTGTAGGAGAGGAGCACAAAGGCCGTCGCACCCAAAGTCACCACGGTGAAGGCCAATATAGAAACATACCAGATCGTTAGACGTGCGCGAATCGATCGGATGCGCAAGGGTTCACTCCGTCTTGAGGGTGTAGCCGACTCCCCGAACCGTATGGATCAGTTTTATTTCCCGCCCCGCATCGATCTTTTTGCGAAGGTAGTTCACGTAAACATCGATGACATTGGTCATGGAATCGAAATCATAGTCCCAGACGTGCTCGGCGATCATGGTTCGTGTTACGACCCGCCCCGTATTGCGCATCAGATAGTCCAGGAGCGCGAATTCTTTGGAGGTCAGGTCGATTTTCTCGGCTCCCCGGTGAACCAGTCGCTGCAGAGGGTCGAGCGTGAGGTCTGCCACTTGGAGCACCGTCGACTTCGTTTCGGAGCGCCGTCGGAGCAGGGCGCGTGCGCGGGCGAGGAGCTCCTGGAAGGAGAAAGGCTTGGTGAGATAGTCGTCAGCGCCGGCATCCAGACCGATCACTTTGTCCTCGATGGTGGCCCGCACGGTCAGAAGCAGAACCGGTGTGCCCACCTGCCGGCGCCGCAGCTCCTGGAGGACAAGGATTCCATTCATTCCAGGTAGATGGATGTCAAGGAGGATGAGATCGTGTACTCGGTCCAAGGCCATGGCCAGGCCCGTCTTTCCATCGGAAGCGACGTCCACGGCATAGCCTTCCTCCTGGAGTCCCCTCTTGATAAAACCGGCCACCTTCTTTTCGTCTTCCACCACCAGAAGCCGCATCCTTTTGACCTCTCTTGAAAACGACTCGATCCAACCCTCCATTCGTAACACCGCAGCAGTGTAACATCAAAATGAAATTCAGTGCAAAGACCGAACCCAAGGAATCGAAATATCCCGACTGTCCAACATCAAGGGGGAATGCAGGAAAGGGTACAAAAAGACTACAAACAGGGGTTTAATGATGTTAGTGTCCCACCAGGCAGTCTTTAATGATTTCACCTTTTGCAGCGTGCCCTGTTATCCAGACGGGTAAAGAACTGATTCGAGGAAAAAAATGGATACAGTATCGCTCACTCTCTCGGATAAGCAGGAAACCCGAAGACAGCTTCACTATACCGTACTTTCTCTTTTGTCCGTTCTGGTGGGAGTTGTTTCAGGCATAGGAGCCGCAGGTTTCCGCGCCCTGATCTCCTTTTTCCACAACATGCTGTTTCTGGGCAAACTGTCAGTCACTTATGAAGCCAACGTTCATACCCCTCCCAGCCCGTGGGGGCCCTTGGTCATTCTGGTGCCTGTTGTCGGAAGCCTGGGAGTTTCCTTTCTGGTGACCCGGTTCGCACCGGAAGCCAAAGGACACGGGGTGCCGGAGGTGATGGACTCTATCTACTACAATCGGGGCATCATACGGCCCGTAGTCGCACTGGTTAAATCCTTCGCTTCGGCACTCTCCATCGGCAGCGGAGGGTCTGTGGGACGTGAAGGACCCATCATTCAGATTGGGTCGTCTTTCGGCTCAACCCTGGGGCAGATCATCTCCATGCCTACCTGGCAGCGTGTGACTCTCATTGCAGCGGGTACCGGGGCCGGTATTGCCGCTACATTCAACACTCCCATCGGCGGGATGCTCTTTGCCATGGAAATCATGCTCCACGAGGTGAGCGTGAGAACACTCGTACCGGTTGGGATTGCTACGGCGACAGCCACCTATATCGGCCAGATGTTTTTTGGAGTCTATCCGGCCTTCGTCATTCCCGAGCTTCAGACATTTACTTTTCAGCCAAACAATCCACTGGTCCTCGTTTGCTATGTTGGCCTCGGGTTGATCATTGGTATGGTATCAGCTCTTTACATCCGTTCTATTTATTTTTTTGAGGATTTTTTCAGCAGCCGGATCAAGGCAAATGACTTCGTGCGCCATATGCTCGGAATGCTGTTCGTGGGTATCCTCATGTATGTCTTGATGAGCTTTTATGGTCATTATTACATTGAAGGAGTAGGCTACGCAGCCATTGAAGATGTGCTGACGGGGAGGCTTTTTCAGCCACAGCTTCTGCTACTTCTCTTTGTATTGAAGTTGCTGGCAACTTCTTTGACTCTTGGATCCGGGGCGTCGGGCGGCGTCTTTTCTCCTGCCCTTTTCATAGGGGCAATGCTGGGAGGCGCTTATGGTGCTGCGATGGGGTGGCTCTTGCCTTTTATCCCCGGCAATTTGCCCGCCTTTGCCATAGCGGGCATGGCGGGGATCGTGGGGGGATCCACCGGTGCGGTGATGGCCGCCATCGTCATGATCTTTGAGATGACCCTGGATTACAATATCATACTCCCCCTGACGATCACGGTTGCGATCAGCGACGGCATGCGATGGTTTTTATGCAGGGAGACCATTTACACCCTCAAACTGGTTCGGCGGGGGCACTTTATGCCCGAAGCCCTGCAGACGAATTTTCACTACTTGCGTCGCGCCGGAAGCATCATGACCGCTGATCCGAAAGTGCTTTCTGCATCAATTCCTCTTTCCGATTTTGCACGGATCGTCTCGACTGATTCTTTCGCTTCCCATTTCCTGGTAGAAGACGGAGGAAGGATCGTGGGCTTTGTTGCCAGAGATGCCGCACTCAGAGTGTTGGAGGAGGCCGGCAGCCGCCTGCTCCTTGCTGATGTGATGGAAAGATCCTTTGTCACCGTTATGAAGAATGCTCCCCTCCATGAAATTTTGAATCGCATGCGGGCAGGCAAAACTCAGCTTGCTCTGGTCGCGTCCCAATTGCCTCTCTACTCTACCTCTGACGTATTAGGATTAATAACGAAGGACCAGATCGTTGAGGCGGTTGAAGATGCGATGGACCTGTTTGCATGAGTGATATTCCGTCACAGTGATCGGAGACGGGAAAAGAAACCTTCAGATTAGTCTTCGGGAATGCGTATACTGCGACACATGAAAATGGATCCGTGGTCAGTAGCTTGAATTCGCAGGTTTCATTCATTCCAGATAATGCCTATATTTTCAACAGATCCAGTCATCCCGGTGTTCCATTGGTCCTGTGTTCAGCAGCTGTTTTCAGTTGGCGTTCGTGGCGTTGGACGCATTTGAAAAAAGGCACGCTTTTTGACAACGATCATCCAACGCGGGAGGTACAAAACTATGGCTACCAATGGGGTTTTCCCCCTGGAAGCCGCAGAAGCGAAGCAGGCCTCCATCGATGAAGTGATGGGCAAACTTTCTTCCAAGACGGAAGGACTTACCCAATCGGAAGTGGAGGAAAGGCTTCAGCAGTACGGATACAACGAAATCTCGGAAAAGAAAACAAACCCCATCCTCAAGTTCTTGACCTATTTTTGGGGCCCCATTCCCTGGATGATCGAAGTCGCTGCCGTATTGTCGGCGGTCATCCATCACTGGGAAGATTTTTGGATTATCTTTGTACTCCTGCTGCTGAACGCCGTCGTGGGGTTCTGGCAGGAACAGAAAGCAGACGATGCAATTGATTTGCTGAAGCGGCGCTTGGCAGTGACAGCTCGAGTCCGGCGTGACGGGAAATGGGGTCAGGCTCCGGCTCGCGAGCTTGTCCCGGGTGACGTGGTGCGGGTTCGATTGGGAGACGTGGTTCCCGCCGACATAAAGCTGATGGAGGGCGACTACCTGCTGAGCGACGAATCCACTTTGACGGGTGAATCTCTTCCCATTGAAAAGCATGTATCGGATTTGGCTTATTCCGGCTCCATTGTTCGCCAGGGAGAAATGGATGCGATGGTGGTTGCCACCGGGATGAATACCTTTTTCGGGAGGACGGCGAAGCTGGTGGAAGAAGCCAGGACGCAAAGTCACTTCCAGAAAGCAGTGGTCAAAATAGGGGATTACCTCATCGTTCTTGCGCTATTCCTGGTTGCGGTGATCTTCCTGGCGGCTCTTTTTCGACACGAAAGCATGCTGGGAACCTTGCAGTTTGCTCTGATTCTGACCGTGGCGGCCATCCCTGCGGCTCTCCCCGCGGTCCTTTCGGTAACCATGGCAGTCGGTGCAAGTGCTCTAGCTGCAAAGCAGGCCATTGTCAGCAAGCTGGTGGCCATCGAAGAACTGGCCGGCATGAATATTCTATGTTCAGACAAAACCGGTACCATCACCAAAAATGAGCTCACCGTCGGAGAGGTAAGGCCATTTGATCCCGTTTCCAAACGTACGGAGGCAACCATAGAGGCTACGGCTGGGGGGGCCGTTTCAGAGTGGCAAAGGGGGCGCCCCAGGCTATCCTGTCGCTGGTCTCCGATCAGGAGAAGATTAGAGCCACCCTGGATGAACGTGTGGATGCATTTGCATCCAAAGGGTACCGTGCTCTTGGTGTGGCCCGGACTGATGATGAAGGTGCCTGGCAATACGCGGGGCTGTTGGCTCTCTATGATCCTCCCCGCGACGATTCGGCTGAAACCATCAAGACAGCGCAGGACATGGGCGTTCACGTGAAAATGGTGACGGGGGATCATGCCGCCATCGCCAAGGACACCGCACGTCGGGTGAATCTGGGGACCCATATTGTCCTGGCCTCTTCCTTTCTCGATAAGTCCGACAGTGAGGCTGAAGAGGCGCTTGAAAATGCCGATGGCTTTGCCCAGGTGTTTCCTGAGCACAAGTATCGTATTGTCGAGCTCCTCCAGGGTAAAGGCCATATCGTGGGAATGACCGGAGACGGAGTGAACGATACTCCCGCCCTGAAAAAGGCGGATGCGGGAATTGCGGTTGCCGATGCCACGGACGCTGCAAAATCTGCAGCCGACATCGTGCTCACCAAGCCAGGCCTTTCGGTCATCATTGACGCCATCAAAGAGAGCCGCAAGATATTCCAGCGAATGAACAGCTATGCCATTTACCGTATCGCGGAAACGATCAGGGTGCTCTTTTTCATCACCCTTTCAATACTCGTCTTCAATGTATAGCCCGTCACCGCTATCATGATTGTCATGCTGGCTCTTTTGAACGACGCGCCCATCATGGCCATCGCCTACGACAATGTCCGCTATTCCGATCATCCGGAAAAATGGAACATGCACGTGGTGATGGGCTTGGCGACATTTTTGGGCCTGATCGGAGTCATTTCGTCCTTCGTCGTATTCTACATCGGTAGGGACATTTTCCACCTCAACCGGGAAATGATTCAGTCCTTCATCTTTCTCAAGCTTGCCGTTGCAGGTCATCTGACCATATTTCTTGCTCGTACCCGCGGGCCCTTCTGGACCATCAGACCGAGCGCCCCTCTATTCTGGTCTGCCCTCATCACCAAGGTGCTTGCAACTCTTGCGGCCGTCTATGGTTGGTATGTTGCACCGCTTGGATGGACGCTGGACCTTCCCACAGCGTTCAAAGTTCAAGCTGAACTCCGATTTCGATGATTTGATCCGAAGGGATGTCGTAAAAGGTCGCAGCGTCCGTTGCATTGCGCGACATGAAGAGAAAGAGGGCTGCCCGCCGCCGGCCCATTTTCGGGTGCTCTCCCAATGTCAGTCGTTCCCGCCCGAGGAACAGGCTGGCGTTCTCGATTTTGAATTCGAGCCCGCTTTCGCGGGCGAGTGCAAGAGCGTTGCTGATGTTCGGGGTCTCCATGAAGCCATAGGTCGCGACAACTCGATAAAATCCCCCACCCAGCTTCTCGGTTTCAATCTTTTCGAAATTGGGCACTCTCGGCATGTCCGCGGTTTTGAAATGCAGGAATGCAATCTCAGAATGGAGTACCTTGTTGTGCCTCAGGTTGTGAATGAGGGCCGCCGGAACTCTGTCTGTACTCCCGGTCAGAAATATCGCCTGGCCGTTGATTTTTTTTGGGGAATCTTTTTCAAGGGTTTTCTGCAGATCGGACAGTGCCGGCGTCAGCCTGCTCAGCTCGCGGTTGAGGTCCTCTCTTCCCCATTTCCAGGTGCGCATGACAAAGAAGAACACAGCGCCAATCAGCAGAGGGAACCAGGCCCCGTGAAAAATCTTGCTCGCATTTGCACAGAAAAAGGGGAGATCCACCGCAAGGAAAAGGCCTGCAAGCAGGGAAACTCTGAGAAGGCTCCATCCCCATCGCTTTTGCGCCACGACACAGAAAAGGACCGTGGTGATGAGCATGGTCGAAGTCACCGCGACTCCATAGGCTGCCGCGAGATTACTCGAAGACTGGAAGCCGAGCACCAGTCCTATGGTGCAAAACATCAACAGCCAATTTACCTGAGGGATATAGATCTGCCCCATGTGTGCCGCGGACGTGTGACAAATTCGCATGCGGGGGAGATAACCCAACTGAATTGCCTGCCGACTGACGGAAAAAGATCCGGTGATTACGGCCTGCGACGCGACTATGGTTGAAAGGGTGGCGAGAAGGACGGTGGGGCCAAAAGCCCATGAAGGCACCAGGCCGTAAAAGGGGTGGTGCGCTGCTTCCGGATGTTCAAGTAGAAGTGCTCCCTGGCCAAAATAGTTCAGAACGAGGGCCGGCATGACCAACACGCCCCAAGTCAAACGTATGGGGCGTGTGCCGAAGTGCCCCAGGTCGGCATAAAGAGCTTCGGTCCCGGTTACGGTGAGGAAGACAGCACCCAGTACCATGAAGCCGGCTGTCTTGTTTCGAATCAGGAAGTCTATGCCGTGCCAGGGAAAAAGACTGACAAAAACACTTGGATTCCTGATTATTTGAATCAGTCCCAACGTTGCAAGGACGCCCAGCCACAAGAGAATGATCGGCCCGAACAGCCTGCCGACCCGTGCGGTTCCGCGCTGCTGTAGGTAGAAGAGGGTAGCGAGGATAATGATGGTCAGCGGAACAACATAGTGCCCAAATTGGGGCATGACGATCCGTATGCCCTCCACTGCACTGAGCACCGAGATGGCCGGCGTTATCATGCCGTCTCCGTAGAGGAGGCATGCGGCAAAAAGACCGGCAGTCAAGAGGCTCCGGCCCCACTTGGTTTCACTCCCTTTACGCCTCAGGAGCGCCGTCAGGGCAATGACACCGCCTTCGCCATGGTTGTCGGCGCGCAGGACAAAGGAAAGATACTTGAAGCTTACGATCATCAGGAGAGTCCAAAACATGAGGGAGAGGACTCCAAGCACGTTTTCATGGCTTACCGTTATGGCGTATTCTCCATGAAAACATTCGCGAACGGCATAGAGCGGACTTGTGGCGATATCCCCAAACACAACGCCCAGAGCCGTCATAGACAGCCGGGCAAGATGCCCTGTATCATGATCGTTTCGAGTAGTCTCACCACCCAATGTTGGGCTGTCGCTCCCACGAGTGTTGTCCGGATCCATTCGCCTTCCCTCCAGGAAAAGATACTCTACCGTGCGCCAGAGACGATCAATGTAGTTGAATAATGGACCATTTCAAGAAACAATCCAACCTTCAGGACAAAAAAAGTCGATTTATGGCTGTGAAGATTGCATTCTTCAGCATCCATGATTTTCAAGACGGTATTATAGTTGTATGGAAGCTGTGCTAAAATTTAAAGCAGTGGGCGCTCTGGGGCATTCAATGGAGGATCCGAGGAAAGAAAACGTGAAAGGATGACTGGAGCGTCAAGACCTAAACAGAAAGGAGAAATGGATGGGAATTCCGGGAAACCTCCTCACCACCGCCATGGCGGTCATGCCCCACAGGGATGTGGACCGTGCCCTGGAGGCTGCGCTGTCTCTGGATGTTCCATTTTGGCCGCAGCTGCCTCACTACAACTACTACGAAGACATGTACGTCCAGGCTTCCGAGCACTTTCCGGGCATCGTTCTGGACATGGAGAACCGAACGCTTCGCTTTTCCATGGAGAAGTTCGCCCTGGAACTGGAGGAGACTCTGTCTCGTTTCGAAGAGCCTGAATATTTCGATATCAGCGAACAGTATTCCGTCGTCTACCACAGGTTTCTCCAGATGGACTTTTCTGACCGGCATGCCATTCGCGGTCAGCTGGAAGGGCCGGTGAGTTTTGGCTTCAACGTGTTGGACCAGGACGACCGGCCCATTCTTTTCGATGATACGGTGCGGCCTTTCATGCTGGAATTCATGGCCCGGCGTGTGAATGTGCAGTTGGCGCGGCTCAAGAAGCTCCATCCCAACGCCTTCATGTTTGTCGACGAGCCCGGGATGCAATTCATTTTCAGCGGCATGTCGGGATACAACAATGTCCTTGCCCGGCAGGACCTGGACAATTTCTTTTCCATTGTCGAGCGACCAAGGGGGATTCATCTCTGCGGAAATCCGGACTGGGATTTCCTGCTGGGCCTGGATCTCGACGTTCTCTCCCTCGACATGTACACCAACGGAGAAATTTTTGTTTCCTACGCCGGCTCCATTCGAAAATTTCTGGATCGTGGAGGAGTTCTCATCTGGGGCATCACCCCGACAAACTTCCAGTTTTTTGAAAAAGAGGCTGTGGATTCCCTGGAAAAGAGGCTCGTGGCCCTATGGGAAGAACTGGATCGCCGGGGGATCGATCGGGACTACCTGCTGTCGCGCAGCATGCTCTCTCCGGCCACCTGCTGCCTCGTGAACCCCGACGGCACAGCCACCGTGGAAAAGGCCTTCCAGCTGACCCGGGCGCTTTCCCAAAGACTGCGGGATCGTTTCGCTCTCGAATAGCGTATGGGCTTACTCATGTGGAAAAGATGAAATGCTCTCTCCATTGATTTGAGTCAATTGATCTTTTGGCCTCCCGGGTTAGTCCTTATCTTAAAAGGGCGCGAGGGAGCGCCCGGGGAAATTGACCTCAGAATATGTCCCTCTCCGGCAAAAGGGGGGGCGGACAAGGAGTGGAAATGAAAAAAGTCAACCTGTTCGAAGCCAACGGCTTTGATGAAAAGGGATTCAAGAGACTGCTGGTTCAGGATTCTCCCTACTTCAAGATTCTCAATTTCAACTTCAAGGCAGGGCAGGAGCTGCCCGTCCATGCCCACGACATCGAAGGGGAGGTGAGCCTGGTCGTGCTGGAGGGGGAAGGGGAGTTTCTGGGGGAAAACGGTGCGACCATGCCCGCGAAGGCCGGTGATGTCGTGGTGAGCCAGATCAGCGAGCCCCACGGCCTGCGAGCCAAAACGGACCTGCGATTGCTGGTGACCATCGCCCCTCCCATCTGATGGATGGAACATGGGGGATGGTCGATGTAGGGTTCTATACTCGCCAAAGAGCAAAGGCTACGTTCGTGGAACCGCAGAACATGGCAATGTTCGCGGTAGAGAGGTAGGGTGCATTTTACGCACCGCCTCAGCTCTTGCGTAGAACGCACCCTACGAATTTCAGATTCCTATCTTAGACGAGTATGAGAATCGTCGTTTCGACGTGATTGGGGTTGAGGGAGCTCTGAACGGAGCGTGAAGCGTTTCGATACGGAGCCCCCCAGAGCACCAGTAGAGAAAAGGAGGTGGAAGATGGCGCGCAGAGTCGTTTTAGATCAGGAATGCTGCATCGCTTGTGAAAGCTGTGTGGAGCTGTGTCCGGAGGTGTTTCAAATGGATGCGGCTTCTGAAAAGGCTCAGGTCATTTTGCCCGAGGGAGGGGATGAGGCTTGCATCGATGAAGCCATTGCTACCTGCCCCGTGGAATGCATCTCCTGGGAGGAATAGCAAGGTCTAGGGACTATTGACTTAGATAAATCGATCCGTTAAGTTGTTTGCGGGTCTGGAAGCGGAGACGCTTCCGGAGAGCAGAGCATTGAAGGATGGTCGGGCCGCTATCCACACGAGATGTTGTGGAGATGCGGCTTTTTTCATGCAGGGGCCTGGTACGGGGGAACCGCGCGGCTCCATGGGATGAATGCTTCCGCCGAACTGTACGGGTGAGAAGGAGGAGTGTCCCCCTCATGCAGATACCGCTTTTGAGTGATATCGTCATTATTTTTGCCCTGGCCGTTGGGGTCCTTTATGGCTGCCATCAACTGCGGATTCCGGCCATCGTGGGCTTCCTGCTGACGGGAGTGCTGGCCGGACCCCACGGGTTTGCCCTCATCGGGGCGGTGCATGAAGTGGAAAGCCTGGCCGAGATAGGGGTCGTGCTGCTCCTCTTCACCATCGGCCTCGAGTTTTCCATGAAGAACCTCTGGCAGCTCAAGCGATCGGTATTGCTCGGAGGCTCTTTCCAGGTGTTCGTGACTCTCCTGGCGACATTTGCCATTGCCAGGGCCCTCGGCGAGGACACGGGCCGATCCATTTTTCTGGGGTTTCTTGTGTCCTTGAGCAGCACGGCCATTGTCCTCAAGCTTTTGCAGGAGCGAGCTGAAATGGACAGCCCGCAGGGAAAGATCAACCTGGCGGTCCTCATTTTCCAGGATGTGGTTGCGGTTCCCATGATGCTTCTCGTTCCTCTCATGAAAGGGGGAGGGGGGGATTTTTCGGGAGCCTTCATGATGCTTTTTTTCAAAGGGATTGCCATCGTTGTTCTTGCCATCGTCAGCGCCAAATGGATCGTTCCCCACGTCCTGTACCAGATTGCCAGGACGAGGAGCAGGGAGCTTTTCCTGCTCACGGTGGTGGTGATCTGCCTTTCGGTGGCCTGGCTCACTTCGAGCATCGGTTTGTCCCTTGCCCTGGGAGCGTTTCTCGCCGGCCTCATCATTTCCGAATCGGAGTACAGCTACCAGGCCCTGAGCAGCCTTCTGCCCTTCCGCGACCTTTTTACAAGCATTTTTTTCATATCTATCGGCATGTTGGTGGATTCTCGCGTGCTCATGGATAATCCGGGGGTGGTGGCCCTCATCATTGTCGGTGTCATGCTTCTGAAGGCCATCATCGCGGGAGGCGCCACGGCGCTTCTGGGATATCCGTTCCGCACCATGGTGCTTTCGGGGCTGGCCATCAGCCAGATCGGGGAGTTCTCGTTTATCCTTTCCAAAGCAGGCGTCCAGCACGGTCTGCTTTCGGGAAATGGGTATCAGATTTTTCTTTCGGTATCGGTGCTGAGTATGGCGGCCACTCCCTTCATCATAGCCAAGGGGACTCCCATCGCAGCCCTGCTCATGCGGCTGCCCATGCCCCCGAAGCTGCAGAGCGGCTTTCATTTTCACCTGGCGCCGTCCGGCCACACCTGGCTCCATCGCCTTCCTCTTTTATCGAAACTGGGGAGGGGGCGTAGCACCGGAGGAGGCGAGTCTCTCAACGGCAACGGCAAAGAGGAGGTTCCCGGGGACCATCTTCTCATCGTGGGATATGGCTTGAATGGCAGGAATGTGGCCCGCGCCGCCAGGAATGCCGGCATCCCTTACATGATCGTCGAGATGAACCCGGTCACCGTCAAGAAAGAAAAGGCCAGGGGGGAGCCCATCTTTTACGGGGATGCGAGCCAGGAAGCAGTCCTGGAGCATGTGGGAGTGCACCATGCGAGGATCATGGTGGTTGCCATACCCGATCCCGTCGCCACTCGGATGGTGGTGGCCACGGCCCGGAACCTCAACCCCAGACTGCACATCATCACCCGGACCCGCTTTCTGCCGGAGATGAAGCCCCTCTATGAACTGGGCGCCAACGAGGTCATTCCGGAGGAATTCGAAACCTCCGTGGAAATTTTCACGCGGGTGCTCAGCAAATACCTCATTCCGAGGGATGAAATCGAAGCCTTTGCCGCCAAAGTGAGAAGCGACGGATATGGAATGCTCCGGAGCCTGTCGGAGGAAGCCACGGCCTTTTGCAGTCCATCCCTTTGCGATTACAGGCTGTACCTGCCGGATGCCGAAATTTGCTCCCTGCGGGTCAAGGAAGGCTCAGCCGTAGCGGGAAAATCCCTGGCGGACGTGGGTTTGAGGAAGCAGTACGGTGTGACGATGCTTTCCCTGCGTCGGGATGCCGAAACCATCACCAACCCGGGGGCGGAAACGATTTTCGCCCCCGGGGACATTTCCGTCCTCGTGGGGTCGCCGGAAAAGCTTGCGGAAGTGAAGCACCTGTTTGAGTGACGGGCCTTTCCCGCCGAAGGCATCAGATGACGACGAAGGGATGGCTCCAGTGATGCGTGCGCCCGGGATGAATGGCTCCTCCGCGCGTGACCGCCCGTCGTTTTTTCTGCTGGAGGCGAATAGAAAGCAGGTGCGTTTCCACAACCTTGCGCCCTGCCTCCATACAGGGCTCCAGAGCCGCGAAATTGGCCCAGTGCATTTTTCCCACCTTCGGGACCAGGATTAGATCGGCGGCACTCTTACGGTGGTTGTTGAGAAAGATGCGGGTGATTTCGTGGGCTCGGAGAAGAGTCTCCAGAGCCGAGGTGGGAAGGGGGCCCAGATCGTTCAAATCCAGGGCCGCGTCCACGGCGATGACACAATGGGCGCCCAGGCTGATGGCCGGGGCGACGGGGACATTGTCCACCCAGCCGCCGTCTACGAGGGTGCGTCCCTCGTGGCGCACCGGGGGAAGGATGCCGGGAATGGCCGAACTGGCTGAAACCGCCTTCAGAAGGGACCCCCGGGTCAGGACGACTTCTTCCCCCGAAGCCAGATCCATGGCGACGGTGGCGAACGGCAGCGAGAGACTCTCCATGGGATACTCAGGGATGAGGTCACTCATGATTTTGAGGTAGTCTTCTTCCGAAACCATGGTGGGTTGAATGACCGACTGGGTGCAGTAGATGCCGCTTTTGAACAGCCAGACAAAGCGGTTGATGAAGCTGTCCGAGGCGAGGCGAAATTCGTCCTTGTTGGCGGCGGAGACGGCCCGCAAAAAAAGGTCGCTCCCCACCAGCTGCCGCATGCGGTCCAACACCGCACCGACATTTCCATAAAAGGCGTACAATGCGCCGATAATGGCTCCCATACTGGTTCCCACGATGAGATCCACCTGGAGATTGTTCTTTTCGAGCTCCTGCAAGACCCCCAGGTGAGCCAGAGCGCGCGCCGACCCTCCACTCAGCACCAGAGCGGTCTTGAAATGCGGTTGTATCATGGTGTCTGGTCCTCCCAAAAAACGCCGGCAGGTGATTGAAAAGGATAGGGATAGTGTTTCATCATTCTTGCGACAGTCCGGGAGAGACGGATGCCTTCAGCGCAAAAGCCGGTTTCATGCATGCCGGAGTCCTATTCTATCCAATCCTTCCGGGATTTAGCAATTTGATTTTCCCTCCCGACGGGAGGGCTGACCTTTGGAATCAGGAGGAAAGATATGCCGGAGATGCCTGTAAAGATCCCCTCGGGAAGCATCGATCTGGAGGCACGTTATGAAATTGGGAACGGAACGGGGGCTGCCCTCATCTGCCATCCGCACCCTCTCTATGGGGGAAGCATGGAGAACAATGTCGTTCTAACCCTTCAGGGGGCTTTATCTCTCTGGGGCTGGGGGACTCTGCGCTTCAATTTTCGCGGCGTCGGAGGGATTGGGGGGCGCCATGGGAACGGGCATGGCGAAGTGGAGGATCTCCTGGCCGCTGTCGCCTTTCTCCGAGGGAAGGGCCATGAGACCCTTCATGTGGCAGGGTATTCGTATGGGGCCTGGATTGTGCTCAAAGCGGTCCTCGAGGGGCTCCATGCGGCATCCCTGCTCCTGGTTTCTCCCCCCCTGGATTTCATGGATTTTTCAGGGCTTCAACTGCCGTCCACTCCCTGCCTCATCACCCTGGGAGAGCAGGACGACTATTGCCGACAGGAATCCCTCCAGGAGTGGCTGGAAAAGCAGCCGGACACGGCGGGGATGAGAGATGTGGCGGTCTTCCCGGGGGGCGACCACTTCTACTGGGGAGTGGAACGCGATTTGTCGCTCAAGGTCGGAGCTTTCTTATCGGGACGTTTTCGGCGGAATGTCGGTTGAAAAAATCAAGGGCCAGAGTATTGAGCGTGTCGCGGCATTCCACATGAAGGGCATGACCGGCTCCCGGGATCACCACGTGCTCGGCGTGGGGAATGCGCTCGGCCAGGATACGGGAATTTTCGGGCGGGACGAGGATGTCCATGCTGCCGGTGATAATGAGGGTCGGGGTGGAAATGGCGTCGAGCCGACCGCAGCAATCGAAATCCCTGATGGCTTTCAGCTGGGCTTCGAAAGCTTCCGCCGACTGATGCGGGGCCTGCAGGAGGGCCTGTACATACGATTCCACGTCCTCCCGTCTGGATTGAAGACCGGCCTCGCTGAAGAAGAGGGGGAGGTTCTTGCGTATGACTCCCTCCTGAGTGAGGCCCGCATTATTCATGAGGGTCTGGACGACCCGGGGTGAGGGGGAGACGTGGAGCGAACCCCCGCAGTGGGTACAGCCGAGGACAAGGGCCCGCACGCGGTGGGGGGCCGTGAGGGTCAGTTCCTGGGCGATCATACCGCCCATGGAAAGGCCTAGGACAAAAGCCTGCTCCACCTGCAAATGATCGAGGAGCCCCAGGGCATCCCGTGCAAATTCATGGATGGCGTAGGGCGGAGGAGGAATGTCCGATCGGCCTGCTCCTCGGTTGTCGAAAGCGATGGTCTGGTAATGTGCCTGAAAAAAAGGATTCTGACCGAACCACGACCAGACGCCTCCCCCCAGGCCGCTCAGGAGCAGGAGCGGCGTTCCCTGACCCTGGACTTGATAGTAAAGGGAGATGCCGCCCGAAGTGCAATAGGGCATTCCGTTTTCCTTTCGCAGTGTCAACAAGGCATCATCCTAGAGAAATCCGCGGAAGGGGTCAATACGGAAGGCGGGGAAGATGCGGAGGGCTGTTTGCGGATTTTCGGAGCAACTTTAGTGTTCGTCTTGGAAGATTTTTGTGCTAAAAGGAAGCGTTTTATTGTTCTTTGTGGTGGGAACTGCACGCTTACGTGAATTCACTCATTCAATACCTTGTAACGCTGTGTGAATGCATTTTCCTCGACTCAAGGGAGGTAACATGAAAGATCGTTTTGAGCTGCAGGGTAATTTGTTGGTTCTGGATCATGAAACTGGCCTGATCTGGCAGCGCGGAGCATCCAAGGATCGGATGGTCTGGGGAGACGGCCATGCGTACATCGAAAAGCTCAACAAGGATCAATTTGCCGGATATGGTGATTGGCGTTTCCCCACAAAGGACGAATTGGATACGCTCATTTTGCCCGAAGAAAACCGTCTTTCGGGGCTGTACACCAGCCATCTCTTCGAAAACCAAAGAAACTGCTGGTCTTCGACCGAAGCAGGTCACCATCGTGCCTGTTACGCCGATTTCTACTACGGCGACATCTACATCATTGAAGACAATTATGCCAATTACTTCGTACGGGCCGTCCGCGGGCAGCGAAACTGAGGCATGGATGAGATGCGACGCATTGGGATTTGAGGGAAGAAGTTGAACCACGCAACGCCCTTGCAGGTGGTGCTCTATCAACCGGAGATTCCTCAGAATACCGGTAATGTAGCAAGGACCTGCGCCGCGACTCACACGCCCTTGCATCTGGTGGAGCCCCTCGGGTTCCATTTGACGGACCGCTATCTCAAACGGGCTGGTCTGGATTATTGGCCTTATGTCGATTTGAAGGTGCATCCCGGTCTGGAATCATTGCGTGAACAACTCGCCTCCCATCGATGGATTTATTTCTCTGCTCATGCGCCTCGCCCTTACTATGCGTTTCAATTTTTACCCGGGGACTGTCTCATTTTCGGCGCCGAAACGAAGGGCCTGCCGCGTGACCTGTTGGAATCGGACCCTGAGCACGTCTTGAAGATCCCCCTGGATCGAACACGGGTGCGGAGTCTGAATCTGGCAACCACGGTGGGAGTCGCTTTGTTCGAAGCGCTGCGTCAATTGAATTTCCAAAAGGAGCATTCTGTTTCTGTGAGTCAGCTTCGGGCTTCAGGATGACCTGGCGGCCCGAAGGAGCATGTTGAGGGAGGTTCCAAAGGCATTTACCTTTAAGACTCAGGGAAAGCCACATGCACAACGAGGAAATCGAAGTTGTTCGCACGAAGGTTCTTGAACTCTGTCCGGAAATCAAGCTGTTGGGCATTCATCCCGTAATACTGGGCAAGGGGCATCGGTATTGAGTGATTTTTTTTGAGAGCGGGGACCGCTCCAAAAAGAAGGCTCCGTTGAGCTCTTTCAAGATCACTCGAAAGGATTACGAAGAAAGTTTCGATTCGCCCCTGCCGACTTGGCAACCGGCACTCCATCGGGCGCTGAAGGAAGCCAAAAAGAAAATCAAATGCGTCCCTGTGACGAAGTTGCGTTCAGACACGGAATACAAATGTAAATTTGGAGCGGAAGAAAGTGGCGGAAATCGAGTGGAAAGGCGTTATATGGAGAGCCGCATATGGCAGTCTTTCCGTCAAAGAGTTGCTGACCATCCTTAAGGGCTTCGGCCCCATGGAGACCCTGGAGTTCGAAAAGCCCGGGTGCTTCCGGGGGCACATCAGCCTGTCTCTCTCGGGCGAGGGAGTCAAGGAAATCACCCTTTACCATTTGGAAGTCCTGGGTAACAAGAGGGAAGGGCAGGGCCGTGCCGCTCTGCAGTGGTTGAAAAAAACCTTCAAGGGGCAGCTTTTCCTGGAAGATCCCGGGGTGATCCGGGTCAGGAATATGAATTTCGAAAGTCGGCCCTTCTGGATCAAGATGCGCCAGGAAGGGCTTGTGGACGTCATGGAAAATGAATCGACCTTCATGGAGCCGCAGGGGGATGAGGCTTCCCCTCGTGTTGTGGCGAAGGCGTCGGAAGGTGAGTCGAGGAGCTCGGATACTGCCAAATGACCGCACGGGATAAGGTCCTGAGTGCCGGAGATCTGCAGGATATTTGCAGATGCCAGAAGGCTGAGGGGAAGCGCATCGTTTTCACCAACGGTTGTTTTGATCTGCTCCATGTGGGCCACCTCCGTTACCTGGAGGCGGCACGAACCCTGGGGGATCACCTCGTCGTCGGTGTGAACAGCGATGGCTCGGTGCATCGGATCAAGGGAACGCTCCGTCCCATCACTGCGGAGATGGAGCGGGCCGAAATGGTGGCCGCCTTGTATTGCGTGGATTATGTTACGATTTTTTCTGATCCAGACCCCCTCGCTCTCATCTGTCTCGTGCGACCGGACGTTCTTGTGAAAGGAGCGGACTGGCCTTTGGATCGGATTGTGGGGGCGAAGGATGTCCTGGCGTGGGGAGGTGAGGTCGCAAGAATTCCGCTGGTCCCTGAATCTTCCACGACATTGATCATTGAACGGATCCTGGCCCGGTTTGGGGCAAAGGACAGCATTCCAGTATAGCCTACAGGAGAAGGTGTTTTGAGTGAGAAGAAATTGAAGGGTGTCAGTACGATGGCGCCATTGTCCCTGGAGCCCGCCGGTTGGACGGAACGCTTCAAAGTCTGGATGGAAACGCATTCGAATCACGTGGCCGTGAGTGTGCTCGTCCTGCTGCTCATCCTGGGCGGCCTGTGGGGAATGGACGCATACAGCAAGAGCAAGGAAAAGCGGGCGAGTGCCGCCTATGCGGAGATCTCCCGGGAATGGCCGCCGGAGGGTGTGGCGGATCCCAAGGCATGGGAAAAAGTCATTTCCTCCCTGGAAAAATTCGTTCAGGAGCACCGAGGCACCCCACCCGCACTGGACGCTCAGTTGGACCTCGCCCTCGCCTCTTTCCACGCCCGTCGATATGAAGATGCCCTCAAGTGGCAAAACAAAGTCCTGGCGGACGCGCCGGCGGGACACAGCCTCCGGCTGTTTGCGGGCTATCAGATGGCTCTGACCTACGAGACCATGGGAAAGGCGGACGAAGCCATCGCTCGGTGGAAGGATCTCCAGTCCCAGGGAAGCCTGGGGCTCCAGCGCGAAATCGACTGGCGCCTTGGGAGGCTTTACGCCGGGAAAAACGAATATGCCAAAGCCGTGGAGCACTACGAGAAGGCGCTGCAGGTGACCGGGACCTATCCCAATCCTGCCCTGCTGCAGGCGGAGCTCTCGGACCTCAGGCTCAAGGCAGGAGCCAAGGGCGAAGCCCCCAAGGCCGAGGCACCCAAGGATAAGTCCTGACCATTTAATGGAAAAGCCTTTTTCGCTCCCCGTGCGGTGGAACGTTCTTTCTTCCCGTGGAGGTTTTTCTTGACAGGCTGTATGAAATTGACTATCCAGGGGACCCACAGCGTATCATTGCATCAGGCAAACAAGGTAAAATAAGGAAATAAAATGTTTGACGGGTTCTTCCGCTTTTGCTGCTTTCAGTTTTTTGGAGGCTTCTTTTTTGAGAGGCCTGCCTGTGGGGGTGCAAAGTAGGCTGAATCAGACCTGACATTGACCAAGACCATGGGTAGGCGCAAAAGCAGCGGGACCCATGGTTTTTTGTTTTTTGAGGCCGTGGATTCCTGAATCCGACGGCCTCTTTTTTTGTAAACGGGTAAGGGAAAAGAACACCAATTTTATGGAGGAAGCAAGCGCATGATGTTCAACATCGAGTTTGAAACACTACCACGGGAAGCCCTTGAAGCGATTCAATTGCGGCGCCTTCAGGCGACGCTGGAGCGGGTGTACGCGACGGTTCCCTTCTACCGCCAAAAATTTCAGGAGGCAAAGGTTGCTCCTTCGGATATAAAGTCTTTAGAGGATCTGCGCCGGCTCCCGTTCACGTACAAGAAGGATTTGAGAGATAATTATCCCTTTGGTATGTTTGCCGTACCCATGGAGAGTGTGGTCCGGATCCATGCCTCTTCAGGGACCACGGGAAAACCCACCGTCGTGGGATACACAGCGCGCGACATTGCCATGTGGTCGGAATTGATGGCGCGAGCCTTGGCCGCGGGAGGAGCTTCACGGGGAGATATCATCCACAACGCGTACGGTTATGGACTTTTCACCGGTGGCCTGGGAGTTCACTACGGAGCGGAGCGCCTCGGGGCCTCCGTCATCCCCATTTCAGGTGGAAACACCAAACGGCAGATTCTCATCATGAAGGATTTTGGCGCGACGGTGATCACCTGCACGCCCTCCTACGCCCTGCACCTTGCGGAAGTGGCCCGGGAAGTGGGAGTCGATTTCAAGGATCTCAAGTTCAAGGCGGGTATTTTCGGCGCCGAGCCCTGGTCGGAGGAAATGCGCCAGGAGATCGAGCGCAAGCTGCATCTCAATGCGGTGGACATTTACGGGTTGAGCGAAGTCATGGGTCCCGGCGTGGCCGTGGAATGCGCCGAGGCGAAAAAAGGCCTTCACGTTGCCGAGGATCATTTCATTGTGGAGGTGATCCATCCGGAAACGGGAGAGCCCCTTCCCTACGGCGAACAGGGAGAGATCGTTTTCACCTCTATCACGAAGGAGGCTTTTCCCGTCATTCGCTACAGGACGCGCGACATCAGCTCCCTCAATCCCGAGCCCTGCATTTGCGGAAGAACCCTCGTCCGAATGAACCGCGTGACGGGGCGAACGGATGACATGCTCATCATTCGCGGCGTCAACGTCTTTCCCTCCCAGATTGAAAGCGTACTCATGGAAATCGAAGGGGTGGAGCCTCATTACCAACTGGTGGTGGATCGCGAGGGCAACCTGGACATTCTCACCATCCTGGTGGAAGTGGGCGAGCATGTTTTTTCCGATGAAGTCAGGAAGCTGCAGGTTCTGGAAAAGAGGATCTCCAAGAATATCAAGGAATACTTCGGGGTTTCCGCCAATGTGAAGCTTGTGGAGCCCAAGACCATTGCACGCAGTGAGGGCAAGGCCCAGCGTGTCATCGACAATCGCAAGATTTAAGGAGTGAACGGCAGTGACTGCAAAAGGGGAGACCATACAGATGCGAGTGGAACAAATTTCAGTCTTTTTGGAAAACAAGGCAGGCCGACTTTCGGAGGTCACTCGAATTCTTGCGGAGGCTCAGATCAATATTCGGGCTCTGTCCCTGGCGGACACCTCCGATTTTGGCATCCTGCGCCTGATCGTCAGTGACAACGACAAGGCGAAGGATGCCCTGCGGAAACATGGGTTCACGGTGGGAAAAACGGACGTGGTGGCCGTGGAGGTTGGAGACCGCCCCGGCGGACTGCACGCCATCCTGGAAGTTTTGCGCAAAGCCAATGTCAATGTGGAGTACATGTACGCCTTTGTGCAGCAGAGCGGCAACAATGCGGTCATCATTTTCAGATTCGATCACCTGGACGAGGCGGTCAAGGTCCTCACGGAAAGCGGCATCAAGGTAATCGAAGGGAAGACGCTTTACGGAATGTAGCATGCAGGAGGATGCGGATCGGGATTCGGTGGATACGCCCGTGACGGCATGCATATAATTCAAGAATGAGAAATCACCTGCCGACGAGATGGGGAAGGAGACGGGGGGTGATCGACAGGGAACATCCCCCATAGTCCCCCTTCAAGGGGGACTTCCAAACCTCGCGGACCAGGTGATGACTTTCGCTGCCACGTATGGGCGACACATCAAGAGGGATGATCGGGATGGCGTTACCTCAGGTGAATGCAATGGATGCCAGAGAAGCTCGGTTCCAGATTTGTCAGATTGCGGATCTCCCTCCCATGCCCCTCGCATTGCACCGACTCCTGGCGGTTTTTCAGGACGAAAGCACTTCCACCAGAAAGATCGAGGGCATGATCCAGGTGGATCAGAGTCTCTGCTCCAAAATCCTGCGCATTGCCAATTCCAGCTACTACGGTTTTCGAGGTAAAATTGCTTCACTGTCTCGGGCGATGCTCGTGATCGGCTTCGATGAGGTGAAGGCCGTCTGTTTCTCTTTGCTGCTGCTGGAGATCCTGTCGGACGAAAAAGTACTGACCTCACGGCAAAGGGAGCGCTTCTGGAAGAAGGCCCTTGTGGTGGCGAAAATCGCCGCTGTGATGGCCAGGAGGCGGCCGTGGATGGGCGAAGAGGACGCCTATTGCCTGGGGCTGCTCCATGATCTCGGTGAAGTGATGATGGCGGTCCATCTGAAAGACCATTATCGGTGCCTGCAGGAGCTGGCCAGGGCAAGTAATGTGCCATTGTGGCATGCCGAGTCTCTTTACGGGCTGGGACATGGGCGGGTGGGGCGATGGGTGGCCTTGAAATGGGGACTCCCCAGGTGTTCGTGCGCGTACTGGAATTTCACCATGAACCCGAAGCTGCCCCTTCCTTCAAGGCCGAGGTCAAGATGATCCATCTGGCGAATCTCCTGAGTGATGCGGGAGATGACCCGGAGCTGTTGAATGACTCGCTCACCCTGGGCTACTGCAATGACTTGTGTATCTCGGAAGAGGAATGGGACGAATATCGGGAGCATTTGTCCCTCATCCGGGCTGAAGTGGATCAGCTGTGGGACCTGATGAAGTGACGGGGGCATCCATGGATCTTTTGCACAAGAACATCATGCACCTGGGGCTGGACAGGCTCCAATGGCAGCAGGAGGAAATGCTCCATATTCTGGGGATGCTCCAGGGCTTCGAAGAGGCCCTGAAGCATGAAGAGGGGCTGGATCCCATCTGTCAAAGATTTGCCGAAATCGTCATCTCGGAAAGCCGTTTCGAGGCCTGCACTATTTTCATTCGAGACCCGAAAAGCATGGTCCTTGTCCCGGTTGCCTCCTTCGGCCTGGATGATCTGCTGGAGGGCGGGAATTCCGGTGACGTCCGTAGCCCCCTGCAGGGCAGCCTCCTGAAAGCTTCCGCCGACAAGGCTTTTTCCACGCAGCAGCCTGTGTACTTGGAAGAGATGCGGGAACCAGGCGGTGATCCAGTGACCGCCGTTTCCCGGTCGGCCTGTCTGGCTTGCTTCCCGCTCATGGACCTGGGGGTTCTCTGTTTGAGCACGGATCATCCCTTCCCTTTTCCCATACCCTTCAAACGAAATTGGGAGATCTTGAGCCGCCTCATGGGGCATCTTCTCAAAGACCCTTACCGACAAGCCCTGGAGGAGGGGGATCAGGAGCGTTTGAGTACCTCGCCTGTTTTGCCTTCCGACAAAGAGGAGGCAAGGGAGGTGTGCGAGACCGAGCCGGACGAGCTTTTCGAGCGGGCCTTTTCCCTGGCACCCCAGGGAACCTGTCTGCTGGATCCTGAGGGAAAAGTCCTGCAGGTCAACAAGAGCTTCGAAAGGCTGCACGGTTCGAATGTTTCCGAGCTGGAAGGCCGCCCACCCGCGGTTATTTTTCAGGATTCGTCCATCTTCTTCAAACTGCTACAAAAAATGCAGACATCCGGCCAGGAGGAACTGGCCGATGTCTCTCTCATCAACGGTGAAGGCAAACCTTACCTGGCCGACGTTTATCTCGTTCGCGTGCCCGAAGCCCAGGGTGGGGAGGCGGGTTTTCTGCTGGTGGTGAACGATGTGACGACGAAGAAGGCGTTTGCGGAAAAAATCCTGCAGACGGAAAAGCTGGTGGCCATGGGGACAATGGCGGGGGGAGTGGCTCATGACTTCAACAACCTCCTGATGGCCGTTTTGGGGCATATCCAATTGCTGCTCCTGGATATAACGGATGACGGCCTGATGCGCCGCCTGCAGCAGATTGAAAGAGCTGTTCATGACGCATCGCATACCGTCAGGCGGCTGCAGAAATTCACGGCGCACGATCGGGAGCCCCATGGGGTGGTGACCGCCATTGATGTGAAGGAGGCTCTACAGGATGTGATGGAGCTGACCCGGCCGCGGTGGAAGAACGGCATGGAGAAATTCGGGCATACCGTCAAGATCGATTGGGAGCTGGAAGAAAACTGTGTGGCGTCCATTCACGCCTCGGATTTGAGGGAGATCCTCACGAACCTGGTGTTGAACGCTGTGGAGGCCATGCCGAACGGCGGGAAGATCACCCTGCGCTGCAAGTCTCTGAAAGATTCCATCGTCATGGAGGTTGCCGACACGGGTATCGGCATGAGCAAGGAGGTCGCAGGGAAGATTTTCGATCCCTACTATACGACCAAGGGCATTGGGAATTCCGGGCTGGGGCTCAGTGTTTCCTGGAGCCTCGTGCTTCGTGCCGGCGGGGACATCCAGGTGAAGAGCAGGCCCGGACGGGGAACGGTTTTTTCCATCACGCTGCCGAGGGGGGAAACGAAAAGCAGTCCGTCGAGCTCCCCCAAACTCCCTGGTGAAGGGCGCTCACACCACGTCCTCGTTGTGGACGATGAAGAAGAGATCCTGGGGATCCTTCGCGATATGATCCAACTGAAAGGGCATAGAGTCACGGCCATGAGTGACGGGAAAAAGGCCCTTGAAGTCATACGGGAGGGGGAATTCGACCTCATCCTGACGGACCTGGGCATGCCGGACATCAGCGGATGGGAAATCGCACGCCAGGCAAAAGCCAGGAACCCGAAGGTTCCAGTCATCCTCATCACGGGTTGGGGGGCTCAATATGAAGACGAGGACCTTACCGAGAGGGGCGTGGACCTTGTGCTTTCCAAACCCTTCAGCTGGGATCGATTGCTGGAGGCTATGGCTAAAATGCTTCCCCGCTGAAACCCTCCACGCGTCGCAAAAAGTAGCCATCGCTCACCTCCCCATCCCTTCCTGAACACTTTCTCCATTTCTAATATTCCGGAATTGTGGTAATTAAAGATCGGTGTTTCCGTTCAGGAGTCTTCCGTTGAACCTTCCGGCAGGTGAATAATAAGGGAGAATGCGGCCTTGAGCAGCTATCAGGAATCGGTCGATTACTTATACGGCCTTCAAAAATATGGCATCAAGTTTGGTTTGAATTGTACGGCGAACATCCTGAACCGCTTGGGAAATCCCGAACAGAACCTCCGCTGCATCCATGTGGGTGGAACCAACGGAAAGGGGTCGACGTCAGCCATGCTTTCCAGTGTGTTGAAAGAGCACGGGCTGCGAGTGGGCCTCTACACGTCGCCTCACCTGGTTCGCTTCACGGAGCGCTTTCGCATCGACGACGAAGAAGTTGCTCAGGAGCGCATTCTGGATGTCTTTGAAAAAGTGCGGAAGGTTTTGGACGACCAGGAGCCTCCCACTTTTTTTGAAGTGGTGACCGCCATGGCCTTTCAGTATTTTGCAGAAGAAAAAGTCGACTGGGCCATTGTGGAAGTGGGGATGGGCGGACGGCTGGATTCCACCAACGTCATCACCCCCAGGGTCAGTATCATCACCAATGTGGCGTTCGATCACCAGGAATATTTGGGAACCACCCTGGCGGCCATCGCACGGGAGAAAGCGGGCATCATCAAGGAAGGCGTCCCTGTCGTGACGGGCGTTCAGCAGCCCATTGTGCAGGGTGTTTTGAAAGCGACGGCCTACAAGCGCCGTGCGCCGTTGCATTTCCTCGGCAGGGACTTCCGCATGCGGAGGAATGGAGACGGCTCCTTCCAATACCAGGGGTTGAAGCGGCACTGGTCTTCTCTGAAAGTCAATCTGGCGGGCATGCACCAGCTGGGGAATGCCGCTCTTTGCCTTGCTGCTCTCGAAGTATTGGAAAAACAGGGGGATTTTTCTCTTGCCACGGATGCCGTCGCCAGGGGATTGACGCAGGTTCGGTGGCCGGCGAGGCTCGAGGTCATTCAGGAAGAGCCTCTCATTGTGCTGGACGGCGCACACAATGCTCATGGAGCGGAATCCCTGCGCGAGTCCCTCAAGAAATGCTTTCCCAATCGGCGCCTGCACCTGGTCCTGGGAGTCATGGCCGACAAAGACATTCGAGGCATCCTTCGCCGCCTGCTGCCCTTGGCGGAGACGGCCATATTCACGCAGCCCCGATATACGCGCGCGGCCAACCCTGAAGAATTGAGGCGTCTTGCCCGGCCCTATATCCAGAAGCATTATGTCATTCCGGATGTGGCTTCCGCCATCCAGGAGGCCAAACGGCTGGCTGGGCCGGATGACATGATCTGCATCGCCGGGTCGCTCTATTTTGCGGGTGAAGTGAAAGAGCTTTTTGGAGAACCCACCCTGTGAGATCCGTGAATCGCCGTGTAAGGTTCGCGCTGCAGCCGGAGTGGCGGAAGCGCTGCGTTTGAGAGCTCCCAAGGAGAGAGGCAAGAAATGGTCTCCATCCCCTTTCATATTTTTCTGAGGCTGACCCTCTGGATTTTCATCGGATGCCTGCTCACGGGTGTTCTAAGTCAGGTGCGGGTGGCGTCGGCGGAAACGAAGACCCTCGCGTCGGGCCTCGATAAGAGCGCCCTCTTGAAGTCGAAGGATGCCGCGTGGAATATCAGTGCCGACACGTTGGCTTACGACCAGGAAAAGCAGATTTATGAGGCTGAAGGAAACGTTCGCATCACCTCGGGAGACCGTTCCCTGGAAGCTGATCGGGCGGTCTTGGACAGCCTGAAACAGGAAGCGGACCTGCGGGGGCATGTGCGGCTGCGTTATGGCAAGGATTGGCTGGAGGGGGAGCATGTCGTATGGAATCTGAAGGACGAGACGGGTTCGGTGGATGACGGTATGGTCTATTTTTCCGCCAACAACTTTTACGTGCACGGCAAGTCCATCAATAAGATGGGGCCCACGGAGTACAAGCTGCGGCAGGGGTTCATCACGAGCTGTGATCCCTATAAGCCCGACTGGAAGATTCGTTACAGCCAGATGAATGTGAACCTGGATGGAATTGCCTGGGCCCGTGACACCTCGTTCTGGGTACGCGGTCTGCCGCTTTTTTATACGCCCGTTGTGGCGCTCCCCGTCCAACTGGAGAGGCAGTCCGGGTTCCTGATTCCCTGGGCCGGTGCCTCGGACCTGCAGGGTGTGGAAGGTGAAGTCCCCTATTACTGGGCCATCCGCGAGGACATGGACGCCACTTTTTACGGTCATTACATGTCGGAGCGTGGCTTGATGAGCGGCCTGGAATATCGGATTGCCAATACAACCTGGGGGGAAGGCCTCTTTCAGTTCAACTACCTGAGAGATCAGGCGAGCAAGGAGCATCTCGCTTCGCAAGGGTATCCCTACCAGACGGCGGATCGTTACTGGCTGCGATCCCGATATTCTTTCGAAATGCCCCATGACATCGAGGGGCGCATGGACCTCGACTTCGCCAGCGATCAGAATTATTTGAAGGAATTCGAGAAAGGTTCGGGCTCTTATGATTTCTCCAACAAGATGTTCCGGCAATTCTCGGGGCGGGGGATATTGAACGACGAGACGATCCTGGCGCGTGAGTCCAGCTTGTACATGGATCAAAGGAATGAGTCCACGCTCCTGGGCCTCGATGTTCGCTACTGGCAGCAGTTGGACACCTCATTGAACGAATTCACTCTCCAGAAGCTGCCGACCTTTTCCTTCAATGCCATACCCAGTCCCGTGCTTCAGACTCCCCTCTATTACTCCATTGATAGCTCGTGGACCAACTACTGGAGGCAGGAGGGAGACCGGGGCAATCGCCTCGACGTCGCGCCGCGTCTTGCTTATCCTCTCCACTGGAAGTCCTATCTCGATGTCGAGCCCTCGGTCGGAGTCCTCGCCAACACCTACTGGATGGACTGGCAGGAAGACAATCGGGACGCCTGGCAGGGACGGATGTACTCGGACATGCAGTTGGCGGTGAGCAGTCGGCTGAACCGTGTGTATCCGCTCAAAATGGGCGACTATGTTGCTTTCCAGCATTCCATGCGTCCGGAAGTCGCGTATCAGTATGTTCCCAAAGGGGTCGGGCAAAACGACATTGCCCAGTTCGACCTGGTGGACGCAGACCAATCGATCCATGAAGTGCGCTATGGCGTGACGAATTTTTTCACCAGCAAATCCGTCGCGAAGGATGCCGAAGGGAATAGCCGGACGACCTACCATGAGTTTGCGCGTGTGCAGTTGTTCCAGGCATTCAATCTGGATGAGAATGACCCCAACTTGAGCTCTGAATTCGCAAAGACGGAAGGGGTTTCCTCTGTCGGCATGCGAATGGATTTGATGCCCCAAAAATACATCACGCTGACGTACGATACGGATTTTTATTCGACCGAAAACACGGATGCCAGCCACGATTTGATGATGACCCTCGACAGCGGCCGAGGGCATATATTGAGGCTCAATTATCAGTTCCGGCAAGATTATCCGATCGATGAGCTCATAGCGGAATCGAGTCTGAAGCTTTTGTCCAATGTATACTTCAATACCTATCATGACTACTCGTTGGACAAGGAAGAATTGTATAAGCAGGGGTATGGCCTCCGATATATTCACGGGTGCTGGGGGTTGGGCCTGACGTATGAAAAGGAGCAGAATGACCAGCGGGTGGCCTTGTCCGTCAACCTGATGGGACTGGGCTCCCTGGGGGGAAGTTTCAACGCCGGTCCCGACATGCCCTTCTGAGAATGGCTTCAAGACACATCTCCCGTTTTGTTCTGCGGGAAGCCCTGTTTGCATGTCTTTAGGCATGAAATCTTGGTAAACTCCCTTGACAAGGGAAGGAAGTTTTTCTATACAACTGTGCTTCGGGTTTGACATTTTTCTTAGATCGTGGAGAGTAATGCATGAAAACAATCAGCGCAAAATTTGAAGCAGATCAGCGTAAATGGATTCTGGTGGATGCCGAGGATCGGGTGCTGGGGCGGCTGGCCACTCAGATCGCCATGCGGCTGCGGGGAAAACATTTGCCTCATTTCACCCCACATGTGGACTGTGGTGATTTCGTGGTGGTGATCAACGCTGAAAAGGTGCGTCTCACTGGAAATAAATGGGACGATAAGGTCTACTATCGCCACACCGGATATTTGGGTGGCGTGAAGTCTACGACTGCGCGAAAGCTCAATCAGGATAAGCCCGAACGAATCATCCGCATGGCGGTTTGGGGCATGCTTCCGAAAAATCGATTGGGACGTCAGTTGATCAAAAAGCTCAAGATCTATCGTGGTGTCGAGCATCGCCACGAAGCCCAGCAACCGGAAAGAATGGTACTGTAAGACGCAGTCAGGAGACGAGGAGAAAGCAGGGATGGCGGAGCAACGTTTCAATGCAACGGGTAAGCGCAAGACGGCGGTGGCTCGAGTATGGGTGAAGCCGGGCTCAGGGGTGGTGGTCATCAACAAGAAGCCCCTGGATACATATATTGACAGAGAAACCAGCAAGATGGTCATTTTTCAGCCGCTGGTGCTGACGGGGACCTACGGGAAGCTCGATATTTCCGTGAACGTACAGGGAGGCGGCGGTTCCGGGCAGGCGGGAGCCATCCGGCATGGCATTTCCAAAGCCCTTCTCGAATACAACCCGGAGTTTCGCGAAGTCCTGAAGCGCGCTGGTTTTCTCACCCGCGATTCCCGTGTCAAGGAAAGAAAGAAGTACGGTAAACGCAGCGCGCGTGCACGCTTCCAGTACTCCAAGCGTTAAGATTTTACTCTTCTTACCGAAAATTCAACCTCTTGGGTGGGTTCTTCTGCACTGGGAAGGATCGGGGCTTCCACGCCCCGGTCCTTCGGCAGTTCTTTCACGATCAATCCATAACGGCTCAGTCGTTCATCGTTTAATCGAATAATCAGGGGCGTTGCGTCCGAGGCGTGAGGCTCCGGGTGTGTTGAGTGAGGATGATCATATGGTGCGTGTCGCCATTGCAGGCGCGTCCGGGTATACCGGTTTTGAACTGATTCGTATTCTCAGTGAGCATCCGCAGGCGGAGCTCAAAATGATCACGTCCCGCGGAGAGGCCGGGAAAAAACTGGCGGATGTCTATCCTGCCTTGAGGGGACATTGCGAGCTCGCCTTTGAATATCCCGATCCGGATCGATTGGCGGGGGAAGCGGACCTGATCTTCACGGCGCTGCCGCACCAGGCAGCCATGGACCTCGTACCGGACCTCCTGAAGCGCAGCGTGAAAGTCGTGGACCTGAGTGCCGATTATCGCTTCAGAGATCCCGGCGTCTATGAAGCCTGGTACCAGAAGCATAAGACTCCGGAGCTCCTGGCCGAGGCGGTCTACGGCCTGCCGGAGCTGTACAGGGAGCGCATACGCTCCGCCCGGCTGGTTGGAAATCCGGGCTGTTATCCCACCAGCGTGATCCTTGCCACGGTTCCTCTGCTCTCTCGAGGCCTCGTCGATCCCCGGAGCATCGTTGCCGATTCCAAGTCTGGAGTGTCGGGAGCGGGGCGGGGCGCTTCCCTTGGCGTCCATTTCTGCGAAGTCAACGAAGGGTTCAAGGCCTACAAGGTGGGCGAGCACCGCCACACGCCGGAAATTGAGCAGGAGCTGAGCTTTGCCGCGGGGGAGGCCATCACCGTTACGTTCACGCCGCACCTGGTTCCCATGAGCCGTGGTATCCTGAGTACGGTTTATTCCAACCTGCGGGAGGGAATAACGTCCGCACAGGTGGACGAAGCCTTCCGGTCTTTCTACGAAAAGGCGCCCTTCGTGCGCCTCTGTGGATCCCAGGCCTTTCCCGGTACCCTCCAGGTGCGGGGCAGTAATTACTGTGACCTGGCCTGGCGGGTGGATGATCGTACAGGGCGGGTCGTGGTGGTTGCGGTGATCGATAACCTGACCCGAGGCGCCTCAGGACAGGCGGTTTGCAACATGAACCTCATGAGCGGATTGCCCGAGGATGCCGGATTGACTGCACCCCCCTGGCAGCCCTGATCCTTAATCACCCCCAAGCGGTCCCGTCCTCATCCGAGTCGCTATGAATCCTGATTACGGCCCCAAGCGGAATTTCAAGGCAGTCCTTGAATACGACGGTTCCCACTATCACGGATGGCAGAGGCAGCAGGGGGTGCTGACCATTCAGGAGGTGTTGGAATCTCAGCTGGAGGTCATGCTGGGAGGTTCCATCGGGGTGCGGGCTTCCGGGCGTACGGATGCCGGCGTACATGCCAGAGGGCAGGTGGTCAACTTTTACAGTCGTACGCAGCTGCAGCCAGGAGACATTCACCGGGGACTCAACAGCCTGCTGCCTCCGGATATCGTGGTGCTGCACATGGAGGAAGTGCCCGATTCCTTCCATGCCCGATTTTCCGCTTTGAGCAAGACGTACGAATATCACATTTTGAACCGATCCGTGCCTTCCGCACTGGAAAGAAGCTTTGCGTGGCACATTCGCAGCACACTCCACCTTCCGCCCATGCTGGCATGCCTGAACAGCCTGAAAGGGCTTCATGATTTCACTGCATTCATGGGAGCAGGGTCTTCCGTGAACAGTACGGAGAGGCACGTCTATCGGGCAGACGTGGAGGGGCGCGACAGGGACCACCTGGTTTTTGTCTTCGAAGCCAACGGCTTCCTGAGGCACATGGTGCGGAACCTGGTGGGAACGCTGGTGGAGGTGGGCAAGGGCAAGCGCACGCCCGAGGAATTTTACGGCATCCTGGCCGGCAGGGATCGGCGCAGAGCGGGTATGACCGCTCCGGCGCACGGACTGTATCTCATGGCGGTCCATTATGAGAGTGACGAGGGATCTTCATCTATACAGGGGGGAAAAAGAACATGAAATTGGCTCAACGGGTCACCAGCATCCAACCTTCGGCGACGTTAGCGATCAACACCAAGGCGAACGCTCTAAAAAAGCAGGGCGTTCACGTTATCAACTTCGGAGTCGGCGAGCCCGATTTCAACACCCCCCAGCACATCCAGGACGCCGCCATCCAGGCCATGCGCGACGGGAAGACGCGCTATACTCCTGTCAGCGGCATCGACGAACTGAAGGACGCCATCATTCGTGTCGTCCAGGAAGATTACGGACTTTCCTATCGGCGTGAGAACGTGCTGGTTTCCTGCGGAGGAAAGCATTCCCTCTACAACCTGATGCAGGCGATGCTGGACCCGGGCGACGAGGTCATCATCCCCGCTCCCTACTGGGTATCCTACCCCGAGATGGTGACGCTCACGGGCGCCCAATCCGTTATCGTCCCCTGCTCCGAAAAGCACGGTTTCAAGCTGCATCCCGACGAACTGGAAAAGGCCATTACCCCCCGCACACGCCTTCTCATCATGAACAGCCCGTCCAATCCCACGGGAATGCATTATCGCCGCGACGAACTGGCCGCTCTGGCCGAGGTCCTTCTGAAGCACGAGCATGTCGCCATCTGCTCGGATGACATCTATTATCGTATCCTTTTCAACGGGAATGAATGGGTCAACCTGGCCATGCTCGACGAGCGGCTGAAGAATCGCACGTTCATCGTCAACGGGGTGAGCAAGACCTACTGCATGACGGGGTGGCGGATCGGGTACATGCTGGGCGATGCGAAGGTCATCCGTCAGGCGACGAACATCCAGAGCCAGTCCACGAGCAACCCCACGTCCATCGCCCAGTGGGCGACGGTTGCCGCTCTCAACGGCGACCAGTCCGGTGTCACGGAGATGGTGAAGATCTTCGAAGAGCGCTGTCGTTTTGTGCTGGAATGCCTGAATCAAATGCCCGGAGTGACATGTCCCTCTCCCGAAGGGGCATTCTATGTTTTTCCCAATTTCAGCGCCTACTACGGCAAGCAGGCAGGCGAGCGGACCATCAACGACTCGCTTCAACTCGCTGAATATCTTATGGATGTCGCGCATGTGGCGGTCGTGCCCGGCGGCGCCTTCGGCGAAGACAATTGCCTGCGTCTTTCCTACGCCCTTTCCATGGACGACCTGCGGGAAGGCTTCGATCGCGTGGCCAAGGCGTTGAAAAGCCTCGCCTGATCGATCATTTCCGAAAGCTTTGAGAGCACCCCATGTCCACAAAACCCCGGACATGGGGTGCTTCTGCGTGCTGCCGGCTTGGATGGACAGGAGAACCAGGCCCGTCAGGCTTCCTGCCGCGCCGTCTCCCCGTCACTGTGAATCGACGAGCAACCCTTTTTCCATTGCAAATACGGTCAGTTCGGTCGCACTGTGAAGATTGAGCTTCCTCATGAGGTTGGCACGGTGCTTTTCCACCGTCTTGGGGCTGATATACAGGTAATCGGCAATGTCTTTGTTCTTGTACCCTTCGGCGATCATTTTTAGAATTTCCCGTTCGCGTTGAGTCAGGGCATCCCATGCCGGCTGCGTTTTGAGTGTCTTTTTGCCCTCCAGGTAGCCTTCGATGACCTTCTCGGATACGGAAGGGGTGAGGTGTAGACCTTTCCGGATAAGACGCTTTCGATGGCCAGCAGAAGCTCCCGGTGCGTGGCATCCTTCAGGACGTACCCATCGGCCCCGGCCTTGAGGGTGGCCAATATATATTCTTCGGTTTTGTGCACGGTGAGAACGAGGATCTTCGTGTCGGGACTGCTTTTCTTGATGGCCTCGATGGCCGCCATGCCGTTCATCCTCGGCATGCTGAGGTCCATCAGGATCAGGTCCGGATTCAAATTGTCCGTCAGGCGTATGGCTTCAAGACCGTCTTTTGCTTCGCCGCAAACCTCAAAGTTGGAGCTCGAAGTCAACAACATGCGGGAGGCCTTCCCTGAGAATCGTGTGGTCTTCCGCGATAAGAATCCGCCTCTTGTTTTCCATGAAGCCCTCTTGGTGCCTGTGCTGTCGAGTCTGAAGCGATGGAATTCGGGGATGAAAAATCCCAGGATCACGCCCGGTCTTCCTGAACTTGGAGCGTAGGGCCTTCCAACCGCAAAGCAGCCGCATTGACCTCAAATGGCGGAATATTTATAATTTTTTTCCAGTTGGAAATCAAGAAGTGTCGGTCTTGAAGAGGCTGCGTGCCCCCCGGGCGGTGACTTGTGGGGGACTGCCCTTGCTCACTTTCTGCAATTCAAGAGGAGAGATTTTGAAGATGACGGACTTCTCGATGATCTTCGTGACGGTCGGCAGGGAAAGCGAGGCCTCCAAAATAGCCCACACTCTGGTGGAAGAAAGGCTGGTGGCCTGTGTGAACATCGTTCCGCGCATCCGTTCCATCTATCGATGGAAAGGGGAGGTGTGCGAAGATGAAGAGTTTCTCCTCGTCATGAAAACCCGCTCATCCCGCTTTGGGGCCCTTCAGAAGCGTGTTCGGGAGATCCACAGCTACGAAGTCCCCGAGATCATCGCCATCCCCTTGGCTGCGGGACTTCCCGAATATCTCCAGTGGATTGAAGAAAACACGGCGGAATAAGGCGTGAGGCCGGTGGAGGCAATGACACGTCAGGGAATCCCCGTCAGCCGCACGCGCACGGAGGCTGCGTGAGCCCCCAGCCCCTCCAGCTCCGCCAGGCGGATGATGGATGCGCCGTCGCGCTCCAGCGCCTCTCGGGAATAGGAAATGACGCTCGTCCGCTTGAGGAAGTTTTCCACCCCCAGGGCCGACGCGAAACGGGCCGTCCCTGCCGTCGGCAGGACATGGTTGGGACCGGCGAAATAGTCACCCACCGCCTCGGGGGTCGATTCTCCCATGAAGACGGCTCCGGCGTGCTCGATTTTTCCCAGGCAGGACCAAGGATCCTGGACCTGGAGCTCCAGGTGCTCGGGGGCAATGCGGTTGGAGAGCTGCAGGGCCATGTCCAGGGTTTGCACGAGAAAAATGGCTCCATACCGCTCCAGTGCCGCCACGGCAATGTCGCGTCGGGGAAGCTTTTCCAACTGTTGGCGCAGGCAATCTTCCACACGCTTTGCGGAGGCTGCGTCCGTTGAGATGAGCAGGGCGGCGGCCAGCGGGTCGTGCTCAGCCTGGCTGAGCAGGTCGGCAGCAATATACTCGGGTCGGGCCTGGCCGTCGGCGATGACCAGGATTTCGCTGGGGCCTGCCAGCAGGTCGATGCCCACCTCACCCGAAACCAGTTTCTTGGCGAGAGCCACATAAATGTTGCCCGGGCCCACAATGACATCGACTTTCGACACGGAATCCGTCCCGTAAGCCAGTGCGGCAACGGCCCAGGCGCTGCCCATCTTGTGGATGCGCGTGACCCCCACTTCCCTGGCCGCCACCAGGAGATGGGGATTGATGCTGCCGTCCTTCCGCGGAGGGGTGGCCAGGGCCAGGTCCTTCACGCCCGCCAGCCGTGCCGGGATGCCGTTCATGAGGACGGAGGAAATGAGGGGCGTTTCCCCGCCTTTGCCCCCCGGGATGTAGAGGCCGGCAGCCGCAACGGGGCGCACCATCTGCCCCGTGAAGCTTCCGTCGGGCCGGGTGGAAAAATGGGAGGGATGGAGCTGCTGTCGATGAAATGCTTCGACATTGGCCATGGCCGTACGAAGGATTTCCAGGAAAGTGGAGTCCACAGCATCGTAAGCCGCCCGGATTTCGTCTTCCTCCACGGACATACCGGCCTGGTCCATGCTGGGAGCGTCAAATTGCCGCGTGTATCGGAGGAGGGCCGCGTCTCCCTCTCGTTTCACGGTCTCGAGAATCTCCAGGACCTTCTTTTCCAGGGAGGGATCAGCCCCCAGCCTGCGGGTTGCGATATGTTTCAGTCTCTCCTCGGCTTCCCGAGAAGGATACGGAATTACCATGAGCACGCTAATTCCCCTCCATGGCCACGACAAAGGCGTCTTTGAAGCCGTTCTGGCGCAGCCGTTCCATTTCACGTTGAGCGAGCATCAGATCCTGGTAGGCTCCCACCTGGACCCGGTAGAATTGTTCCTCACCGCAGCCCGCCGGAAAGACCTGGATCCCCTGGACGCCTTTCTGCATCTTGTCTCTCAGGCGGTAGGCGTTGGTCTGGTCCTTGAACGACCCGATCTGGATCATAAAATTACCGTATCGGAATGACGGCGTGGGCTCCACCTTCCACACCGTACTGCTGCCCATGTGCTCCTCGGAAGCCACCTGGACCGCCTCCACGCGAACCCTGGCAATCCCCTGTTGGGAGGTCCCCAGGTCCTGGGCCGCCTTGTAGGAAAGATCGATGATCCGCCCCGATACAAATGGGCCGCGGTCGTTCACCCTCACGATGACGGAGCGGCCGGTCTCGAGGGAAGTCACCTTCACATAGGTTCCCAGCGGCAGCGTTTTATGGGCGGCCGATACGGCGTACATGTCGTAGGTCTCGCCGCAGGAGGTTGCTTTGCCGTGAAAGTCTTTTCCATACCAGCTGGCGACCCCTTCCTCCACGTACCCTTCGGCCGAAGGAATGGGGTAGTACCAGATGCCCTTGATCTGGTACGGCCGTTGAGTCCGAATGTTCTGTGTGGAGTAGGGTGCCGGCGGAGGGGTTGGGGGACGTTCGGCGCAGCTCGGCAGAAGAATGATGAAAACCAGCCATATCCAGCCGCAGCTCTTCAAGGAAGTTCTCACGGAGACACCTCACTCCTGGTGGTCTTTCGCAGGCCTCATGTCCGCCGGCAATGTTGTTGACTCAACGTCACCCCGGTGAAAACCGGGGTCCAGTAAGTCTTTATTTACCTGGATTCCGGCTTTCGCCGGAATGACGAAAGCTGGTTGAGTCAACAGCATGGATATCCGCCGCCATCCGAAGCGCCGTATCAAACAGCCTCGTCTTCCTCCATTTTTGCCAGGTCTTCGAAGCGGATGTCAATCCCCAGGATCCCGACGATTTCCTCGTATTCGTTGGTGATGGGCGCGGAAACCGTAATGCAGAGGGCTCCCGTGTAGCGGGATGTGTAAAAGTCCGTCACGTGGACTTTCCCGTCTTTCATGGGCTGGATGAACCAGGGGCGGTCGGAAAGATCCTCGCCGACCCGGGCGCTTTCATACTTGGACTTGTCCACGATGTGCGTGATGTTGCGCGTGATCTTGAGCCCCTCGCGGTCGGTGATGTAGATGTACTGGATGAAGGGATTGAGATCCAGGAGCGTCTGCAGGATGGGCTCCTGGCGCGCGGGGTCCATGCTCTTGATGGACTCGTTCTCGACGACTTCCTCCACCAGGTGAGCCGCCAGGGCATAGGCCTTCAGCTTCAGCCGGTCGAATTCGCTCACGAAGTATTCGGGCAGGTATCGCCGGGCCCAGCGCTCGAGCTCCTCCGTGGAAATGGAAGTGTTTCTTCCCTGCTCGTATTCATGCATGACCCGCTTGTGGATTCTCACAATGCCCGGATGCCTCTTGTCGAGACGGCGGTCTCCTTCCAGGTGCAGCCGGGTGTTCACCCAGTAAGCCACGCTGGCCACCCCCGATTTGTCTGTGATGATGATGCTGATGGGCCGTCTCAGCAGTTTGTGCGTATCGAAGATGTTGTAGATCTCTTCGTGCTTCACCAGTCCGTCTGCATGAATGCCCGCCCGTGTGGCGTTGAATTCCTCGCCCGCAAAGGGATAATTGGGCGGAATGCGGTACCCCAGCTCCGACTGAAAGTATTCGGCCATATCGGTGATGGCCGTCATATCGATTCCGTCGCTGGTTCCTTTCAGTCCGATGTATTCCACCAGGAGCCCTTCGATGGGGGCGTTCCCCGTGCGCTCGCCGAAGCCCAGGAGGGTGCCGTTGGCTCCCGAGCACCCATAGAGCCATGCCGTGGCGGCGTTGGTGAGCACCTTGTGGAAGTCGTTGTGGCCATGCCATTCGAGCAGGTGTCCCGGGACTCCGGCATCTTCGATGAAGGTTCGGATGAGCCGGGGCACACTTCGGGGGAGGGCGGAACCGGGATAGCTGATGCCGAAGCCCAGCGTGTCGCAGAGGCGGATCTTGATGGGGATGCCGCTTTCCTGGGCCAGCTGCATCAGTTCGATGGCCAGAGGAACACAGAAGCCGTAAATGTCGGCCCGCGTCACGTCCTCGAAGTGACAGCGGGGGGCGATCCCCTTGTCCAGGGCCGCCCGGGCGATGTTCACGTACTTCTTCAAGGCGGTTTTGCGGTCGAGATTGAGCTTCAGGAAGATGTGGTAGTCGGAGACGGACGTGAGAATGCCCGTTTCCTTCAGCCCGAAATCGGCCACGAGCTTGAGGTCTTCCTCCACGGCCCGGATCCACCCTGTGATCTCGGGGTACCGGTATCCCTTGGACATGCAGAGCTCCAGGGCCTCGCGATCTTTTTCGGTGTACAGGAAAAACTCGGACTGGCGGATGACTCCACTGGGTCCCGATAGGCGGTGCAGCAGGTCGAAGATCTTTTCAATCTGCTTGACCGTGTAGGGGGGGCGGGCCTGCTGACCGTCCCGAAAGGTCGTGTCCGTGATGAACATGTCTTCCGCCGGATCAATGGGCACCAGCATGTGATCGAAGTCGATGCGAGGCACCTCTTCATAAGGAAAGATTTCCCGCATGAGATTCGGTTCGGGAATCTCCACCAGGTGATGCCGCCAGAACCTGGAATGTTCGTGATCCAAAACCCGCTTTTTACTGTTCCACCGAGCCATGGGATTAGCTCCTTTGCTGGCTTTCCACTTTGATGCAGAGCTCCAGAAGCTGTCGAATGTCCGCCTCCGAAGGGGCTCCGCTCATCAAACATGTTGCTTTTTGAGTTTTCGGGAATGCGATGACGTCCCGGATGGAAGCGCTGCCACTCAGAAGCATGATAAGACGGTCCATCCCGAAAGCAATGCCGCCGTGGGGCGGTGCACCGTATTGAAGCGCTTCCAGCAGAAAGCCGAACTTTTCCTGGGCTTCTTCCGAAGAGATCCCCAGGGCGTTGAAAATCCTTTCCTGGAGATCCTGCTGGTGGATACGGATACTGCCCCCGCCGACTTCGGTTCCATTGAGGACCAGGTCATAAGCACGACTGCGCACCTTTTCGGGCGCTTCTTCCAGCAGAGGGAGGTCCTCCTCCAGGGGCGATGTGAAGGGATGGTGCACGGAAGTGTACCGCTTCGCCTCATGATCCCATTCCAGCAGGGGAAAATGCGTCACCCACAGGAAATTGAACGTGCCGGGCTCCACGAGGTTCAGTTGGTTGGCCAAGCGCACCCGGAGGTTTCCCAGGGCGTCATGAACCACCTTGCTCTGGTCCGCCACAAAGAAGATGATATCGCCCGTTTCCAGCTTCGCCCTGGCCGTGAGCTGCGTACGCACGTCGTCCGACAGAAACTTGGTGATGGGGGACTGCCAGCCTTCCGGGAGTATCTTGATCCACGCCATCCCCTGGGCGCCGAAGATCTTCACATAGTCGATGAGGTCGTCCAGTTCCTTGCGGGAAAGGGTGCTGCCGCCGGGCAGGCGCACCGCTTTGACCAGGCCGCCCCGTTCAACTGCCTGCTTGAATACCCGTGCTTCCGATGCCGCCATGATGTCCGTGACGTTGATCAACTGTAACCCGAATCGCGTGTCGGGTCTATCCGTGCCGTAGAGGTCCATGGCTTGGGCGTAGGGCATGCGCGGAAAGGGAATCTGCAGGTCGATTCCCATCAGCTCTTTGAACAGCAGGGCCATCCAGCCTTCCATGAGCTCCTGGATCTTTTCTTCGCCCAGGAAGGACATTTCAAGATCGAGCTGCGTGAATTCCGGCTGGCGGTCGGCGCGCAGGTCTTCATCCCGGAAGCACTTGACGATTTGAAAATACCGTTCGAAGCCCGCCACCATGAGGAGCTGTTTGAAAATCTGGGGAGACTGGGGCAGGGCGTAGAATTTCCCGGCATTGACGCGGCTGGGCACGAGGTAGTCCCTGGCGCCTTCGGGGGTGCTCTTGGTGAGCACGGGGGTCTCGACTTCCAGGAACCCCTGGGAGCTGAAGTAATTCCGGGTCAGTTGGGCCGCCCGGTGCCGCAGGAGCAGGTTGCGCAGGATTTTGGGGCGGCGCAGATCGAGGTAGCGATAGCGCAGTCGGGTGTTTTCATTGGCGTCCAGGTCGTCTTCGATCTGGAAGGGGGGTGTCTTGGAGGCATTGAGTATCCTCAGCTCGGAAGTGATGACTTCGATCTCCCCCGTCTGCAGCTTGGGGTTCGTCATCCCCTCGGGGCGTCGTCGGACTTTCCCTTGCACGGCAATGACGTACTCGCTCCGGAGCACCCGCGCATGCTCATGCGCCCGGGCATTATACTGGGGGTCGAAGACCACCTGGGTGATGCCCATCCTGTCGCGGAGGTCCACGAAAATCAGGCCACCATGGTCTCGCCGGCGCTGGACCCAGCCCATGACGATGACGGTCTCGTCCACCTGGTCCCGGCCGAGGCTGTTGCAGTCATGTGTCTTCACCCAGTCGCCCAGGGAATCCAACATGGCTCGGGTGGTCTCGTAATCTTCCTGCGCGCTGATCTGTTGTTCTTCCAACTGGCTCACTGTTTGTAAATTCCTTTCATGGCTTCAACGACCGTTTCAAGGGAAAGATTTTTCTGGCTCTTGTCCGTCATGTCCCGGAGCTGGATTTCACCACGCGCCAGTTCTTCTTCGCCCAGGATGAGAACATGCCGTGCGGAAAACTTGTCCGCCCGCCGCATCTGGCTCTTGAGGCTGCGCCCCTCGTAGTCCATTTCCGTTTCGATTCCGGCGTTTCTAAACTGCTGGGTGAGGAGGAAGCCCTTTTGGCGCGCCGCATCGTCCAGGGCCGCTATAAAGATCTTGGGGCTCCGCCGGCTCTCTTCCCTTTCCTGCTGGAGAAGCAGGATCAGCCGTTCCATCCCGATGGCAAAGCCGATTCCCGGCAAATCAGGGCCTCCCAGATCCTTCACCAGGCCGTTGTAACGCCCGCCTCCACCCACGGCATTCTGGGCCCCCAGCCGGTCGGTGATGACTTCGAAGGTGGTCCGCATGTAGTAGTCGAGTCCCCGCACCATCCTGGGGTTGATGACGAAAGGGGTGTCGAGGGCATACAGGGAGGCTTTGACCCGCTCGAAATGGTCGGAGCATGCGCCGCAGATGGATTCCAGGAGCAGGGGCGCACCCTCCAGAGCCTCCCGGCAGCGCTCCACTTTGCAGTCGAAGGTGCGCAACGGGTTGGTGAGGCGGCGGCGCTGGCAGTCGGGGCACAGCGTTTCGGCGTCCTTCTCCAGAAAATCCTGCAGGACCTTGCGGTAGGTTTTGCGGCATTCCGGGCACCCCAGGGAGTTGATATGCAGGACGACTCCCGATAGGCCCACGCGCTCCAGGAAGATACGGAGCATATAAATGATTTCGGCATCCAGCATGGGGTCGTCCATGCCGAAGGCCTCCACATCGATTTGATGGAACTGGCGGTATCTGCCCTTTTGAGGCCTTTCGTGGCGGAACATGGGACCGATGGCGTAGAACTTCTGCATGAGGGGGTCGGCATGCAGCTTGTGCTGGATGAAGGCGCGCACGACGGATGCCGTGGCTTCGGGACGCAGGGCCAGCTTTTCCCCCTTGCTGTCCTCCAGCACGTACATTTCCTTTTCCACGATGTCCGTGCTGTCGCCGATCCCCCGCGCGAAGAGCTCCAGCTTCTCCATGGCCGGCGTGCGGATCTCCCGGTATCCGAAGTCTTCCATGACCCGCCGGGCAGTCTCCTCGACCCTCTGCCACCATTCAATCTGGCCGGGCAAAATATCGTTCATCCCTTTTACCGCTTGGATGCTTTCCATGTAGTTTCCTTAAAGATTCCTTTGGCATTGATGAGAGGGTTAGATTTGTCGTAAACGTGACTATGTAAAAAACGGGGCTGTAAAAGTCAAGAAAAACCTCGGAGATTCAATGCTGTCATACGAGTCTGGGGAGTTGGCTCATCTGCCTTTCACGCTATACCTATTGAGGATGAAAAGCTTCGTTTTTGTAGGAGCGGCTTCCAGCCGCGACGTGAGTGGGTCGCGGCTGGAAGCCGCTCCTACAAAGAGCATGGAGCGACCTGAAAATGTAACTTCTTAACCAAAACGAGTATAAGTCAAAAAAATATTGCTTCATTGCGGATTAGCGTGACGTGGCCCATCCGATTCCCGCCTCAAGGGGGGAATTGTTTTTGTGGCATTTTCACGTTAATCCGCGAAGACCCAAAATATTTTGTCGCAAAATGGGGGTGAACGGGCAAGAAACGTTCTGAGAGCGCAGTGTGGACCCGTGTGTCCATAGGCTTTTTATAACCTAAACTGAGCGATTCGCCACGGTCGTAGATCTAGGGTGTGTACGCAAAGCGTGCTGTATTTGTTATAATTTATTATGTTTAGACACGAATTAACTGACGAACAATGGAAAAAACTACAGCCGTTTCTTCCACCGCAAAAGCCCGAGACCGGCAGGCCATCCGAGGATCACAGGAGGATCATCAACGGCATCCTCTGGAAGCTCAAAACCGGTGCTCCGTGGAGGGACATGCCCGAGCGGTACGGTCCCTGGAACACGATCTACAGCCGGTTCTACCGCTGGAGCAGAAAGAGGATATGGGACCAGATCCTTTCCGCCATTCAGTCCAAAGCAGATGCCAAAGGAGGCATCGACTGGGAAATCCACTTTGTCGATGGCACCATCATTCGAGCCCACCAGCATGCGGCTGGGCTAAAAAAAGGGACCCTGAGAAGGAGGCCCTTGGCCACAGCCAGGGAGGCTTCTCCACCAAAGTCCACCTCAGAACCGACGGCAGCGGTAAACTCATAACCTTTGTTCTCACACCCGGTGAGAGGCATGAGGCCATAGCCTTTGAGGACCTGATGGAAAAGGGTGCCATAAGAAAGGATGGCAAAGGTCGGCCACGCCTTAGACCCGAACGGGTGAGCGGCGACAAGGCCTACAGCAGCAAAAAGATCCGAGAGTATCTCCGCAAGCACCATATCCGGATCACCATTCCTCGTAAGGTCAATGAGAAGCGTACTGGTCCCTTCAACAAGACCCTCTACCGGCTGAGGAATCGCATCGAGCGCTTCATCAACCGCATCAAACAGTTCAGATCCATCGCCACCCGGTATGACAAATCCGCTCTCAGCTACCGGGCCATGTGGATCATCGGAGCTATATTGTTATGGCTGCAGTAATCTTTGCGTACACACCCTAGGCCTACCGTGGATTTCAACTACTGTTCCTCAGACCCAAGTGAATACCGGCGGTGTTCCGCTATTAGTCCAGAGTTTATTGAAGTTGAGCAATTCCCATGCTGATTGGGTCAACTTCAGGATGATTTTGCCGGAGGTTCGGACAATCTTTGCCGCTATATCGATGATTTTGCGACGGAGAGTTGTCGGGTAAGACTCGATGGGAACGACCTCCGAGCAGACATCTTCCTTGAAGCACTCAAAGAGGAAGAAGGCAAGCAGCACGGTGTAGTAAAATGCTGCATTGGGGGCGAACCTTTTGAAAGGGAGTGCCTCCGTTACGAAATCCTTCAATGCTCTGTGAACCAGCTCGTCACTTCCGCGACCGTGAGACATTTCAAGAATGGATGAGGCCTCAAGAAGATTGGAGAACCCGGCTTTTTCCAGTTGTACATCGATTGGACAACCCATTCCAATGTTGGTGTAAATCACATTGGCCGGGCGTACAAACGCCAGGAGCAATTGCCCATTCTTATCCATGGGCTGGCAATAAAGGGCTCGTCTGAATTTCGACCAATTGCCTCGTCTATCACCAAACTCGAAATACGCCCACACATGGCGGTCCTTTTGGTAGCGTTTCCAATGGATGTTTTCGGTTGCTTTGGCTACCGCATGGATGTCTTTGTACAGCTTGCCTGTGCACACGTAGCCAATGGAGAGTTTTTCAAAGATCTTGAACAGTTTCTGGTCAAAAAATCCACTATCCATGCGGATGATGATGGGGACGTCCTCGCTGTAGTGCCGCCGGATCAGACCAACCACATGGCAAACCATCTTCCCAACGGTGTCACCGTGGTTGCTGTGTTTCTTCCCTCCGCGAAACACGGCATCGATGAGAAAACGCCCCCATGTCATCTGAAGAGGTTGGAATCCCATTACATTCTTGTAGGTCGGCTGAACACCATGGCGTACGCTTGCCTCTGAATTGTCCATCACCATGGTGTCGATGCCAATCTCTATTATTTCGGGTTTCGCCAGCCGAAGACGCCGAAGGAAAAGCTGTTGAAGAATACGGCGAAACAACCAGATTCGAAACCAGGAGAAGGCCTTGAAAAAGCGCTTCACCGAATGGGATGAAAGCATCGCCCCTGCCTCGGTTTCGATGGTTGCCGCATAACCGGGGTCCTTTTTCAGTGAATCGAAGTGGCTCAGGTGGAGACTCGTGCCATCCACAAGGAAGCACAGGATCTGCTTGAAGATTTCTGTGACAGCCTGACCTTTGTTGTTTTTCCTGATGCCTCCAAACAGACGTTCGAGGTGCGAAAACAATTGTATCCCGTACACATAACGCACAAACAGCTGCAAACCTCCCCGCGAGGTGAGTGTATCGGTGGTACACTCCGCTGAGTGAATCTTACATTTGCGCTCTTGAGCTTTAGCGGTCATAACGACCTCCTACCCTTTGGGTTGAGTTGAATCCGAACAAATTCTCGCGAAAGTCTTTGTCGATTCAACAACATACTCCAAAGGGTAGATTCCTTAAATCCCAAAATCGCTCAATTTAGGTATAAGTCTGTGTTGTGCCGTCAAGTGAGTGGCAGTACCCTCTGATTTGGGGTTAAGATTGGGGCGTCCAAAAAGGGGCAAAATGGCCCGAATTTCTTGCCCGGTTCTTGGCCCTCCTGATCCCCCGGAGGGATCACAGCCATTAGCCGGTGATTGAGCTAGCAAAGGTGATACCACCGGTAGGCCTCCAGGGTCGTTTCCTTCTTTTTCATTCTTAACAGGGGGTATCGGCCTTAAGGCCTCAACCCCCGGCTAATAGCTGTGAGCCCTCCGGGCTCTGCAGGGTCAAAAAACCGGCAACAATCGAGATTCAATTTGGACGCCCTGGGTTAAGATAATGCCAACTGCACTGCGGATTGGGTCATACAGGTTCTTCTTCTATGCTGGTGACAGGGATGAACCGGCTCACGTCCATATCGAACGAGAGGATAAGGTGGCCAAGTTTTGGCTTGATCCTGTCCGGCTCTGCCATAGCGGAGGATTCAACCGCAATGGTAACTGTTCAGGGGGTCCCCCCATTTTAGATCCATGAGACATCGGGAGTCGTGTTTTGGCGCGCGCAAGTGAGTGCTTCAACCAGCAGAGAATAGGTCGGAAGATTCCGCAGGCGGCAGGTTTCTCTGAAGGAGAGAATTCGCTCAACCCAGCGGTCCCCTTTTTCGTTGAAGCTTCCCTGCATCATACGGCGCCACAGCACCGCGAATCGAAGAACTCTCTCCGCGCGATTGTTCGTGGGGTCGACGCCTTCTTCCAACAGAAAGACCCAAAGACTACCCATCTCGGCATCCAGCAGCCGGGCAAGCCTCCCCGCCTCATCTTTGCGAGCTTTATAGAGGTCGATCAGATGACACATTCGGGCATACCATGTGGCGACTTCTCCCTTGGTCGGAGGGGCATTGGCCCAGTGGATCAAACGCTGCAGCTCGGAACGAATCCGCCCTCCAAACCAGCTCATCGCCTCATCCTTTCTTTGCGAAAGCCCTTCGGCCGTCCGGATGAGATGAGCAAGGCAGGTCTGCCGCAGGTTTACCCAGTTGCGATAGACTCGGTAGTTATCACTGACCAAAATCCCCGCCCAGTGTCCGATCAGCTCTTCAAAGGCCGCCTTGGACCGGCTGGTCTTCACGCTAAAGAAAGCTACCGTGGAGTTTACCATCACCCACAACCACATAAGCACACCGTGCTGGTACCAGGAAGTCTCATCGAGATGGTTCACCCTGGCGCTCCGCGCCCTGGCTGCGATGGCTTCATAGTGAGGAAGGATCACCTCGGATACGCGATCCACACACCGCTGGATTCCTCCCACGCTGATGTGAATCCCCAGCACCGATTCGATGAATTCCTTTGCAGATCTGCGGCTACACCGCTGGCCCCCGCTCAACTCCCCTACGAGTGCGGTGAGCCTTTCACCATATCCAGCCTCGAACCCCTCGGGAACCCTGCCCCGACCGACCTTGCCGCAGCTCGTACAGGCCCCTTCCAACAGGATGAAATGCGTGACTTGCATCTCAATTTTGGGAAGCTCGATATGTTGATGAGTATAAAATGGTTTAAGCTCCTCGAATTCGTGGCTCCCGCAGTCACACGTTTGGGGCGGCACCGGCTTGACCTTGGTCGGTGTCAGCAGCGCCTGTTGATGCCCCTTGTGACCTATCTTGGCTCCTGGCTTGCCCGTTCCCTGCGATTCCCTTTTTACTTTCTGGTAAGGAGAATCAGACGACGGGGGGCGGTTCGAATTGTTCGAATTCTGACCAACCTTGGCTTCCAGTTCTTCCACACGCCTGGTCAGTTTTATGATGAGCTCCTGCTGGGACAATATGAAGGCACGGACAGAGGGAGGCGTCTGTTTCCAGTCCGTTTCGCTGATGGGAAGACCGTCGGGGGCATCCTGCGAAGACATCCAGGCACACTCCTGTTGCGGTTGCCTTTAGCCATATGCCCAATCTTTCAGCTTTCCATACACGAAAACGGCGACCATGTCCCCTCAAAAATGACTGGTCGGCAAAAAAGTCGCGACCCTCTGAACACTTACAATTGAATATACCTTTTCAATCGGGCAACACCCTGGAAACGATGCAATATTTTACGATTAAGCCTGGTGCTGTTGTCTATACGGGAGGCATTGAGGGAGGGGCGGAGTGGGCTGTTCAACATTGGGTTCGTGACCTAGCCCGACTTTACCGAGCATTCTGTGTAAATGGTTGTCCCATAAATGAAAATTGGGGATTTTTTGTATGACCTAAATGGCCAGATACCGTTTTAGGTCCAGTGCTTCGAATAGAGCACGTTGTTCCTCCGAGATCGAAGAAAGAGTCATTTTGATTGTGGGCTTCTTTCCATCCATTTGGGATGGGTAAACGATGCCAACTTCCCGAATCCCGGCAAGCCGGTCAAGGGCTTTGGGGACGGAGAGGCCGATGCCTTTGTGATGGAGCTCCCTTTGGAGCAGACTGCACAGCATCAGAGCAAGCACACAGCAAAAGACGTGTACTTTGATCTTCTGATCGGTCCAGTGGAACTGAGGACGCAAAGAGATGTGGTGCGGGTCTTTCATGCACCGGAAAGCGCTTTCAACATGATGCTGGCTGCGATAGCCATGCACGATCTGGGCATCGGTCCAGTCATCATCATTGTCTGTAAAGAGGATGGTCTTGCCAAGCAGGGTCTTTTGCAGGCTCTCCCAGGCGTCCTTCTCAAAACGGTACTCAAGCATCGGCACTCCGTCTTGCTCAGTGATCTCTGTATGGAACAACTCCTTCATATGGCGGGCTTTCAGCCATCCGTCCACTTTCTTTTTCACTCCTGCCATGGTTGGAGCCTTTCCGCCGCGGGTCTTCTTTTCACGGCGCGCGTCCAGCTTGCCTTGGATCTCGCGAAGGGATTGCCGTCGTTTTATTAATGGCGGCGCGAAAAGGGACTGTTTTGGCCGGTAAAAAAGTGGACCGGTAGCCGGCGGTCAGGATTTCCCCCAGCTGTATTTTCTTCCTTTTTCCCGCACGCGGTGAATTTACTTCCTTTATTTTCTTCCTTCTTTCCTGCTTGTTCTTCAAAAACACTCAAGGGCTTATGGTTTTCTTCCAGAGGGAGGAAGACCATGAGCTCACAGACCGTGTGTTTCCATTGCGGTAACCCATTCGTTCCCAATCCACGAGTCAAAAATCAGCGATACTGCAGCCAACCCGATTGCCAGCGTGCCAGGAAGAGGGAGTGGCAGAAGCGAAAGCTTGCGGTCGATCCCGACTACCGTGCCAATCAACGTCAGTGCCAGAGAGATTGGCATGCGAAGAATCCGGGTTATTACCGAAAGTACCGCCAGGACCATCCCCGCAGCGCTCGGCGCAACGCCTTGCTTCAGAAGATACGCAATGCCCGGCGCAATCCATCCCTGAATGCAACAATGGACGCGTTCCAAACGGCTCCTGTCAACGAACCGGGGGCTTATTACCTCATCCCGGTGATTGCAACAATGGACGCGTCAACCCAAAAAGTCTTCATCATTCCAACAGATTGACTTTCCAAAAGCTGATTGCAAAAGAGGACTCGATAGCTTGCCTTTCCGTCCCGTGCCATGGCTCCTCCCAAAAAGACAAGGAGATAGACGATGGTCAGGAAAAAGCTTCTCAATCCCCAAAGGGTTCGAAGGATCGAAGGGAGTTTCGCATTCATCGAGCACCGATTCTTGCGCAACGGTTTCTGGATAGAGATGACTCATCACGAGATCCTGCTCTATCTTTTCCTGGTTCTGGTCGCAGACGCACAGGGCCTTTCCTGCTACGGCTACGATAAGCTTTTGTCGATGCTCAAATTTTCGGTCGATGAGTATGTGGCGGCCGGAAATGGCCTCATCCAAAAGGACCTCATCGCCTTCGATGGAACCCTCTTTCAAGTGCTTTCCCTACCGGAGCACCCCGAGAGGAGGCTGGAAACCCCTTTGACTTCCAGGGGGGACGCGGCGGGGCTTGGACAAATTCTTGCCGGCATCCTGGGAGGCAAGCCATGATCGATCAGCGAACCGTCTTTGAAATTCACAGGCTCCATCATGAAGGCTTTTCCACGGGCAGGATCGCCTCCATCCTCGCTCTCGATCGAAAGACCGTCTCCAAATACCTCCTCAACCCGAACCCTTCCAGGGCGACAACCCCACGCCCCAGCCGGCTCGACCCCTTCAAAGATGAAATCAGGTCCCTTCTCAGCCAGGCTCCTCACGCCAGTGCCCAGGTCATCTTTCAGCGCCTCCTCTCCCTGGGGTTCCATGGAAGCTACACCATCGTCAAAGATTTCGTCCGCACCCTGCGCCAGACTCACCCCACCCCCTGCATCCGTTTCGAATCGCCTCCCGGAGAGCAGTGCCAGATAGATTGGGGCCACTTCGGCTCTCTTTCTTACGGGAACTGGCGCCGAAAGCTCTATTGCCTTGCCGTCGTCGAATGTCACAGCCGGTTGCTCTACCTCGAGTTTTCCCACTCGCAGCGCCAGGAGACCCTTCACCGATGCCTCCTCAATGCTTTTGCTTTCTTCGGCGGAACACCCAAAGAGCTTGTCTTCGACAACATGGCCACCGCCGTCACCGAGCGCGAAGGCTCCATCATCCGCTACAATGAGGCCTTTCTCTCTTTCCCGCGCCCCTTTAAAATCTCTCCGCGCGCCTGTAACGTCCGTCGGCCCAACGAGAAGGGGAAAGTTGAAAAAGGCGCCATCCACTACATTCGCCACAACTTCTGGCCTCTCAAAAACTTCATGGACCTTGACGACGTGAACCGCCAAGCCTTTCAGTGGAGAGATTCCATCGCCAACGTACGTCTGCATTCCACCACCGGACAAAAGCCCTGCGAGCGCTTCAAACCCGAAGCGCTCAACCCCCTCGTTCATCCTTTGCCCGACTGCCGTGATACCAGCACCCTCACGGTCCAATTCGATTTTTCTATTCTCTTTGACGGCAACTGGTACTCGGTTCCTCCCTGGGCGATTCAAAAACAGGTCACCGCCAAAGCAGATCCACACACTCTCACCGTCTATTTCAACGAAAAACCCATCGCTACACACAAACGCTCATGGGAGAGAAAGCAACGCATCGAACTGCCCGACCACCGTGAAGCCGCCCTCAAGCATTCGTCCAAATACTGGTCATCCAGTGAGGCCGCGGCATTCATGAGCCTGGGAGAGGAGGCCAGGAGCTATCTCGAAAAACTTGCACACACACGGCACCCCCTCAAGAAAAGCCTCCTCAGGCTCCTTGAGCTCAAGGAAGAATACGGAGCTCAGGGCCTTCTCGAGGCCATCCGTCACGCAAACGCCTACCAGGCCTTTGGCGTCGAATACATCGAAAACATTCTTTTCCAGAAAATGACCCCGCAAAGAAACCACCCTCCCGTCAGGCTCAAGCATGAAGCGTTCAACTCCATACGCCTCGATGAGCCTTCCCTGGCCGACTACGACGCTCTCGTTCTCAAAAGGAGACATTCCCATGATTGAAGCTGATTCCCTCAGGCAAAAGCTCACCAGGCTCAACCTCAAAACCATGGCTCAGCACCTCGATCCCGTCCTTGACGAAGCGCGGCAAAAGAACCAGAGCACGGTGGCCGTGCTCATGCGCCTGGCCGAACTTGAAATCGAACACCGCTGGCTGGCAGCCATTAAACTGCGATACACTCAGTCCAAACTGCCCGATCGCGTCTCCATCGATCAGTTTGATTTCCACCACCACAACACCCGATCCGAACAAAAGGAGAGCATCCTCGCCCTCCTCGACCTGGGGTTTCTCAGGAAGCACATGGACGTCATCCTCATCGGAAATCCCGGCACGGGAAAGACCTTCCTGGCTCAATGCATCGCCCTGGCGGCATGCAACGCCAATTTCAAGGTCCTTTTCACAACCGCCATGGACATGATCAATCACCTGATCGCCGCCGAGGCCGACCACTCTCTCCTGAAGAAGCTCCAACACTATCAATCTCCGGACCTGCTTGTCGTTGACTTATGTTGAGTGTTCATTAATGTTGAGAGCCTGCCGGCTTGGCTCTCTGCTGAAGCTTCCGCCGGCATATCCCTTCACATAAATGAATCCGCTGTTCAGCACCTTAGAGCGACTCCAGCCA
>NZ_BQXM01000026.1 GCF_022836495.1 Desulforhabdus sp. TSK
GGCAGCGGCGGGGGGTAGGGGCGGCGGGGGGGGAGCGGGGGCCGCACCAAAGCCCACCCCTCTTCCGCCATCGACTCCTCCCAGGCGGCCTTCCAGGGCCGCGATCTTTTCCAGGACCGTTTCGAGGGATTCGAGGCGCGGCAGCTGAGACAGCCTCAGCAGGAGCATTTCCAGGGTGATCCGGGGGAGGCTCGACCGCCGGATCTCCTCTTCGCCCTTAAGGATCATCTGAAAGTAGAGGTAGAGGGATTCGGGCGTCGTTTTGGCGATTTCAATCCGCAGCAAATCCTTCTCCTCGCGGGGTAAATCCATCGGGGACTCTGTTTGTGCTCCCTCCAAAGCCAGAAAGAGGAGGTTCCGGAAGTGGTCGCACAACTGCTGGCAAAATCGCCTGCTGTCGATGCCCCGGCGGTGGAGCTCATTGGCCACGTCCAGGCAGGCCCGCACATCCCCGTCGAGTATGGCTGTCCCCACGCGGTGAACACTGCGGCGGTCCACAACGCCCAGCACATCCAGAATGTCTTCGTCGCTCAGGCCGTCCCCGCTGAACGCCAGGAGCTGCTCCAGGAGACTCTGAGCGTCCCGCATGCTTCCATCGGCTTCCCTCGCCACCGCGTAGAGGACCCCGTCGGAAAGCTGCGCCTGTTCCTGGTCGGCGATATTGCGCAGATGCCCGACAAGGAGGGGGATGGGGATGCGGCGGAAATCAAAGCGCTGGCAGCGGCTCAGTATGGTGGCCGGGATCTTGTGGGGCTCCGTCGTTGCAAAAACGAACACAACGTGCTCGGGGGGCTCTTCCAGAGTTTTGAGGAGCGCATTGAAGGCGGCGTCGGTGAGCATGTGGACTTCATCGATGATATAGATTTTGTACCGGCTTTTGGCAGGGCGGTAGCGCACCGTCTCGCGCAATTCCCGAATATCGTCTATGCCCCGGTTGGAGGCGCCGTCGATCTCGAGGACATCGACTGCATTGCCCTGGGTGATTTCCCGGCAATTCGAGCAGGCATTGCAGGGGGCGGAAGTCATGTCCCCTTCGCAGTTGAGGGTCTTGGCCAGGATTCGTGCCACCGAGGTCTTTCCGACCCCGCGGGCGCCCGTGAAAAGATAGGCGTGGGCAATGCGCTTCGAACGCACGGCGTTCTGAAGCGTCCTCGTGACATGAGGCTGACCGACGACTTCGTCAAAAACCTGAGGCCGCCATTTTCGCGCAATGACAAGATAGGACATGAGGCTTAATGATTCACAGCGAGATTGAAAGGATCAAGGAGGGATTGACGACGATGGCGCATGGGAACCCCACCTGAAATATGAGTGGTCTACATCGTTTGTGGTATTCTACCGGCTCGCAACATGATGCCGGCGAATTTTAAAATGGCGGAGAGAGAGGGATTCGAACCCTCGGTACACCTTTTGGGCGTACACACGATTTCCAGTCGTGCTCCTTCAGCCTCTCGGACATCTCTCCAGGTGTGGACTGCAGCGCATGGAGCGCTGTTCAGAATTTATTATGGCGGAGAGGGTGGGATTCGAACCCACGTGCCCTGCTATTCACAGGACAAGTCGATTTCGAGTCGACCCCGTTACGGCCACTTCGGTACCTCTCCCCTGGCTCAACCCTCTTTGACCTTCAAGCGACGCTCCTGGAAAAAACTTCGGAGCAGCATGGAGCTCTCTTCCGCCCGAACGCCGCCGACGACGTTCACATAATGATTCAAACAGGGGATCTTTGTCAAGTCTACAACACTTCCGACCGCACCCGACTTGGGATCCGACGCCCCGAACACCAACGTTTCGACGCGTGCATGCACCAGAGCCCCAACACACATGATGCAGGGCTCCAGTGTCACATAGAGCACAGACCCCGGAAGCCGATAATTCCTCACAGACATGGAAGCACGCCGCAAGGCCAGGACTTCCGCGTGCGCCGTCGGATCATGCAAAGCAACCGGTGCATTGTGCGCACGACTGAGAATTTCCCCCTGCACACCCACCACGACAGCCCCCACGGGCACTTCGGAACAGGCATATGCCTTCCGGGCCTCTTCCAGGGCCAATCCCATGAAATGGTGGTGCATTTCCATGGCATCCCGTGCAGCCATTCCGTTCTCGTCCATAGAAGATCCTGCTGATAGCACAATTCTTCAACGCCGAAAAGAGTTTTTATCCCTTCAGCGAAAAATTTGGAGGAACCATGATTAAATATTGAATTGATCAGTTCTTTTTTTTAAATTAGCCTATCAACTGCTCTTGAAGTTCGAAATGGCGAAGTATGTAGTTGCCGCTCTTGCAAGTGGAGGGCTTATCATGATGACAGACCCAAAACCACTGAACAAAGACCGTTTCAGCCCAGTGGGGGGAATGCGACTCGTCTACGATCCCGGCATGAAATCTTGCGAGGGCATGAAAAAGCACCCCTGCAGGGATTGCCACTCGTGCCAGTTTTGCAGTGACGCGCGCTGCCATTCCTGTCGTGGCAAGAAAGGAACATCGAAAGATATTCTATCGCGCAAGTTGAGCTTATGCGAACAGATTCAGGTCTATGAAGCGATCAACGCTCAGGACAGGCGGCAGCAGAACAGTACTTCTCTATAAAAAAGCGGAAATTATTCTATGAAAAACAAAACGGGAAACACTCTGAAAGCTCTTGCCCTCTTCACGGCGACCCTTGTATTGGGGTGCAACATGAGCACTCTGGCTGCGGAAAAGGAATCGACGATCAAAATCAGGCAGGCGTCGTCGGTACAACCGGAACCCGCCCAGATCGCTCAAAAGCCGACCTCCACCCAGTGGCGATCCTCCATCTGGGAGGCTCTCCCACTGGAATTCCTCCAGGGCTCCAAACCCCACCCCATCCTGTTGGCCTATGAGCAGAACGAGTGGAAACCCTTTTTTATCAACTCCCGTTTTGAACCCACGGAGGCAGCGCTGCAGCTGCTGCAGAGGCTGAACAAAGTCCATGAGGACGGACTCAGCAGCAAGCCCTACCAGCTGGAAGCGATACAACGACAAATGCAGCAGATGGAAACCCTGCGGATTGCCCTCAAGAGCTCGGACCCCAACTTCCACGATGCCGTCGCGGATCTTTCCCGACCGGCGTCTCATAACGATGCCCCACCCTCGTCGGCAGCCCTTCCCAATGCAAAATATGCCATGAACACTCAGGGCGATACCCCAACCGGCTCGGGGGGCTCCCAGGATATGGACGAAAAGTACAGGGAAGCGTTCAGGGCCTCCAGTGAACTGGACATTCGGCTGGCCCAGGACCTGGTGAGGTTTGCTCAGGAAATGGACCCGGCCTCCAGGGAAGAGCAGATCAAGGCGCTTACGGGTGAAATCCCCATCGGCTCATTTCTGAGCTCTCTCGAACCGACTTCGCCTCATTACAAACCCCTCGTCGCCGCCTTGATCAAATACCGGCAGCTGTCCGACAAGTCCGAACAGGTCTACGTATCGGGGCCCGCTCTGAAGATGGGGTCTACGGGCGAGCAGGTGCGTAACCTCCAAAGGCGGCTCCAACAGGAGGACTTTTACAGCGGGAAGATCAGCGGTGTTTTCGACGCAGCAACCCAGGAAGCCCTCAAGCGGTTCCAGCAGGCCCATTCACTGCCTGCGGACGGCGCCATGGGCCAGACCACCAGGGACTGGCTCAACATGCCTTACGCGAAAAAAGCCCAAATGGTCGCCGACGTGGTAAAGATCGTACGCCAGACCCCCGTGCGCCGTGCAGACAAGTATATCCGCATCAACATTCCCCAGTATCTCCTGGAATATTACAATGAGGGTAAAGTCCAAAGGGTCCACAGGGTGATTGTGGGAAAGTCTTCCGGCAAGAAAATCAATGTCAACGGCAAAATGGTGGGAGAAAACCAGACCCCGCCCCTGGCCAGTCAGATTGAAAGGATCATCATCAACCCCCGGTGGTATGTGACGGACCGCATCCGCAAAGAACTGGGGGATTCCGTCGTTTCGGATCCCAAGTACGTGCAGATGTCTTCTACGTTTGCATCAGGCACACCCCGCCTGTATCAACTGCCCGGCCCCACCAATCCACTCGGCCGGTTCAAATTTGAATTTCCCAACGCCTACGCGGTGTTCCTGCACGACACACCCAAGCGTCAGCTCTTTTCCAATCCCCGCCGCGATTTTTCTCACGGCTGCGTACGGGTCGAGAAAGCCGAGGAGCTTGCCACACGTCTGCTGGAGGACGACAACAATCCCGCGGTGAAGCGAATCGAGAATTTTCTGGCGAGCAATCGCCCCTCCCACGTGCAACTGTCCGAGTCGGTGCCCATTGTCATCGATTATCTGCCTGTCTTTACCAACGGGAGGGGACAGCTCATTTTTTACGGCGATCCGTACGGCCTGTACCGAGAGAGCCCGGCTGTGAAGGAGAGCAAATCCTCCTGACGCCCGGTCGCCAAATGTTCATGGGGCGAGTGGCTTTCGCGGGAGGAAAGGGAATGCACCCTCCTGCCCCCCACCGCTCCATCCCTGCAACATGGAAATCCTCCTGCGCATGCGATTTTTTCACGCCAGGAGATTTTTTTAGGCCGTCCTTTTCTTACATTGTCCACACAGGAATGACTCCTCCGGCCCTTCCCAAAGCCTCCGTGCCGCCTCAAACGTATCCATCTAATAATACATAATTATGCTGCATGGATTTCTATCGGAGCTCCTGCCGGGATCGTCACACCGCGCTGTTTGTGTGCGAAAGCAATACGCCAAAACACCTCAGCAGCACTAGATCGGCCAAGAAAAAGGGTTTGACAGACCTCTCTTTTTCTTATAGTGAAAATAATCCCGTAAAACTCTTAAGACTTCAGCGGCCAGCAACAGAGCGACATCTTATTGAAAATATTAAAATAGGAGGGGAAGTTATGGCGAGGGTGGAGTCTTGCCTGAAGTTAGGAGTCGTGTCGTTTTCTCTAATGTTTTTTCCCATTCTGTTCACTTTTCCCACCGATTCAGCCCAGGCGCTCACTGCTTCACTTGGTCAGCCTTACCATGGACGCCTGGTGGAGGGGATCCCGTTTCCCCGACAGTTCGAAGGCTACCAGCTCCGTGATGAAGACCGCACTTACACCACTCCCGAAGTCATCGGGGCACTCCTGGACGCCCTGGATGCTGTTCAAGCCGAATATCCTTCTGCTCCCGACCTCTACTTCGGAGACTTCTCCAAGCCCGGAGGAGGATGGCTCAGCAGGCATCGCTCCCACCAGAACGGTCGAGACGTGGACTTGGGGATGTATGCAAAGGACGACCGGACATTGAGTACATTCATTCCCATGAACGAGGAGAACCTGGACGCGGCCAAGACCTGGTGCCTCATTGAAAACATCATCCGATCGCAGCGCGTACAGTACATCTTCGTGGACAAGAGAATCCAGAACGTACTCTCTGACTACGCCCTCAGCCAGGGAGTAGATCCTGCCTACCTGGAGCACCTGTTCGGCAATGTCCGGGGCTCCATTGTTCAGCACGTCCGCAACCATCAGGACCATCTGCACATCCGATTCTATGCCCCCTGGTCCACCATGGCCGCCCACCTGGATCCGAGCGACACGCAAAAGCACACTGCCGTGGAAATGGCGCAGCAGGCTTATCTCCCCAAACGCGTCAATTACTATGTCAAGGGGAACGAGCGTAACCTGGACACCCTTGCAAGAAGCTTCGGAGTGGATCGCAGGGAGTTATGCCGGTGGAACCAGATCCATGGCAATGAAATTCTCTCCCCGGGCACATGCCTGGTCTTTTACAAACGCGGCTTCGAAATCGAGCCGGTGAACCTGGCACAGTCCCTGCGGCCCGATTCGGTGCCGGAGACGCAGACGATACGAGTGGCATCCCTTCGCCCCACGCGAACCCTGTCTGACGCTCCCACGGGCATCCAGGAGCCTCCCCCTCGTGAAATCCATGAAGTCCATGATACCATGAGCACCCGGGAGCTGCGGGACAGCGGCGATGTCCGGGAAAATCGGGATAAAGAGGAAGATCGAGAGGCTCGTGACACTCGGAATGCCCGTGAAGTGCGGGAAGCCCGGAGCACCCGAGACGACCGTGAGGCTCGGGAATCCAGAGAAGTCCGGAATACCCGGAATACCCGGAATACCCGGGATAGTCGGGATAGTCGGGAAGCTCGGGAGGAAAGGGATTCGCGGGATACAAAAGGGATGAAAGTGTCGCCTCCTATCACGACCGTCTATACGGCCAAAAGGGGGGACTCCCTGGAGCAGATCGCCCGGGACAACGACATGGATGTCAATGCGTTACGGGCACTCAACGGAATGAAGAAGCGGGCGGAGCTGAGGCAGGGACAGAGAATCGTCCTGTTGAATACGATGAAGCAGTCCGCCGGTGCGGACTCCCCGCCATCCCAGGCTGTGAAATACGACAAAACATTGAAGAGCGCGGCACCCTCCAGCCAGTTTGTCAAAAAGGGTGAGCCCGTGGAGAACATCGCCAGGCTCAGTGTGCCGACGGCCGACACTTCCCGAAAGCTCGACAACACCAGGGGGAGCGATTCCCTGCCCTCCGGGAAGAAGATTCAGCTCGCCAAGGTCGACCTGTCCGCCAAGACTTCCATGAACGATGCGAGGGCAGTTGCCGCAGGCACAAAATCATCCAAAGCCAGGAAGTCCGATGAAAAAATATCTGCAGGCAAGGCACCGGGCAGGACAGATCCCAAGGCTGAAGATTTGCGCCAGAAAACCGCAGGGAAGGGTGGAGCTCCCGCCAGGGTAGCAGAGCCGGCCAAGGCGTCCGTTCCAAAGCCGGCTGCCAGGGCATCGGCACCCGCTTCCTCTGGAACGAAGACGGCGGCTGTCGGCAAGGCTGCTCCCGAAAAGCCTACCGCCCCCAAGAGTGTCGCCGCCAAACCTGAAGCCACGGTTAAAGTAGCCGGCAATTCCAAGGCGGCTTCCAAGAAGTGAACGAATGGATAGATTGGGTGGACGGATGTTTTTTCGTTGATTCCGAGCCCGGCGCTTTTCGGAGTCCTTTTGGTCAGGCAGCCGCAGGCATGAGGAAAAGGATCCCGGGTGCCGCTGGAAACGCCGCGGGGGCAAGATCGTCCTGGAAAAGTGATTTTTAGTCGTTTCCTGTATTTTGACTCAATTGTCACTTTTCTTCTGCCATCAATTTTGCTATGTACCGATACCTTACCGACGGGCACATCCTTGAGTGCCCGTTTTTCTTTTTTCAACTTTCGACCCTGGATCGTCAGGGTTAGCTTTTTTTAAGACAAATCAGTACATTGAAAGGAGTATTCACCAGGTTACCATGTCTAGCGACCTCACAAAACTGCGAAATATTGGAATCAGTGCCCATATCGACTCCGGGAAAACCACACTGACGGAGCGTATTCTCTATTACACGCAGCGTATTCACGCAATCCACGACGTCAAGGGGAAAGACGGTGTAGGGGCCACCATGGACTTCATGGAACTGGAAAAGGAAAGGGGCATCACCATCCAGTCGGCGGCCACCCACTGCAATTGGAAAGAAACCTCCATCAACATCATCGACACGCCCGGGCACGTGGACTTTACCATCGAGGTGGAGCGGGCGCTGCGGGTGCTGGACGGAGCCATTTTGGTCCTCTGCTCGGTGGGCGGCGTTCAGTCGCAGTCCGTCACGGTGGATCGGCAGATGGTGCGCTACAAGGTGCCCCGACTCGCCTTCATCAATAAATGCGACCGAACGGGCGCCGATCCCTTCCGCGTGGTACGCCAGCTCAGAGAGAAATTGAACCACAATGCCGTTCTTCTGCAGATTCCCCTGGGGCTTGAATCCGATCACGAAGGGGTGGTCGACCTCATCACCATGAAGGCTGTCACCTTCGAAGGAGACAGCGGCGACGAAATCGTCACAAGCGAAATCCCTTCGAACCTCCTGGATCTGGCCAAAGAAAAGCGCGAAGAGATGCTGGATGCCATTTCGCTTTTCTCGGACGACCTCACGGAAGCCATCCTGGAGGGCGAGGTCACGGAAGAACTGATCCACGGCGCCATTCGTGCCGGGACGCTCTCTCTGCAACTAACTCCCGTCCTGCTGGGCTCGGCTTACAAAAACAAAGGGGTTCAACTGCTTCTGGATGCCGTGGAAGCTTACCTTCCCTGCCCCCTCGACATCACCAACGAAGCCCTGGACCTGGACAAAGAGGAAGCGCCTCTCACCCTCGAACCCGAAGAGAACCTGCCTCTGGTCATGCTTGCCTTCAAGTTGGAAGTCAGCCGTTACGGGCAGCTCACGTATGTGCGCCTCTATCAGGGCTCCCTCCAGAAAGGGGACACCATCGTCAACATGCGCACGGGCAAGCGATCCAAGGTGGGCCGACTCATCCGCATGCACGCGGACCAGATGGAAGACATTGAGAAAGCGGTGTCGGGAGACATCGTGGCCCTCTTCGGGATCGACTGCGCCTCCGGCGACACCTTCACCGACGGTGAAGTGCGCTATGCCATGACCTCCATCCACGTGCCGACTCCTGTCATTTCACTGGCCATCAAGCCCAAGGACAAGAAGGCGGAAATGAACATGAGCAAGGCGCTGACGCGTTTCACCAAGGAAGATCCCACCTTCAAGACCTTTCTCGACGAAGAGACCAACGAGACCATCATCTGCGGGATGGGAGAACTGCACCTGGATGTCTACGTCGAGCGCATGCGCCGTGAATATTCGGCGGATGTTGAAACGGGAATGCCCAAAGTCGCCTATCGTGAAACGGTCACCCGAAAGGCGGACTTCAATTACACGCACAAAAAGCAGACGGGCGGTTCTGGCCAGTTCGGCCGCGTGGCCGGTTTCATGGAACCTTACACCGAAGGTGAGTACAGCTTCGTGAACCAGATCTCCGGCGGGGCCATTCCGACTGAATTTGTCCCCTCCTGCGACAAAGGGTTCCAGGCCTGTTTGCGCAAAGGCACCCTGGCTGGCTTTCCCATCGTGGGTGTCCAGCTCACCATCAATGATGGTGCAGCCCATTCCGTCGACTCCTCGGACATGGCCTTCCAGCAGGCTGCCATCGGAGCGTTCCGCGAAGCTTTTCCCAAAGCCGGCCCCATCATTCTCGAGCCTGTCATGCGGGTGGTGGTGGAGACTCCATCGGAATTCCAGGGCACCGTCCTGGGAACCCTGAACCAGCGGAGAGGCATGATCGTCAGTACGTCTGAGGACGGTGTCTTTTCGACCATCGAATCGGAAGTTCCCCTGGCGGAAATGTTTGGGTATTCCACTGTATTGCGATCTTCGACCCAGGGAAAGGCCGAGTTCACCATGGAATTTGCGCGCTATAATGCGGTCCCCAAGGGGGTGTCCGAGGAAATCATCAAGAAGCAGAAGGAAGAGCAGAAACTCGAGAAAAAATAAGCTCTTCAAGGCAAACGAAGAATTTGCTTTGCCGCCCGGCCTCTTGGTGTATGATACACAAAGCCAGCAACATGGGTCGTGAAAGAGTTCCGTCACACCGATGAAGCATAGATACGAAACACAAGGAGAGAACTGAATGGAGATACAAGAGTCGACGGATTCCGTCGGCATGGAGATGATTCGAGATATTCTGGGGGAGCCCTTGGCGCCGGGAAAAATGGGTGTTCTGATGGCGCGTGCGGGAGTGGGCAAAACAGCCTGCCTGACGCATATTGCCCTGGAACGCCTGCTCCAGGGCACACCGGTGCTCCATGTTTGCATTGATGAAATCCCGGACAAGATCAAGGTCTGGTATCAGGAACTGCTGAAGAACAGCTTCGCTGCCCAGCCGGGAGCTGACGTCGCGGGCATCCAGTATCGCACGGAACGTCAGCGCTTCATTCTGGCTTACCTTTACCACACCTTCACCCCGGAGAAACTGGAGCAAAGCCTGCAGAACCTCAAAGAGCAGGCCCATTTCCACCCGGAGCTCGTCATTCTGGACGGCCTGGATTTCGACAGGGTGCACCGTTCGACCCTGGAATCACTCCAGGCGTTCGCCCAAAGGCACCAGCTTCCCATGTGGATGTCTGCTCGCACCCATCGCCACATTTCCCTGACCAATGAACGGGGAATCCCTTATCCCTGTAACGAAAGCGATGACTTGTTCGGCTCTATCCTGCTGCTGGAGCCTCTCACTGAGACGATTCGGATCAGGGTTCTCAAACACGGCGAGCAATACAATCCTTCCGTGCCTGAAGTGTTCTTGAATTCGCAAACCTACCTGCTGCAACAGCAGGGTTGATTTTTTCAGGCCTGCGGAAGTTATTAAAGGAAAGTTCCCATGCATGAAGATCTCATCACCGGCCTCACTCGGCAGGTCAAAGAAGAAGTCATCGAGAACTACCTGACGGAGAGGCACCTTGTCGGACTTCAGTTGGAGGAATTTGAGCAGAAAACCGCTGAAACGCTTTTGCGGGCCGAAAAAACAGGCAAGAGACTGAGCCGGATGGCTTTCCTGGTGGTCCATCCCGAGATGCAGGCCAAACTCTCCTCCCTGCTCCATATCCAGCCGGATTCCTTCTGGGACGAATGCATGAAAAAAGAATTCGCACGGGGGGTCCGTATCATTCGTGTGAAGGCCCTGACAGACAAGAGCAAATACAGGAAGCTGCTCGTCGAGGCCTACTGCCGCCTGTGTCAGTGGATGGAGAAATACCGCAAAGCCTATGAAGAGCTGTTGTCGGAATGCAAAGCGGTAAACCTCAACATCAACGCTTTCCAAAAAAACTTCGATGTCCTCACGCTTCTCGCATTCCTGCGCAACCTGGACACCCTGGAACTGGAGAGGAAGCATTTCCTCGGAGAGAATTTTACCGCCGACGAACTGTCCTCCCTCGATCAGAAGCTTTACATCAAGCAAATCAATTTCGAGAACCTGAACGTGCCCGCTCCGCTGGATCTCCCCAAGGCGGAGCGCGTCGAGCCGGCCCTTGCCGACCTGGCGGCGGAGGTTTACCGGCGGCACCAGCAAAACGTAAAGGGTCTCATGCTCCATTGAGGCCCGGGGGCAGGAATCGCAGGGTGCGTTTTGCGCATCCTTGTTGGCACAAGCATTTCTTCATTACGTAGGGTGCATGAAATGCACCCTACCCCAAGTGATGGCTGCCGATTCATTGCTTCCTGCCTTATTGCAGGAGCGCATCCCCCTCGCCGCAGGATGCCGCTCCTGCGGATGCGGCAACCGGGCTGCCCGATCATGCGCCGGGCGCTTCGGGCCTGCTACTCCTCCACCGTCCTGCCTTTGGCGTAGCTTCCCAGATACTTGAAAAATTCCGCCTTCTCCTTCAGCATCTCCAAAACCTGGGCATTCTCCTCACGGCTCAGATCCACCTCTAGGTCCGCATAGAACAAGTATTCCCAAGGCTTGCTGTGGATGGGCCGGGACTCCAGCTTCACCAGGTTGATGTGCTTTTCGGCCAAAATTTTCAGGGTTTCGTACAATGCACCGGGCGTGTCACTGACCGAGTAAATGAGGGAAGTCTTGTTGCGGGGTGCACTGAGAAGCTCCGTTCGTGAAATCACCACGAACCGCGTGAAGTTGCGGGGGTTGGTCTCGATGCCTTCCTTCAAAATCTTCATTTGAGACAGCTCGCAGGCTTCTTCGCTCCCGATGGCCACCTCGCGGGGATCATTGTTTTCTTGCACGCGGCGGACCGCGCTCGCCGTATCCTTGCATGAAACGAGGTCCCACGTGGGATGCTGGGAAAGGAATTCCCGGCACTGCTGGAAAACCTGGGGATGCGAATAGACTCTCTCAATGCTCTCTAACGTGGTGTTTTCATGCCCGATCAAGTGATGCTTGATCCTCAGCGTCACCTCCCCCACGATTTTCAGATCATGTTCCAGGAGCAGATCGTAGTTTTCGTGGATACTTCCCGTGAGACTGTTCTCCACGGGCACGATGCCCAGAACGGCTTTTCCGCTTTCGACCTCCTCGAAAACCTCACGGAAGGAGGCCCGGTTCTGCAGGTCCACCTCAGGTCCGAAGAACTGCACCCCGGCCTTGTGGCTGAAGGACCCCGGAACCCCTGCATAGACGACCTGGGTCGGAACGCCTCCCGCTGCATCCGGCGGGCACCTGAGGATGGACGCTTTTTCCAGGTAGGCGTAATCCACCTGCTTTCCCACGACGGGTGCAATGACGTAGAGGTCGCGCATCAATTGCTCGAACTGCGCGGGATAAAGGCTCTGAGGCCCGTCGGACAGGGCTTTTTCGGGCTCGGTGTGGACTTCGATGATGAGCCCGTCCGCCCCCGATGCGATGGCCGCCCGGGCCATGGGACTCACCATCTCCCGGATTCCGGTGGCGTGGCTGGGATCGATGATGATGGGGAGATGGGTCAGCTTCTTGATGACGGGAACGGCCGTGAGATCCAGGGTATTCCGCGTGTAGCGCTCAAAGGTGCGGATGCCCCGTTCGCACAGGATGACCTGATCATTCCCCTCGGAAAGGATGTACTCGGTAGACATGAGCCATTCTTCGATGGTTGCTGAAAGTCCCCGCTTCAGGAGGACCGGCTTGCCGATGCGTCCGACACACTTGAGGAGCTCGAAATTCTGCATGTTGCGGGCGCCGATTTGCACGATATCCACGTATTTCATCATGAGATCGGCCTGGCTGATGGATGTCATTTCCGTAACGACCCCCATGCCCGTTTCATCCCGCACCTCACTCAAGATCTTGAGGCCTTCCTCCCCCAATCCCTGGAACGAGTAGGGCGAAGTGCGCGGCTTGAAAGCCCCCCCGCGGAAAAGCACCGCTCCACATTTGCGGACGGCCCGGGCAATGTCCAGGGTGCGCTTCCGATCCTCCACCCCGCACGGACCGGCGATGACGACAATCCTATCCCCACCGATGGTCACATCCCCCACCCGGATGATGGAGGGCTTTGGATGCAGCTCACGGCTCACCAGCTTGTAGGGCTTGGAAATGGGAATGGCCTTGGCCACACCCGGCAGCATCTCAAAGTAGGCTGCATCGCGTTGAATTTTTCCCACCACGCCGAGGATGGTTTCTTCTACCCCTTCGATTTCCTTGATCAGGTAATCTTCCGCACGCAGAGTCTGCATCAACTGCTCTTTGTCTTCCCTGAATATGCCTTTGGATAAAATGAGAATCACGGTACGCCTCCCTTGTTTTAATCCGTCTCTTTGATGTCGTTGCGAAAAAAAAAGCCCCGAGGAAAATTTCCTCGAGGCTTTGGTATGGATTTCCACCCCGGGCGGCTCTTTTCACCACCCGGGGAAAAACTGACTGTTTAGCTACCAAACCAGGTGGATGCGCTGGGAAAAAAGAAAAAAAAGCTAAAAAAACGCCCGAAGCCGGAACCGTTGGAAAAGTACCCACCGTTGCTGGAAATGGAAATTTTAAGGAACGAATGACGCATCCTGGTCTGCCCTTCACTGAGTTTTCTCACAGATAATTGGCTTTTCATTCAAAGTCAACTAAAAATCCAGACGCACGCGGAATGCTATCAGGCGATAGCTCCACCAAGTGGGAAATAATCGTAACACGATGGGAAAAAATCGTAACCGAACCGTTATGAAGGACCTGGGCAGAGGGTTCCACAGGGTGGCCCAGCACGATGGATGAAAAAAGTGCCTTGGCATGTCAATTGCTTCTTTGGCTATCTACGAAAAATTGGATACGATTTTTAGGACAAACGAGCAGTTTATGGCAACGGCAAAGTTCACTCTGATGGCCTTTCAGCAAAGGCTGCAGAGGCCCCTTTCCATCGTGCTCAGTTGAGGAACCCTATGAAATTTCAATGCATTCGATGCCAGTTGACTTGGGGGGAGGGCCGGCCGGAAGTAGAAGGATATTCACACGGGCTGTGTCGGTTCTGCCTGAGGGAGGCTCTGACGCCGATTTACCGCATTAGGCAGGTGCGCGAAGGGAACTTCGACTGTTTCGCAAGATCCTGTGGCTATTGCGATCAATACGCCTGTATATATCGTGAGCTTTGCCTGGTAGTCGCATAATCCGGTGCGCTCCACAGACAGAAAAATTCACCTGTTTAGCTTGAAAAGTTGCCTTTCTTGACTCACGCGGAGAGCGCGGGGGAAAGCAAGTGGCAATAAGCTCTGCGCCCTCCGCGGCTCCGCGTGAAAATGAGGTTTTTCCACCTCCAAAAGTATAACTCGTGAGAGTTTTTTCTCCGGAATCCTTCCGAAGTCCTCCGGCAAGACTTATTTTGATTTTGTAATCCATAAGACGAATGACCTTGCTGTTGTATCGAGAAAAGTCCAAAGAGGTTTTCTCGATATTTCTTTCAGATTTTTAAAGGAGGTTACCATGGAACGAAGAACGTCCTTCATCGATATGGCTCCCGATGCCGGATGCGCATGCTGCCAGCTGGATACGGCCATGGTGGACGGCAGCGGACAGTCCTTCGGATGCTCCGAGAGAGAAACGATTTTCACACGCAGGGAAGAGCAGGTTTTGAGTCGCATTCGAGAAGCGCGCCGGGAAGCCGAAGCTCTCAAGAAAAGAATCAGCCTGCTCAATGCAGCAGGCTCCCCCCCTCTGGACGCCAGAGAGAAGGCCGTCACTCAACTCGAGGAGCTGAGGCAGCTCCGCAGGGAGCTTGAAAAAGAGCGCATGGATGCCGCCACGGAGCGCATGGTTCTTCTGGGGCATGCATGATCCCTGCTCCATGGGGTTGCTGCAGTATTCCTCTCATCATCCCCTATACAATAAAACCCGAATGCATTATGCTGCATTCGGGTTTTTTGCTTCTTATGGCAGGCTTAAATCCAGGAGTACAGTTGCCGCAGTCCAAAGCCCTCTTGCTCTGTAGACCACTGAAATTCCATAAGCCCGTAATGCATGGCGCATTGCAGAAGGATAAAAAGCCGTGAAGAAATATCTACGTCGCTGTTCTTTACTTTTTTAACTGAGGAGTATCGGTCATGATCATGATCCGCAAGGAAGACTCGCTTCTGTACCACAGCCAGGACCGTCCTGGAAAAATCGAGGTCAAGTCGTCAAAGCCGTGCATCACCCAGAGAGATCTCGCCATGGCGTATACGCCGGGCGTTGCCGACCCGTGCCGAGAAATCGAGCAAGACCCTGACAAAGCATACGATTACACCGTTCGAGGGAATCTGGTGGCAGTGATCACCAACGGCACCGCAGTGCTGGGGCTGGGGGACATCGGCGCCCTCGCCGGGAAGCCTGTCATGGAAGGCAAGGGCGTCCTCTTCAAACGGTTTGCAGACATTGACGTTTTCGACCTGGAGCTCGACACTCATGACCCCGATGCCATCATCCAGGCGGTAAAACTGTTGGAGCCCACCTTTGGCGGCATCAATCTGGAAGACATCAAGGCGCCCGAATGCTTTTACATCGAAGAGCGGTTGAAAGAGATCATGAACATCCCGGTGTTCCATGACGATCAGCACGGCACGGCCATCATCTCCGGCGCCGCACTGCTGAACGCTCTCGAATTGCAGGGCAAAAAAATCGACCAGGTGAAGGTCGTGTTTTCCGGGGCGGGGGCAGCGGGGATCGCCAGCGCGGAGCTTTACATCAAACTGGGAGTGAAGCGTGAGAACCTCTACCTCGTGGATTCCAAGGGACTCGTCTACAAAGGCCGCAAGGAAGGAATGAACCCTTACAAGGAGCGCCTGGCCAACGGCGACAGCCCCTTGACTCTGGCTGAAGTCATGAAGGGCGCGGATGTATTCGCCGGAGTTTCTGCCGCGGATCTGGTGTCCAAAGACATGGTCCGGAGCATGGCGGACAAGCCCATCCTTTTTGCCATGGCCAATCCGGATCCTGAAATCAGCTATCACGACGCCGTCAGTGTGCGCGATGACCTGATCATGGCCACGGGGCGTTCGGATTATCCCAACCAGGTGAACAACGTCCTGGGTTTCCCTTTTATCTTCCGCGGCGCCCTGGACGTCAGGGCACGGGCCATCAACGACGAGATGAAAATCGCCGCGGTCCATTCTCTTGCGAAGCTGGCCAAGGAAGATGTGCCCGATTCCGTCATCAAGGCCTATGCGGGGCAAACCATAAAGTTCGGCCCCGAATACATCATCCCCAAGCCTTTCGACCCTCGGACTCTCATCTGGGAAGCTTCGGCCGTCGCCAAGGCAGCCGTGGAAACGGGAGTCGCCCGACTGCCCATTACGGACTGGGACGCCTACCGCGACTGCCTGGAACGCCGCCTTGGCCGCTCTCAGGAAGTCATGAGGGGCATCATTCACAAAGCCAAGCGCAATCCCAAGCGCATCGTCTTCCAGGAAGGGACCGAGCCCAAAATCCTTCGGGCATGCCAGACCATCATCGATGAAGGGATTGCACGGCCCATCCTCATCGGGAATCGCGAGAAAATCCTGGCCAAAATTGCCGAGCTCCACCTGGAGTTGAAGGGTGCGGAGATCGTCGATCCCCAGACGTTCGAGCGCACCGAGGATTACATTAAAGAATTTCACCGGTTTCGGTCGCGCAAGGGCGTCACCCGCCATGAAGCCCGACAGTTCATGCTCTACAACCCCAATTACTTTGGGGCCATGATGGTAAAAATGGGCGATGCCGACGGCATCGTGGGCGGGGTCAGTCAGCACTATCCCGACACCATTCGGCCGGCCCTCCAGATGCTTCCCCTGGAGAAGGGAACCACTGTCATCGCCGGGCTTTACATGATGATCTTCGCCAAGGATGTTCTGTTCTTCGCGGATACGACGGTCAACATCGAACCGACCGCGGAACAGCTGGCGGAAATCGCCATCTGCACCGCTGAAGCCGTCAAGCATCTCGACGTCGAACCGCGCATCGCCATGCTTTCTTTCAGCAATTTCGGCAGCACGCGGCATCCCTGCAGCGACAAGGTCGCCCGTGCCACCCAGATCGTGAAGGAGCGGAGGCCCGACCTCACCATCGACGGCGAGATGCAGCCGGACACGGCCTTGATTCCGGAAATTCTGAACACCGTCTACGAATTCAACTCCCTGAGAGACAAGGCCAACGTCTTGATTTTCCCCTCCCTCGATGCCGGAAACATCGCCATGAGGCTTCTGCGGCGTCTTGGAGGGGCCACGGCCATCGGCCCGATCCTCATAGGCGTCAGCAAGGCCATCCACGTTCTTCAGCGCGATTGCGACGTGGAGGACATCGTGAACACCACATCCCTGGCCGTCATCGATGCTCAGGAGCATGAGGGACGCAAATAACAGTTGACGGGAGATAATCCCAACAAGTGAATTGATTTTTGACGGGCAGTCGATTACCCTTCCACAGGTTTGATTGTTTGTCCGTCCATTGAAAAAAATGAATTGATGAGCCGGGGGGGTGCTCTCCCAGAAGAGAGCTGAGATGATACCCTTGGAACCTGACCCAGGTCATGCTGGCGGAGGAATCGGCGAAAGAGAAATCTATTCTCCAAAGGCCGTTTTTCCAAACGGCCTTTTTTTATTTCAGGTTCGAAACCGCATGGATCTCAGTTTCAGCAGCACCCTTCCTCGAAATGAAAAGAAGAGGACATCATGGCTACACAACTGGATTACGCCAAGCAGGGCATCGTCACGGAAGAAATGAAACAGGCCGTCGCCGGCGAGCCCCTCACCGCCGAAGAACTGCGGGAACGGATCGCTCTGGGGCATGCGGTGCTCCCCAAAAATGTCAACCATTCCTTCCCCATCCTTCGAGCCATTGGCCGGGGGCTGAAGACGAAGGTGAACGCCAACCTGGGGAGCAGCGGCGAATGCTGCCTGATGGAGTTGGAAGATGCCAAGCTGCAGGCGGCCCTCAGAGGCCGGACCGATTCCATCATGGATCTTTCCACGGGAGGAAATCTCGGGGGGTTGAGGCAATACTTCCTGGAAAAATCCACGGTCATGGTGGGGGCGGTTCCCATCTACGCCCTGGCGACGGAAATGGTCTGCAGCCATCAGCCACTCGAGAAGATGGACGGAGACCAACTCCTGAAGAGCATCGAGAAACAGTGCATGGAGGGCCTCGATTACATCACGGTCCATTGCGGGGTCACCCTGGCGTCCGTGAAGAAGCTCGATAGCTTTCAACGCATCATGCCCTGTGTGAGCCGCGGCGGATCCATCCATATGCACTGGATGCGAGCCAACCGCAAGGAAAACCCCCTCTACGAAAACTTTGACGATCTCCTGGAAATTGCGCACAAGTACGATGTGACGCTCAGCCTGGGAGACGGGTTCCGCCCCGGCACCATCCTCGACGCCACCGACGGCGCCCAGCTGGAAGAGCTCATGATCCTGGGAGAGCTGGCGAAGCGCGCCCGCGCCCGCGGCGTCCAAACCATGATCGAGGGTCCAGGGCACGTGCCCCTGCAGCAGATTCAGGCCAACATGCTTCTCCAGAAAAGACTCTGCGACGGCGCTCCCTTCTATATCCTGGGCCCCCTCCCCACGGACATTGCCGCGGGCTACGACCACATCACGTCCGCCATCGGAGGCGCGCTCGCCGGTTCTGCGGGAGCGGATTTCATCTGTTATGTCACTCCCGCCGAGCACCTGGGGCTGCCCAATGTCGACGATGTTTACCAGGGGGTGATGGCGTCCCGCATTGCAGCTCATGTGGCGGACATTGCCAAGGGGCTGCCGGGAGCCATGGACGCCGATCGGAGGATTTCAGAAGCGAGGCAGAAGCTCGACTGGGAAGGCGTCATCCGGGAATCCCTGGATCCCGACCTGGTGAAAGAACGGCTCCAGGTCACCGAAGACAGGGAGGCCTGCAGCATGTGTGGGAAACTCTGTGCGGTGAAAATCAGTCGAATGCAGTAGTACGTGATGGCTATGCCATGAGGATTCAATGGCTCGTTTTTGTAGGAGCGGCATCCTGCCGCGATAAACCTGTCGCGGCAGGATGCCGCTCCTACAAGAAACAGGGAGCAATCAAATCGAAGGATGTAAACCTCATCGGGATTGAGAGCTCTTAAAGTGGTGGTGTGTGGAAAAAGAGGTGCCCGCCCACACCGGGTGGATATTTCTGCTGCACCGGACCGCTGGCTCTACCCCTGTCCTGACGGTCCAGGGCTTCGTCATAAACGGAGCACTTTCTTCCACCAGGGAATGCTCGTTTTCATACGGGCTAATTCCAGCTCCAGCTCCTGAATTCGCTTTTGAGCCTGCCCCAGCTCATAATCCTTCCATTCCGTCTCGAGAAGGATCTCCTTCACTTCTTCCAGCTCCCGATCCTTTTCCTTCAGCTGCACATCCTTGGCCGACAGGTCTTTTCGATACTGATCGAGGAATTCATTCAACTTGCGCAGCTCTCCCAGCTCCAGAAGCATTGCCTCGTAGCGTTCTCTCTCCAGCGTCACCGTACTGGTGATTTCACCCGCCTCTCTCACCCCCATTGCGTTTCTTCCCCCAATACCCCTTCGAGCTTCCTCTCCCAATCTCCGACAGTTGCTGCGGGCTCTGATCCAGCCCCTATTTTTTTCGCCCTTGACCTGCTCCCCAAAGTCCTGCAAGGATAGTTTGGGGGACAGAGGATATACCGGCGGCTCTTCCATGGCTTCTAAAGAGATTCTTATCGCACGGACGGACGCAGGGTAAAGCAGAAAGCTCATTCCCTCGCGGTCGGACGAGAAAAATATTGCAGTGGGAAGCACGGTCATGCGATTCCAGGAGGAGGAAGCCGGAAGGCGTTCGGGGGGCGCAGGTCGAAAACAGATGAGGTGGGGAAGGCCATGAGTCACACATCATTCAGCTTCTGCAAGGCACTTTCGAGCGAGCTCGACCCGGAGAAGCTCCATCAAAAGTTTCTTTCGTCCCTTCTTGAATTGCAGAACGTCGAACGCGGTTCCATCTGGGTGAAAAAGAGGGACGGCTATCTCTGTGTCGAGGCGGCAGGGGACCAGAGCCAGCGCATCAAGGGTGTCACGATCCGTGCCGATCGGCCGAGCATCGTGGGCTGGGTGATCGAAAACGGCAAAATGACCATTTCCGAGCCGGGAAAAGACGAACGCCATTACAAGGCCTTCGAGGCGGATATGGCTGTCAAGAGCCGGCTCATCCTCTGTTTCCCACTCTTCCTCAAGAGCGGCGAGGTGTACGGGGCCGTCCAGCTCATCGACACGAGCGCCGGAGGCGACCGCCTCAACCTGGACAAAGACTATCTCGACCTCCTGCAGAACCTGGTGGATATCGGCTCCATCGTCCTCAGCAACTCCCTCGTCTACATGGACCAGGTGAAGGAAAACCTGCAGCTGAAGCAGACACTGGATTCGATCCGCAGGGAAGAAGCCATTCTGGGGAAGAGCGAAGCCTTCCTCAAGGTTCTGAAGGCGGCCGCGGACTACGCCAGGACGGACTTTCCCGTCCTCATCACGGGGGAGAGTGGAACGGGAAAGGAAGTCATCGCCAAGGAAATTCACCGGCTGAGCCCCCGGGCCGATAAACCCTTCCTGGTGCAGAACTGCAGTGCCATCCCGGAAACTCTGCTGGAAAGCGAGCTGTTCGGGTATCAGAAGGGTGCCTTCACGGGTGCGATCAAGGACAAGGTGGGGCTGTTCGAAGCGGCCAACGAAGGGACCGTATTCCTGGATGAAATCGGCGACATGCCGCTCCAGCTCCAGGCGCGCATCCTGAGAATCATTCAGAACAGTGAGATCAAACCGCTGGGAGGAACGAAAACCAGGAAAATCAATGTGCGCATCCTTTCGGCCACCAACAAAGACCTGAAAGAGGCCATCGCACGGGAGCAGTTCAGGGAAGACCTCTTTTACCGGCTCAATGTCCTTCCCCTGCACCTGCCGCCGCTGCGGGAAAGGAAGGAAGACATCCTCCTGCTTCTGGATCACTTCCTCACCCGCGAATCGCTGAAGATGGGGATTCCTCTCAAAAAGTTGAACCGGGCGGCCATGGACTACCTTCTGCAATATTCCTGGAAGGGAAACATTCGGGAGCTGGAAAACTTCGTCAAGCACATCATCGTCGTCGTGGAGGGCCCTCGGATCACGCGTGATGATCTGTTCCTGCACTTTCAGGCAGCCCAGTTGGATGCCGCTCCTGCCGAGCCGGCCTCCCTCCCCACTGCCCCCGTGCATGAAGCTGCCGCGCAGCAGGAACCTTCTCTGCAACCGGACCGCACGGATCCTTCATTTTTTGAAGGCTATACCTGGGAGGGGCTGGAAAAGGCTTATGTCCTTTACCTGCTGGAGAAGAACCGATGGCACATCACCCGAGCCGCCAGGGAAGCCGGCGTCAACCGGTCCACCTTCGATTCCAGGATGAAAAAGCTCGGCATCAGGAAATGAGCGATTCCCGTCTAAGGCGTCAGACAAGAAATACATCTCCATACTGCCTATTCATCCGTCATTCCCAATAAATTGCCGTGCGTTTTACACACCGTTGCTGACACAAGGGCTTCTTCAATATGGATGGTGCATGAGATGCACCCTACCCCAAGTGATGGATGCCGATTCATTGCCTTTCGCCTCTTTTTTCACTCTTCGGACTTGCAGGGATCGGGCAAATTCGATAAGGAAACAGTCGCTGTACCGACACTTCCCCTGAAGAAAGGAAAAGAACGCCCGCCATGACCGATGACGCACCTCCTCCGGGCTTTTTGTCCATCGACGAGAAAATCCGGAAGGCCAAAGCACTCTTTGATGCCCGGGGAAAAACCCTGCTTCAAGAACCTGCCGTCGTGAGACTCATGGCTGAGCTGGACCGCAGGATATCCGCATCCCAGGAAGCCATGGTGCGGTTCGGAATCGTGGACGCCTGCAGGCACTGTGAAGAAGAAGAGGGAGGCAGCTGCTGCGGGGCCGGTATAGAAAACAAATACAGTCCAACCCTGCTGCTGCTCCAACTGCTTTTGTCGGGCGAACTGCCCGAAAGCCGCCGGTGGGAAAACAGCTGTTTTTTTCTGGGGGAGCAGGGCTGCCGCCTCAGGGCGCGCCACGTTTTGTGCATCAATTATCTCTGCCTCCGCATCCAGAAAATGCTTCCCCCGGAAGATCTCATCACGCTGCAGACGGTCACCGGGGAAGAGATGGACACGGTTTTTCATCTTCACGAAACAGTCAAACGGATCTTGAAGCGTTGAACGCCATGCAATCGAGCCAACTGTCTCAAACCCTCGCCTTCATCGCCAACTTTTACGACAGCTGCAAGTTCGGCTGTGAGGGCGTGGAAGGATATCGCAAGTCCACGGACCTCCAGAAGTTCACTCATTGCATTCTGGACCTGCAGCACCATGGATTCCTCGATCCGCGGCGAACGACTTTCGTGGATCTGGGGTGCGCCGACGGCCGCGTCAATGTCATGGTGAGCTATGCCGTCCGCAGGTCCATCGGGATTGAAATCGACCCGGAGATCCTCGCCGAATATGCACCGATGAAGAGCAGGCTGACGTCGAAGCTCCAGGAAGCGGGCCTTGCCTCCCCTCCCGACAATATCGCACTCTTTCACGGGAGCTCCCTCGAGGATGAAACCTTTGCACGCATCTTCCAGGAAACCGGGGCACACTTGGAGGACATCGACTTCTTCTACACCTACATCACACTGCACGACCTCTTCGGCGAAATGATCGCTGAAAAAGCCAAACCGGGGGCGCTCTACCTGGTCTATGGCTTCAGCAAAATCCTCCCCCGCTACGACGGAATGGAACTGCTGCTTCCCGACGTGGGGAGCCAAGGCATCGCGGCCCTCTACCGAAAACTCTGAGGATTTCAGGTGAAAACTTTCGCCAACCTGGACTGGGAAAACTCCCTTCACCGCGTCAGTTTTTCGATGATCTTCCTGTGCTGGGGATATTCCTGCAGGAGCCGGCTGCGGTCGGCCAGTTGGAAGTCGGCGTATTCGAAGCCCGGCGCTACGGTACAGCCCATCAGGGCGTAGGATGCGGGGTCATCGACGGCGGCGCCGAACCAGCAGCCGGCTTCCACCACCACCTGGAACAACTCGCCCTTGTCCGGTTCACGCCCCAGCTTTTTCTGCACCAGCCGCCCCGATTTCTCGATGACATAAAGGGTAACGGGACTGCCCGCATAAAAGTGCCAGATTTCATCGGATTTGATGCGATGAAAAGCGGAGAAATCCCCTCCCTCCAGGAGGTAATAGATGGCAGTGGAAAAGACCCGGTCCCCTTCGAACCGGCGGGGAAGCTGACCGTCTCTCACCGACTCGGCCGAGCGGTAGGTCTGGGCGAACCAGCCCCCTTCCGGGTGAGGTGCAAGTTGAAGTCTATCGATCCAATAGGCTGCCTTGTCCTGCATGGGACCTCCATTTTGAGGCGGGTTCAGTGGCCAAAAAGGCGGCAGGGTGGTGTCAAATCGAAAGTTTTGTATCTCATCGAGATGAAACATTCTTGGCTGTCGCCGAACCCGTCATTCCGGTATGCTCTTCCTGTGAAAATGCCGTCATTAAGTCTTTTCATCGTTCGTTGTGACCGCCCGGTCATGGGGGTTAGTTGGAATCCAGGCACACGCCACATTCCTCCGGATTCCGGCTTGAAGCATGCCGAAATGACGCAAGTGACAGCATGCCTGGCATTGATTCTGTGTCAACTGAACGCATTTCAACAGGAAATCAAAACGATGAAAAATGACGTGTATTCCCTTCAACCCGTAGGCTTCGTCCGTTCAACGCTGGTCTCCCGTGAAGACTGCCCCAGGCAGGGTTCCGAAGGAGCGCCCGAGGCCTGGCTGGAAATCGATCCTGCCTTCGCGGACGGCCTCGAAGGGCTCGCTTCAGGGCAATCCGTATTCATCCTGACCTGGCTTCACAAAGGGCGTCGCGATGTCCTGAAGGTCCATCCCCGGGGGGACCGGAACGCTCCCCTGCGAGGCGTTTTTTCCACGCGCTCGCCGAACCGCCCCAATCCCATCGGCCTGCACCGCGTGGAAGTGCTGGAAGTTCAGCCTCCCTGCCGCATCCGGGTAAAGCCCCTGGAAGCTCTCGATGGAACCCCGATCCTCGACATCAAGCCGGTCATCCATGGATCCGCGGAACGATGAGGGGGCCTCCGCCTCAGAGGCTGCTTGAAAATTCATCTGCTCGAGAGTCAAGCCTCCTTTGATTCCCCCCTTGAGATGGAATGGGCCGGGAGCATCACCACCCCCGGTTGTAGTTTTCCGAGCAGGGGATGCAGGCGACCTTTCCATCACGCATCCTGGCACGGGGCTCCATGACGTCTTCCCCGCAAAATGCGCAGGTTACGGACTTGAAGATCCGTGCCCGACTGGGAACATCCGGAGCGATTTCCTCGATATTGAAGAGGGCGCTTTCTTCCGCTGCCAGCAGCTCATCCACGCGCTTTTTCTGGAAAGCGCGAAAGGCCGCCTCTTCGTCCTTTGTCGCCTGGCCGTTCAGGACCTTCTGGAAAATGGCCTCCTGTTCGGGTGTCCTCCGAAAGTGGCCGGGCTTTGCGGCCACGCGCACGCTGCGCCCCTTTTGACGGCAAATGAGTATGTAAACCTGCTTGCCATAGTCACGGTAGATGAGGTTCCCCTTGCCGAGGGTGCACCCGAGAAGGAACTGGATGGCATCCACACCGCACCCGTCGGATTCCACGATGGCCACGAGCTCCTCGTCTTTGGGTCGCTCCACACCCAGGTGGGCCTGGGCGGCTTTGGCCGCGCGATATCCGATGGCCAGCCCCGGGCAGATATGCCCATGGAATTGAATCGCTTCCTGCAAATCTTGTGGATACTCAGCGTATTCTGTCGTCATCCTTGGATTCTCCTTTTTAAATGCCCTCTGCGGCCGTTCGAAATGCATAGACAACTCCTGGAATGGCATCCTCTCTCGCCGCCGCACAGGGGTTCATGGCGGATTGGATGCTCACCATGGCTGATCAATCACTTCAACCCCCATGTCCCTCGGGATAGAAGCACCGGACTTTATGGGAGCCGCACCCCAGGAGGCGGGGCCTTCATGGCCTCCGATCATGTGCTGCATTACTGCCCCGCTGCCTGCCTGCCGCACCCGACAGGATTCAAAAAAACTCCACCGACTTCATATCGGCTTTGATGGACTATTTTCTCCCACACTGGGAAACTCGGTGCAATGTCAATCTTCCCCTGCTTCGGTGAAATATGAAAAATTCAGCTCCAATGGACCAGACAACTGGAAGTTACTCTGAGCTTACTTATTTTATGTGCGTTATTGCAAAGGAGGTGATTCAACATGGCACAACAGACAACAAAACAGCAAACTGAAATCGTCCTGAACGGCGTCAATGTGACCCGCTTGCTGGACACGGTCGATGCGGTGAAAGGCGATGGAGATATTGCAAAATTCAAATTCCGCGTGAGAAACCAATGGATCAGCGGCGGTCACAATCGCACGACCATAACGGACTTCCATGGAGCGAAACAGGATCACCCGCACGAAAAACCCTTTGAGGAGGATGCCGATGAAGCGGACATTCTCCTGGGTGAGGACACAGGTCCCAACCCCGTGGAGTACCTGCTGACCGGACTGGCAGGCTGCCTGACATCCTCTCTCATCTATCACGCCGCCGCCAAGGGAATCGAAATCAGGGGCGTGGAATCCAGGCTGGAAGGCGACCTGGATCTTCGGGGCTTCCTGGGTCTCTCCAAGGATGTCCCGGTGGGTTATGAAAGGATCCGGGTGGTCTTTAAAATCGATGCGGACGTGTCTGAGGAGCAGAAAGAGGAGCTCATCCAGATGGCGCAGAAGTATTCACCGGTTTTCAACACCGTCTCGAACCCCACGCCTGTCACGGTTCAGCTCGACCGGGCATGAGAGGAAATGAAACTTCAACGCCAAGCCTTCCGGGCAAGCCTGAAAAGGCTTGCCCAACACTTCCTCCGCATTTTGCCCACTTCCTTGAAATGTTCCTCATCCTTTCCGGTTCATAACGTGGTATTTAGATACCGGGAACGGTCATTTATATTGTGAGCGGTTGAAATCTCGACTGTTTCAGGGGCAGGGTGCATTGTATGCACGACCCGCACTGAGGAATTGCCCGAGTCAAGAATGGTGCGTAAACCGCACCCTGCAATTTGTTGCATATCATGGCGAAAACTGCATGAGAAGATCGAGGAGGCTGGATGGCTATGGGAACAGAGATTCGGTGGGCGAAGACCCACTGTGCACGGATGGACCACGGCGGCTGCGCTCTTTTGGTCGGTGTGGAAGACAACCGGATCGTTCAGATCAAGGGAGACCCCGAGGGGTATCTGAACAAAGGGTATACCTGCTATAAGGGCAGGGTTTCAGCGGACCGCCTGAGCCACCCCGACCGGCTCCGCCATCCCCTCAAACGCTCCGGCGAGCGCGGCGAAGGAAAATGGCAGCGCATCTCCTGGGAGGAGGCCCTCGATGAAATTGCCGGCAATCTCCTCCGGATCAAGGAGCAACACGGGGCGCGGGCGGTGGGGTTCGGGGTCGGCATGCCCAAGGGGCTGGAGCATTTCGTTCTCATTCGCTTGGCAAACCTCTTCGGCTCTCCCAATGTCGTGGCCTCCCAGGACGTCTGCCACGCTCCGCGGGAAGTCACGGGCGTCCACACCTGCGGCTTTTACCCCGTTGCCGACCTCCACAACCCCACCCGGGTCATTCTCTCCTGGGCGAGCAACCTGCTCTCCACCAGCGAGGAAGGCCAGATCGCCGGCCTCCTTCTCGATCAGCTCAAGAACGGCGCACGCCTCATCGTAGTCGATCCACGCAGAACGGAGCTGGCGGAAAAGGCCGAGCTCTGGCTGCAGCTGCGCCCGGGTACCGCACAGGCCCTCGCCCTGGGATTTCTCCATGTCGTCATTGAAGAAGAGCTTTACGACAAAGAATTCGTCGAGCAGTTCACCGACGGCTTCGAGGACCTCGCCGCGCATGTGCGCCGGTATTCTCCTGAAACAGTCGCCGAGATCACCTGGGTCCCCGCCGACCTCATCCGCCGGGCCGCACGCCTGTACGCCGAAGCCAAACCGGCCGCACTCCAGTGGGGAAATGCCATCGAGCACGACATCCACGCCTTCGACGCCGCCCGGTCCCTCGTCTGTCTCATGGCAGTCTGTGGAAATCTCGAAATACCCGGCGGCAATATCAACGCTTACGATCCAAAAATCATGGGACTGGGAGAATTTGTCCGGGCGGACCTCATTCCCGAAAAGCGCAAAGAGATGATCGGGGCCCATCACGGCGTCATCCCGAGATTCATGACGGTCCCCCCGGCTCATTTCCGGCAGGCGGTGCTCAAGGACGAGCCCTACCCCGTGCGGGGCTACTACGGTATGTGCACCAATCCGCTGGTGGCCTGGGCCAACAGCGACGTCACCTACGAGGCTTTGAAGCGCCTCGATTTTGTGGCCATGGCGGAAATCTTCATGACCCCCACCGCTTCCATGGCCGACATTGTCCTCCCCGTCGCCCACCAGTACGAGATGAACGACATCGGCCACTACGGCATCGGGCACGGCATGATCCTGGCCCGGCCGAAGATCGTCGATCCGCCCCCTGAGTGCTGGCCCGACATCAAGATCCTGAATGAACTGGGGAAGCGGATTTCCCCTCCCGAATATTGGCATGACGATTTTGAAAGCTTCCTCGACGATGTGGTCAAACCGGCCGGACTTACCTACCGCGACCTCGTGGCCAAAGGCTACCTGAAAGGACCGGACCGGTTCGGGCTGTACAAGGAAAAAGGCTTCCGCACTCCCTCGGGCAAAGTGGAATTGAAGCTGACCACCGCAGACAAATTCAAATTGAAGCCCCTGCCGGAATTCGCAGGGTTGCCCGAAGAGGAAGATCCCGAGTTTCCTCTCATTTTGATCAGCGCCAAGAGCCGCTACTATCTCCTGTCATCCTACCGGTGGGTGGAGAAGCTCCGGCAAAAACGCCCCTCCCCCCTCATCGAAATCCACCCCGAGACGGCGGCTTCGCATGGGATCAGCGACGGGGACGATGTCGTCATCGAAACGAAGTACGGACGAATTGTTCAGACGGCCCGCGTCACCGACATCGTTCACCCGAAGGTCGTGAGCGCGGCGCTGGGCTGGTGGTACCCGGAAGGCTCCGCGGATACGCAGTTCGAATGGCAAAAATCCAACTTCAACAGACTCACGTCCATTGGGAAGCTGGGGAAGGAATTCGGGACTCCCAATATCAAGAACATCCCCTGCAGGATACGCCGAGCATAAATCCGGCGGGCTGATTCCGGCAGGAAAGAAAGCCGCCGCCGCTCCTGCGGAGAGCCAGGCTTACGAAGGTGCTATTGAAGAGGGAGGGTGAGCGTAGGAATTCCCGGCGACGAATTGAACAGGCCCAGGGCTGAAAGCTGGATGGAGCAGGTGCAGCCACAGGCCGGAAACTGGAGGTAGATCTCCGATGCAGCCAAACAACCCTAAAATCGATGCAAATGGATCCCCCCGGGGAGCCGACCTGGTGGGATATCACGCGAACCTATCTCAAGATCGGCGCCATTGGCTTTGGAGGAGGCTATGCCGTGGTGGAGCTGATTCAGTCGGAGCTTGTCGTGAAGCGTCGCTGGCTGACCGCGCAGCGTTTCCAAAACATGATTGCACTTTCTGAAATGGCTCCGGGTGCCTTCACCGTAAACCTGCTGGCAGGAATTGCCTATCGACTGGGTGGAATGGGGGCAATGATCTTGGCCACAGCAGCCCTCATCCTACCTTCATTCGTGCTCATTTTGGTTCTGGCGGGTATTTTCCTTGCCTGGCAGGACAACATGCTCGTTCAATCCGCAATGAAAGGGTTGACGGCAGGAGTGGTCGGACTTTTGATTGCGGTTGTATGGGACCTGGTCAAACGAGCTCCCACACACTGGTGCTGTCTCGTCATCGGTCTCGTAGCTTTTTTGCTGGAGTTGGCGTTTTCTATCAATCCAATCTGGCTGATCCTGATGGGTGGCATGGCCGGAGCGATCAAAGTATGGGCGATGGGATTTTCCAGAAAAGGATCAACCCCAGATCTGCCAACACGGTAGGACAATATGTCGATGCTTATCGTCTATCAGTTGGCACATTCTTTTCTGAAGGTGGGCTTCTTCGGCTTTGGCGGGGGGTTTGCCATGATCCCGCTGATGCAAAGGATGGTAGTCCACCAGAACAACTGGCTGAGCGCGTCACAATTTGCCGCGGCCATCGCTCTGGGCCAGGTGACACCCGGACCGGTGGCCATCAGCGCAACTTTCATCGGCTATAAGGTGGCCGGCCTGACGGGTGCAGTCGTCGCTACAGTGGCTATTTTCACACCGTCCCTCCTCGTCATGTATCTGATCGAAAAATTTTATCTGAAAGTACGGGAAAAAGAGATCACCCAGGCTGTCCTGCACGGGATCCTGCCGGTGGTTGTGGTTCTCATGCTGCAGGCGGCAATCTCCCTCGGGCGCCCAACTGTGCATTCCTTCTGGCAGATCCTCGTTATTGTCATGGTGGCAGCTCTGGCCATCACGCGCAAGGTCAGCTACGGGCTGCTCGTGGCAGGGTCCACGGCTGTCGGTGCGCTCATGTCCTTTTGGCTATAGCAATTGTCCCAATCGAATCAACGATTGCATCAGAACCTTCTGAGGAACGCTCACTTCACTTTGGATCGTAATGATTTTCTTCTTCTACAAAAAGGCTATAATTAAATTGGAAAGTAGCTCTTTCCTCCTCCTGTGGAGAGTCGGGCACACCCCTCGCCCGGCTCTCCACTCTTTTTTGGTGATGGCCGCTGCCCTCAGAACTTCCACACGATCCCTCCACATTTTTTCCACAATCCTACGTTATCCATAGAACCGGAAAGAAACTCTTTCCTCCTCCCGTGGGGAGTCGGACGCCTACCCCCCGTCCGGCTCTCCACGTCAACTACGCTCCACAACTATACCAACAAGACGCTCAACGCAGCCTGAATCATTCCACCGAAAAACCGGTATGTTCCCAAGACAGAATAATGATTTCGCCCGTTCGAAAGCGCGGCAAAAATAGTTGATAGGTCGGCGCGTTGCTGTTAAGCTCTTCTACTGCATCGGGGTATGGGAAAAGAATTCCCCGGACGCTTTTGACACCGGCCGTCACGTGGGGACTTGGAGGTTACCAGGGTACCATTTTTCGTAATCCTTCCCCTTCGAACGGAGGTGAAGGCGGACAACGGTATTTCAGCAACGGCGGAGTCCGTTGGATTCCAGGGTCACGCATCATGAAGTGTCTGCTCAGATACAACGTCGCTTGGCCGATCCTGGCGGGTTCTGTCCTCCTGCTCTGCGGCTGCATGAAGGCGGGTCCAGACTACGTTCGACCCGAAATCGCCGTTTCGTCCCAATGGCTGGAGGCAAAGGATGAACGGGTGCAATCCACTCCAGCCCAGTGCCACGCCTGGTGGGAAGCCTTCGGAGACCCTGTTCTCAACCAGATCATACAACAAGCTTACCAGGAAAACCTTACCCTGAAAATAGCCGGCGTTAGGGTGCTCGAAGCCCGCGCTCAACTGGGAATTGCCGTCGGAGAGCTCTATCCTCAAACCCAGCAGGCAGACGGCGCCTTGACCTTCAACCGGACCGGAGACCGATCGTCTCAGGCGGCAAGGGGGCAGACTGGGGGCACGCAGCTCAGTTACTGGCAGGATGCAGTCCATCTCTCTGCAGCCTGGGAAGTTGATTTTTGGGGGAAATTCAGAAGGGCCATTGAATCGGCCGACGCCGGACTCAAAGCCTCCGTGGCGGATTACGACAGCGCGCTGGTGAGTCTCACTGCCGATGCGGCCGCCGCGTATATTCAGCTCAGAACCCTTCAGAGGCGGATCGACATTGCCCGCCAAAACATTGCAACGCAAAGGGAAAGCCTTCAGATCGCCGAAGCCCGGTTCAAGGCTGGAGCCACCTCCGAACGGGATGTCGCCCAGGCACGAACGGTTCTGTTCAATACCCAGGCTACCCTGCCGATCCTGGAAGGCCAATTGCAGCAGGCTAAAAATGTTTTGAGCGTCCTCCTGGGGGCCCCGCCGTCTGAAAACCTGTCCCAGACACTCCAGGGCGCCGGTGAGATCCCTGTCCCTCCCATGCAGGTGGCGGTGGGAATTCCCGCTGATTTGCTCCGTCGACGCCCCGATGTACGGAGTGCCGAGCTGCGCGCCATGGCTCAATCCGCACAGATCGGTGTCGCCAAAGCGGAGCTGTTGCCCGCGTTCACCCTCACTGGCTCGATCGGCTTCGTATCCAACACCCTCGGCTCTTTCGCACTTTCAGATATCGCGAGATCATCGGCCCTGACCGCTGCCACCGGACCGTCATTTCGTTGGGATATCTTGAACTACGGGAGAATCACCAACAACGTTCGCTTGCAGGATGCACGTTTCCAGGATCTTCTCATTTCCTATCAAAACACAGTGCTGCAGGCACAACAGGAGGTTGAGGATTCCCTGGCGGGCTTCCTGCGCGCCCAGGAAAACACCGAGTACCTGGCCCAGAGCGCGGAAGCAGCCAAACGTTCGCTGGATCTGGCTACCATCCAGTATCAGCAGGGAAGCACGGATTTCACGACGGTTCTCACTTCCCAACAGTCCCTGCTGACTGCGCAGGACTCCCTGGCAAGCGCTCTCGGCAGTATTTCCAGCAACCTGGTGGGAGTATACCGCGCCCTGGGAGGGGGATGGGAAATCAGGGAAGGACAGGACCTCGTCTCCCCCGACATCAAGCAGGCCATGGCGAAGCGGACCCACTGGGGGAAACTGCTCTCCCCGGCGGTTTACATGCCGCGAGATGGCAGGTCCGAAAGTCCCATCCCTCCCCCCGACTGGTAGGGAACTGCACGGGGGGAAGGGACGCTGAATCACACGGAGAGGCGCTGATTGACGCTGGCACAGTCTGTTCAGTCATACTCCACCACGTGAGGCCATGAGCCATTTTCCTCGCAGGAGGACAATGCCTTGGCTCAGAGGCTGTCTAAACCCGGAGGAGCTCCATGCCGCTTGGAAAGACCAGACGATACCTCATGATTCCGGGCATGCCGGCCCGCAGGATGCTGCTGGCAGCACACCTGATTTTTCTTTTGCCCCTTCTGGCCTGCCAGGGCAAGCCCGCTCAGGAGCCGCCGCCTCCCCCAAAAGTCACGGTGAGCCAGCCCTTGCGGCGGGATGTGACAGAGTACCTGGAGTTCACGGGCAACACGCAGGCAGTCAATACCGTGCAGTTGCGGGCGCGGGTGGAGGGCACTCTGGAGAAGGTCTTTTTCCAGGACGGGGACAGGGTCAAGAAGGACCAACTCCTGTTCCTCATTCAACAGAACACCTTCATGGCCAAGCTGCAGCAGGCCGAAGGGGACGTCCTGACGCAGAAGGCTCTCCTCGATCATGCCAAAATTGAACTGGCGCGCAACACCACCCTGTTCAACCAGAAGGCGGCCTCTCAGACAGACCTTGAAAACTGGCGTTTTCAAAGCAATTCCGCGCAAGCCGCTTTGCAGACGGCTGAAGCCCAGCGGGACCTGGCCAAACTGGATCTGGGCTACACCCGGGTGACGGCTCCCTTTGACGGGCGCATCGACCGAAGGCTGGTGGACCCCGGCAACCTGGTGGGTTCCGGGACGAGCACCGTTCTGGCCGAGATCTCCCAAACAGACCCCCTCTATATATATTTCACCGTCAGTGAGACGGATCTGGCACCTCTCCTTCGGAAGCTCACCCCCGGCCGGGAAAGGGAAAAGCCCGCCAGGCACCCTGTCTTCATTGGCCTTGCCGGTGATGAGGACTGCCCGCACGAAGGATACCTGGACTTTGCAGCCACCGGCGTCAGTCCCACCACGGGCACGCTTCTCCTCCGGGGAGTGCTCGCCAACGCCGATGGGCAAATGCTTCCAGGGCAGTTTGCACGGGTACGTGTGCCCGTGAGGGAGAGGAAGTCCGCTCTCCTGGTGCCGCAAGTGGCTGTGGGCTTCGATCAACTGGGCTCTTACGTCTTCGTGGTGAATGAAAAGAACATCGTCGAACGGCGCAACGTGAGTACGGCGGTCTCCGAAGACGGTATGTATGCCATTGATGAAGGTCTCACGGGGGATGAACGGGTGATCGTCAACGGACTGGTGCGAAGCGCTCCCGGTCGACCGGTAAACCCGGAGCCCGACAGGCCGACGGAACAGCCCACGGATGCCTCCCCCTCCGGAAAGGCCGAATCATCAAAGGTGGGCAAATGATTTCACAGTTTTTTATCGAACGCCCCATTTTTGCCAATGTCATCGCCTTCGTCACGATCATCATCGGGCTGGTGTGCCTCTACCAGTTGCCCATAGCCCAGTACCCACAGATCGTACCTCCGACGATCCAGGTGAGCACACGTTACCCGGGAGCGAGCGCAGAAGTCGTCGCTGCCACCATCGGGGTGCCCATCGAACAGGCGGTCAATGGTGTCGAAGGCTCCATCTACATGTCTTCCACCAGCGGCAGCGACGGATCGTACTCCCTGACCATCACCTTCGACGTCGGGACCAAGCTCGACACCTCCCTTGCCCTGGTACAGAATCTGGTGAACAGCGCTCTGGCCCAGTTGCCGGGAGGTGTTCAGGAGCAGGGGGTCACGATCCGAAAGGTCTCCCCCAATATTTTGCTGGTGGTCAGCCTCTTTGCTGAAGACGACCGCTTCGACGAGGCTTTCCTCTCCAACTACGGTGTGATCAATCTACAATACCCTCTTGCCCGGATTCCGGGGGTGGGACAGGTGAGGGTCTTTGGGGCCGGTCCCTACAGCATGCGCGTGTGGCTGGATCCACACAAGATCGAGACATTCGGGCTCACCACAACGGATGTCCTCGCCGCCATACAGGAACAGAACATCCAGGTGGTTTCGGGGCAGCTGGGTGCTCCACCGGTGCCCTCGCAACAGTCCTTTCAGTTTACCATCAACGCTCTGGGCCGGCTCTCGAATACAACCCAGTTCGAAGACATCATCGTCAAGACCGCAACGGGAGAAGCACCCCAAATCGTGCGGATGCGAGACATCTCCCGCGTGGAGCTGGGGCAGCAGTTTTTCAGCAATTATGCTCAAGTCACCGGACACAAATCCGCCCAGGTCATTATTTTCGCCCTCCCCGACGCCAATGCCATCACGGTTGCCAACAGTGTTTATGCAGCCATGGAGGATATGAGCAAACAGTTCCCCGAGGGCCTGAAATACGCCATCCGCTTCGACACCACGACCTTTGTCCGGGAGGCCATTGCCGGCGTGTATGAAACCCTCCTCATCGCCGGCATTCTGGTACTGGTCGTCATCCTGCTCTTCCTCCAGAGCCTGCGGGCCATGCTGGTCCCTGCCACCACCGTCCCCGTCACGCTCATCGGCGCATTCATTGCCATGACAGTCCTCGGCTTCACGGTCAACCTCATGACTCTCTTCGCTCTCATTCTCGCCATCGGCATCGTGGTGGACGACGCCATCGTCATCGTGGAAAGCAGCGCTTACCACATCGAGCACGGAATGCACCCCAAAGAAGCCACCATCAAGGCCATGCACGAATTGACCGGCCCGGTGATGGGAATCACTCTGGCCCTGGTGGCCGTCTTTCTGCCGGCAGCCTTTTTTCCCGGGATTACGGGGCAGATTTTCCGCCAATTCGCTCTCGTTATCGCCGCCACCGCCGTCATCAGCGCCATCAACGCCCTCACTCTCAAACCGGTCCAGTGCGCCTTCTGGCTGAAACCCAGGCCAGACACGCCGCCCAACTGGTTCTACCGGGGATTCAACCGGGTGTTTCAAAGACTGACGGACCTCTATGTCGGGCTTGTCGCCTGGATGGTGAAGCGACCTGTGTGGATGTTCCTTCTTTTCGCCCTCATCATCAATGTCTCCCTGTGGGGCTTCCTCAGGCGGCCCACGGGCTTTCTCCCGACTGAGGACCAGGGGTATGCTCTGCTGATGTTCCGACTGCCTGAGGGGGCATCCCAGCCCCGTGCGAGGGAAGTGTCGGATAAAATTGACTCCATCCTCCGCAGGAGCCCCGGCGTGGCCAACTGGGTCACCATCGGCGGCTATTCCATCCTGGACGGCGCCAGTGTTTCCAACATTTCGACAACGTTTCTCATCTACAAGGACTGGAAAGAGCGTGGTGCGGCATTGAACCAGGATGTGATCATAGCGGGCATCAATCGAGAGCTCGCCGGGCTTCAGGAAGCGCAGGCCCTGGTGCTGGTTCCTCCGCCCATCCGCGGACTGGGCCAGACGGGAGGCTTCCAGATGATGGTGGAAGACCGCGGGAGCCTCGGTCTCTCCGCACTCCAGCAGGCCACGGGCGAGCTGGTGCGCGCCGGGAACTCCCAAACGGGCTTGCGTGGCCTCGCCAGCACCTTCGGCATCAGCAGCCCCCAGCTGTACCTGGAAATCAACCGCACCAAGGCGGAATCGCTGCAGGTCCCTCTGCTCAATGTATTCGCCACGCTGCAGGCTTACCTCGGATCTTCCTTTGTCAACCTTTTCAACAAGTTCAACCAGGTCTTCCAGGTATACATCCAGGCGGACAGCCGCTATCGCCTGGAGCCCAGGGACATCAAGAACCTGCACACCCGCAACCAGGCCGGAGAGATGGTCCCCCTCGGCACCCTGCTGGACGTGAAGCGGATCCAGGGGTCGGAGCTGATCACGCGCTACAACCTCTACCCCGCTGCGGCCATTTTCGGCTCCGCTGCATCCGGATTCAGCTCCGGCCAGGCACTGGCCCAAATGGAGCAACTCGCAGCCGGCATCCTTCCTCCCGGGATATCCTTCGACTGGACGTCCACAAGCTACCAGGAAAAAAAGGTCGGCTACCAGGCATACATCATATACGCCCTTTCCATCATCCTGGTGTACCTGGTGCTGGCGGCCTTGTATGAAAGCTGGACATCCCCCGCGGCCGTCATCCTGGTGGTTCCCATCGCTCTGGTAGGAGTCCTCCTGGCCCTCCTGAGCAGGGGATATGACAACAATCTCTACACCCAGGTGGGACTGGTGCTCATGATTGCTCTGGCGAGCAAAAACGCCATTCTCATCGTGGAATTCGCACGCGAGCTGCACGAGGGGGGCATGTCCATCTCCGAAGCGGCCATCGAGGCGACCCGGCGCCGTTTTCGCCCCATCGTGATGACGTCCTTCGCCTTTATTCTGGGGGTCGCGCCACTGCTCATCGCCTTCGGAGCAGGGGCAGCCAGTCAGCGAGCCATAGGAACAGTCGTTTTCGGCGGCATGCTTTCATCGACCCTTCTCGCCATTCCTTTCGTTCCTGTATTTTACGTGCTTCTGGAAGGCCTGGACGAACGACTCAGGAAATCACGCATTGAAAAAAAGCATTCTAATGCTTTACAATGAGCAGCAAGTTGCTATTTTCATTGGATCCATAGAGCCTTTGAAAACGCGTCCGGTCGTTCGATATAGTTGCTAAGTACAACTCCACACATTAGAGTGTCCACCACTCGATTTGTCATTCCGGCAGTCTTTTAGCCGGAATCCACAGAAAAAACTGGATGCCGGCTTAAAAACCGCCGGCATGACGAGCGGAGAAATGGACATCCTATTCTGTGGACGTCTACTAAGGATTGAAACCTCAACGAGCATAGATGCTCTGTCATCGTGAAAGAGGTTAGTGCATGAATCCCAGTGCCGTGACAGCCCCAACGGGATCGGGAGGGGGTGGAAGACTGAGCTTTTCCCGATCCTCCCAGGATACCCTGCAGATCGCCTTCACGGGAGGGTGGAAGATCACCGAATCCCTTCCCTCTCTGAGCGACGTGCAGCGCGAGCTGGAATCCGGCTCTCCCGTCCGTTCCATTTCTTTCGACACGACCGGTCTGACGGCATGGGACAGTGCCTATTTGACTTTTCTGCTGCAAATCATCGAGGAAAGCACCCAAAAACAAATCCAGGTGAGCCAGGACGGTCTGCCGGAAGGGGTCCGCAGGCTGCTCGATCTGGCGACGGCTGTCCCCGAACGGAAAGGGGCCGCCAAACAGGAAAAGCACACTCCCTTCATGGAGCGGCTCGGAACGACTTCGGTGAGGCTCTGGAATTCGAACCTGGAAGTCTTTGAATTTCTCGGTGAAACGACGGTCGCCTTTTTGAAGCTCCTGGTGGGGAGAGCACGCTTCCGGCCGAGAGACCTGTGGGTAACCATCCAGGAATGCGGCCTGGAAGCCCTGCCCATTGTCTCACTCATCAGCGCCTTGGTGGGTCTCATCTTCGCCTTCGTGGGCGCCATTCAGCTGAAGATGTTCGGGGCGCAAATCTACGTGGCGAGCCTGGTGGGCATCGCCATGACCCGCATCATGGGCGCCGTGATGACGGGAATCATCATGGCCGGCCGCACGGGAGCATCCTTCGCGGCGCAGATCGGCACCATGCAGGCCAATGAAGAGATCGACGCCCTCAAGACCCTCGGGATTTCTCCCATGGAATTTCTGGTTCTCCCCAGGATGCTGTCCCTCATGCTCATGATGCCCCTCCTGGGGCTCTATTCGGACTTCATGGGGATCCTGGGGGGAATGCTCATCGGCGTCACGGTGCTGGATCTGAATCCCATGGACTACTACAACAAGACCATCGAGGCAGTCACCTTGACTCACATTTGGGTAGGACTTTTCCACAGTGCGGTCTTCGGGGTGATTGTCTCCCTGGCCGGATGTCTTCGCGGCATGCAGTGCGAACGGAGCGCGGCGGCAGTGGGAAATGCCACGACTTCGGCCGTCGTCACCAGCATCGTGAGTATCGTTGTGGCGACGAGCATCATCACCGTTGTCTGCCAGATTCTCGACATCTAGCAGCAGGAAAGAGGGCCGCCTCCCATGCAGGAAAAGAAACCCCATATCGTGGTGCGAGATCTGACGATGGCCTACGGAGACTTCGTTTTGCAGCGGGACCTCACCTTCACCATAAACCACGGTGACATTTTCATCATCATGGGCGGCAGCGGATGCGGGAAGAGCACGCTGCTGAAGCATCTCATCGGGTTGAAACGACCGGCCAAAGGTGAGGTTCTCTACGGGGACGTGAATTTCTGGACGGCCCCCCCCGAACAGCAGGAAGCCATCATCAAAGGGATCGGCGTGCTCTACCAGAGCGGCGCGCTCTGGAGCTCCATGACCCTTGCGGAGAACATCGCCCTGCCCCTGGAGCAGTACACGGAGCTCTCCAGCATGCAAATCCGCGAGCTGGTTTCCCTCAAGCTTGCCCTGGTGGGCCTCAAAGGCTTTGAAGAATACTACCCTTCCGAGATCAGCGGGGGGATGAAAAAGCGCGCCGGCCTCGCGCGGGCCATGGCCCTGGATCCGGAAATCCTTTTTTTCGATGAGCCCTCAGCGGGGTTGGATCCCATCAGTGCCCGGCTCCTGGATGACCTCATCCTGCAGCTGCGGGACAGTCTCGGAGCGACCATCGTTATCGTCACCCACGAATTGCCAAGCATTTTCGCCATCGGCAACAATTCGGTGTTCATCGATGCAGACAGAAAGACGATGATCGCCTCGGGAGACCCCAAGGTGCTTCTGAAGGAATCTCAAGATCCGACGGTGGTCAATTTTCTCACAAGAATGGAGGCGGGGCGTCGTGGACATGTTGATGCCGACAAAGACAATCGCAGGGGGACTCCATGAGCAAGAAAGCTAATATGACACTCATCGGCTTCTTCGTTTTTGGAGCCATGGCCTTGCTCGCTATCGTACTGGTGGTTTTTGGATCGGGAAAGTTTTTCAAAGATAAAATCAATGTCCAAATGTATTTCGACGGCTCCGTCAAAGGCCTCAGTGAGGGGGCGACCATCATGTTCAGAGGCGTGAAAGTCGGCTCCGTTACCCGGATCCAGATCCTGACCCTCGATGAAAGCCAGACCATGACCATCTCCGTGCTGGGCGAGATCGACCCCGAGAACATTGTGAGGCCGGCAAGGAAGAAATACAGTGATCCTCGCCAGGGGCTCCAGCACCTCCTGGACATGGGCTTGAAAGCCCAGCTCGAAATGCAGAGCTTTGTCACGGGACAGCTGATGATCGGCCTGGATTTTCACCCGGAGAGATCAGCCAACCTCATGGGGGCTTATCCCGACTACACTGAAATCCCCACGATACCGACTCCTCTCGAACAGATTCAGAAGACCCTGGCAGACATCCCCATCAAAGAGATGGTCCAGAAGCTGGACCAGATCATCGATGGCATGCAGAAAATTGTGAATTCCCCGGAAACCCAAAAACTGCAGGTGGAGCTGAATACCACGCTCGCCAGCTTCCGAGCCGTTCTGAAGAATGTGAACGACGAGATCAAGCCCATGGCCACCGAAGTGAAGAAAACCACGGAATCCGTCAGGAACACCTTCAAGAGCATGGATGCCGGGATTCAATCCGCGCGTCCAGCCCTCCTGCAGGCGGAAAAAACCCTGAAGCTGCAAGACGGTGTACCGGGCGAGATCGCCAGGGAAATGAAGGAAACCCTTGCAAAAACGCAAGCCGTCCTCTCCGAGCTCCAGCAGACGGCTTCAAAGGATTCGGTCTTTGGAATTACCCTGCAGGAAACACTGAGGGAAATTGCATCCACGTCCCGTTCTCTGCGCGAACTGGTCAGTTATCTCGAGCGTCACCCGGAAGCCCTTTTGAGAGGGAAAAGACAGCCTGAAGGAGTTGAGGAATGATGAGACGCCCCTGGACAACGGATTGCTGCAGGACATTGCTGCTGGGAGCCCTGCTGTGGGGAATTCTGGCGGGCTGTTCAACCAGTCCCCCCCCGCGATTGTACACCCTGTCCCCCATGGAAAGCATGACGTCAGGGCAGGAAGGCGCGAGCCCTTCCATTTTTCCCAGCGGGGAAATCACCCTGGGCATTGGTCCGGTGCGCATTCCGGAATATCTGGACCGGAAACAGGTTGTCTCACGTTCGACAGAGAACCGGATCGACATCTCGGAATTCGACCTCTGGGGGGGAACCCTGCGGGATGAGATCACCCGCGTCCTGACGGAAAACATCGGAAGCATGCTCCCGTCCGCAAAGGTGTACGGCTTCCCCTGGCTCACGGGGGGACGCATGGACTATCGGATTCCCGTCAATGTTCTGCAATTTGACGGCAGCTTCGCAGGCCAGGTGATCCTCCGGGCGCAGTGGACCCTGCAAAGCGGCGACGGCAAACGACTGTTCCTGGCCGGAAACTCTCATATCGTCGAACCGCTGCACGGAGCGGGGTATAGTGCCCTTGTAGCCGCTCACAACAGGGCTCTGGCCTGTTTGAGTCAGGAGATCGTCTCGGGCGTTGCGTCTCTGCCCCCTGCCACGGACCCTTGAACGGAAAGAGCCCCGGATTTCGGCTTAAAGACTGCCGGAATGACGGGCAAACGAATTTTCAGACAGCTTTTCAGCATATGCATCACAAAAGGCACCGAAACAGACCTTGAAAATTATAAATCGTCAGACAGCAATCTTCATCGGTATCCTGATGCTCTGCAATACTCCTCACGCACACGCGGCAGTTTTGAAGGGTGTCGTCCTGGCCGATGAGCTTGGCGGCCCCAGGATAGCAGGCGTCGAAATCACGACAGCCGGGGGAGAGGCTCATACCGTCACCAATGCCAAGGGATTATTTACACTTCAGCTTGGAGACCGGCCCGCGGGGGAAACGGTGAAGTTGAATGCCCGCCTGGAAGGCCGGCAGGTTGTCAATGACTTCCAGCTGGAGCACTCGGCCGGCGAAAAACCTGAAGGCGGACAGCTGACGCTTCTCCTGTGCAGAGATGGCAACCGCGAGGAAATGCTTCGCCGGATGATCCTGGCCATGGCCGTGAAAGCGGTGGAGGACCATTACCAGCAGCGTCTGAAGGAAATAGAGAAGCAGAAGGGAAAGGCTTCTGACGAGACATCCCAGCTCAGCAAAAGCCTCGAACATGCCGAGGCTTCCCTGGAAAATATTCCGCCGGCATTGGCCCGGATAAGTCCCGAGCGCACCTCGGACACGTATCGGCAGGCCATGCGCCTCTTCCTGGAGGGAAAGCTCGAAAAGGCGCTGGGAAGCTTCGAAAAGCAAGTGGCCGTCTCTCCACAGGAAGGAGCGGCAGGCCTCATCCCCCCCACGAGGGAAATGCCCGGAAAGGCAAGCGCCGAACATCAATTGAAGGCACACCTGCTGACCCTGGCATTGCGATTGGACGACGCCGAAGCGGCCCACAAGTCGGCCCTTGCGGTTGCACCCGGCGACTTTGACGCCAACATCGCCTATGCGCACTTTCTGAGGAGTGGGAAACGGGGCGAGGAAGCAAAGGTCCAGGCCCTGCGCTGCCTGGAGCTGGCGAAAACTTCCGGAAGCAGCGCGCGAGCCGCTGAATCCTGGCTCCTCCTGGCCATGGTGCACAGGGATCAGAAGCAAACGAAGGAAGCGGAAGCCGCATATGAGGAGGCCCTGAAAATTTATCGAAGCCTGGCGGCGGAAGCTCCGGCCGCTTACCTCCCTCAACTGGCGGCGGCATTGAACCATCAGGCGGCGTTTCACCAGGAGCAAAAAAAGCTTACCGAGGCAGCCAATGCGCATGCAGAGGCACTGAAAATCTACCGCACCCTGATGGGCCAGAATCCCGACGCCCACCAACCCTCCGTCGCCATGACGCTGCACAGCCTCGCCAATGTTCAGCGCGCACAGGGGCAGGAAGCTGAGTCGCGCAAGTCCCTGGAGGAGGCACTGAAAATGTACCGGGCCCTGGCCTCCAGGAATCCCGAAAGATATCAACCCTACGTAGCCTTATCCCTTGAGGATTCGATCTCGTCCTTTGGGGGGAAGAATCGTCCCAAAGATGCCCACAAAACCTACGAGGAACTGGTGAAGACCTACCGCAGCCTGGCCGGCCGCGATCCGGAAACCTATCTTCCTGAAGTGGCTTTTTCCTTGAATCGGCTGGGCACATTGCATCGGGAGAACCGCCGCACGAATGATGCCGTAAAAACCTTTGCAGAAGAGGTGAAGACTTACCAAAACCTGGCAAAGCGAGATCGCGAAGCCTATCTCCCTTACGTCGCTCATTCTCAGACATACCTGGCGGCCTTTTACCTGGAGGAAAAACGGTTGAAGGACGCCGCAAAGTTTTACCAGGATGCCCTCAAAACCTATCGCTCCCTGGCCGTATCCAAAACCGGAATGTATTATCCCGAGATAGCCAGGACGTTGACCGCCCAGGGGGACATTTACCTGGAACAGAGCCAGGCGACCAACGCCAGGAAGGCCTACGAAGAGGCTGTCAAGTCCTGGCGCGTCGTGCTCTCACGTCATCAACAGGCCCAGGTCAAGGTATACCTGGCTGAAACCCTCAATAAGGTCGGGAGTATTTCCAGGGAAGCGGAACGCATGGAGGAGGCAAAGAAGGTCTTCGAAGAGGCATTGGGCCTCTACCGTGAACTGCCTCCCACCCTGCAGGAGTCCCAGCTCCCCAATATGATGATGACTCTCAACAACCTGGGGATTGTCTACCACGCTCTTGGCCGCAACGAAAACGCCGCACAGGTCTATGACGAAGCCTTGACACTCCACCGCAATGCGGCTTCTCAGAGCCAGGCATTCCAATCAGCCTATGCCGTCATGACGCTGAACAACCTGGGAGCGCTTTACCAGGATCAGAATCGAGGGGAGGAAGCCGGCAAAGCCTATGAGGAAGCCCTCAAGATCGCCCGCAGCCTTGCTGCACAGGACCCGGCCTCCTACCGCCCGTATGTAGCCGGGACCCTCAACAACCTCGGGATCCTCTATCGCGATCAAAAGCGCACGGAGGATTCATCCAGAGCGTTCCAGGAAGCCCTCGACATCTACCGGGACCTGGCGAAGCAAGAGCCCGGGCGCTTCGGAGCGGATGTGGAGCGCATCCAAACGTTCCTCTTGAATGCTGCGGCGGATCACCCGGCAGCAACAGCAGCGGAAGCAGAAAACCGGTGAAGCTGCTTGAGCAAAGAAGGAAAAAGAAATCATGGACGCCGGGGCGGGTATGTGAGGCTGTCGTGAATGTAGGAGGACCCTTCTCCCGATTCTTCCAGGTCCGTGTAAAAGATCGCCGTTGAGCGGAGATGACGCTCATCGATGCGCTCCCCCAGGGTCTTCACGCCGGGGATGTGCTCTGCCAGGGGAGCAATCACGAACATGAAAAGCAGAACGAGGGCAAAGCCGACAGCCAGCTTCACCCAGGGAGCGAGCTTTTGCAGGATGGAGCATGAGCTGCAAGAAGGGTCGGACAAATTGGCTGCGTCGTCCGTCATATGCTTCGATCCTCATGAGGCTCCCCCATCGAAGGAGCCGGGGGAGGCCCACCATGCAGGCCCCCCGCCCCCCGTCAGATGGGAGAGTGTATCCTTCCATCAGTGAAAACTTCCGCCTCAAGGTCTACAGGTTCTTCGTGACCTCGATGAACACCTTGTAAAACATGATATAGCCCACAAAAAGCGTCATGCAAAGCTGCAAGGTCTGGCCAAATATATAAAGCGTGAAGGGCTTGCCCCCTTTCAAATAGGGCTTGAATTCCCTGAAGTTGGTCTCCAGACCGATGGAGGTGAAGGCGAGAGCGAAAAACCATTCGCGCGCCAGGCGGGTAAATCCTCTCAGGACCCCCTGATCGACCATGATGGTGCTGAGGTCTTTCCCCAAGCTCTGATCCAGGAGCGAAAAGACGATGGAAGCGATCATAAAACCGATGACGAACTTGGGAAAACGGTACCAAACCTCCCACCAGCTCACCTTTTGTCCCGGAGCGCATTCAACCTTGGCGCACCAGTAGACAGCTACGCAGAAAGCCGTCACTCCAATGAGGACATTCTGGATCATTTTGATGGTCGCTGCAACGTAAAGGGCCTTTTCGCCATAGAACGCACCGGCTGCAGCCACGGCGCCCGTGGAGTCGATGGTGCTGCCCATCCAGGCTCCCGCCAGGATATCCGGCATGCCCACCAGCTTGGCAAAGGCCGGCTGCGCTACCATGCAGATAGCCGTGAACACCATGGACAGCCCGATGGCCAGCGTGAGCTCCTCTTTTTTCGCCCGGCAGGCCGCAGCGGTGGCGATAGCGGCCGACACGCCGCAAACGGACATGTCCGCGGAGATCGTAATGTTCAGAGTCTTGGAAGCCATCTTCAGGATGCGCTGACCGAACCAGAAGGTGACCACCAGCGTAATGGGGGTGCAGATCCAGGCTACAAATATGCCCGGTTTGCCGATGGCCAGGATCTTGTTGAAGAGGATCTCGGCCCCCAGGAGGACCAGACCGATCTTGATGTAGAACTCCGTCTGAACGGCCGGCTCCACCCATTTAGGCGTCCCCACCGTGTTGCTGATGAGCATGCCGAAGATGATGGCCCAAAGGGGAAATCCAAAACCCCAATGCTTCATGGTGGCCTGAACCTCGCCCATGTAAGCCAGGACCGCAAGAATAAAGACAAAGAAAAAGCCGATGAAAAACCGCAAAAAGGAATGCCCCATGATGGTCCGCCCGATGCCCAGGAAGAGGGCCATGGCGGCAGCCAGTCCAAAAAGATAGGGAAATTTGTTGAATGGCTTGTTGGAAACCTTGCTTTTGGCCTTGGAAACCTTCCCGCTGGCAGCCACCCAGGCTGCGATGTCGGCCTCGGCCTTCGCGTTGAGGGTTGTGTCCTTGAATTCCGCCAATGCAGCAGCCTCTTCAGAGGCTTTGGCCGCGGCAAGAGCAGCTTCCTCGGCCTCCTTGGCCTTTTTGAAGTCCGCCTCGCCCTTGGCGTTCAGGGCATCGGCCGCCGCTTTGCTCCGATAGAGAGAATCCAGAGGATTGGCGCTCCAATCGGTGGGAGCATCGAGATATTCTTTCAGCGACTTGCCAAGAGCCGAATCCCTGGCACGGAGTCCCTTTTTGGCCGTGGAGGCTTCATGCCATGCAATGGTTTTGAAGGGCGCCCGCGCCGCCTCCTCTTTCATGGTTGCATTGTACTTGGCCAGGTTTTCATGCATCTTGGCAGGGGCATTCACCAGAAACATGACGCACCCTGCGATGAGGAGGACGAACCCCATCCAGATGGCCATCCAGTCTTCTTTGGTGTAGAGGTCCTTGAGAGAGGTCTTGCCGCTCTCTATGACCACATAGTCTTGACTATCCGACGGTTTGACATCATTTTCAGCCATGATTTCCCCTCTCCCTTGAGCTCATTTACGGCAAAAACAATGCTCTTGACTCTCCATAGATGATCCATGACAAATCCGTCTTGCTTCAAAGCGGGAAAGGACATTCCTGCAGCCCCTGCGGTCGATAGAGTCACGCTGCCCTTCTCGACGGCCTGCCCCTTCCTGCAAACCATTCTCCGGCGGTCTCACCTCCCTTCCACCATTTAGAAAGCAGAAAACGGAAGAAATCTCCCCTACCCCCTCAAACAGAGCGGACTCATGGGACGTTCTCCTTCGCTGGAGGGGTCTACAGGGGGTTCCAGGTTCCAAGATGATGGGACGCTTTGAGCTTCTAAACTTCAGTGACAAAATTTCTTCTTTGTGATTCTTTTCGCGTAGCACCGATCGTCCATTCTGTCAAGGGCATTGAAGGCCTGATTCCTGGCCATCACATGAAATTTTCTCATGAATTCAATGAAGCACCCATTGGGAAAGTCATCTGGTGCGGTGTAACAGGCGGCACGGAAGCCCATCCCATAGCGTGCCCCTTGCATCCGCACTCTTGGGGCGTTATTCTTCATTCCCACGAGATGTGTATTGAGGAACCTGGTGGATCTATCGTCAGATTTTATTCAAAAACCTTCACACAGGGCGTTTCAGGAGAAAGAGAGGGTATCGGGTATGAAAAGCTTTCTGATGATGGTTGCAGTGGTACTGATGGGCGCATCACTGGTTTTTGCCGCAGGCCCCAAAACATACCAGGTGACGGGGCCGGTACTCGAGATCAAGGATGACGTCATCACGGTGCAGAAGGGGAAGGAAAAATGGGAAATCGCCAAGGATGCCGCCACGAAGGTGACGGGCGACATCAAAGTCGGCTCCAAGGTGACCATTGAGTACACCATGAAGGCGACAGCCGTGGAGGTCAAGGATACAGGGAAAAAGGCAGAGCCTGCCAAGTCGGAGCCCGCAGCCACCCAGGCACAGCCCAAGAATTAAGGTGTTGACTGAACGTCACCCCGGTGAAAACCAGGGTCCAGAAAGTCTTTATTTTCCTGGATTCCGGCTTTCGCCGGAATGACGAATATTGGTTAAGCCAACAGCAGTGCCCCCCTGCCTCCCAAAGGGGGAATCGAAGCAGGTTTGACTCCCGATCAGATGATTTTTTTAGAAAGCCTCTAAAGAGCTTTTCATCGGAGTATCAATGAGTTTCATCACTGTCCAGGGACACCGTATCGAATACGTGCGGTTGCCTTCCGCTCATCCCAGGCAGGGTTATCCCAGCATTGTTTTTCTCCACGAGGGCTTGGGCTCCGTCGCCATGTGGCGGGATTTTCCTCAAGTCGTGGCCGATGCCACCGGCTGCGAGGCTGTGGTCTATTCCCGCTATGGCTACGGAAAGTCCGACCCCATCACCCGGCCCCACGACGTGGACTTCATGCACAACGAAGGCTTGAATGCTCTACCCGAGCTCCTCCACAAGCTTTCCCTCCAGAAGCCCATCCTCCTGGGCCACAGCGACGGCGCCTCCATTGCCCTGATTTGTGCCGGCGGTACGAAAGTGCCCCTCACGGGTGTCATCGTCATGGCGCCCCACGTGCTCGTGGAGGATGTCTGCATCCGCAGCATCTTAGCAGCCAAAGCGATTTACGATGATCCTGAAACCCATCTCAGAGAACGCCTCGCAAAATTTCATGCCCATGTCGACTCCGCTTTTCGGGGCTGGAACGATGTCTGGCTCCATCCACAATTCCCGCTTTGGAACATCGAGGAATACCTGCCGACCATCTCCTGTCCCATCCTGGCCATTCAGGGGGAGGACGACGAATACGGCACCATGGACCAGCTGGACCGCATCGCCCGCCAGGCGAAAGATGTGCAACTGCTGAAGCTGGCCGACTGCCGCCATTCCCCCCACAAGGACCAGCCCGAGGCCGTGATCGAAGAGGTGGGGGCGTTTGTGCAACGACTGATGGCAACCTGAGAGGATAGCGCCTCATGGCTCAGCGGGCTACCTAAAAAGCTTGCGTGATGAGGAGCGCAGGGGTGTCTTTTTGCACACAGGCTCAGGCATTCGGGCGAAGGCCGGATATAAAGTCTTATCTCAACGGCTGGACAGCTGGGAGGGTGTGGACCCGCCATTCGCCTTTACGGTAAAGCCTGCAATCAACACCGCAAGAATCCCCGTCAGAAAGATTCCATCAAACGTCCCCGCACCACCTATGGAGGCAACGGGCGCCCCCAATCCCTGGATTTTGCCGAGGTTCAGGATGTCCGCCCCTATGAGCGTTCCCATGCTCCCTGAAATATAGGCCAGCGATGGAGCATACTTTCGTGAAAGGGTGATGGCCACCGCTGTTGCAGCAAGGGGCGGGAGAAAGACGGGCACGGCAATTCCCACTCCCCTGACCGGATAGGCCAGGAGGTGTACGATGAAAACCAGCAGGGCGATTCCCACCACAGCCGGCCCATAGAGCCGGTTCTTCACGATGAGATATATGGAAAGCACCACGGGAATGACAGCCCCGCCAAGGTTCACGGCGATTACCGTTCCCGGCCATTGATTGACCAGTGGGATCATGTGTCGCACGCCAAAAAAATCCACATAAGAATTGGACATGACCTGCTCAGGAGGAAGTTGAAAGACAGGGATGTTTATGTAGCTTCCGAAAAGTGAGAGAAGCAGAAGGGAAAATAGATGGCGCCTGCCGATTCCCATCCGCTGATATGCATAGCTCAGGATCCCGACTTCGATGAAAGTGACAAGAAAGATGCAGAGAAAAACAAAGAACAGTACGAAGGGCAAGGATATCGGAAAGTAATGCATCCTGATGTTCTCCTCTTATGCCTGTTTGGAGGGAAATCGTTCACTTCGCTTCTCACCCCAAAGCCCATGGGCTACCGGGGCCTTGAACTCCTGAAGCCCGAGCGGCACGGGTGCCGTCGCTTCTTATTCTGCATCGGATGTGCTTTCCAGTGCTCTGATGGAACGGATTGTCTTCCAATAGCCGGAAAGTCCGACGGACATCACCATCAGGCTGCCCACCGCCAGGAGCCCGTCAAAGAGAGACCACCAGGAAAGGCCGAAAAACCGAAAAAACGCTACCGCCAATGACAGAAAGGCCAGCGCAGTTCGTATCAGAGCAAGATGGGTTCGCCCGCGAGCCAGCTCTGTGCGCATATTGGAGAAGACGGTGCGCTTGCCGGCCAGCCCGGTGCGCTTTTCGGAGAGCAGCGTGCGAGAGCTGGCCATGTGCGTTCGCTGGCCGGCAAGGTTGGTCCTGTTGCGGGAAAAATCAGTACGCAGGGCCGCAAGGTCTGTGCGCTGAACCGCCAGGCCGGTTCTCTCTTTGGCAAAATCCGTGCGAATGGTTGCGAGCTCGGTGGACCGTGTGGAAAGGCGCGTTTGCTCCCGCACAAGAGCTGTCCGCTCCTGGGCCATGCCGGTTCGCTGCTGCGCCAGAGCATTTTCAGCGTTCGCCGATGCGAGCAGTCCCGATGTCTGTTCCGTTCTTTGTTTTCCGAGTTGATGAATTTCCTTCTCGATCTCGTTGCTTTGCTCCTGGATGGTCACAGAGCGTTGCAGTAAAGATTGGATAACAGCTACCGCGGAGGCCAACTCGTCGCGAAATCTGCGCTCATCCTCACCCATTTGTGAGCTCCTTCAGGCTGCAAAAAATGTAGATCGAGATATGGCGAAGTATCAAAGCTCAACACTTTCTCAAGGTTTCCCCTGCAAAAAGTCGAATGGAGCCGCATAGCCGGGAGTGTAGGTTATTTTTTCCGTACCGGCTATTCCTGAAGCTATTTCTGTCACCGTCTTGAGCTGTTCCTCCTCGAGGTAAGGTCCGCACAGTCGGACATCAGCTCCTTCAATTCTTGCGCCGATCTCGAAACCGTAAGTCCTGGGATCCGTCACCAATGCAGCCTCAATGGAAGCCGCACGGAGCAGTCGCTCCACTTCAGCCATCGTTTCAGGAAGAGTCTGGAATTCTTCTTCCGACATCACCCCGCTCAGAATGCCACACATCGCATGGAGGCTCATGTGTCCCAAATTGAGGTGCAGATCATAATACTTGGGATCACGAACGTCCCGGTAGTACATGAACCGGGCCCAGCGCACACGCTCGTCGTCAACCTTGGAGATATAGTCTCGAGCCGCTTCTTCGTCTCCCTTGAAACGTTCGACGGTCATCTTGACTCTAAGCTCGAGAGGAGCGTCAATACGGACCCGGATGAAGTGCTGCAGCATCGGCAGCAGAAAATGTGCCGAATAGCCATGGTACACCATATTGTCGGGAAGAATTTCCTCCAGTAAAGCCTGCCGCATGAGTACCCAATAGGGCCACCGCAATCGGCTGAACTGATCGTAAGCGGAGATGGCTGCATCGATCTGCTGTGTCACCCGGGTGGCTATATCACCGTGCTGATTTACTATTTTTGTCAGATCTTCATGGGAAACCTCGCGAATTCCTGTACGTGCGACCAGGCATTTTACCAGTTGCCGAACTCCGGCCATCGTGCCGCGCGAAATGAATAGAACCGGCATAAGTCAGAACCCCTTCGAGATTTCCAAGGAACTATATCGTCGGCGTCGACGCGCCTTCGGGTATGGGGGACGTGATACTGCGGGAATCGAAATCCATGGTGACCTCGATTTCCGAGCCCGACAGGACCCCTTTCAAACGGGGGTATTTTTTCTTGAAGACCTGGAACATGCTCGAATTTTCCCGCAGCACTCTGGCAAAGAATCCTTTGTAACCGTTTTCCTTGGCAATTCTTTCCAGCACCTCCAGCAGCCGAGAGCCGACGCCGGCACTCTGAAAATCTTCGCGGACTACGAAGGCGACTTCGGCTCGATTCTCCTCCATCTCGGCGTACGAAGCAACCGCCACGATCTGCTTGTATCCCCTGCTCCTTGCCAGGCCGATGATGGACATGTTGCGGCGATAATCCACGAAGGACCAGTGCTTCTGCACGACTTCGTGTGAAAAATCCATCATCTTACTGAAGAATCGATAATACAGCGTGCTCTTTTCCAGGGAATACATGAAGTTGCCGTAGGCAAGCTCATCCGATGGCAACAGGGGTCTAAGCTCGATGATCCTGTCATCCTTCAATTGAATGCTGCTCTTATACCTTTCCAGAAAGATCAAATCTTCCTCGGGCGGGGGCAACTGGTCGGGAAAGATGTAGTGGTGCTTCTTGGCCATGTCGATCAGATCCTTGCGGAACTTTGGATGCGCGATTTGAGCCAGCTCGACGACCCGCTCATAAATCCCCTTCCCCTGGAGCTCGGCTATGCCGTATTCCGTGACGACAAAATGGATATCCCCCCGTGTACTGGTGACGCCGGCCCCTTCACTCAAATGCGGCACAATGCGGGAGATGGCACCGTCGTGAGCGGTGGAGGGAAGGGCGATGATGGAAATTCCCCCCTTGGACATGGCGCTTCCACGGATGGAATCGGCCTGGTCGCCCATGCCGCTGTAAAACAGATAGCCCAGGGACTCGCTGCAGATCTGCCCCGTAATGTCCACTTCCAGGGCGGTCCCGATGGAGATCATACGGTCGTTGAGGGCGATGGTGGCGGGGCTGTTGACGAATTCCGAGGAGGCAAAGTAAAAAGTCGGGTTGTTGTCCACATAATCGTAGACTTTCTGAGTCCCCATGCACATGCTGGTGACGACTTTACCCGGCAGAAGGGTTTTTTCCTTGTTGTTGATGACCCCCGATTCAAAAAGAGGAAGGAGCGCATCGGTGATCATGGGGGTATGCATCCCAAGGTTTTTCTTGTCTTTCAAATACTTGAGAAGGGCATTGGGGAGCTGGCCGAACCCCAGCTGCAGGGTGGCGCCGTCCTCCACCAGTTGGGAGACGTAATACCCGATGCGTTTGGAGATCTCATTTTCCTTCGTTGTGGAAAAAGTCTCCACCAGGGGTTCTTCATGGAGGACCAGGCAGTCGATATCGTCCAGGTGGATGTAGCTGTCCCCCAGGGTTCGCGGCATAAGGGGATTGACCTGGGCGATGACGAAGCCGGCATTGGCGGCGGCGGCTTTGGTCACGTCAACGGAAATGCCCAGGCTGCAATACCCGAACTTGTCCGGAGCGCTCACGGCGATGAGAGCGATATCCAGGGCGATGATGTGGTTGTGGAACAGGGAAGGGATCTGGGAAAGATGGGTGGCGATGTAATCGATTTTTCCTTCAAAAGCGGCTCTGCGCATGGGAGAGCTGATGAAGAAGGTTTTGAGGAGGAAGCGCCGCAAGAAGGACTCGTCATCGACATACTGCGCCAGAGCCGATGAAAGCATCTGGTAGATGACGATATCCTTTAAATTCTGGTTGTCGATGAGGGCTTCAACGAGATGCCTGGGCTCTCCGCAACCTGTTCCTATAAAAACGCGGCTTCCTCTTCGGATGAGGGAAACACTCTCGCGAGCTGTCTTGATCTTCCTGCGATGACAATCGGCAAGACCTTCCGGGAATTCCATGGGCTTCTCCTCGGAATCTTCAGGTCTCCAGCTCGCACCTTCCGCATCTTCCCGGCACAGCCACTCTCCTCCTCCCCCAGGAGAAGGCGGCTGAAGTTTTTACAGTCGTTGAGGTTGAGATCTTTCGAATCAACAAATCTTTCAACTTCCGGCGGTACATGGGTAGGGTGCGTTTGACGCACCGAGTGATACTGGTGCGTCAAACGCACCCTACTACAGAGCTCAGATTTCTATCCTCAACAAGTATAAAGCCTCCGATTACGGAGAAGTTTCGGCTGGAGGGACCACTAGAACGGGGACTTTCGCTCGATGTAGAATTTCCTTTGCAACGTTCCCAAGGGATCTTTTGCCCCTGAGGCCTTTATGGGATCCGAGGACAATGAGGTCGCATTCCTTTTCGTCGGCCACCGCAAGAATTTCGTCGATGGCATTGCCTTCCTTCACAATGATGTCCTGATCGCCGAAGGCGATCTCGGCCTCCGTATTGTCCGTGAAGGAAGAAAAACTTGCCAGCGCCTGGCGGATGACATCGTAATCCGATCGCTTGCCGATGATGACATTCCTTGCAGACTGCTTATGGCCTTCCTGCATCTTCTGCCATTTTTCCTGGCCAAAGAGTGCGGCGACGTGCTGCTCGGCCACGGGGTTGGATTTTTCCATGACATGCAGCAGGACGATGCGGGCGCCATGCCGTGCGGCCGAAACCGCCGCGTAGGTGAACGCATGCCTGGAGTTCTCGCTCAGGTCGGTGGTAAAAAGAATATTCCTGATCATGGGTACCATGAAGGTGCTCTCCTTGGAATCCGGTTCCATCCTGTCCTCGACGATTCACAGAACCGTTCTTCAATCCTTTATCCGATATCCTTCGACGATGCACGAAAAATGTGACGAGCCTCTCCGGGGGGTATGCCCCCCCTTCCGGAAGGCTTTGGCTTCGAGTCGCATGAAGGTTACATGGGGCCCAGCAGCAGGTCTGGAACCACCGTGGACAACCAGGGGATATAGGCCAGGATGAACAATGAAATGATATAGATGATGACGGAGGGCATGATGGCCCTGCAGATCATGATGAAATCCAGCCGGGTGATGGCCTGGGCCGTGTAGAGGAGCAGCCCCAGGGGCGGCGTGATGTACCCGATGCCCAGCCCCACGCTGAAAAGGAGGCAATAATGAATGGGATCGATGTTGAAATGGTTGGCGATCGGCATCATGATGGGCACCAGGATCATGATGGCGCCCACCTGGTCCATGAAGGTCCCGATGATGAGGAGCACCACGCACGTGAAGGCCAGGTACACAGAGGCATTGGGAATATGGACCATGGCAAGCTCCAGGATTTTCTGAGGAATCTCCCGGAGAATGATGTACTCGGAGATGACGCCCGCACCGCCGACGATGATGCAAAGCCCGCCGCTCACGACACCGCTGGAAATAATGAGCTCCTTCAAGTCCTTCAGGGTCACCGCCCGATAGATGACCATCTCGATGATGATGATCAGCACGCAGGCAACCACCGACGCTTCGGTGATGGTGAACGCACCGGAGTAGATGCCGCCGAACAGCACCAGGATCGTGAAAATCCCTAAAAATGCATCCTTGGCAGCCACCAGAAAGCCTTTGAGATCGAAAGGCTCGAGGGCCTCCTTGCCCATGCCCTTGCGGCGCGCTTCAAACCAGGCATAAATGGACAGCAGAATCATGATCAGGATGCCGGGCACGTAGCCCGCAGCAAAGAGACGGACAACGGACTCACCCGCCGTCAGGGCGCAAATGATCATGATGATGCTGGGGGGAATGATGATTCCCAGGATGGCCGCCGACGTCACCAGCCCGACGGAAAAATCCTTGGGGTATTTGAACTTGTCCATGTGGGGAAACATGACGCCGCCGATGGTCACCACGGTGGAAATGGCCGACCCGCTGATGGCCCCGAACACGCCCGAAGAAATGACGGCTGTGATCCCCAACCCTCCCGGCAGCCACGACACGGTTTTCCAGCCGAGGTGCACCAGCCGTTCGGCGGACTTCCCCCGAACCATGACCGATCCCATGAGGATGAAGAAGGGGATGCAGAGGAGGGAAAAGTTGTCGAGCTTTTTCAGGATGGTCTGCGCCACGAAGATGAAGTCCATGCTGGTGAAGATCCATAGACCCAGCACACCGGTAAGGTAGAGGCAGATATAGATGGGGATGCGGAGAAATAATAAGGCAAACAGAATAGACAGGATAACGATGGATTCCATGATCTATTGCCCTTTCACACGGTGTTCACGGATCAGCTGGACCAGGCAATCCACGGACCGGATTCCCATGATGAGGCCGAAAAATGGAAGCATGGCCGCAATGACGCTGGAGGGGATGAGGAGTATGGGGGTGACTGTTTCCATATCCATTTCAATGAGGACGAATTTCCATCCCGCATAGATGAACGTGATGCATACTCCCAAGCGGACCACGTGCAGGATCACATCCATCTGGGACCGCCACTGGGGAAAGGCTTCATAGAGGGCGTCCACCTTCAGCTCCATGCCGTTCTTCACCGAAGCACTGGCGCCCAGGAAAGTCATGGCGATAAAGAGATAAGTGGTCAACTCGTCCGGCCAGGTCAACGGCCTTTGAAAAACGTAGCGGGTGACAATGCTGATCGTCAGCGCAACAAGGCTCACGGAGAAGCTGATCAGAATACCCCACCGCTCCAGAATGTCTATGACGGCGATAAGCTTTTTCAAGAGGAGCTCCTTGCCCATTGATGCCGCCCGTGGCAGGAGAGCACCACGGGCGGAGCGTTTCCCGGAAAATGAAGGTCTATTTCTTTTCCACTGAAGCGGTGAAGGTTTTGATCTTGGTCATCCAGTCCTTGCCCACCTCGTCTTCGAACTTATCCCAAACCGGCATTTGCAGAGCCTTGAACTTGGCCATATCCTCAGGTGAAAGCTCGGACACGGTCACACCCTTTCCCTTCAATCCCGCAGGGGCCTCTTCCGTCAGCTTCCTGCTGGCCTGGCGCGCCTTGGCGAGATTTTCGGAGATCGTTTTGGAGAGTGCGTCGCGAACCTCGGGCTGAAGTCCATTCCACCACTTGTCATTGACGACAAAAAAGAAGGTTCCCACCATGTGCCTGGTCGTTAGGAAGTACTTGCAGACATCGGCCAGGCGCATACGGGCGATATTTTCCGTCTGGTCCGTCCCGTCCACCACACCCTGCTTGAGGCCGGGGAACACATCCGCCCAGGCCATGGGCACGGGGTTCATCCCCAGGGCATTCCAGAACGCCAGGGGGTAGCGGGCCTGAGTTGTCCGCATTTTCATGGGCTTGAGCTCTTCCAGGGTCTTGACCGGCTTGGTGCTGACAATGCCGTAGAGGCCGAAGAAAGCCATATCCAGCACCAGGAGATCCTTGTCCTGAAGACTGGTGAACAACTCCTTGCGAAGCTCCGGATTATTCAACAATCCTTCCCACTTGTCATAGGAATCCATCAGAAAGGCCAGGGTCCCGATTCCAAACTTGCCGCCGAGCTCCGGGGCATAGTTGCCCGTGCAGTAGGCGCCCTGAAGCGCTCCCATGCGGACCTTCTTGACGATTTCGATCTCGTTGCCCATCTGACCCGAGTGGAAATACTTGGCGCTGATCTTGTCGCCGAATTTCTCGTTGAGGTCCTTTTCAATCCATTGGCCGGATTCGGGACCGGGCTCGATGGGATTGATGAAGTGGGCAAACTTGAATTCCACCGGTTCCGCCTGGACCATGGAGGCGCTCACACAAAACACCAGGGCCAATAGAAAAACCATTCCTGTACGCTTCATTCCGTTTCCTTTCGTTGCGCCCCGACCTGCATTGGGGACGGGGCGGTTGAGGAAGCGCGATGACCGACTCAAACCTTCCGACTCATTTTCCCTTGTACTGCGGTGGCTTTCCACCGAGGGAGGACAGACCGGTCAGGGCATCTTCCGTGGAGAACATATAGCGGAGCTCGGCCAGCTCCAGCTCGATGGCTTGCGGAATAGCTACCTTCTGCTGCGCGTCCATGAGCTCATTGGCCTTCTTCAAGGCCAGGGGCGCTTTTCGAGAAATCGCCTTGAGGGTCGATTCCGCCAGGGCGTCGGAAACCCCTTCAGGTTTTTTGCCCGCCAGCAGCGCTTCGACATTGGCCGGGGAGCAGGTCTTGGCCAACTCTGCGAACTTCGATGGAATTTCCCGAGCGCGGTACTTGTCGGGCCTGCTCCCGGAGCAAACCTCGCGGATGGCGTTCTCGAGCTCCTGGGGACGGACCAGCTTCGTGATGATGCCCAGATCGAAGGCATCCTGGGCGGAAATGGTTTTGCCCGTGAATACATAGTACTTGGCCAATTCCGTTCCCATCCGCCGGGCACTGCGGATCATCCCGCCAAGCCCCGGAAAGATCCCGATGGCCGTTTCCGGAAAGCCCATGGACCCTGCCGGAGTGGCCACGATGGCCTGGCAGGCCAGAGCCATTTCGCTGCCTCCGCCCAGGGACAACCCATCCAGGACGGCAACGGTGATCTTCTTGGAGTTTTCGATCTTGAGGAACAGCTCATGACCGAATCGCGTGAACGCCTCGGTGGCATCAAGACGATTATTCTTAATATTATTAATAAAATAACGAATATCGGCGCCCGCCACGAAGGCTTTGCCGGCCCCCTGGAACACGATGGCCTTCACAGCCGGGTTGGCTTCGGCGGCGTCGAACTGCTCGGCAATCTGCTTGACCGTCACCTCGTTGAGAGCGTTCATGGCCTCCGGTCGGTTGATAGTGATGAAGGCGATACCGTCCTTGACTTCCTGCTTCACATACTTGAACTCGAAGGGCTTCCCCAGCTCGCGCTGCTGGATCAGGATCTCCGGCATCTTGAAATCTTTATACCGATGGGTCATGGCTTCCACCAGCCGGTAGGTCTTTTCGATGCCGATGCGGTTCATGATCTCAAAGGGGCCCTGCCTCCAGCGAAGGCCGACCTTGGCGCCCAGGTCCGTGTCCTCGATGCCGGCAATGCCCTCGCTGACCAGGGCCGCAGCGGCACCCAAACAGGCTCCGTACAAACGATCCTGAACCATTTCAAATTTGGACGGGTCAGGCTCACCGCTGAGATCATAGGGCGTGCCTTCCACGACCTTTTTGGGAATGGACTTGGGGGTTCCATAGAGGGACCCCAGCTCCCGGCCGAAGGTGGTGGAGGCATGGAGCGTGATGGGAATGCCCGTGACGTTCATGAGCTCGAAGGGACCCATGCCGATCTTGAAGGCCTGCTTGGCTGCTTCTTCGATGGTGGGAATGTCCGCCAGCCCATCGTCCAGGATCTGGACGGCTTCCGTCAGCAGGGGAGAGAAAAACCGGTTGACACAAAACCCTGACGCGTCTTTCACGACAATGGTGGTCTTGGAATGCAGACGTCCGACCTCCAGGGCACGCTTGACGGTCTCTTCGCTCGTTCCATCGTGGGGGATGACCTCCAGGAGCCGGTTCTTGGCGGGATGATAGAAGTAATGGAAGCCCACGAACCGGTCGGGACGCGAAGTCGCCTTTGCCAGGTCGGCAACGTAATAGCTGGAGGTGTTGCTGGCCAGGATGGTTTCTTGGGAGCAGATCTGGTCGAGATTTTTGAAAAGGTCCTTCTTGACCTGTTCATTTTCGAAGACCGCTTCGATGACCATATCCGCGTTGGCAAGAGCCTTCAGGTCCGTCGTCCCATGGAGGCGATTCATAGTGGCGTCGACCTGCTCCTGTTTCAGAATTTTCCTTTCCACACCCTCGCCCAGGATGCGGCGTATCGTATTCAGGCCCCGTTCCACGAAGTCCTGCTGGGTATCCACCAGGATGACGTTGAGCCCCTCCATGGCCAGTTTCTGGGCGATCCCCGAGCCCATGTTTCCAGCGCCGACAACTCCAACTGTGCTGATTTCCTTCATTTCTCCCTCGTTTCTTCTGTTTCGAGTCCAGTGAATGCGCCTGCCCGCAAACCTGCCGGTGGGCAGGCCGTCTTCCATAAAGCTTCCGACAATGAGCTTTACCAGGAAGGGACAGCCTAAGTGCCGAAGATCGTAAGTTCGCGCCCATTTTGTTGTAGGAACGGCTTCCAGCCGTGACAGGAGCGGATAACCGCAACCTTTGTCGCGGCAGGATGCCGCTCCTACAAAAAATGAAGGTAAACGGCTTCGTAATTGCAATCCTCGGCACTAAGCGGCTGCTTCCTCCTTGAGCTTATATTTTAAAATCTTACCACTTGGACTCATGGGGAGGCTATCCACAAATAAAATCTTTTTGGGAATCTTGTATCCCGCGATTTCCTTCCTGCAGAATGTCTTGAGCTCGTCCTGGGTGATCTCCGAGTCGGGCCTTTTCACGATAAAGGCGGTGACAATCTCGCCCCATTTATCATCCTTCATGCCGACAACCGCTGCCTGACCGACGGCCGGATGCTTGTAAAGCACGCTCTCCACTTCGGCCGGATAGACATTTTCAGCGCCCGTGATGATCATTTCCTTCTTTCTTCCCACGATGTACATGAACCCGTACTCGTCCACCCGGCACTGGTCGCCCGTGTAGTACCAGCCGTTCTTGTAGGCGCTTTCCGTTTCCCGCTTCTTGTTCCAGTAGCCGGCGGTCACTCCCTGGCCCCGCACCCGAACGTCACCCACCCCGCCGGCAGGGACGGGATTGCCGTCATCATCCACGACCTGGGGCTCCATGTTGGGATAGGATTTGCCGCACGAGCCCAGGATTTCCTTCCTGCCCTGCGCCAGCGCTTCGCCAATCTGGTCGACCCTCAGGTTGCTGACGGTCCCCACCGTCTCCGTCGTACCGTAGCCGTGGACAAAAACGTTGCCAAACCGCTCGATGGCCTTCTCGAAAACGACGGGAGTAACGGGCGCCCCGGCAAAGAGCACCGATTTCAGGCTGCTCAGGTCATACCGGTCGGCCCCGGGATAATCCGTAAGAAAGGCCAGCATGGGGGTCGCGAGCACCCCCAGGGTCACCTTGTATTTCTCTACGAGCTGCAGGAATGCGTCCAGATCCCAATTGGGCATGATGAGGGTGGTGGCGCCGTTATAGACCGCGTCCATGAGGATGACCATCCCGGCGGCGTGAAACAATGGCGCGGGAATGAGGGCCACGTCATCCCGGGTCGTTCTCAGCTCGACGGTCTGAGCCCTTCCCACGTGATGAAAATTGCTGTGCAGGACCATGCAGCCCTTGGGGCTTCCCGTCGTGCCGCTCGTGTACATGAGGGCGGCCAGGTCGTCGTCGGCAACCTCTACGGGAGGTGCCTGGGGAGAGGACTGCTCCATGAGCGCCTCGTAGTCATGCCACCCTTCGCGGAGTTTGGACTGGTTTCCGAACAGTATAAAATGCTTGACAAAAGAGAGTCGCGGACGGATCTGCTCGATCTGGTCCAGATACTCCTCATGTACCATGAGCACCGAAGCCTGCGCATCGTCCAGGATCGTCTCCACTTCGGGCATGGCGAGCCGGAAATTGAGCATCACCAGGACCAGCCCTGCATTGGGAATACTGAAGTAGGATTCCGCATTTTCGATGCTGTTTTTGCTCAAAATGGCCACCCGGTCGCCCTTCTGAAGGCCAAAACCCAGCAGCGCATTCCCCATGCGGCGGGTCCGTTCTATAAATTCCCGGTAGGTGAACTGTCTGTCGTTTTCAATGAATGCGGGCTTGTCGAGATCGTGCGGCGGGTCTGGGGTCAGCATGGCTCGGAGAGTATATTCACTGCTCATGGGCTCTTCCTCCAAAAATTGGTCTTTCTAAGACAACATCTTGACTTAAAACATAAAACGTCCTTTTCACATTTCCATGACTCCCGCCCGAGGCTCTGCAGCCGTCACCCAACCGGCACCGGTTCCATGGAGGGGGGCAGAAACCCCCTTGATGACCTTCTCAATATGGCAGTAGCTGGATATAGAATTCATTATAATGAAATATCGTCCGAGCCGATATTATGCTGCCTCTATCGGGTTGTCAAATTTTAATTCAGCTTTGAGCCTACTATTTGCATATTGTTTACTCAGAGCGCATATTTTTAGTAGACTATTGTTATTTAGAAAAAAGGTCTGCCAGAGTTTATAAGTTCATTATAATGAATCTTAAAGTTCTCTCAAAAATGCCCTAAAAGATGAGTGAATCACTCTTAGCATGCACCCTGTTTCGTCATTCCGGCGGTTTTTAAGCCGGAATCTAAGTTTTTCGCTGGGCTGGATTCCGGCTTAAAAACCGCTGGAATGACGAGCAAAGTAATTTCATACAGTTACTCAAAAACTCTCTCGGGGCGCAGGGTGGGCGGTGTGGGCACGCCGCCCACCCTGCTGAGCTTTCTCAGCTATTAAACGATTGCTAAAGGCTTTTCGTCGCGTTCAGGATCTTCTCGGGGGTAATGGGAAGGTCCTTGCATCGGTATCCCGTGGCATGATGGACAGCCGCGGCGATGGCCGGCGCTGTGGGAATGGCGAGCCCCTCGCCCGCTTCCTTTGCACCCATGGGCCCTTCCGGTTCATAGGTGTCGATGTGAGCCGTCTCGCTGGGAGGCATGTCCATGGCATTGGGCATCTTGTAGTCCAGGAAGGTGGTGTTGAGGGTCTTCCCTCCATCCATGATGAACTGCTCCGAGAGTGTATAGCCCAGCCCCATCTGGATGGCCCCCTCGAGCTGCCCTTCGACCGCCTTGGGGTTGATGACCGTGCCGCAATCGTGAGCGGTCCAGAACTTTTTGACCTGGACAATCCCGGTTTCCTTGTCCACTTCCACCTCGGCTACCTGTGCTCCGAAGCTGAACGCCGGCGTCACCATTCCCTTGTCCCTGGGGGTATAGTAGCCCCGCGCCACCAGGGGCTCGCCGCGGTTGGCCTTCTGAGCCATGGCCACCGCCTCCCCGAAAGTCATGCTGCGCTGCGGCCGACCCTTGGGAAAGACTTTGCCGTCCTTGCACTCCATCTCGTGGATGACGTTCAGATTGAACCGCACCGATACCATGCCGAAAATCTGTTCTTTGATCTTGCGGGCCGCATCGATCACGGCGTTGCCGTTCATGAGGGTGAGCCGGCTGCCCCACGCCCCCAAATCCGCCTGGGGGGTCATGGAGGTGTCTGCCGAGGTGATCCGGATGTCTTCCATTTTCAGGCCCAGCTCTTCGGCCAGGATCTGCTTCACCACCGTGTCACACCCCTGGCCGATGTCCGCGGCCATGGTGAGAAGGTGGACGGTCCCGTCATCGAAGGCCCTCACTTCGGCGGCCGAGAAGGGATACTGTGTGTTGAACCAGTTGAACACCCCCCCGGAAATGAAGCTGTAGCAGCCGATGCCGATGCCTTTGCCTCCGCCCGTCTTGTACTGGGCGCGCTTTTCCTTCCAGTTGCACATCTCCGCCACCTTCTCCAGGGACTCTTTGAAGCCGCAGGTGGAGATGGTGGCCACATCCGGGATCTTGTCTCCGGATACCTGAGCGTTCTTCAGCCTCAGCTCGATGGGGTCGATCCCCAGCTCTTCGGCCGCGATGTTCATCTGGGTTTCGGTGGCAAAAATGGACTGGGGAGCCCCGAATCCCCGCATGGCGCTGGCGGGCGGCTTGTTCGTGTAGACATGCTCACCGAAAAAGCGGTAGCTGGGATAGCGGTAGAGCATGGCGCCGAAATTGCCGCAAAGAAATGTGGCCGTCGGACCCATGGCGTTGTAGGCCCCGCCGTCCAGGTGGATGCGCAGATCTTTGCCCGTGAGGGTCCCATCTTTCTTGAAGCCGACCTTGGAGGTCAGCTTCATGGGGTGCCGCCGTCTGCCGGCGAGAAACTCTTCTTCCCTCGAGAGGGTGAACTTGACGGGGCGGCCTGTCTTCTTGGCCATGAAAGCCGCGCAGAACTCCCAGGTGCGCAGCTCCATCTTGCCCCCGAACCCACCGCCCACGAAGGGCTTGATGACGCGGATGTCGTTTTCCCTCATATTCATGGTGGAGGCGAGCAGGCACTGGGTGATGTAGGGGGTCTGGGTGGAGGTCCAGAGCGTGATCCTGCCGTCCAGGTCCGCCTGGGCCACGGAAGAACAGGGCTCGAGGTAGGCATGGCTCACGGCATGAACCGTGAAGGTGTCTTCCCGGACGTAGTCCGCCTCGGCAAAGGCCTTTTCCAGGTCCCCGTACTGGATCTTTCGATTCACACTGATGTTGGAGGGGCAGTAGTCGTGGAGGACGGGAGCCCCTTGGGCAATGGCCGACTCCACATCGAAAACCGCCGGAAGCTCCTCGTATTCCACCTCGATGAGGCTGAGGGCCTCTTCCGCCGTATCCAGATCCACGGCGGCAACCGCAGCCACCTCGTCGCCAATGAAGCGCACCTTGTCGATGGCCAGGGGATATTCATCCTGGGTGTCGGGGAAGAGCCGCCAGTTCCCGTACTTGATCTTGGGGGTGTCTTCTCCCGTGATGACGCAGCGCACGCCGGGGAGAGCCGCCGCCTTGCTCGTATCGATGCGGAGGATCCGGGCGTGAGGCAGCGGGCTCCTCAAGATGCGCCCGTGAAGCATTCCCGGGAGCTTGATGTCATCCGTGTAGATGGCGGTTCCAGTCGCCTTGGCGCGCGCGTCGTTTCTCGGGACATGTTTGCCGACTATATTGAATTCTCTCATGGAATCTATCCTCGTTATGCGGGCTGGGATGTCAGGGCCATCTGGCAAGCTTCCTTCAGGACCCGTCGGGTGAGGACCGCCACCATTTCGGTCCGGTAATCGGCGCTCGCTCGGAGATCCGTGATGGGCAGCGATTCCTCGGCTGCTTCGGCTCCCGCTTTCGCAGCGATCTCCTCCGTCAGCTCCTTGCCGCGGACCATCTCCTCGGCTTTCCTGCCGCGCAGGGGAGTGGGCCCGCAGGCCGAAATGAAGAGCCGGACATCCTCGCAGATCTTCCCTTTCAGGGTGAGCATGACGGCGGCCCCAACGGCGTTGCAGTCGAGCTTTCCCCGTGCGGAAAGGCTGTGGTAGGCGGTGCCCGCATTCACGGGCATCCGCGGCACTCGAAGGCCCGTGACGATCTCCGCGGGGAGGAGCGCCGTGACGCCCGGCCCCCTGAAAAACTCGTCCAGGGGGAGCTCCCGCTTCCCGCCCGGCCCCTCGATGAGGACGACAGCGCGCATGGCCATGTGGATGGGAGGATTGTCCGCCGCCGGCGAGGCATTGCAGAGATTCCCCACCACCGTCCCCATGTTCCTCACCTGTACGTTGGCCGTTGCGCGGGCTGCCTGGGCAACCGTCGGATAGTGCCTGAGAATGTCCGGATGCTCGGCCACCTCGGAGAGCAGCGCCGTGGCCCCGATGGTGAGCCCTGCGCTTTCATCGAAGCGGATGGCATTCAGCCCCGGAACACTCTTGAGGGAGATGAGGCACGGGGGTTTGACGGCTCCGTGCTTCATTTTCATCAGGAGATCCGTGCCGCCTGCCATGAGTCGTGCATCCGGGCCCTTGGACTGAAGCAGCTCGATGGCCTCGGAAATGGTCTTGGGAGCATGGAAGTCAAATTTTGAAAGCCTCATCACTGGTTCCTTTCCGAAGCATCGTTCATTCTTTGAGCGGCTGAGGAAATGGCTTCAACAATCTTGGCGTATCCCGTACATCTGCAAAGGTTTCCCGAAAGGGCTTCCCGGATCTCGGTTTCCGTGGGCGAGGGATTTTTGTTGAGCAGGTGCAGGGCGGACATTTCCATCCCGGCCGTACAGAAGCCGCATTGAATGGCCCCCTTGTCGATGAATTCCTCCTGGATGACGTGGAGCTTCTCGCCCGACGGGGCGAGCCCTTCCACCGTGAGGATGTCTTTTCCCTCGGCCTCCACGGCCAGGGTCAGGCAGGAGCTCACGGCCCTTCCATCCATCAGGACCGTGCACGCGCCGCAGTCCCCCGAGCCGCAGCCGAGCTTGACTCCCGTAAGGTTCAGCTCCTCCCTCAGCACCTCGTTCAGGGTCTGCGAGGGATCGACGGACACCGTGTACGGATCTCCATTGACATTCAACGTGATGACATGCTTCATGATTTTCCATTCTCCCGTATTTGGAAATACTCCAGAAAAGTTGCCAATATTTTTACCTGCCGGGCGGTAGAAATTCGGTTCAAGCGAACCTTATCGACGAATTCTTGCGGAGTCAATATTTTTTTCGCAGCCTGCGAGGCGGCTGCCAAGCCGGAGAACCAATTTTTTACTTGTCGGCAGGTAAAAATTTTGTTTTCATGAGAGTATCGCTGCGCCGGAGCAGGATAGAGCCCGCATCATGAAAATATTGCACTGTTTTGGTCGACAATAATGGGATATTGTTTCCGTCGGATATTCATGTCAGGCCCGTTTCCCTGAGATGGCCCAAACATCCTGACCATTAACACGAAAGGGACATTGTGAAGACAGTACCCGTACAGGACGCGGTGGGAATGGTTCTGTGCCATGATTTGACTCAGATCATCCCGGGACAGTTCAAAGGTCCGGCCTTCAGGAAGGGGCATATCCTGCAGCAGGAAGACATTGCCAGGCTTCTCGACATGGGCAAGGAGCACATCTACGTCTGGGACATGAACGAAGGATTGCTGCACGAGGACACTGCAGCCCTCCGCATTGCCCAGGCTGCTGCGGGGAAGGGCGTGCGGCTCTCCACACCCAGGGAGGGAAAGATCGAGCTGATTGCCGAGTATGACGGACTCCTGAAGATCGATGTGGAGGGGCTTTACGCCGTCAACGCAGAGCAGATCGTCTTCGCAAGCCTGCACACCCACCAGCGCGTGACGGCAGGAAAAATCCTGGCAGGCACGAGGATTATCCCCCTGGTGATCGAGGAAGGCCGGATCGAGCAGGTGGAGGAAGTCTGCCGAAGGCATCAGCCCATCCTCCAGGTCCTTCCCTTCCAGAGCCTCGATGTGGGGGTGATCACCACGGGAAGCGAGGTTTATCACGGCCGCATCCAGGACCGTTTCGGCCCCATCGTCATGAAGAAGCTCGAGGATTTGGGGTGCAGGGTCCTGGGGCAGACTTTCGTTTCGGATCGCGCGGAGCTCATCAAGGACGCTGTCCATGCGTTCCTGGAGCAGGGAGCGACCCTGATCACCGTGACCGGCGGCATGTCCGTGGACCCCGACGATGTGACACCTTCGGGCATCCGAGCCTGCGGCGGGCGGGTGGTGACCTACGGAGCGCCGATGCTTCCGGGGGCCATGTTCATGCTGGCCTACCTGGGTGATGTTCCCGTCCTGGGCCTGCCCGGCTGTGTCATGTATCACCAGACCAGCATCTTCGATGTCATGCTTCCGAGGATCCTGGCGGGCGAAGAGATCACGCGCGAAGATATCGTCCGGCTGGCTCACGGAGGACTCTGCGTCAACTGCAGTGCATGCAGATACCCGGATTGCGGCTTCGGCAAAGGAGCCTGACCCACTTATGAAACATGGACGCGTGAAAGAAGGTGAACGAAAAGTCGACCTCATCCACCGCACCGCTGCCAAAATCCTCTGCGACATGGGATACGACAAGGCATCCCTCAGGGACATCGCCGATGCGGTGGGCATGACGAAGGCGGGGCTGTACTATTATTTCGATTCCAAAGAGGAGCTGCTTTTCCACATCCTGGACGGCTTCATGGAAGAGCTCCTGGAGGGCATGCGCGAGCTCCACGCCCGGATTTCCGACCCGGTGGAACTGATCCGGGCCATCATCCGTCTCCAAATCGACAAGTATTGCGAGGACAAATCCCGCAGCAGACTCATCGTCCACGATGAAAACTGCCTCAGGGGCGATCGCTACGACCAGTTGAAGAAGAAGCAGCGGGAGTACGTCTCTTATTGGAAATCAGCCCTTGCGAAGCTCTGCGAGCATGAAGGACTGCCGCTCGATCACCTTGCCGTGGAAGCCCACTGCCTCATGGGCATGTGCGTGTGGATCCAGCAGTGGTACGACCCCGATGGAGAGGTGAAGCCCGAGCAGCTGGCGGAGCGCATTTTCTCCAACTTCTTCCATGGGCTCCTCCATCAGATAAAGATGAAATGAACCCTGAGAGGCTGTCTGAAAAATGAGTCAACCATGCACAAGGAGAGGGAGACGATGATCGTAAGAAATGTGAATGATAAAGAAGTCCTGGAGACCACCTACCGCGCCCACGGGGGCGCCATCGCACAGATGATCCTGGATCGCAGGGTCTTGCAGGAGATCGGCTTTCTGGCCATCGCCCGGCTGGCTCCGGGCAGGGAGATCGAAGCACATATCGATCCCATGGAGGAAATCTATTTCGTAGCCAGCGGAACCGGGCAGATACGCGTGGACGATGAAACCCGGCAGGTAGGCCCCGGGGATGCCACATGGATTCCCGTCGGCTCGACGCATGCTTTGCTGAACAACGGGTCGGAGGATTGTGTCATCCTGGTGGTGGCATCCCCCATCTGAAATCCGGCAAAACCCTACGGCGCCAGGAGCACCTGGCCGCCGAAACGCTCCGAAAGGGCGGCGGAGAGGGCTTCGACGGCGGGCTGATTTTCAAATTCCACCATGAGCTCGCCTTTTTCTCCCACCACAAGCCGGCCGTGGGGCTCGACTACCTCGGCCACCTCGGAAGGTTCCACCGTCCACCAGCCGCGTGTCCGGAGCAGCAGCTCCTTTCCCTTGAGCCGCCTGGGGGTGACGAGGTCAATGCTGCGAAACCAGGCGTCCCACCCGATCTGGGCCGGCGCTTTCAATACGGGGCTCACCGGGTCATGGTAAATGCGACAGCGGCCGAAAAGCCTCAAACGGATCATGCCGTCACCTCCCGCAATAAATCGCCGTGCGCCTGATGGGCCTGCCGCACCCCTTCCGGAATGGGGATTCCCTGCCTGCCGAGCACCAGGACCAGGCACTCCAGGTAGACGGCGGCATGCGCCGTTTCATCCCAGCCCAGCCTTTTGGCCGCTGCCAGGCTGCAGGCTCTTCCATACAGCCTCAAAGCTCCCTCGCGGGCAGGGCGCAGCCTCGCATCCAGGGGCGACAGATTCAGCTCTTTCAGCAGATGATCATACCCTCGCTCAAAAAGACCAAACACCCTGCGGACGCTTTGTACGCCGGGGTCCCTTCCCCATTCATCCATTTTGGAGTCTCCCCCTGAATATCATCCCCAAAAAAAGTCGGGTTGTTTTCTCCGCGTTCTCCGCGACTCCGCGTGAGATGAAAAGCCCAGTTCCGAACCGACATCTACTGCATAGGTGATTCGATGGAATTTTCAAAGGGAAAAGAGGAGGAACTGATAGAGAATCAGGCACTGGCACAACGGAAGCGGTGCGCCGCACCATAGCGCTCCAACTGAATAATTCAACGATTGCCGTAACAAGGTCGTTCGCCTGCGTAGCTGAGATCACAAAAAACGAAGGACTGAGCCGGGTCCAAGTCAAATACCTCCGGCAAAGCCGGAGGCTTGTAAAACCATGGACCGCTCAAAGCGGTTGTAAACCTTTGGCCACCTTACAAGGTGGCGACTATTCAAACATATTCAGTTGATCGAGTCGGCGATCCTCGGTTTCTTGCTTATTGATGTACTCACGGATCATCTGCTCGTCCCTTCCAACCGTGGACACAAAGTAGCCCCTGGCCCAAAAGTGCTGGCCAGTGAAGTTTTTCTTCCTTCCGAGGAAGGTTCTGGCGATCTGGCGTTCTTTCCTTTGAGTTCCATCCATGCGAAAGCCTTTCCTTTTGCGAACTTTGAGCTGTCCACAAGAGGGAGGCTTTCGCATACTCCCGCAAATGTCAAACTCTGGGAGTCCCCCGGCAAAGCCGGGGGTTTACCCAAGGGCAATTAATAAGTTAAGGGCGTCCCTTCTTGGCCCCTAAGCAAAAGAACTCTTGAAGCACAAGTGTTAGATGGCTATATTAGCTAAAATGATCAGATTTCGTGTGATAAAAGGAGCTCCAAACATGGTAACCGTAAAAGCGACCGAGATGAAGAATAAGTTGGGCCACTATCTCCAAGTGGCCTTGGTGGAACCGGTTGTGGTTGAGAAAACCAAACAACAGGTAGCGGTTCTGATATCCATGAAGGAGTATGAACGTCTCACCAAACTCGAGGATGCTTATTGGGGGGAAAGAGCGAAGGCCGCGGAGGCAGAGGGGTATTTGGGCGAAGCTGAAAGCAAGGAATTCATCGAGGCTTCCCTCCGTGTTGAAGCTTAATATCACAAAACAAGTTCTGAAGTTTTTTCGCCCACTGCCGGCAAAGCAGTATCGTCAAATCTTCAACAAGGTTCTGGCTCTCATGGAAGATCCTGAGCCGCCCGATTCTTCTCCTCTTGTAGGGTATCCGTACAGAAGGGCCGATATCGGGGAATACCGGATTGTCTATCGAGGTGAAGAAGACTGCCTAAAAGTGACATTGATAGGCAAAAGGAATGACGACGAGGTGTACCGTCAGCTCAACAGCCTGTGAGCATGTCAGTCTCAGCTGTCCTCAGTCACAAAAGACCCTGGTTGCATGAACGTTGAGATTACTCCTTATTGCGATCATGATAAGCACAAAGCCCTCGAAACAAACACGCTCGTCTTCCGAATCAATAGGGACGAGGAGATGCAAAGCCCTAACCCTATGACACGACCAAGGCAAAGAGTCCGGCCAAGACTAGGGCGTCCAAATTGGCGAACGCCCGTTGACCGGTATTTGACTCCAGCACTGGGAAGCAATGCTCCTGCCATTCTAAAACGGTTCATGCGAGGGCATTTTGCGCCTGGCCGTGCCCTGTTTGACA
>NZ_BQXM01000027.1 GCF_022836495.1 Desulforhabdus sp. TSK
TCCGAGATCCCTCAGTGGCCTTTTTTTGTTCTCAAAAAGAGACAACGTCGCTGAGCTACGCCCTTTCATCGCGATGGACGACTTTCCAACCGGCCATTTTGGCAGGTTTGCTGACCGCCGGTAATACCCGTGAGTGTGTTGCGCAGGTTGCTGTAGGCCTGATAGGAGTCGGGGCTGGAAACCAGTCCCTTCTCCCACAGGGTGAGTTTGTCCGCCCAACCCCCTTCTCCTTTCTTGAGCTCCACAGCCAGGTACAGGAGCAGTACGAAAAGCGCATCTCCCAGGCGGAGGGCATTGTCATTGAGTTGGACGAGATTGCTGCGTTTGGTCGGGAGAGTGCCAGGGAAATGCAAGCGGTCATGGCAGAGGAATTCTAACCTTTGATAATCCGACGCTTGGGCTTTGGAGAGAGGCTCGGATCGAGGGATTTCGCTTTTCTCCAGTTGCAGGAATTCCGACACCATTTCTTCCAAGGGAATTTCCAGCGTCTCGGGATCGAGGCATTGCGCGAGGGGCTTTTGGACCATGTTTTGTTGATGCAGGAGGTGACGCGTGAAGAGGTTTTCGATGGTGAAGGACGGATTCAGGAGCACCAGGAATTCATCCTCTCGGCATAGATAGCGGAGCCCTGCCAATTTCAACACTTCTCTTTCGTCCACCCGCCGCAGAAATACGAATCCAACCCGGCGGTTTCCGTAAACCCTACGCCCCAGGTAAAATCCATCTCGATCCAGGCGATGCACTTGGCCATGAAAACCGTTGACCCTATGCAGAACAGACAGAAACTGCCGCAGGCACAACGCATAACGGTGTGCACCATTTTCGCGAAGGGCCGAAGGGATCTCCTTTTCACGGGAGAAAGGGCTGGTTTCGATACAGTCTTCGTGGGGAAAAGAGCACATGGGACAGGCATGGCTGCAGGCTGCGGAAAACGGGCACCCATGGACCTCAGAAGCACAGGCCATCAGTATGCGTTGCTGCATCAGGTTTTCAGTTTCTCGAGCACTCAAAAGAGTGCGGAGCTCGCTTTCACTAAAAACCGGATGAGGAGACTGTTCCAAGTGCTTCAGAAGTCGGCTCATCATGGCAAGAAGTACACATGTGCATGGTGAAATTCGCGCCGCTGCAAGGTTCTATAGGGACAACCCTCTGACCTTGCGTGATCTTTCACTGGGACAAGCACAACGAGATGTCCCGTTTCCATGCAGGAGGATATGCCCTCCGACAATCAAACGGTGTGGAGAAGTGTTGCACAGTTTGTCCTTTAGATCTTGAATCACAAGCCGTTGCATGATAGCATCTTTCAAAGAATGTAATACAATGTATGATGAATAGAACGTAAGTCAAGCTTTTTTTGATCTAAAAATCAAAAAAGGAGGACACATGTCTCTCGCGGAAAGACTCGCAAGACTCCGGACACGATTGTCACTTCACCCCAAAGAAATGGCTCAAAAAATGGGTGTTACGGAGCGGGTTTATCGCAAGTATGAAAAGCAGGAACAGGTTCCAGGTTCAGACAAGATCATCCGTCTTCTTGAAGACCTAAAAGACATTAACCCCACATGGCTCATGCTCGGTGAGGGAGAGATCTTTAGGTCAAATGTGGGGACACAATGGAAATATCGTAATGAAGAAGAGGAGGCGAACGCCTTGGCGGGAGAGATCATCATGATGCTGAATGATTTGGATCAAAATGCCATGAATGACATCCGATCTGTTGTTTCTGAGAAGAGGAAGCTACAACAGATGGAATACATTATCTGCGAACTACAGAAAAAATTTAAAAGTGAAAATTCCTGAATATTTATGATCTTATGTGGTTTCCCTTCGATGACTTTCTCTTTAACTCCTTGCTGGAGTGGGTCCGACGGCGGGGGCCGGTTCGAGTTCTGCGAATGCTGACCGAGCTTTGCTTCCAATTCTTCAATGCACTTGGTCGGTTAGGTTCAAGCCAGCACAGAGGGGGTCAGTGTTTTCTCATTCTTCGTGGGAAATCGTCAGGACTCGGCGTTCAGTGTCTTGGAAAGCACGATGCTGCCACTCCTCCGTCCTTGTGTATAGTGTTTCAGCCTACCCCAGCAGAGAAATCCGCACTCGCATTCGGTGAAAAAGACGAAGGCGCTACGCCTTTAAGTTATCACCCCTACTGAGCGGTTACGATTTCCGCTCAACTCTTTGAGATCCCCCTCAGCCAATTATTTCACGATTAGACCAATGATTTAGAATATTGCCAATTTGAAAATTGCCCAACTGGATAGACAGTATCCAAGATTTCTTATCCATATGGATAATAATTATCCAAAATAGGAAACCTCAAGGTTTTTTGATTACGAAGCAAGCATTACTCAGACGCTGAATTATAAATAATATCCAAATGCTATAATATAAATCCAAACCTTGGCACAAGAGATGCTTGATTAAAAGCCAGCGATGAACGTGTGTGGAGAAAAATCATTCGATAAACTTTAAAAAATAAGGAGTCAATCATGAAAAAGCTGACTGGAATCCTCGGAATAGTCGCCTTGGGGCTCACTTTAGCCATCGGTTCAGCCCACGCCCAGCCATCATCCTACAATTACGGCTCCGGCGGTTGGAATTGCCCTTGGGCTTCCGGGACACAGGGAAGCTGGAACGGCTCGCACCACTCCGACTGGAGAAACACCGCAGTGAAAGGTTCGACCACCGGCACGTACCGGAACTCCAATGCAAGAAGCCGGGGTTTTCATCGCCACGGTCCCACCTGTGCTCACGGTTCCCGATACAACGGCTACTGCTGGTAACAAATCGTTGATGCGCCACAAGCAAGGAATGGATGAGGGAACTCGCTGTCACTGAAAACCACGACGGGCATCAAGAGCCCCCTTCCATTCCAGGGCCATGGCTTAGGCAACAATCTCTCCGACCTTAGACGTGGTAAGGTGTGGACCGATTCCGAAGAGCTGCAAGAACTCTTTAACTTCAGGAACTTCAGCCTCTTCACCTGAGAAATCACAGCTCGAAGTCGAGAGCTTTCAAATCCGCCTTCGGCAAACTGGTCAAAGCACAAAAAACTTGGCGTAGTTCTTGCCTTTTCCCTTTGAACATGACACAAAAAGTTTGGGCATGGGCTGACCTGATGCCCAAACTTTTATGCTTCTTGATGACTGGGGGGCAGACAGAGTCGACCTATTTGCATCGAAAACGGAAGAGTTATGCATTTCGCTTTTGGCCGTTGATCGCGTGAGAATAGATGCGGGACGGGAAAAAGGTAGTCACCATGAGCAAGCCATCGAACAAAGCATTTGAAACAGGGACTGTGCTCAACGACAAGTGGGTTATCCTCGAATTCATAGGAAAAGGAGGGATGGGAGAGGTGTACCGGGCGCACCAGCTCAACCTCAATCGCGATGCCGCCATAAAGGTTATCTCCAAGGAATTCGTGAAGTCCCTGGAGGGAGACACGGAAGCCATGACTCTCTCTCTCGACCGTTTCCGCCGCGAAGTCCAGCTCATGGCTCAAGTCCGCCACATGAATGTGCTCCAGATCTTCGATCACGGCTCCATCACAGCCAGCGGAACCGCTGAGGGCGACACTCTCGAGTACATCGCCATGGAATATATTGCCGGCGGGACCCTGAGAGACACCATGTCGGAAGAGGGCTTTTTCCCCGAAGAAGGCCGCATGAGAGAATGGATTCAAAACCTTTTTATGCCTCTCCTGAACGGGGTCCAGGCCATGCATGAGGCAGGCATTATTCATCGGGACCTGAAGCCCGAGAACATTCTTCTCGACGGAAAGATACCCAAAATCGCAGATTTCGGTCTGGCCCGCTCCTGCCGCCTCAAACCCTTTACTCAATCCATGGACATGCGGGGGACACCCCCCTACATGTCTCCCGAGCATTTCTTCGATCTCAAACGGACCGATGAGAGAACGGATGTCTATGCTTTGGGAAAAATACTTTTTGAGGCTGTCGTCGGTAAAATGAAGCCAGACCAGATTCCGTTCAAACAGGCGAGCCTTCCCAACCCACAAGCGCCCTTTTTCGTCGAACTGGATCGCATCATCCGTTCAGCCACGACGGAGGAGAAGAATGAGCGGACGCCCACCGTTGAAGCGTTGAAGAATGCACTGGTCGGCCTTCTCGGAGGAGCGGTGCAAATTTCTGCGTCACCCTCAAGAAACGAGGGCATCAAGAAGCGTCATTTCAAAGCACTGATCCTGTGGAGCGCCGCAGTACTTTTCCTTACGGCTGCCATCGGTTTGGGGATTCTAATTTTTCACGAGGGAGGCCATACTTCCACTCCATCTCAAACGACCTCCCCCACTTTGCCGACTCTCGGCGAAATCTTCGAAGCAGAAATTCCACCTCTGCTCTCAGCCAAGGGAGCACCCCCGGCACCAACTTTTCACGCCAAAGACGGCACCGTGCTCCGCCTCATTCCGGGAGGAAAGATTACGACCAGAGAAAGAGCCGGCGAAGGGACGGGAAGGTCTTACGAGGTCGCCCCTTTTTATATGGATGAGACGAAGGTCACCAATTACCAGTACGTGGAGTTCTTGAACCGGGTTCTTCCACGCATCGAGGTGAAAAACGGCGTAGTGCGGGGAGATGGGAAAATCTGGCTGCTTCTGGGGGAGGTCACCAAGGGCTGCGACCCCATCGGGTATGAGGAAGGACGGTTCATGATTAAGGAACCCGTTCACTCCGCCTGCCCCGTCCTGCGCGTCACTCCTTACGGCGCGCTCGCTTACACCCGTTTCTTCTCGATGCGCATTCCCACGGAGGCGGAATGGCTCGTAGTGCTGGACGAAGAGGCCGCAAGGAGCTCCAAAGCTTCTTTTAAAGGCACGGAAAAGGAGAATTGGATGATGATGGAGGGGCAGCACCCGCAGCCCGAAGCCGGCGACCTGCCCCTGTGCTCTCCAGTTGGGCTGTTCAAAGCCAACGCCCACGGCATTCGAGGACTCAACGCAGGCGGTGAGTGGGGGCTTCGAGGCGACAGGCCTTCTTCGGCGGAAACGGGACAGCCCGCAGAATTCGTGGCTCTTGGAGGTTTTTTGAATGACAGCGAGAGCGGAGACGGCCTTGCGGCGGCCATCAAACGTTTCCCGTGGGAGGCCTTCGAGGAAGTGGGTTTTCGGTGTGTTGTGAGCGCTCCCGTCTCCGGTGGTTGATGTTGAGCCCTCATGATAATGAAGTGCCTGCGCCCTAATCGCCAGAGATAAGTAATAGACGGAGATTGAATTCTCATGCGCATCGCGGTGATTTCAGACATTCACGGCAATTTTGAAGCGCTCCGGGAAGTCTTGGACGACATAGACAAGGCAGGAGCCGACGGCGTTGTCTCCCTGGGAGACAATATCGGCTACGGCCCTGAACCCGAAAGCGTTCTGAGACTCCTTGGCGAGCGAGACATCCCTTCCGTCATGGGCAACCACGAACTGGGAGCCGTCGATTCGTCGTGTGCTTCTCTTTTCAACCCCAGCGCATGGAAATCTCTTCTGATCACCAAAAGGCTCCTTTCAAGAAGGAGCCTGAACCGCATTCGGACCATGCCCACAAAACTGGTCGCACAGGGATGCCTTTTTGTTCACGGCTCTCCACCGGATTCCCTTACAAGGAGTTTTCTCGAGGGCTCGTTGGATGAAAAACGCCACATCTTTCACGGAATGCGGGAAAAAATGGGCTTCGTGGGCCACACCCACGTGCTGGCCCTTGTTGCTTTTGATGGCAAGAGGGTTGAGCACGATCTTTTTCCCGAAGGATGCATTCATCTACCCTCCGGACGACAATACATCGTCAATGCGGGCAGCGTCGGGCAGCCGCGAGATGGGGACTTCCGGGCCAAGTATGTTCTCTGGGATGACCGAACGAGATATCTGGAGGTCCGGTTCGTTCCCTACAACGCTGCCAGAACAGCACGGCGGATTCTCGAACTGGGATTCCCCAAACGCAATGCAGATTGCTTGGGGGCTGAAATCTGAGCCAACCTCCTCCCTCATCAGGCCATTTCTGGATTTTCCGCTCGCCCTCAGCCCCGGCACCCACTGTTTTCGCCAGCAACTCTCGTTATTCCATTGCCCATGGTTTTGGATAATTTTTAACCAAGGAAGAATACCTTCAGAACGGAAGGTATGTCTTTTTATCCGTTTTGCCCGGTTAAAATCGCTTGATGGAGGACGGCCTTCCCACCACTTGTCTGTCAAAACCATGCGATGGACTGATGTTCGTCAAATGGTACAGAAATAGCATTCCCATTTAAATTAAGAAAAACATAAGGCTGGCAATTGTTGCTGATCCAGAGGATGTAATGAACAATGGAGAGCAAGATGAAAATAAATCCGTTAATCAAAAACCGCCGAATGTGGTTTATCCTTTTACTGCTCCTGATCATTGGCGCGATTGACTACTTCACCAACTTATATCAATCGCCTTTCGATCTGGTTTTCAGAGAATTCTATCTGATCCCGGTCTTCTTGGGTGCGTACTGGTTTGGGAAAAGTGGAGGAGTATCCACCGGTATAATCGCTTCAGCCGTCTACCTTCCTTGCGCCATCTTGGCGGCTCCGGCGGGAAGTTCCCTCTTTGCAAGCAATCTCATTGAGTTGGTGTTGTTCAATGCTGTGGGAGTCGTTTTCGGAACCATGAGGGACAGAGAAAAAGCGAGCGAGAAGGAAAAGCTCGAAGCCGTCATGGCCATGGCAGGATGTGTGGGGCATGAGCTCAATAACCCTCTGGCAATTGCGCTGCAGGCCACTCAAATCCTTCAGGAAGAGATGGAGCCGGAATCCGAACACCAACAAACACTACAATCCATAGAAAAGAATCTCAAACGCATGCGAGATCTTATAAAAAAAATCACGGCCATAAATCATATCGAGCTGACGCACTATGTAGGAAAATCCAATATTGTCGACCTCGGCAAATCGACGCCTTAAGGGGCTCGGTCCTATTCACTCACTGTTACACCACGCCAAAATTAGTTAACAGGTTCTCCGGTGGGCGCAAGAGGACGCGCCCACCCTACATCTAAACTTGGCGATCAACGGCTTAAGGTACTCACATCCTTTTATCGTGCGCACCATAGCCAAGTGAATATTTCTGCCGAGCTGTACTGGGAAAATTATAAGAACCAGCCACATGAACAAAAAGTCATCCGGATTTTTCGATCAAACAGTCACCCTGCAGGCAACTCCACTCTGAAAGTAGTTCCCTTCTTTGGGCTATCCATGAATCGGAGTCGTCCTCCATGTGCCTCGACGATTTTTCTTGAGATGGGCAGTCCCAGACCGGTTCCCTCTCGTTTTGTGGTGAAGAAGGGCTCGAATATTTTCTCCCGCTGCTCAGCCTTTATTCCGCAACCACAGTCAATGATGTCGGCCACGACCATGCCCTTTTCAACCAAAGTCCTGATACGAACGGTTTCCCCTTCCGGTGAAGCCTGGACTGCATTAAGCATCAAGTTTATGAAAACACGTTCCAACCGGAAAGGATCAATGGAAACCAGCGGAAGCTTCTCGAACAGATCTAGCTGAACCTTCACTCCTTTTTTTAAGGCCTCTGCCTCAACTGGCTGAAAACTCTCCCGTATCAGACTATTGAGATCCCGCGGTGCTCGCTGAAGCTCCAAAGGCCTGGCAAAATCCAGGAGGTCCTTTGTCAGGTTTTCCAGGCGGCGAGCTTGCTGCAGCACCAGTTCCAACTTGTGGAAGCTGGGGTGATCTTTGTCGAATTCCCGCTGCACCAATTGGGTCATCCCACCTATGGCTACGATGGGACTCTTCATATCATGAGCGACCCCTGACATTGCCCGACCGATCGCCGCAAGCCTCTCGGCATCATGCAGTTTTTTCTGTCTCATCCGCTCGCGATCACTCAGGACGCCAATGGCTGCTGCCGTCAAGTTGTAAAGCAGTATTTCCAGAAGGGTAGTGAAGTCATTGGGCGAAAAATCCTCCCAATTGAAAAAAACCAGGGGAGCGACCAGCAGGGTAACGCTCAAAGACGTCGCCAGAGCAGTGCGGAAACCGAAGAAGAAGCCCGCCAGGACAATGGGAATGAAATAAAGTTCTCTGAAAAGCACGTGATAATGGTGCAACGCAGAGCGGGTGCCATACTGGCAGGAAGCGATCAAAACGACCAGCAAAGCGATGAATATTATCCCGGATTTTCGTTCTGCAAGTTTCATCGTACACCTCCCATGGGAAACTACGGAGACTATTGGTAGACGTTTCTAAATGAACCGGTGCTCTTATCAATCTGGATTTTCTCGACCAGTGATCCTTCTTTGGTCACAACCGTCGACTCGAAGAATTCGCCTTTATCGGCCACATCCCCAGCTTTAACGTTAGGATTGTTCAAGTAACGCACATAGTTTTGCATCATCTGTTCGGCCTGAGCTTGGCTCAAGAGCCGATCCGTGCTCTGCCTCACACCACCAGTTTCCCTCATGCCGCACCCCATGTCCCCACGATCCGGCATCATGCTCCCATGCCCCATCCACGGGCAATGCCAACCTTCCACTACCCCATGGGCAGCATGCCCTCTGCCGACTTGACCCTTTCTTGAAGGGGTGTTTTCCGCATGCTGAGCGTGAACCATCCCCGGACCGAATACCAGCAGGAATGCCGCCGCTATGCTGATGGAAAGTACTCGTTTCATGGGATTCTCCTTTGGTGCAGGTAATGCTGCTATTGAAAGTATTCCTCGCCGACTGCTCCGTTCGACCATTCACGGATACGCAGTGTTTCTGAGAATCGAGTCGATTCTCAGAGAGTAGATTGTCTTGTCACAACTGGGATACAGCATATCTCGTGCCAAAGCATTATTAAGTAAATAATATAATTGGTATAAATTACTTACTCCACCCGGCCTCGCGAAAATTCGCTTTTTCCTTTTTATACCTGGCGGGATACGATCAATTTACGTGGCTTCTCTTTTGCATAAAGACATTTGAAATGTTTACGCTAAAAAAAGCCGGCCGACAGGAGTTTGTAAATGATTTCGGGCAAAGAAAAATTGGCGAAACGGAAGTGGATGTCCCCGTGGATGATCATTGGCTCCGTCTGCATCCTCGCCATCATTCTTATGGTTTTGGCGGTAAAGAATGTGCACAGGGAGAGAGAGTTCATGACGCAAGCGCTTCTCTCTCAGGCGAATGTGCTCATGCGTTCCATCGAAGCCGGCAGTCGTACGGGGATGATGGAAATGGGTTGGGGCCATCGACAGCATCAACTCCTCCTGGAGGAAATGGCTCAGCAGGCGGATGTTCTGTATGTGGCCCTGGTGAACCCCATGGGACAGGTTGTCGCCCATAGCGACCGCAGCCAGGTGGGGCAAATCTTGCCTTTTACTTTTCCCGAATCGGGTGAAACAGCTCATCGTTTTGTAGAAAAAGAAGCCAGGAGCTTCGAGGTCATTCGTCTTTACCAGCCGTGGATGAGGCAGAAAGGGAGAGGATTCGGCAGAGGAGACCTCTGCCCGATGCCCATGTCGTTTCAGCCCCCCCCTACGGGCGACCTGTTCATCGTAGTTGGGCTGGACCCGACGCCTTTTGAACATGCCATCGACCAGGACATACGCCAGACAATGGTGCTTTTGAGCACCATGCTGTTGGTGGGGGCTGGAGGATTTGTCTCTCTCATATGGGCTCAGAATTACCATAGCGCCAGATCTTCACTACAAACCATGCAGGCTTTTACTTCCACCTTGGTTGCTCAAATGCCGGTCGGCATGATCGCCACCGACCCGCAGGGGCAAATCCAGCAGTCCAACGAATCCGCTCGCATGATCCTGAAACGCCCGGATGGACTGCGAGGTCACATTGAAGATATTCCCTGCCTGCTCCCCATACTCACCCAGCTCCAGCGTAACGAACGACTCGCAGGGCGTGAGCTTTTATGTCTCCTTCCGGGAGGCGAAAGCGTACCTCTTCTCGTGAACGCTGCAGGCATCCGCGACGGGGAAAACGGCATTGTGGGGTGCGTCCTGCTCTTCACCGATGTGACGGAGATCAGGCAACTGGAAGAACGGCTCCGGCGGAGTGAAAGGCTGGCCAGTATCGGTCGCCTGGCTGCTGGAATCGCCCATGAGATCCGCAATCCTCTAAGCTCCATCAAGGGGTTTGCAGGCATCCTGGCAAATCGGGCTAAGACAGACGATCGCAGTCGCCAAATCGCCCAGGTGATGGAAGGCGAGGTGGAACGGCTTGATCGTGTGGTGAGCGAGCTCCTGGACTATGCTCGACCCACGGAGCTCCACAAGCGCTCATCCTCGTGTGAAGAGCTCATCAAAAGGTCGCTTCAGCTCATTGATAAAGACGCCCAACAACGAGGTGTGGCTGTCACTTTTCGTGTAAAACCCCATGAATTATCATTCGACGTAGATCCCGATCGGTTCACCCAGGTGCTTCTGAATCTCTATTTAAATGCCCTTCAAGCCATGGATGAGGGCGGAAGCCTGGTGGTGGAGGCATTGGGGGACGGGGATAGCGTGATGCTGTCGGTCTCGGATTCCGGCGCTGGAATTTCCCCGGAACATCTTCCCCATGTTTTCGACCCTTATTTCACTACCAAACCCCAGGGCGTAGGGCTGGGATTGGCCAATGTATATAAGTACGTCGAAGCCCATGGAGGTGAGATCAAGATCGACAGCGAGGCCGGCCGGGGCACCGAAATCATCATGCGCATTCCCAAAGGCCACCGGGAAGGTAACGTACCGACGCCACCTGAGAATCAGTCCTCGAGAGCGGCACGCGTGCTTCCCACTTAAAAGCCCCATGAATATTACCGACGTGCAACGGCGTGAGCAAAACCTCCCGCTTCCATGGAAGCGGGAGGTTTTGCTATTTGTTATGGAGGAAATTGGTCGGCCCCACCTGAATTCAGCAGAGCTCATTATGCGCGCCCGGCAACCGATCAACAAGTTGGAAGGCCGTTGGTTGTCCTGGATAGGCCTTACCCAGCCGGCAGGCCGGAACTATTCCGATGCTACGCTGATCGGGAGCCTCACTCAATATCCCGCCTCATGGTCTCGAACTGCTCTTTTGTGATCTCTCCACTTGCGTAGCGTTTCTTCAAAACATCCAGGGCAGATTCTACAGTGCCTTCCTGAAGACCATGGGAGATCCGGCCTCTCCCCCCCGCAGTAACCAGCCAGCGAATGAAAAGGGCCAGAGCAATCAGCACCAAGACCCAAAAAAACATCATGAATATTCCTCCGATCCATCCCCAGGCACCCCCCATCATCCCGTGATTCATGCCCCAGAGGGGGCACTGGCTCCATTGAACGAAATTTACCCTATCGAATAGCTCCGTCACGAGGGCCGGCAGAAATTCACAGTCCATATCTCATCCTCCTTCAAACAAAAAAAGCCTCCCCTTACGAGAGAGGAGGCTCTGCCTGTCGTCCATCAAGTCTTAAAGACAGCTACCGGCCGTAAGCCGAGAGGAACCATCCCGTGTTTTTGTTCACGTGGATTTTGTCCGCCAACGAGCCGTCCTTTGCTGAAACAATGAACAGGCTTTTCATGCCCGATCCTCCATTTCGCCTCGATATACTCTCTCTTCATCGGCGAAAAAATCCCGTCAATCATCGCTACAAGGCCCCATATGGGGTTTCATACGGTATTCAGTACCCATGAGTGCTATGCCACCGGCAATAGCTTCCATGCGCACCACAATGGCCGTAGCCCCCATAGTGGCTACAACCCGCAAACGCGGCCATCAGAATCAATATGACTAATATTTCCTTAAACATAGCACCACCTCCCGAGTCTGTTAGAAGATCGCCTTTTGAATATGCAGGGGACCTGCCCCTCCATATTTAAAAGCAACATGTGTGCCACTATTTCCACGCGAGGAGAATCCCGCACGACCGTGCTATGCTGTGAAGTTGATGTCTTGAATCGACTGAGCACAAGCGGTTAGCGGTTGTCTCAAACCATTCCCCGTGTTGGCTGGTTCCCTGTGGTCGTTCCAAATGGAGCTGCCTCCCGTGCGTTCTCCTTTTCAACTTCAACGGCCTCGTACTTCTTGAGCTTCAGCTTGAGGGTACGTCGGGTAATTCCCAGCCTGCGCGCCGCTTCGCTCTTGTTTCCCCGCACCTCCTCCAGCGTTTGGAAGATCTTCAGCCGCTCCATATCCTCAAGGGTTTTTCCCGGGATTTCCGTGAGTGTTTCTTGGGAGGTTTTCGTGGTCTCCCCCGAACAGGCTCGCGCTTCAGCCACGAAAGTTTGAAGCGGTAACGGGAGCTCTCTTTCTGAAACAAACTCTCCCGGCATCAGGATCACCGCCCGCTCCAGCGCGTTTTCCAACTCCCGCACATTACCCGGCCAAGGATAACGCAGGAACAGATCCAGTGCTTGGGGCGTCAACCCCTTCACGCGCTTGTGATTCTTTTCGGCGAGGTGAGGAAGAAAATGGCTGACCAGATTCGGGATATCCTCGGGACGATCACGCAAAGGCGGGACCACCAGGCTCATCACATTCAAACGGTAGAAGAGATCCTCCCGAAAGGTTCCCTCAGCCACCATCTTCTCCAAGTTACGGTTGGTGGCCGCAAGAATCCTTACATCTACACGCAGGGCCGCGTCGCTTCCGACTCGCTGGATCACCCCCTCCTGGATCGCCCGAAGCAGCTTGGCCTGCATGGAAAGAGGCAACTCGCCGATTTCATCCAGGAAGAGCGTCCCCCCGTCAGCCATGGAAAAGCGGCCGCGCCGCAACCGGTCGGCCCCCGTGAAAGCCCCTTTTTCATGGCCGAAGAGCTCCGATTCGATAAGAGATTCAGGAATGGCGGCACAATTCACGTCCACAAGCGGCTTTTCCCGACGGACGCTGTGGGCATGAATGGCCCGAGCAACAAGCCCCTTTCCCGTGCCGCTCTCGCCGGTGATGAGCACAGTTACCTCGGTGGGCGCCACCAGGGCGATCATTTCAGAGAGGCGTTTCATGGCGGTTCCATGCCCCACCATTTCGGGGATTTGAAATCTGGCCAACTGGCGTTTCAACTCCTCATTCTCACTGCGCAGGTGCGTGTGCTCCAAGGCTCGCTCCATCCCCACCTTCAGTGCCTCGAAGTCAATGGGTTTGGTGAGATAGTCGAAAGCCCCGGTCTTCAGGGCTTCCACCGCCGACGGGATGGAAGAATAGGCGGTGAGTATGATGATGGGGATGGCTGCATTGTACTCGTGGATCGCTCGGGTGGCTTCAATGCCGTCCAACCGGGGCATGCGCAAGTCCATGAGGATGAGGTCCACGGGGCCGCGGCGGATCCTCTCCACCGCCTCCAACCCGTCTCGAGCTTCCTCGACTCCATATCCCCATTCTTCCATGAGGGTCACCAGCATCATGCGATGGGCTGCATCATCATCTACAATGAGCACCAGCGGGGTTGTTGTCCGGTTCATAACGTGCTCTCCTTAGTCAGATACATCACACACTTTAAACGATGCAAAAATTGATCCTTTCCTCATTATGGAAAGAACATGCCGGCATGCTGCACTTCTGGATAGAAAGTAACCATTCTGATGGATACCGTTGGCTCTCACCGGGTATTTTCTATCCAGAATCCGACTTCGTGGAGCGGATAACGATGGAGAGATGGACTGCAGAGTGCTTCTCGAGGAAACGGGAATCCGGTTCTTGCCCGGTTCATCCTGCGCGAAAAAGATGCCGGAAACTTTGGCACGCTTGATGCTCATCTGAATACGGCAAGTGCGTCGATTATCCGGAGGGAGCAGGTTCTCTCCAGACCCTCCGACGCTGAGAGGGGCATCGCAGTGTGCGGCCCTGAAAGACACCAAACAGATCGCGGAATAGAATAGGAAAAAGATCATGAAGACATTGATGAAAATGGGCGCAGTGATGGTTTTGGTTCTCATGTTGGGATTGCCTTATGTTCAGGCGCAGCAGCAGGGACCTCCTCAGGGAAGCGGTTGGATGTGCCCCATGATGGGCCAGGGCGGAGGGATGATGCATCATGGTGGGATGATGCAGCACGGTTCGGGAATGGGTTGTTGCGCCATGATGAACCGGAACCCTTCCGGAGCCCCACTGACTAAGGAACAGGCCAAACAGGTGGTCGATGATTATGTCCGCAACACCAACAACCCCAACATCAAGGTTGGGGAGGTGGCGGAAAAGGGCGATGTCTTCGAGGCCACCGTGGTCACCAAGGAAGGCTCACTGGTGGAAAAGATTCAGATCGACAAGAATACCGGCTGGTTCCGTAGAGCTTCCTGACCCTTGCTCATTGCTACTGTTGCCGTCACTCTCGCCTTCGGTTCACTTCGTGAACACGGGCGGGAGCCGGGGACCGGACAATGGAATCTTGTCGCATTCCCCTTTCACCCAAGGGTGGGAGGGGATTTCCTTTTGGATCAAATCGATCATACAAGCCATGCGGCCCTTGCAGGTGACGCTCCAACGCAATTCGGGGACCCATTGCCAGGGGAATTCCGACTGCTCGACAGGAGATTGATTCATCAGCATGTTCAGGACGGGATTCACTTCTTATTTTATGGTCTAAACTATTTAGCAAACCATGAAGCACTTTCTTAATGTTCGGTGAGGGAGTGAGTTGATGAAAGCACTGGTGTTTCATATCGAAGGCATGGACTGCATCAATGAGGTGCTCGTCCTCAAGCAGGTTTTGGGGTCACTGGTGGGCGGTGAGCTGAATCTCGCATTTGATGCGCTTAAGGGGAAGATGACGGTTTCCCTGCCCGATGAGAACACGCTTACGGTTGAAGATATTCAGAAGGTGGTAGCCAAGACCGGCATGCGAGCAGTTCCCTGGGCAGACCCATGCGTAGGCGGTACGTGTAAGACGGAAGAGGGACTCTGGCAACGTCGTCAACGTTTACTCCTGTGCCTGACGAGCGGGCTTCTCATGGCTGCCGGTTTTGTGCTTCACTCATTTCGTGAGGGGAGCCTTAGCCGGGTGATGTTCGAAAAGGACAGCGGAGGCCACATCCTCCCCGTGGAGGTAATCATTCTCTATGTAGGGGCAATTGTCACAGGCGGCTGGCTCATCTTTCCCAAGGCTTTTGATGCGGCCCGCAGGCTGCGACCGGACATGAATTTTCTCATGACGATCGCCGTCATTGGAGCCATGTGGATCGGCGAATGGCTCGAAGCTTCCGCTGTGGCATTTCTCTTTTCCCTCGCCCTGTTCCTGGAATCCTGGAGTGTCGGACAAGCGCGCCAGGCCATCTCCCGTCTGATGGATCTCTCTCCTCTCACGGCTCGTTTTTTCTCTCCAGGCGATGGCGTCCTTCAAGAAAGACCCGTTGAGGATGTTCCCGTGGGAGCCACGGTGCTGGTGCGCCCCGGTGAGAAGATTCCTTTGGATGGGAGGATCACGAAGGGTGAAACTTCCATCAACCAGGCCCCAATCACGGGAGAATCCACACCGGTCTTCAAGAAGCACGATGATGAAGTCTTTGCCGGAACCATCAATGGTGATGGAGCCATAGAATTCCGGTCCACCAAGGCTGCCTCGGACACCACTTTGGCGCGCATCATCCACATGGTGGAAGAAGCTCAGTCCAGACGCGCACCAACAGAACAGTGGGTGGAAAAGTTCGCCCGCATCTACACTCCGGCCATGATGGCCCTTGCTATCTCCATCGCGCTGGCTCCACCCCTAATCTTTGGAGCGGGATGGGAAAAATGGCTCTATGAGGGGTTGGTCATTTTGGTTATCGCCTGCCCTTGCGCTCTGGCCATTTCCACTCCGGTAAGTATTGTGGCAGGGCTCACTTCCGCCGCTCGGAATGGGGTCCTCATCAAGGGAGGCGCTTACCTGGAGGCCCCCGCCCATCTCAAGGGAATCGCGTTTGACAAGACCGGCACATTGACACGTGGCGAACCATCCGTGGAGCGCATTGTCTCGCTGAACGGCCATACCGAAGCGGAGCTCCTGGGGTATGCCGCCGCCCTCGAAGCCCACAGCACGCACCCTCTGGCGCACGCCGTTCTCCATCGAGTGGAGGTTCAGGGGATCAGCCCCCCCTCGGCTGAAAATTTCACATCCTTCCCCGGACTGGGAGCCCAGGCGACCATTGAAAACCGCTCCTACTGGATCGGTAGCCATCGCATGCTGGAGCAAGCTCAGGAAGAGTCCCCTCAACTCCATGGGATCGCCACTGAAATGGAAAATGCCGGGCACTCCCTGATTTTCCTCTGGTGTGAAGATCATGTGTGCGGACTGCTCGGAGTTGGGGACAAACTTCGTCCCGAAGCGAGGGAATCCTTGCGCAGACTCAAAGAGCTCGGCCTGAAAAAGACCGTCATGCTCACCGGGGATAACGAGCAAACGGCCAGATCCGTGGCCGAGTCCGTTGGCGTGGATGAATACCAGGCGGGACTGCTACCGGAGGACAAGGTGAGAAGTATCTCCCGGTTGAAGGATGAGCTCGGACAAGTAGCCATCGTGGGGGATGGAGTCAACGATGCGCCGGCCATGGCGGAGGCTGGCCTGGGCATCGCCATGGGAGCCATCGGTTCGGATGCCGCCATCGAAACGGCCGATATTGCGCTCATGTCCGATGACCTGGCTAAAATCCCATGGCTCATTGAGCATTCGCGCAAGGTGCTGCGTATCATTCAACAAAACATCATTTTCGCGCTGGGCCTCAAAGCGTTGTTCATTTTGCTAGCCCTGAGCGGCAAGGCAAATCTCTGGTCCGCCATTGCCGCCGATATGGGAGCTTCCCTGCTGGTGATCTTCAATGCCCTCAGATTGCTGCATTCGAAGCATGATCCGAAAGGACCTGTTGAGAACCAGGGATTGAGCTCAAGGGGTTAGAATTCAAACAGGCTGACTATCATAGAAGAAAACGAGAGGGAGCTTCGAAAACGATGGACGAACAATCGCCTGGAACATTCGAGACCGGAACGGTGCTGGACAGCAAATGGGTCATTCTCGGCTTCATAGGTCGTGGGGGAATGGGAGAAGTCTACCGGGCGCATCAACTCAATTTGAATCGAGATGTCGCCATCAAGGTTATCTCCCAGAAATGGCTTCAGGAGCTCGATGAGGACGAATATGAATCCGGCGCATGCCTGGAGCGCTTTCACCGGGAAGTGGAGGTTATGGCGCAGGTTCGCCATCCCAATGTGCTCCAGATTTTCGACTATGGTACCGCCCCGGTGCGGAGGGGCGATCAGGACTTGATGGTCGAATACATCGTCATGGAGTACGTCCCCGGCGGCACACTTCGAAGCACCATGTCCGCTGAGGGCTTTTATCCTGATGAGACTCGAACCCTCGAATGGCTTTCCCGCTACTTCCTCCCCGTACTGGAGGGAGTGGAGGCGATGCACGCTCAGGGCATCGTGCATCGGGACCTCAAACCGGAAAACGTTCTCCTCGACAACCATGTTCCCAAGCTCGCTGATTTCGGCCTGGCCCGTTCCTGCCGTCTGACCCCGGTCACCCAGTCCATGGACATCAAAGGGACTCCGCCTTACATGTCCCCCGAGCACTTCATGGATCTCAAGCGAACCGATGAGCGGGCGGATGTCTATTCTCTGGGAAAAATCCTCTACGAAGCCATCGCAGGAAAACTGACTTCGGATCACATCCCCTTCAAGCAGGCACGTCTGCAGACCAGCGAGAGCTCACTTTTCAAGCGATTGGACGAGATCATTCAGGAAGCCACTCATGAAATCCGCAGCCAGCGGCTGCCATCTACACAGGCTTTCAGACAGGCCTTGCAGGAGGTGTCGAGAACGAACGACGCCAACAGCGCGCCTCTGAGCCGGATTTCGGGCAAGAGATACCCGCGCTGGAGGGCATCTGCCTTATCTTGGTTGGTAATGCTCTCCCTGATTATCGTTATCGGGCTCGGATTTTTCCTTTTCCACGAAAAACCTCACGTTTTCAACTCATCCATTCGGTCTCCCTCACACAATGCTGTCTCGGAACAGGCAGCCAAAGGGAAAACTATTAGCCCATCGCCGGCCACCTCCTCAGCAGGAAACCCTCCCCTCTCCAAGCTGAGTGGCGAGGATGAAGACGTCATGCACCTCATTCCGGGCGGGACCGTTACTCTCTCCGAGTCTTTCGGGCCGGTTGGCGGGAAGACCATTCAAGTGGAGGCTTTCTACCTGGACGAAACTCCCGTGACCGTTCATCAGTATGTGGATTTTCTGAACAAAGTTCTGGCGAAAATCAAAGTAGAAAAGGGCGTGGTGCGCGGAGACGGGGAGATCTGGCTTTTGCTGGGAGAGGTCCGAAAAGGTTATGAACCGATCATCTTCGAGGGTGGAGAATTCCATGTGCGGTTTGCTCAGCATGCGTCCAACCCCGTGCTTCGCGTGACGGCTTACGGAGCCCTGGCGTATGTGCAGTTCTATGGTAAACGTCTGATCACCGAGACGGAATGGTTCTACGCCGTGACAACGGGACGGGAATCGCGGGAGCAATCCTCCGGAACCGGCGCGATGCCGCCGGGCTCCACGGCAGGGACTATAAACGAAGGCAACCTGAGGGACACTGCTCCAGCTCCTGCCGTTTCTTCCCCTGCGTCTTCCATTCCATCCCCCGTAAGTCTTGCACCACCGAATGCTTACGGCATCAGGGGCTTGAACGGTACTATTGGCGAATGGGGACGGCGAATATCTCCAACAGCGTCGAACGCCTCAAAAGTGGATGGAGATTTCGTGGTCCTGGGAGGCCCTCTGAATCGACAGGATCAGCGAGAGCCTGTTGCACCGTCTCTGCAGCGCTATCCTTGGGAAGCCTTTGATGAGGTGGGATTTCGTTGTGCCCGAAGTGTCTCGCCCTGAGACCCGAAGGGCCTTTTCGGCCATCTGATGCGGGGATGCCGGCAGGCATCACACCATATTCGGCAGATACATCACTGTGATAAAAGGGATGATCGCATGAAGATCTTTTCCGCCACTCATCGCGGGCTTGTCCGAAAGATCAACGAAGATCGTTTTTTGGCTAAGGAATACGCGGACGGCGTCGCTCTTCTCGCCGTTGCCGACGGATTGGGCGGGCATGAGGGAGGAGAACGCGCCGCACAGATGGCTATATCGACAATGGAGAACTTGGATACCCATTCACCGGATATCGAGCGCGATCTCGTACAATTGGTCCGTACCGCCAATCGGGACATCTCGGAAGCGTCGGCCCGGAACCCCACTCTCAAGAAAATGGGAACGACGCTGACGGCTGCCTTGGTCCGAGACGGGGCGGCCCATTGGGTTCACGTGGGCGACAGCAGGCTCTATCTTTTTCGCGAGGAGATTTTGCTACAGATCACGGAAGATCACACCCCTCTCGGCATTCTCGTACGCGGAGGTGAGATCACCAAGGAGGAAGCCCGAAGGCATCCACTGCACAATCTGCTGATAAGTTGCCTCGGCCGCGAGAAATACGAAGTGGATTCCGGAACACTGAAGCTCGGAACCGCAGACCTGCTCCTGTTCACCACGGACGGTCTGCATGACGGAATCCCTGAAGAGAAGTTCATATCCCTGCTCAAGGCCAACGTTTCGCTCGAGGCAAAGCTGGATGATTTGGTCGAAGCGGCCCTGACAGCCGGCGGCCGCGACAACATCACGGTGGTTGCCGTCGAGATTTGAAGCCCGGCACAATTGTCCTGCAGCGTCTCATGTCCCGCGTTTCTCTTCAAAACGATTCAAACCTCCTACGTCCCTTACCCGGCAATCCCGCAGGACTTCGACGTATTCGCACAGCCGGACAATTTTATAGATCCATCAAAATCTGGAAGATCCCCGGAATGCTCACGCTCGATGATGAGAGCGTTGAGGAAGAGGAATTGAAAGCCCTTTTCAAAGCATTGCAAGCTTCTTTCAGTCGAAAGGCCCATGGGCTGGAGTTCAGAGTGGGAATCAATGTAAACAGAAAACACAAGGGCTTGCATTTTCATGTTGTTACGTCTGTTAGAGCATTCAAGTAATCCTCTGGCACGGGAGTTGCTTTCTCCTTTTGTCGAGGCATCGGCCTCGCATGGAAACCATGAATTCAAACTTTGGAGGCACACAAAATGTTCAAAAAAATTTTGGCAATGGCCGTGCTGGCCATCACATTGGCAGTTTCCACCGCTCCTCTGTGGGCGGCAACATCCAGCGCTGACAGCTACACTACGGAATACCGTCGTGGAAGTACGGGCGGGCACGGTGGTGGGCACAGTGGTGGGCATCGTGGTGGACACTTCTAATCCGTTGATTCGTTTTACACTGTATCATTGAGCTATTAGGGTTATTGACCTCAGCTCCTTGCCGGCGGCTTGCAAGCCGCCGGCAAGGACATGGAGAGGCGGGGCCGGAGGACAAATTCAATCTAGCATTTGATCCGTTTTGTCCGGCTACAACTTGGTGCATCCCCCTTGTGCTCTCTTGGAATGAGGGGATTTGAGCATAGTTGAACCTATTCGCGGTAGGAGAAAGAACATGCAACACAAAGGGAAACGGCTTGCTGCCACAATGCTCGCTTCCGCCCTCATCTTCGGCACCACCACCTTGGTGTTTGCTCAGAGCAATGGAGGGTATGGAGGAAGCCAATTCGGAGACTATGCCGGCGAGCCCGGCAGGGGTTACGGAAGTAGTCACATGGGCGACGTGAGTGATAATGCGAGCTCGGGCGGACATAGGGGCAGCACCAGCAATGAGGGAAACAGGGACAGCCACGCAAGCAGTTCGAGCAGCCACATGAGCAGTATCGGCAGCCCAGGCGCCCATGCAGGAGATAAGGGCAACACGGGCAGCAAGGGAAGCGGCCACAGCTCCGGAATGAGCGGCAGTGGTGGCGGTCATGGTGGCAGTTCCGGCGGTCATGGTGGTGGAGATGGTGGCAGTTCCGGCGGCGGTGGCGGCCATGGTGGGGGAGATGGCGGCGGCTCCGGCGGTGGGGGCGGTGGTCATCGATAGCAGAGTCAGGATGAGAGCCTTCAACTGAGTCTTTGTCTCACTTCGCCTCAGATCTGATTGATACTCGTTAAGGATAGGAATCTGCGTTCTGTAGGGTATGTTCTACGCACCAGTATCAGTCGGTGCGTAAACGCACCCTACCCGTGTACGGCGAATGTTGCCCCGTCCTGTGGTTCCACAAACGAAGCTTTTGATCCTTAACGAGTATAGTCTGCCCTATAGATCCGGTCCTCAGAGCCAGCTCTCAGTTGCTTAAGAGCTTTGCGAGTGTAAGCCAATAATCCAGACGGACCATCCCACCCGGCTTTCTTTTGGGAAAACAGCACGTCCGAAAAAAGAAATCTTCCATGCGTTCCTCCCAAATCATGTACGATTCATTGAAAATGCTTCGATACGGCGGTGCATCCACCCTCTAATCAATAGAAATCTACCCTATACCAGTGCAATTCGACAGTCGCGCTAGATTTTCACCTACGCACCTTTCAGACTTCCGGCGACCTAAAAAGCAACAAATCCCTCCAGACTCTCCAGAAAGAACATACCAAAATTCCATTTTTTCAAAACCAATGCCTCCTTTAAAAGATCGTCTCGACTATTGAAGAAATGCAAAATGAAGGCTTCCATGAGCAGACGGCAGGATTTAACTTTATTTCAATGAAAAAAGGTTGCAAAAGGAGGATGTTATGAAAAATATAAAACAGAGAATTATTGAACGGTTGCCCCTACTGATCGCAGTTGCCGCTGTCATTGTCGGGTCTGGCTGTGCAACAAATCGGTTGAATCTTGTCAAAGATGGGACAGTTTCCATGGAAATTGTGCCTACGAGAAATGAATATATAACGAGGACATCCATTTACCAGGATAATGGGGAAGTGCTGATCACCGGAAATGTCGGCACCCATCGCCTTCCCGTATTTGCCAACGGGGGGCACGTCGATGGCGTGATCCTTGCCCCCGATGGATCGGTTATTAAAAAGTTCTCGGCCTCACATGCCGTTTTTAGAAGGAAAAACAGCTTCCAGCCTGCTTTTACAGTCCGCTTCCCGTTGGTTCTTCAACCCAAAACAGCGGTGCGTCTAGCGTACCATCATCCCGCCACTGTGGTAGCCAAGACATTTGATTGCGGCCAAAACGCCGCTGCGCCGCACTATAAAGCCGGGAGTTAACATGCGTTGGCGGCTTGCATAATACAGGGAGTGACAGCATTGGGGTTGCCGTCGACTTGTCCTCTCGGGGACTGGACCAGTAGTCCCCATTGATTCAGCTTTCCAAATCGATGGGCAGTTGGTAATCATTGATTTTCTTGCGCAACGTGGGACGAGTGACCCCGAGGATCTTACAGGCCTCCCCATAGTTCCACTTTGTGTGACGCAAGACCTTACTGATGTGTTCCCGTTCCACATCCTCGAGACTCCTCAGGATATCGTCGGGCCTATTCTCGTCACTGGCTTTATCGGGACCACTGGAATGGAGGCATCCTTCATCGAGCTCCAAGACATCATTGGGCGAGAGGATGAGGCCCCGTCGCAGAACGTTTTGCAGCTCTCGTACATTTCCCGGCCAATCGTAAGCCTCCAAAGCTTTCAGATACGTGTTGGGTATCCGGCACACTCGTTTGTGCATCTCCTGGTTCAACCGGTTTAAGAAATACTCGGTGAGAGGAACGATATCCTCTCTGCGTTCTCGTAACGGTGGAATACGAATGATAAATACCTTCAATCGAAAATAGAGGTCCTCCCGAAATGTTTTCTCCTCCACCATTTTTCCCAAGTCCCTGTTGGTGGCGGCAATGACGCGGGCGTTGAAGGGAAGAGTCTTGACCCCTCCCACCCTCTGAAACTCCCTCTCTTGCAAGACCCGCAGCAACTTCGCCTGAAACTCCAAAGGCAGCTCTCCGATTTCGTCCAAAAAGACAGTCCCTTGGCCGGCGTATTCCAGTTTACCGATCTTGCGTTGCACCGCGCCCGTAAAGGCTCCCTTCTCATGGCCGAAAAGTTCGCTCTCCAAAAGATTTCCCACGATGGCTGCACAGTTGATGGCAATGAAAGGCTCCTCGGGTGTCGCTGCATGGTGAATTGTCCGGGCCACAAGCTCCTTGCCGGTGCCGGTTTCCCCTTCAATGAGGACACTGGTGGGAGTCTGGGATACCCGGACGATGGCTTTGATGATTTCCAGGGTTGCGGCGCTGCGACCGATGATCTGGTCAGGCTTGTGAGACTCTGAGATAACGTAGCTCAGTTTTGCAAGACGTTCCCGTTGCTTTCGCTGTACCACGATCTTTTCCAGGAGCAGATCCAGCGAATTCAAATCGATGGGTTTATAAAGGTAGTCGGCTGCCCCTGCACCGATAGCTTTTAGGGTCGCTTCCGTGTCGTGAAAAGCAGTGATCATAATCACGTCGCCTTTGAGTCCCTCTTCCTTGGCTTTGGCGAGAACATCGGGACCGTCCAGGTCAGGGATCTGCACATCCAGCAGGATCATGTCGGGATCCTCCTTCTGCCAGATTTCCAGCCCCCGTCGTCCCGCATTGGACACCAGGACTTCATAGCCCTTGCCTCGAAAATAGAGTTCCAGCGTCCGTGCGAGAAACGGATCATCATCTACGACCAAAATTTTTTTCATCTGTTGCCTCCGGGTAGGGGAAAGGCCAACTTTACCGTGGTGCCCCGACCTTCTTCACTGGTGAGCTCAATTTCCCCTCCATGGGCGTCCACAATTTTTTTCACAATACACAGCCCAAGCCCCGTGCCTTTCTGTTTGGTGGTGAAAAAGGGTTGAAAGACCGTCTTGAGGTGGCGTTGCGCGATGCCTGCCCCATGGTCCGCAACAGTAATGACAACATATTCCTGGTTTTCTGTAGTTGAAACACTGAGAGACACCTCAATGGCCCCTCCCTCGACGGAGGCCTCTATGGCGTTTCTGAGGACATTGCTCAGCACCTGCTGGATTTTATCCGAATCGATCATTACCAGAGGCAGCGAGCCTGATGTGTTCATCCGGACTTCAATCCGGCGCGTCAGGAAATCTTGATCCATGGACTGCAGGCAATTCTTCAGAAGCTCCTGCATGGAAACGGGGCTCACCTGGAGGATCAAGGGACGACTATAGTTGAGGAGATCGCTGAACATCTTCTCCATCTGTGCCACCTGATGCAGAGCGATCGCATAGTGTTCGTAAAGTACGGAATCGAGGGTTAAAGAACGCCCGAGAATCTGTACATTCAGCTTCACGGACGACAGTGGATTGCGCATTTCGTGCGCCACGGACGCCACCAATTCACCGATGGCCGCCATCTTTTCCGACTGCACGAGTTGGGCCTGCATGGCCATGAGCTCATTATAAGCCTTTTGCAGGGACTCCTCTTTCCGGCGCAATGTGGTGATGGACTGAGACAGTTGATGCGCCATGATATTGAAACTTTGGGCCAGAACACCCACCTCGTCTCCGCTGGAAAAATGAATGCGCCGATCAAGCTCTCCTTCAGCCAGGCGCCGTGCGGCATAGGCCACTTCGATGATAGGTTTGGCCACACGCCGGCTCAGTACATAGGCCGGCACCAGACAGACGGCCATGACAAGGAGCCCGGTCGCGACTCCCAGCGTTTTAATCCATTGCAGGGGTCGCAGGATTTCGTCCAGACTCATTTCGGCCAGGATGGCCCACTCATAGGAGGGAAGCCAGAGGAAAGCACCCATCACAGTGCTCCCCGTATAGTTTTCATAAATGGCCGTCCCCTTTTGCCTGAGGAGCGCCTGCCGCACGCCGTACGTATCCAGGTTCCTGGAGAAGGTTTCGTCACGACCGAGAAACCGTGATGGGGAGATCATCCTTCCGTCCTTGTTGACCAGGTAGGTCTCACCCGTCCATCCTAAACCAATACGGTCGGTCATGAGGGGTTCGATTGTTTTTGAGACATCCAGAACGGCCACGATGAATGCCACTGTCTCACCGCTTTCCGAACGGACCCTCGCCACCAGATCCATCTTCCAGCTCTTGTTGTCATGTGGATAGATGGGGCCGAAGGCCGTATCCTCTCCTTCTTGCATCCGATGGAGGACCAAAGTGCATTCGGAGTCCGAATTGACATCGGATACCGTGCCGCGCGAAGAGGTGAGTATTTTCCCTGAGGGCAGAACAATGGAAATGCTGTCATAGGAGGGAGAGCGAGCCCGAGTCGTGACAATGGCGCCGTTGAGCAGGGTGAGGTAATTTTCTGGAGACCGATTGAGGTCGTCGATCCAGCAGAAATCCCTGCAGGCGTCTCGAATCGTCGGCATCCGTGACAACAGCCGAAGGTCGTCCAGACGCTCCCGAATCCAGGCATCCAGATGCTGGGCATGGTCCTCGGCAATGGTAGTCATGTGTTGGAATGCAGTCTGGGTGAGAGCTCGCTCAGCCAGAAGATACGTGACGTAACCCATGATCCCGACGGGAATGACCGTAAGAAACATGAGCGACGCAAAAAACCGCCGTGAAATTTTCGTTTTAATGAGAAACATGAAGCAGCCTTGTTTGAATAGATGGGGTCTTTACGATGCATGAAGAGACCTGGAGCTCTTGTGTTCAAATAGGAACTGTTTGCATGATTGTAGCAAGTTTCGTGCTGATTCGACTCTTTCATTGTGATGCTGGATTGGCGTAAAAGTCTTCCGCTCCTATTCCTAGTCAAAAATCGGGTGCGGCCTCCATCATCATCAAGGAGCAGACGCTCTCCAGCATTCATCTTCTGCCGGTTCATCTTGTCTCGATTCTAATATTTGATGAAAGTTTCTTTTAAGTCCCTGAAAGATTGTTTCAATTTTTTCGTTCCTCGATGATCCAGAGTTGCCCTCCAAGCTATGGAAAATTTAATCTGTCCTTGAGAACGCATCGAACGGAAATGATGTAAGACGCCACCAACGGACCGATTTCATATTTTTATCCACACTTCATTCTAAAATAAACTGAAGGGGTCTAATATCATTTCTCGGCTCGGCCTTTCCTGGTACACCATTTGCTCTGAGACGCCGTCACGCTTCCGGTTTTTGCTTTCACACAAGCGAGAATCATGCATCCCAGGGTGCAAAAATTGTATACAAAAATCAACGAGGAGGAAATGTATGCGAGTAAGGCAAATGCTTGGCGGGGTAATTCTGGGGGTGGGGGTGATGGTGCTGAGCGGCTGCGCCGGTCTGGAGCAGATATCCGGCACACCCGGACCTGAGCCTCGCCCTTTGGGAAGGGAACTTCAAGAAGAGGTGCCCTGGGCTGAATCCTCTTCAGACAAACGCTCTACACTGTCTCCATCGGCAACGGCAACGGGCGCCCTCACACTTCAGCAGGCCTTGACGCTGGCTTTGGCCGGAAATCCAGAACTGGCCGGTACCTCCTGGGACAAAAAGGTGGGAGAGGCCCGGACGCTTCAGGCCAGTCTGCCACCAAACCCGGAGCTCAGCGTTGAGTTGGAGGAATTCGGGGGAACCGGGGACCTGAATGGTTTTGATGCTGCGCAATCCACGGTGCAGCTCAGTCAGTTGATCGAACTGGGCGGCAAAAGGACCAAACGGACCCGGTTGGCGGCTCTGGAAAATGACCTTGCCGGCTGGGATTACGAAATCAAACGACTTGATGCGTTCACCGAAACCAATAAGGCATTCATAGATGTTCTGGCCGCCCAGGAACAAGTGGCCGTGGCCGAAGAACTGGTCCGCCTCGCCGCGCGCGCGAGAGAGACCGCGTCTGAACGTGTCCTGGCCGGTAAAGTCTCACCCCTGGAGGAAACCAAAGCCGGAGTGGCTCTCTCCGAAACACGCATCCAACGGGAAAAGGCCAGGAGCAATTTTATCGCCACGCGGAAGCGTCTAGCGGCAATTTGGGGCGAAACCACCCCCACTTTCGAGCGGGTGGAAGGAAACTTGGACTCCCTCGCACCCATTCCCTCGGACGAAGTCTTGAAAGAGTACCTTGAACGCAACCCCGACGTCGCCCGATGGACCAAGGAGATGGAACAGCGCACAGCCTCATTTGATGTGGAAAAAGCCAAACGGATTCCCGATCTCACGGTGAGCGGAGGTGTGAGGCAGTTTGCCGACACCGACGATACTGCCCTGGTCTTCGGCGTTTCTCTTCCTCTGCCCCTTTTTGACCGTAATCAGGGGGGGATCCAGGAAGCGGAATACAAGCAGGCCAAGGCACGGGAAGAATCCCGGGCAGCCCGCGCCAAGGCTGCCTCTAAATTGGGTGATGCCTACCAGGCTCTTGTTTTTTCTTATGAGGAATCCAAGAGTCTGAAACAAGATGTTCTGCCGGCAGCCCAAGGGGCCTTCGAAGCTGCTGAAGAGGGATTCCGGGAAGGCAAGTTCAGTTTCCTGGAATTGCTGGACGCTCAGCGGACTCTGTTCGAATCCCGCGGCAGGTATGTGGAGTCTTTATCCAACTATCACAAAGCGGTGGCTGATGTGGAACGGTTGATCGCCACCCCTCTGGCCGAGGTAACCGATGGCTCATACCAATAAAGGGAAAGGACGTCTGTCATGAAAAAATGCCATCTGTGTATGGGGGTTGCAATCGCTTTGGCGTGGGGCTTGTCGGCCGGGTGGAATCTCACCTTCGCGGAGGAAGGGCACGATCACGGAGATAAGGCCGGGAAAAAACAGGCTCAAGAAGTGGAAGCGCCCGTGGAGCCCGGCCGGAAACCTATCGAGCCCGTTCCTTCGGGAAAGAACGAAGACCACGACGAAGCGGAAGGCCTGGTCCGTTTGAGTGAGGAAGAACAAAAGCGATTCGGCATAGAGGTCGCGGCGGTCGGCCCCGGCAAACTTGCGGACTATGTGAGCATTCCGGGTGAAGTGACCCTCAACGCCGACCGTATGGCCCACGTGGTGCCGAGGCTTTCCGGCGTTGTTCGGGAAGTCCGCAAGAATGTGGGCGACATGGTGCGGCAGGGCGAGGTCATGGCCGTGATCGAAAGCCGCGAGTTGGCCGACGCGAAGGCGGAGTACCTGGGTGCATCCGAAAAGATGGCGCTGGCCCGGGCTAAATTCGAGCGAGAAGAACGGCTGTGGCGCAAGAAAATCTCCGCCGAGCAGGACTACCTCGACGCAAAGCAGGCCCTCGCCGAATCCCGCATCGCCACGCGATCCGCCGAGCAAAAGCTACACGCTCTGGGATTTTCCGACGACTATGTGCGCAGACTCCCCAGCCACCCCGACACTTCGTACACGCGATATGACATCGTCGCTCCCTTCAATGCCACGGTCATCGATAAGCACATCACCCTGGGGGAAACCCTCAAGGAAGATGCCGACGCCTTCCTGGTGGCTGATCTCGGCACCGTATGGGTGAATCTCAATGTGTACCCAAAAGACCTGCCACAGGTGCGCCAGGGACAGGAAGTCTTTATTGCATCCGGTCAGGACACTCCGGAGACGCGAGGAGTCATTTCCTATGTGTCGCCGCTGGTGAAGGAGGAAACGCGCACAGCCCTGGCACGGGTGGTTCTGCCGAATCCTCAAGGGCTTTGGCGATCCGGCACGTTCGTCACAGCCCGCGTGGCCGTCGGGGGAGAACCGGCGGCCCTTGTGCTCCCCAAAACGGCCCTCCAGACAGTGGAGGATAAGGCCGTGGTGTTTGTTAAGACCACCGAAGGTTTTCAGGCGAAACCGGTAACTATTGGCCGCACCAACGAGACACATACGGAAATCACGGCTGGTCTGTCCACTGGAGAGCATTGCGCCGTCACCGGAACCTTCACCCTGAAAGCTCAGCTCTCCAAGGGCGCTTTCGGCGACGGTCACAATCACTGATGAGGGAAATCACAATATGAACCGACTCTTCCAGTTCGTTTTGCTCAACCGACTCCTCATGAGTGTGCTCGGAATCCTGGTCCTGGTAGCCGGATATGCCAGTTACCGCCATCTCCCCGTGGACGCGTTCCCCGACGTCACACCCGTTCTGGTACAGGTCTTCACCGAAACGCAGGGGCTTGCTCCCGAGGAAGTGGAAAAATATGTCACCTATCCCGTGGAAGTGGCCATGAACGGCCTTCCGAACCTCAAGGAGATTCGTTCCGTCTCCAACTTCGGTCTGTCGGTCATCAACATCTATTTCGAGGACGGGACAGACATCTACTTCGCCCGTCAATTGGTGGGCGAGCGCGTGCAGTTGGCCAAAGAGGAAATCCCCGATGGCTTTGGAGACCCGGAAATGGGACCCATCTCCACGGGCCTGGGCCAGATTCTCTTCTATTTTGTGGAGGATGAAGCCGGCAAGCGAACCCTGCAAGAAATGCGCGAAATCCAGGACTGGCTCATCAAGTTCAACCTACAAACGGTCACCGGCATCACGGAAGTACTCTCTCTCGGGGGCGAGGTCAAACAATATCAGATCCAGATCCGTCCATCCGACCTGCTGCGCTACAAGCTCTCCCTGAGTGACGTGGTCACGGCCATAAAGAATAACAACTCCAACGTGGGAGCTCAATACATCGTCAAAAACGCCGAGCAATACCTGGTGCGGTCGGTGGGACTGGCCCAGGACATCGCCGACCTGAGGGACATTGTGCTCAAGACGGTTGACGGCGCTCCCGTGTATCTCCATCAGGTGGCCGAGGTGGTCATCGGCGGAGAATTGCGCCAAGGGCTGGCCACCCGGGACGGCCAGGGCGAAGCAGTGGTGGGCATGGTGCTGAAGCTCATCGGGACCAACACCTCCGAGGTCATCGAAAAAACTAAGCAACGCCTGGAGGAAATCAACAAGGTACTACCGCCGGGGATCAAGGTGGTCCCTTATTATGACCAGGCCACTCTGGTAGCCAAGTGTATCAAGACGGTCACGGACGCACTGCTGGAAGGGATCGTGCTGGTGACCCTGATCATCCTCCTTTTCCTGGGAGGGGTCCGCCCCAGCCTGGTGGTGACGCTCTCCATTCCCTTTTCCATCCTCTTCACCTTCATTTTGATGAATTATTTCAATATTTCCGCCAACCTCATGTCCATGGGGGGGCTTGCCATCGCTATCGGCATGCTGGTGGACGGCACCATCGTCATGGTGGAGAACGTGGACCGCATGCTGCGAGAAGCCGATCCAGTGGAATCGCGCATGAACATCGTAGTGCGCGCCTGCTCGGAAGTAGGTCGCCCTATCTTTTTTTCCATTATGATCATCATCATTGTCTTCCTGCCCCTCTTTACGCTCCAGGGTGTGGAAGGCAAGACCTTCCGACCTCTGGCCACAACCCTTGCCATCGCCATGCTGGGATCGCTCATTTTCGCTCTTTTTCTTGCCCCCGTGGCGGCCTACATCCTCATGCGACGACCCAAGAGCGCCACAGCTCACGGGGAGGCTCATGAACCGCTTGTCATCCGCCTGCTTCTCAAGGTCTATGAGCCTGTGGTCCGGTTCTTCGTGAAGCGTCGCCTGGTAGCGGTCGCTCTGGCGGTGGGCATTTTCGTCGTCGGAGCGATGCTCTTTCCACGTTTGGGCTCCGAGTTTGTACCCAGGCTCAATGAAGGGGATCTCCTGGTGCGGGCCACCATGGCTCCCTCCATCTCCCTCGAAGAGGCTCGCGACACCATGACCCGGTTCGAGCGGCAGTTCATGAAGGAATTTCCCGAGGTGATCCGGGTGGTCAGCCGCGTGGGACGCGGCGAGGTGGGCGCTCATGCCGATCCCGTGAACAGCGCGGAAGCGTTCGTGGGACTGAAGCCCCAAAGCCAGTGGGAAACCGCCCATACCTCCGAGGAGCTTTATGCCCGGATGAGCGAGGCGTTCGAGGACTTTCCCGGAGTGCAATTCAACTTCACGCAGCCCATCGCCGCAGCGGTGGATGAGCTCCTCACAGGCACCAAGGCCGAGCTGGCCATCAAGATTTTCGGCCCCGACATGGAGGTGCTCAAGGAGAAGGCCGCCGAGGTGGAAAAGGTCATCCGCACGGTGAAAGGCGCCGCCGATGTGCAGAAGGACCAGACCACCGGAACGCCACAGGTGCGCATCTCCATGAAGCATCAGGCCCTGGCCCGCTACGGGGTCAACGTGGCCGACGTGCAGGAGGTGATTCGCACAGCGGTGGGCGGTGAAAAGGCGGGACAGATTTTCGAGGATATCCGGCGGTTCGACATCGTGGTCTGGTATGAGCCCAAGAGCCGCGAGAGCGTGGAAGCCATCCGCCGCATCGTGGTGAAATCCACGGGCGGCACCAATATTCCCCTGGCAGAGCTGGCCACCGTCGAAGAAATCGTGGGGCCACGCCAGGTGACGCGAGAGAACAACCAACGGTTCATCACCGTGCAGTGCAACGTTCGCGGGCGAGACATGGGGTCTTTTGTGCAGGATGCACAGGCAGCCATTGCAGACCAGGTGAAATTTCCTCCCGGCTACATCACCAGTTGGGGCGGACAATTCCAGTTGCAGCAGGAGGCCAACAGGCGCCTGGCGCTGGTGATTCCCATCACGCTGCTCATCGTGTTCCTCCTGCTCTTCGGCAGCTTCAATTCCCTGAAGAACACGGTGCTCATCCTCCTCAATATTCCCCTGGGGCTGGTGGGAGGAGTAGCAGCGCTGTGGCTATCAGGACAGAACCTGTCCGTTCCGTCCTCCGTGGGGTTCATCGCCCTCTTCGGCATCGTGCTGGCCAACGGCATGGTGCTGGTCACCTACCTCAATCAACTGGTGAGGGACGGCATGCCCCTGAATGAAGCGTCGGTGCGGGGAGCCTGCCTGAGATTGCGTCCCGTGCTCATGACCGCACTCTGCGCCGGCCTTGGCCTCTTTCCTCTCCTGTTTTCCAGCGGAACGGGAAGCGAAGTACAACGTCCCCTGGCCACGGTGGTGATCGGCGGTCTGGTGACATCCACTGTGCTGACATTGCTGGTCATCCCGGCGATCTATAAGTGGTTCGCCGTGGAGGTTGCAAGGGATACCCGGGTGCTCAATGGAAATACGGAGCCTCACGATGAAGACCGTGAAAAGAAGGAGCTTCTTCAATGAAGGAAATCAAAGCCTACATCAAACGACACAAGCTTTCCTCCGTAACTCTGGCTCTCCAGAAAATTGAGGGCCTTACGGGAGTGAGTGTCTCCGAGGTCCGGGGATTTGGGCGGGGGCGAGCACGGAACGTTCCTGACAAGGTCACGGAAGACCTGGTGGATTTCATTCCCCAGGTGAAGCTCGAAATCATCTGCCGGGACGAATTGGTGGAGACTATTGTCTCCACCATCGAGCAAGCGGCTCGGACCTCTTTGCGTGGCGACGGAAAGATCTATGTCAGTCCTGTGGAGGCAGCCATTCGCATCAGCACGGGAGAACGAGGAATCAAGGCTGTCTGATCCTCATGGCCAGACGATGGGTGTCAAGATTGTTGTCGCCTTTTATAAACATCGAGCAGCTGTCTATTCCGGAAGTTTCTCGCCTCAGCACTCGAACATGCTTCAGCAAAATGAAGCATACTCCTCGACAGGCGCTTTCAGTTTTTCCGTTTGTGGCTGGTCTTGCATCGGGCACTTGGAGCTATTATATTTAAGACGCTGTGAGCTTAGCTTCATTTTTCTAATGCGCTATCTTGAAGATCAAGGAGAATACCATGAGGAGGTTTATTATTGCGGTGTTCACCGCATTAGTGCTTGTTGTGGCGGATCCAGGAGTGAGCAGAGCCCAAGGCACACCGTGGAATGATCACGCCTTGCCCTACTCGTTTCTTTTCGGGAATGAGATCGATACGCATCAGCAGTCACAAATGGTTGGCAAGGGGGATTTACAGGGTTTTTTTTACATTCACTTTACGAATGAAACCATCGATCGGATCCCTGTTGCGGTGCATGGCCAGGATACAGTGGGATGGCTATTAATTGGAACGCCTATTAACGCAACGCTACTCAGTACAAATCCGATCACATGGTGTGTGGACCCCGGTCAGATTCCTAAATCTCCAGGCTTTACCCATTTCCATTGGGTAGGTCCGCAAACTGAAGCAGATCTAGCCGTAGGCGAGACCTATGAGGGTTTTTTGCTCAAGCTGACGGCGAGGACTATTTTCTATTTCCGTCATGAAGAGAATGGCAATCCAGTGCTGGTCAATCCGGGCATTGATTATGCGAGCCATCAGAACATAAAAGTTGGCTGTCCTTAAGAGTTGGAGGCTATTATCGATATACGCTTTCCGTGTGAAGCAGGGCAGTAAATCGGTTTGAAAGTTTTCCATGTACGTGATGTGCTGGCCTGTTTTTCCGGTTATTGTTTCTCTAAGAACGACCTCTTTTGCACCGGCAAGCTTCCGAAGAGCGTAACTGCGGGCTTTATGGCGGAGTAGTCGGTGCGGATGGTGACGTTCTGCATCCGGGAGTGAGGCCTGTACGCACCTGGTTGGGAGTTCCTATCCTCAATGCTTCCTTCCTGACGACTGTACAGCCGTCTTCGTGCTTCCCCCATGCTGGGTGACCCTGGGGCGGCAATTGATTTTGACCGCTCCCCTCGAAAAGCTGTCGTCGGTGGCCTTGCTGGACCACACGTAGGCTTCGCCGGTCTGGAGGCGGCTCATTTTGTCCGACGTCAGGTTCCCCAGGGCGGCGTTGGCTTTCTGGATGTGCTTGAGCCAGGCGGGGGAGTTGAATTTGTGCATGATGATCTGGGTCGAAAGCTCGATGAGGGAAACAGGGACTGAAGGCGGGTCCTGGGAAGCCACCATGATGCTGGTCCCCTTGTGGCGCATCTCCCGCACCACTTCCACCAGGCCGGAAACCAGATCATCGTTCTCGATGTATTTGTGAGCTTCATCGAAGACGACCAGCTTATTGAACGCCGTTCCGTTGAAGGTGGCTTCGGAAAAAATCTGCAGCATCACCACGAAAAGGCCCAGGGCTTCATCTTTTTCGATGTACTCATCCCGCAGGTCCACAATGATCAGGCGTCCGGGGCGGATCAGATCTTGAAGGCGTTGGCTGTCGTCGATATATTCGCCGGCGAATCGGAGGCGTGTTTGAGCCAGCTCCTTCAGATGATCCGAAAGACCTGATTTCTCGATCCCGCTTCGGATGCCATCGAGGGTCAGGTTGTTGCGGAGCCCTCTCATGAGGAGGTTGATCTGCCGCAGGTACATGCTCTGACTGCCGATGGCCCCCATGAGGAACTTCCAGTGGGAAGCCTTGAGCTCGGAAGCGGCGAAGGTGATCGGCCGGACCTCGATATCCGGGTATTCCGCCTTCCGTAAATCGACCTTGTCCGATGGCGTCAGGATCAACACGTCCTTGAGCGCCTGCCCCTCAGCGCCATAGTGCTCCTTAAGGATCTGGACCTCCTGGGGCACCGAATTGGGATGCACCATGGACGTGAATTCCGGAGCGTAATCCTGGGTCGGGCTGTAGTGAAAGAGCACCGTCGCCAGGGGACCCGGCAGCATATTGATATTTGGGATGGGCATGGAAGCCATCTCGATCACCGTGCCCAGAGTATAGCTTTTCCCTCCTCCCTGGACCCCGAAGAGACTGATCGTATGTGTGTGGTTAATATCCAGGGCGATTTTCCGGCCGGCGATCTCTCCCAGCACGCCGTACTGCGGTGATGTCCCGTTTACGCCAAGCATGACGTCATACTCGACTCCGGCGGTAGGACCTTGCCTGTCCGATTCCCGGATTGTCTCTTCCTCGACCTTCGGTGCGCCGACCTCACCAGTCCGTGCATTCTCGGATACCGGCATCCGGTCGTCGGCACCGTCCTTCTCGACCTCAAACGTCTCCCTGTCCTCGGCAGGTGGCACTGCTCGTGAGTCTTCCCCGGCCTTGTCCATTTCCTTCCGCTCTCGCGCCTTGTCCAACTCCGACTCCGACGCCGCGGGGCCATCCCCATCCCCCTGAGGCGGCTCGCCCCGCCAGGTCTCCTCCAACCGCCAGAGCGTGGTTCGCTCTCGCCTGGGCGCGATAAACGCCGCGGTTTCCAGCTTCGGCACGGTGGCTATGAACCGCTCGCTCAACGGACGGACGACCGCCTCTTCCTCCACCTCCTCAGTGACGGGTTTACGGCAATTCTCCAGGAGGGCATGGATGAGGTCCCTGCCCACCCGGTGAAACTCGATCCCCACCTCGCTTTCCGGGGCCTCGGCGCCGTTCTTTTCGAAGTCGAAGATCAGGGCGCAGCGCCGGAACCGAAGGGCGTATCCCAGCTCGATGGACTGCAGGAAGCCTCGCGCCTCCTGGGCTGCCGCTTCGTCGAAAATTCCATAGCGCAGGGACCGTTCGAGGTAGAAGCGAAGCATTTGAGACAGCTCACGGCTCTTGAGAAGCCGATCCGGACGGTCCGGCTTCTTGATGGCCGGGTCGAAGTGCCGTTGCAGGATACGCTCGCTCTGGCTGATCTGGACCGCGACTTTTTCCTTGAGCTGGTTGAAGGCCGAAAAGTCGCCCACCTGCGAATAGCATTTCACCTCGACCAGGTTGCAGGTGATGACCCGTTCGGCCAGATTCAGGTCGAAAAGGGCCAGGTCGGTACGTTGCAAGCTGATGGCATCGTCCACATCGTCCGCCCCCCCTTTCGACCGGTAAAGGTCGGTGTGCGCGTCGAGGGGCATGATGATCTGATTGCTCAAGGCACCCTGGTATTCAAGGTACAGCCTGGCCAGGGCCAGGCCGAGGGCCTCATCCTGTTGTGTGCGCGCCGAAATCAGCTTCAGAGCGAGCCGTCCCGAAAGGGACCGCAGTGCGCCGAGGATTTGTACCGATTGCTCCCCGTCGGCGGACAGGCCATGCCTGAGCAGCACGGGCTTGAGCATCGCCTCCAGTTCCTCATGGGACCTCGAGGAGATGATCAGATTATGAGTCGCCTGGGAGCCGCCCCTGGGAACGTAATCGATCAGGTAGTCGGGTCTGTCTTTCTTGCCTCCGTGATCGAAGAATTCAATCCCCATATTCCGATCGATGGTGAGAACCCAGTCGCTCACTTGATGCACCTCATGAATGAGCGCCCGCTGAGGGACACCCAATCCAAGGGTCAGCACCGGAACAGCCCTGAAGGCCGCCCCGGATGAGGCCACCGCCGATACGGCAAAGCACAGGTTTCGGCTTAAGGAAGCCAACAAATCGAAGCAGGCGGGCTGCGTGTCGGCATTCCAGGCGCTTCCCACCACCGGCCGCTTGCTCCAAAAAGCCCCCGAGTCATCCTCCACAAAATCCGTTTCAAAATCCTGGATCAGCCCATGCAGGGGAGTCAGGCCGGGAGGCTTCTCGGCAATGGACAGCTCCTCCGCCGGAAACACGTCGAGCAATACGCTGATGTGCGCGGGGTAGCTCCCGGCGTTGGCATGAAATTCCACCAGGGCATATCGGGCCAGGTTCAGCTTGGAGAACAAATGGCTTCCCGTGGACGTGGCAAAGGCATCCGCCGCCTCGCTCACCAGGGCGCCCGGCCGTCCCATGGAATCGAGAGCTTCCCCCGGGACGAAGGACGCGGGGTCGGAGGTGAACAAGCGAATGTCATAACGCAGGTCCGCATACTCACGTTTTTGCTGAAGGCCCATAAGCGCCTCCGTGATCACCGCGCCCGCGCCGGGATTGAACACATTCAAGGACAGCTCGCGCACGTAAGGATGCTGCGACAGGTAGCGCTCGATCTTGTCCGCGATCATGCTCCCCGAAATGTCCGAGCCAACGCTGGGAGGCTCCGCCAGACCAAGCGCGGCACACACTTCGGCCATCAGGCTCCTGGAATTTTCCTCCCCTGTCGGCGTGTAGAATCCCCAGAAAGGATTCACATTGTCCACAGGGGTGAAAATCCGACCATCCTCGACCGGAACGCCAACGGGGTATCCGGAAGAGCACAAGCCATTCAGCAGGGCCGCCCGCACGGAAGCAATGTGATCCTTTCCTCCGGCTTGAATCTTGCCGATCCAGTCCTTTCCAAGCTCCACCCAGCCCGAAAGCCAGAGTGCTCGGAGCGGGTGCGTGGGCGCAACCAGGACCGCTTCGCGCCGTCGCCCGCCATAATCGGTCAGGATCACATGAACGGAGTCCACGGCCAGTACATGCCGCAGCGACTGTAAATGCTGCTGCCGTTCCACCGCCGATGTCGTTTCCGCCTGGCGCAGGAGACCGCGCACCAGATCCAGATAGGATTCGGCGTAGGCCAGGATTTCCTTTTCGGCGTCACGAAAGGAAAGCCCTTCCATGATCAGGTCGGCCGCATCCTGCCGCACGAGCGAAAAGAGCTCCTCCCGCGCAGACAGAAAAGACCGGGCCGCCGCCGTCGAGGGGAGAGGCAGCTCAACTTCCGAAGGATAGTCGGCGCTGTCCGGACGGGCCTGCATCCGTCGGCCACAGGGGCGTCCGGGCTCGGCCAAAATGCCTTGCTCGATGGTCTTGAGCATTCGAGAGACCGGGACTTGAACGCTGCCTTCCCGGCCGAATTTCACCAGCAGAGCTTCCTGGCGAGAGGCCTTTCTGGATTGCCCCTCCTCCGCCCAGGAAACAGTGGTCGGGAAGATCTTGTCGGGATCACGCTCTTCGCCGAGAGCGTTCAGTTGCAGTCTGAAGCGCGCATGATCGAGGCTCTGCTCATCGCGAACGGTCCGCTGAGGCGGCTCCTCGTCCAGGCTCCCTCCCGGAAGAACATAGAAGGGCTCGCTCTCGAAGATCCGCTGGGCTGTTTCCAATTCCGACCCCGACTCCATCGGAACGGGGTCTCCATCCGCGGTCCAGGGCAGGACCCGGATGAAATGCCAGCCTTCCTCAAAGTCGATCTTGTCGAGCCTCGCCAGGTTGGCGGCGCATTGCACCCGGTTGTGCTTCCATGCCTTCACCTTCTTGGACTTGCCCACGGGACCGTCACTGCGGGAAACGATCTGCACCGTGAAATGGTCCAGACCGCTCACCTTTCCCGGATGGGGACTGACCTCGAAAGATACATTCATCTTCCTGTGCTCATGGGGCACGAGCACCTGTTGCCCGGTGAGCCCCGAGAGCTGCTCGTCGGCCTCATCCTTTTCCACGAGGGGAAGATCGGTTTTCAAAACGGCCAACCGAACCTTGCCCAGCATGGGCTCTTCCTGGAAAGCCCACTTGTCGAAGGATATGCTCCACCAGCTCTTGTCCGTGGCAATAAGCGAAGTCCACCCTTCCGGCTCCTGGACCTCGAACTTTTCAAAGAAGGCGAACAAGCGAGACTGAAGGGCCTTGTCTCGGAGGCCAAGCTCCACGATTCGCCCACGCACCGACTTGTGCGATGTCATGAGGCCGCGGACACAGTCCAGGTTCCGGCGAATCTTGCCGTTGACCGTCCCGGGGTCGGCAAGGAGCTTGAAATCCGGAATCAGGGTCAGCTCGTACAAGGCGGCCCCGAGGGTTTCGCCGTCGATGCCGTTTTCCAGCGCCGTCAGCAGATACCTCGCTCGGGCCACCTCATCGGCGAAGAGCCATCCTTCTTCCGCGAGAATGCCGAACAGGTCCCGAACATGGCCCAGCAGGGAAGGGGGCAACCGCTCCAGGAGCGAGTCGATCAACTCCCGATAAATCCCGGTGAAGGCAAGCTCCTCGAAGGTGGCGACTCCAAAGGAATCCTCGGCGCTGGTGCGCAGGAAAGCCGGGATGAAGACCAGCAGCGGGGGACGCAGCTCGCCGTTGACCTCCGGATTGCGCAGCTCGACCAGCCTGGTGGAGGTGACCCGAAAGGGAAGCCCATCCTGATCATGGCCGCCCAAGATGAAGATATTCCCATCCGGCCGCGTCCTGCGAAGCTCCTTGCAAGCCGATTCCATGACCTCATGGTCGAGATCCGTGACTCGAATGCAGTGTCCCGGCCCGCGCTCACTCAGTATCGCCTCGATGCGAGGGCACAGCAGGCCGGCAACCGCAGCGTTCAATTGATTCACGGTCAGCTTCATGAAGGCCTGACTCATGGACGCCTCCCATTTTCTTGGTCTTCATGGCTTTTCCCGATGGCATAGCGCGGCGATACTTTCTGGGTGACATACGCATCCGACAGGTCTTCATAGAAGCCGATCTCACGCAGGCGGCGCTTGAAGGCCTCGAGATTCAACCGCATGGCCCGGCGGTCCACGATGCTGCCGGCGGCCTGGCTGCCTTCCGGAAGCCGGTCGATATAAAGGCCGTAGCGAGTACGCAAGAACGCCAGCAGCTCTTCGATGCGCACCTCCCGAGTGATGAACCGACCGCCTTCCCAGGTCAGCACGGCCACTTGCAACAGCACCTCCAGCAACCTGCTGCTCAGGACAAACCGGCGGGGACTCCCCTTGCTCCGGGACTGAGCCAGCAGCCCGTTCTCCTTGTTCTTCAGGAGCAGGGAATCCAGGCATTCGGTGATGTACTGCCGGTGGTATTTGCCCCGATAGGCCATGAGGATCTCGATGAACGAATCGAATTCTCCAAGTCCCATGGCGGTCGCTTCCCGCACCTCGGGATCGACATCGCCGCCTCCGGACGAGGATTCCTCGATCAGGCCGGCGAGACGAAATTGGAAGTAGGTCTGTCGGTCCGCATCGTGCTCCGGCTTGAGCAGGCACGCCAGCTCGCCCACGGAAAGCTCCCCATTCGCCGACGGAACAGGCTGCCCCCTCTTCTTGCTCAGATATGTCGCCATTTCATCCAGCTTTTTTACGACGAAGTTGGCCTGCACGAAAGCCGGTATCCGGCGGTACAGTCTGTCGGCGGATTTCCTGGCCAGCTCGACCATGCGGGCATTGTTCACATCGCCCATGTCCACAATCAGGGAAAGGCGGTAGGGACAACCCTCGACGGCGTTATCCAGTCGCGGATTCACGGGGCATTCCTTGATGCCGCACAGATCGTTACCGGACCGTTGCTTCACGATCCCTGGCAGAATCTGCAACAGCTTGAGGTGATACAGCCCCAGGTGGAAAGCCAACAGGGTCTTCAGGTACTCGACCAGCACCGAGCGGGGAACGTGGGGCTCATAAGCCAGCAACCGCAGAATGTCATCGGCGAGGATATCGGCCTGGCCGATGCACAGGGGCGGGACCCGATCCGGCTCGCGAGAGTCGCGCATGTCTTGCTTGACCTGCTCGTTGAAGCGTAAAAGTGCCTGGGTTTCGACATCGACGACCACGGACGCGTCATACTTCTCGGTGATCCAGTCGAATCCGGGAAAAAAGAAGCGCTTCAGGTCGGAAAGGGCCGACTCCCCCTCGCCCCGGCGCGCGAAATAAAGCATCCAGTAGATCTGCTCGGCGGCGCCATAGTCGCGGCAGTGCCTGGCGTTACGAAACTTATAAGTCTCGCCGTGCAAGGGACGTGGAGAGGCCACGGCTTGATTGGCCTTCCCGCGATTCACAACATCCAGCAGCTCCGTTTCAAACCATTTGTGCACGATGTCGGGATACTGATCGAAGCCCACGAAGAACTTCCGCATCTCCTCCTCGCGAAGAATTTCCTCGACAAATTCCTCGGGTTGCAGGTTGTTCGCGCGGGGAGGCTTTCGGCCTGCGTATCCGCGAAATTTCAACCGAGGAAACAAGAGTGTCAGTACCCGGTCCATCTCGATGTGCTTGAAGTCCACATAGGTGGTCTTGGGTGTGCGAAACTCCTTGTCTCGGCCCTTGATGCTCATGCGTCGGCCCTCCGGGTCACTTTCCCCATATGCAGCACGCCGCTTGCATCACGGCGGATCTGGAAGAGCTCGTAGCCGCTTTCCGTCAAGAGAACCTCCTGGTAGGGCGCCGCGGACAGAACATTCTTGAAGACGGCCAAGCTAAGGTAAAAGCCTTCCTCCTCCTCGAGGCTCGGCCGATATCCCTTGTTGAGCCGCATCAGCATCTCGTAAATGTCGAGGTTGATGCGCAGGCTCGCCCGGTGTCCGTCTCCCGAGTCGTAGAGCAGCACCAGCGCCTCCGGCAGGCTCTCCAAAAAGGGATGGGCCTCGGTTTCCCGGTCGGTCCTCAGGATGAAGCGATCCCCGTCGAAAAGCCTGTAGCTGCGAATCGTTCCCTTTTCCACGCGGCGGACCCGCAAGGCCAGCCGGTGGCCCGGCCAACCGGGGTCGCCCAGGCCTTCACCCCGATTGATGGCTTGAAGCAGCGACGCGGTCTCATCCGCGCATTTCACGCCGGGCTCCCGGATGGCGTCGAGGAAGGGCTCGATGCTTCCGTAAGGCAGCATGTCTTTCCAGCCCATGTCGCGGCGCTCGAAAAAATGCCGCCTGCGCACGTGGGAGAGATAATTCCGGTGCCTGGCGATCAACCGCGCCCGGTTCTTGGACGAGTAATCCCGAGGGAGCTTGCGAAATCGCGCTTCGAGCAGCTCTTCATCGTAGCCGGTCCGCGCTCCGAAGGAGAAGCGGCCCATGGCCCTGACCGAGGGCGGTAGAAAACCCAGCTCGCGGTCCAGCTCCGGATTGCCCACCTGGGCCACATCGATTTCCCGCAGCAGCGACAAGAGCCGGTCGTTGGAGCCGGAGCTCCCCCCCAGCCAGGAATTGAAATAAAAACCGTCGAGAATCCGCTTCCTGTTCTTTTCGCTGTCGTTTTGATAGAGGCGATGAATGCCGTCGCAATCGAGGGTCCCCACCAGCATGAAGGCCAGGGCGGAGCGCAGATCGCGCATGGTGATGTGCAATCGCCCCCTCAGGTGCGTGATGGTGTAGAGCATTTTCAAACGTTCGATCACCTTCGGCCCGGCAGTGGCGTCTTGGAAGGTCCTGGCGTTGTGGCAGGCGTAACACTTGCCCTGAAGGTCGCATCCTTCGCAGACCGACCAGTATTCCCGCTGCGTCATGCGGAGGATCAGGCGCTCCAGGATCGAAGTCTGTCCCTCCTGGGGATCGGCCACCACCGAGCGCAGATTGAGGTTGACCACCGCCACCGCGTCCTCGGGTGCCCCGCCCGCCAGCCCACGTTGGACCTGGCGGGAGAGCCGCGGGAACTCCTCTTCGTGCTCCAGGAAGAAATCCACCAGGCGGCCTTCATTGATCGCGATGAGCCGCATCTCGTTCGCAGGCGGGGTCGCGCCGTCCCGGCCGGCGAAAGGGGCGAAGAACTTGCGCAGCACGGCATCGTTGCGCTCGTCGCCTTCATCCTGGCTGCCGTCGTAATTGCTCCGGTAGGTGCGTCCCTTGAGCCGAAAAACAGCTCCGTTGGCCCCGCGCCGGACCTTCGCGCCCTTGCTCTCGGCAAGGGCTTCGAACTGTTGAATGAAGGCCGTCTTTCCATCTCCCGCGTTGCCGCTGATGATCACCAGGCGAAGCCCCCCCTTCAGTAAGGCGGGCTGAAGCTTCACATCCAGGTAAGTCGGCACATAGGTGGCCCTGCCGATCTCATCCAGACCTCGAGTGCCCGCGTTGGACACCTGGCTCTGGCTGTAGAGGGTCAAGAGATGGGCCACGAAGGGATTGGTATTGGGACGGGAAGGCTCAAAGCCCTGCCGGGCGTCGGCTTTCGGCCCGATACCGATCTCGCCGCTGGTTCCGCCCGCGCGGTAACGCTTCACCCCGGCCAGGGCCGCCAGCAGCTCCGCCGCGGAGGCGAAGCGGTCCTGGCGCTCCGGCGCGATCATCCTCAGCACCACGCTCACCAGGGAGGAGCTCAGGTCTCCGCACCCTTTGCACTGCCTGGGGTCTTTCGGCCTGGTCCTGATGGGCGGCGTCGGCTCGTCGAACGGGTATCTCCCGGTCAGGCACTCGTAGAAAGAGATGCCCAGGGCGTAGAGGTCGCGATCCATGCGGTCGGAGGCATCGGGCTCGGTCGAGTGGCTGTAGTCCGGTGGAAGATAGCGGCGCGTACCGCCACCGCCTCGGGCCTCGTCCCTTTCGGTGACGGCGACGTTGAAGTCGATGATGCGAACGCCCTTGTCGGTCCACAGCAGATTGGAGGGCTTGACGTCCTGGTGGTAAACCCCGTGCCGATGCAGGTGAGCCAGTCCTTCCGCCGATTCGCGAGCGATGCGAACGGCGTCCTCCAGGGAGAGGGCTTCGCTTTCTATCAGGTCGGAAACATCCAGCCCTTCCACGTACTCAAACACGATGTAAGGGGTCTGCCTGGCATCGGCCATGCGATCCGCCCAAATCACCTTCACCACATGGGGGTGCTCGGGCAGATTGGTCAGGGCCTTGTATTCCCGGCACACGCGCTCGAAGACGCTTCGCCTGTCCTTGTCGATGATCTTTATGGCGCGCACCACATCGGCGTAGGAATCAAAGACTTTGTAAACCGCGCCGAAGCCCCCTTCGCCCAGCTTTTTTTGAATAGCGAAGCGGTTGGCCAGGACAAAGTCCCGGGGCAATTTTCGCAAATCTTCGGGAAGCTCCAGGTCCGCCGCGTTTTTTATTCCCCCATCATCCCGCGCAAGCTCGCCTCCGGCTTCGGGCAGGATGATGTCATCCAGGGCCTTGCGCGCAACAGCGGCGCTGGCATGGCGCTCTTCGGGGTCAAACTCGCAGAATTTCTGCAGCCACCCGTCGATCCCCCCAGGCAGGTCCGGCCTGTGCTCCGAGGGCTTCATGGGGAACTTGCCGTCGGCCTCCATCATCTGGTCGATGCCCTCGAAGGGCGATTCGCCGGTCAGCAGCTCATAAAAAACGAGCCCTGCGGCGTAGAGGTCCGAGGCAATGCCGGCCTGGGTCGGGTCGAGTTGTTGGGGCTTGAAGCATTCCGGCGCCTGGTAGGCAGCATCCAGGTCGTCGATGATTTGGTCGGCGATGGTGGAGGTACGATCCTTGCCCACCCGCGCAAAGTCGAAGCCGGTCACGCGGGCCTGGCCGCCCCTGGTCACCAGAATGGCGTCCGGAGTCAGGTTGCGGTGGATCACCTCGTGCCGGTGGGCATGGTCCAGGGCCGAAAGCACATCGCGCATGACCTGAAGCTTCTGGTCGAAGGTCAAGGCCAGCCGCGCCTTCTTGATGTGCAGGTGCAAAACCTGGCCGGGCAGGTCTTCCGTCACCAGCACCACTTTGTCCGCGTCGTCGGACAGGAACAGGTCTTTCACCGCCAGCACATTGGGGTGGGTGGGCATGTGCGCCACGGCCCGGTAAGCGTTGCTGATCTTCTTGACCTCGGCCTTGCGGGCGGCTTCCTCCTGGTAAGGATCGGCCTGGTAGACCCGAAGGCGGGCCATGCCGCCGCTCTTGCCCAGGAGGGTGTGCCGGGCGCGATATTCCGTGTAGCGATCGGTGCCCCCGAGCTTTTCTTCCACCTGCCAGTCGCGGAATACCAGCGCCGCGTTTTTCGGCCTGGCCTTGCCGGTGATCACCTTGACGATCCGGGAGTGGAAGCGCGTGATGCTATCCAGGCGGTTTTCGGGAATCCGGCTGATGTCCCGGAAGTATTTGAGGCAATGCTTGAAGTCGGTCACGTCCGGACCGTCGACCCCGGCGGAGTCGTGGACGGCCGCGTCATCGGCGGTGAGCAGCACGGCGGCATGCACATGCGCCTTGCGCAGCTCGATGAGACCGGCGTTGCTTTCGCGGATGATGGTGGCCATGGTCCTGGCATGGCTCCGCAGCTTGGCCAGGGGAGAATGGAATGGCTGGCGTCCCTCGGGATACCACTTGGAGCCATACACATCGATGAGGCCCCGCGTGCCTTTCACATCCACCAGATAGACCGCGTGAGGCGCCAGGAGGGCGATGTCGATCTCGAACACCTCTTCCCCCTGGCGCATCTCGAAGTTGTGGAAGATCAGCCAGCCCTCGGGCAAATGGTCCCGGAGGAACCCGATGGCCTTGCGCTCGGAGTCGTTGGCGGGCTGCCCGATGGGGATGACCCTGGCCATCAGCGGCATCCCTCCTGGATGGCGTGCTCGACGAGGGCGCGTGCCTGGTCTTCGAGGTCAACCGCCTTGTCTCTACGTTCTAGCGCCTCCATCACCTTGATCCCGACAAGTTTTCGCAGATTCTTTTGAGGCCAAGGAATACTCAGTTCCTTGATTCTGCTCTCTTCCAGGTGCGGTATACTTGAGCCGGCGGCTTCTCGCTTCAACAACTTTAGGCCATACTGTGTCCCCAATAGCCCAAACAAATATCCGCTGTCATACTCTTCGGCAGAATGAACGCGAACCATATTGTTAGTGCAGGCAGCGCCATGGAGATGCTTTCCCACTTGAACTGGTCTTCCGATGAGTCCAGAGATCTGCCCTGAATCTTGAATAAGCAGCATTCCTCTTGACAGAACTAGCTGGTTGCTATCAGCAATATCCCTTCTCAGATAAAGATCTGTAGATGGGGAAAGTTCATAAATCGCTTTTCCAGTGTAGTACGGATAGCCAAATTTTGGATCATCAACATACAGTCGCTTGAAAATATTAGGAATCCATACCTTTGCAACATCTCCAAGCATAGCGCTTCCATACCGATTGCCTGCCGCATCAAATGCTTCGCGCGCTTTGAGATTATCAGAGCTGTAGTAGAACGAGTCCATCCTTCGAAAAAGGAAATGGGAGGACTGTGTTGTGATGGATGGTGCTTCACCTTTTGCTGGAGCCACTGGAATCGACATGTCAAGCTTCGAGTAGACATCTCTCATTGCTTCTTTGAGTAAATTCGTTGCTAAGACACGATGATCCGCCGCCTGCCGCACCAGCTCATGCGCTCGATCCTCGACATCTCCCAATCGTGGTACCGGCAGGTCCGCAAGGTGGTGGGGCTCGATGTGCTGGATGATGGCACCGTATGTACCGGAGATGACGATGGGAACTCCAAATCGACTGGAAAGGTAAGCGTATAGATAGCCTGGCTTTACTTTCTCCGTATCGGGCGCCACTCGCATGAAGTGTTGAGATCCAGCCATGCCTTTCATGTCCGAACGGGAAAAGGCCATCCGACCAATGGTTCCAGAACAGGTGATGAGCGTCCACCCTTCATCCAAAACGAGGGCTGGAGTCTCCTCGATCTGTTTCTTCGAGATCAAGGCAACGTGAGAAAGGTCGGCATTCAAAATATCGGTGCTCCCGAGAAAAGGCACACCATGGGCAGGATCGTCGACATAAATGCGTGGGAAACGAGGGCCATTGAATATCCCTCCACCATGGCCCGCAGTCAGGTTCTTGAGCGCCTCGGTCCGATGCTTCTTCAACAGCTCCCTGGCTTCAATGGCTCCGGACATATAAGGCCCGCAATCCAGGCGGCGGCCGTTGTGCTCCAGCCAGGTGCTGGGAATCGCTTTGCACTGAAAGGTCCTGCTCATGACGTCACCTGGCTCCTTCCTTCCTCCAAGGGAGGTCCTTCGGTTTCGGAAGCTCCTGAAACCGAAGGAGAGCACTGAGATTTCCAACGAAGGCGATTTACGCGCTTTTTGTGTCTCATGAAATAGTCACAAAATATTTTGCGACTCATATACTTCGATTCGTGAGACACAAAGTCGTTTGTCATTAATTCATGAGACTCAAAATGCATCGCGTCCCTCGGCAAGGTTGAGCAGCTCCGCATAGGCCAGCACGGCGGCCCGGCGGCCGCTTCCCTTCTCGATTTCCTTCAGGACCCCTTCCTGCTTGAGCACATTGAGAATCCTGCCGGCAGTCGGCTTGGGAATGGGCGAGGCGGTCACGAAATCGCTGCTTTTGAAAATGGGCCGCTCGAAGATCCAGTCCAGGGCGTGAATGGCGTATTGAGAATGGGTCAGGTCCACAAAATGCGTTTTCATGCGGTTGTAGAGATCAAGAATGGCGGCGGCCTTGCGATGATTCTCCTCGGCCTGCTGTTGCACGGCCGTCAAGAAAAAGGCGCACCAACCGGTCCAATCGCCGTCTCGGGAAACTGCCAGCAGCCTGTCGTAGTAGGCGTCGCGGTTGGCTTCCAAAAAGGCGCTGATATAAAACATGGGGCGATGGATCAACCCGGCCTGATGCATGAACAGGGGAATCAGCATGCGGCCCAGCCGTCCGTTGCCGTCCAGAAAGGGGTGCAAGGCCTCGAATTCGGCGTGAAGGAGGGCCAGATGAATCAGGCGGTCGGGGGTTTCTTCATGAATGTAGCGTTCCCAGCGGGACATGGCTTCGGGCAATTTGTCCGCGGCAATGGGGATGAACCTGGCGTCTTCCATCGTACAGCCGGCCGGCCCGATCCAATTGGGTATGCGGCGGTATTCGCCCGGAGACTTTCCCTGCCCGCGCACGCCGGAAAGCAGGATCTTGTGGGCCTCGCGAACGACGCGCAGCGAAAGGGGAAGCTCCTGGAGCATGGTCTCGGCGGCGCGCATGGCGGTTCGATAGTTGAGGACTTCCCAGATGTCGGCCTCCTTGGGTGAAGTCAAGTCGCCGGTATCTCCCTTGGCCTCGTATTCCAGGACCTCACCCATGGTGGCCTGGGTCCCCTCGATGCGGGATGACAGAACAGCTTCCTGCGTGGTCAAAGGACTCAGCAGGACCGCCGCGTTGGGGATGGCCGAGAGCAACCCGTCATACCGGGCCACGGCGCCGTTGGCCGAACCGATCAATGTCACCAGGCGCGCCCAGTTCAATTCCGCGGGAGGGAAAGCACCCTCATGATAGTGGACCGCCGTGGACATCATTCGTGCTCCTCGATGAATTTCCTGTACTTCCGGGCAATGACCGGCAGATCGTTGTCCTCGATTTTTTCGGGGCGGATCAGGGTGCGCTCCACAAAGCTGCCGCCGATGCGGAGACGCTCCACATGCAGGCGCGGCTCGACGATCTCCTCACCATCCGGTGTGCGCTTGTAGAGCTTGTTGCCCCGGCGGTCGATACCGACCTTTTCAGCCACTGCCATGAAAACCTGGTACTCCCTCGCGCCGCCCAGGGCCTCCATCCGCTTTTCCTCATCGCTCTTGCGCCGAAGGAACAGGAGACTGGTGAGGATGTTGACGTTGGCCTCGGCGATGAATGCTTCCACCGGAAGGTCGATGGAGGCGAGCACTTGTGCCTCCCGCATGATCCACCAGCGGATGTATTCCGCCGCCGGGTTCCCCAGGATGCCGTCGGGGAGCACGATGCCCATGCGGCCGGAGCCTGGCTTGATCCACTTGAGGCAGCGCTCCACAAAAAGGATCTCGGGAGAGACGCTGCCTTTCAGAATGCCGGTGTTGCGAAAGCCCCCTTCGCCGTCCGGCTCCCAGGTATGGGCCAGCTCGTAGTGCCGCAGGATGTTTTTGTCGGTGATGGGGATATCCGATCCAAAAGGAGGATTGGTCATCACGATGTCAAAGGAGCCGAGCGCCAGCCTCCTGCGACATCCCTCTTCCTTCTTGATCTGGAGCTTTTCTTCTTCCTGCTCGATCTTTTCAACCAGGTGTCCGTTGGGAAATTCGAGGGAATTGATGTGATAGATATGCCCACGACCGTCGCCGGCCATGACCATGTTCATCTGGGAGGCCCGGATCAGGAAGGGGTCGAAATCCGCTCCGTACACTTTGTCCGCGGCATATTTCCTGAGCGGCTCATGGACGTTCAGAAATTCCAAAGTGCTCTCGTTGCCGGCCTGAGTGTTTTGCGCGGCCCGGAGCTTTTCTAATATGTGAGCGAGAGTGGCGACGAGGAAGCCGCCGGTCCCGCATGCCGGGTCCAGGACCGTTTCATCTTCCTTGGGGTCGAGCATCTCGACCACCAGCTTCACCACGCCTCGCGGGGTGAAGTACTGGCCGCGGTCGCCGCGCAGATTGACGCCCACCAGCTCTTGATAGGCCACCCCTTTGGCGTCCACGTCGGTGCGGGTGAAGTCGTACTTGGCCAGCTCCGAGACGATGAAGGCCAGGGCGCGGTCGGAGAGTGAAATCTCTTCGTTGCCTCGAAAGATATTGTTGTACTGCTTTTTGACCTCGGCAAAGAGGTCTTCGATCCGCTTGCGGATGTCCCTGCGGCCCTTGTCGTCGAACTGTTCCCTGGGGCCGGCCCAGAAACGGCGCTGCCAGGCCTGGCGCTGTTTGTTACGGAGATTTTCATCGTGCATCTTGCAGAAAATGAGGTACAGGAACTGCCAGAACGCGGCGTCCTTGGGCATCCCCTCGTTGCCGTGGATGTAGTTGTGGCAGCGGCGGAAAGTCACCTTGAGCATTTCCTTGTCGGCCACACGGGTGTGGGCGTCGGAAAGCACCTCCCTGGTGCCGACGGATTCCTCGGCGAGGGGCCAATCACCGATGGGATTGCAGTTGGTGGCGAAGCGCGTTTTCTCTTTTTCGAGAAAGAAGAACTCCAGCCCGTTGGTCCACAGCCCGTACCGAACGGCCTCGACCTCGCGCATGATGGTCTCTAATTCATCCAGGTCCTTGGCCGCCTGCTCGAAATCCCGGATGCGCACGGCGCCCTTGCCGACATTGGGCTCGGGACGGCAGATCACGGCGCGTCCCAGGTTATCCACGGTGTGGTCCTTGCCATGGTGAAAAATGGCGATGTCCACCTTCTTGCGGCCGCCGATGGAGAAATCATTCTCCATGTCTTCAGGGGAAAACCCGTATTCGTGGATGAGCGCGCGCGCCACACGCTGACGCACCAGCTCTTTTTTTGTCTCCTTCACCTGTTTCCCGGAAACATAATCGAGCATGTAACCCGCCGCGATGGTGCTTCCAGGGGGGACGTTCGTTTTGGTTGTGTCCATGAGGTACTCTCTCGCCTGGGGCTCGGGGTGCTTGCGGGCATTGACCGACCGGAGCAGCCCTCGAATCGATACGGCGTCAAAAACCGCGTCGGCCTGCCCAGGGATCGCCACAACGGCACAACCCATTCATAATATTCATTGATTATTCAAAAACTCCTTCAGGAAAGCCTTCTCACGCACCACCCGAGGGGCATGCGGAAAAAAGTGCAAGGTACCCCAAAATACCCCACGAGAAAATAGAATACCAGATAAATTATGTGTTGCAAAACACTAAACGCATGAATATGATTGACCCACTATGAAGAAATTCGGAGAAACCATTCGAGAGCTGCGTAACGCACAGGGCCTGGGCTTGAGGGAGACGGCCGTCAAGGTGGGAATTTCCCCCGCCTACCTGAGCCGCATCGAACGGGACAAGGAAAGCCCGCCACGCCCGGAAATCATCAAGGGACTGGCCCGGCTGCTGGCCGCGGACCCCGATGTGCTGTTCCGCCTCTCCCTGTCCACGGACCCCGACATCACCGACATGCTGCGGCAGAGCCCCAAGGCCCTGGAACTGGTCCGCTTCATCATCGAAAACAAGCTTCAGGAAGAAGATATCGAGAGGCTCATAACGTTTGCCAAAGGCAGTATTCTTGCGGGGTGTTTTCCCTTGGAGTGATAGAAACCCCGTCCAGAAGAACCACCTCAATTTCTTAGAGCGACTCGGTCGGAAAGATCTAATCGTCCTTACGCGAAAATCCAACGGGCACAGACTTCAAGCTCATTTTCTTCTTTTGCTCTTATACATCGAGAGTCCTTAACCCTAACAGCCGCCACAATGCCGGATTTGATGAGCGGAAATTTGTGAGGAGGCAGCACTATGCATAAGGTTACTTTCTTCCCCGTCGGCACTGCCGACTGCTATCGCATCGATCTCGAAAACGGCAAGAAGATTCTCTTCGACTATGCCAATATGCGCGACTCAAGCAATCAATATGATCTGCGATGCGATCTTCCGAAGGAGCTTCGTGAGGACCTCGCCACCGCCAAACGGAACGATTTTGACGTGGTGGCCTTCACTCATCTGGACGAAGATCATTACAAGGGCGCAACAGAATTCTTCTGGTTTGATCACGCAAAGAAGTATCAAGGAGATAATCGGGTCAGAATCAAGGTCATGTGGGTTCCCGCAGCCGTGATTACCGAGGAAGCGGTAGACAAGGAAGAGGGCCGCGTCATACGCCAGGAGGCCCGGCATCGTTTCAAACAGGGGAAGGGGGTTCGAGTTTTCTCTCGACCTGAGAGGTTGAAGGCTTGGTGTGAAAAGAACGGCATATCGCTGAAAGAGCGTTTGAATATCATCACCGATGCTGGGAAAATCGCTCCTGAGCTCAAGAAAGACTCAGACGGGATTGAGTTTTTCGTCCATTCACCGTTTGCCAAACGCATGAATGGCAGAGAAGTTGAAGACAGGAATGATGATTGCCTGGTGATGCAGGCCGTTTTCCAGGTCGCAGGCGTTGAAACCAAAATGCTGCTCATGTCCGATGTGACTCACGAAATCATCACGGACATCGTCGACGTCACAAAAAACAAGAAGGATCGACCCGAGCGCTTGGAATGGGACATCGTTAAGATTCCGCATCATTGCAGCTATTTGTCTATCGGACCGGAAAAGGGCAACGATAAGACAGAGCCCGTTCCGGATGTCGCCTGGTTATATGAGAATCAGGGTGCGGATAGAGGCATTCTCGTGGCAACAAGTGACCCCATTCCAGCAAAGGGAAGCAAAGAAGATAAGGACAGCTATCCCCCGCACCGGCAGGCCGCGAATTATTACAAAGATATCGAAACACAGCTCAACGGGGAATTCATGGTGACCATGCAGCATCCGAAAAAAACGGCACCGAAGCCACTGGTGATTGAAATTGAAAGCACCGGAGCGACAGTGAAGAAGCAAGCGTCAACGGCGGCCGTTGCAGCTATGAGCGCTCCGGCGCTAAGGGCGGGGTGAGGTATGACCGTCACCTATTGTGATGCTCCCGGAATAGTGGCTTCGATCGCTGGCCTTCGAGTCCCCAAAGCGATCGCGCTGGCACAAACACTCAGTCAACAGACCAATGAATATGCGTCTCTGGTTGAATGCCGGGTAACGGAAGAAGCTGATGTGATCATTTTCGACGTTGAGGCGGAGGTTCCACAACGCCCTGTGCATTCAATCAATCGAGTGGAGCGTATTGCCGGGATCTTCCCGAGATCTGACGACTCCGCTCCTGAAGTCTTGGCGCTCCGGTGTGATTTTCCCAGAGTACCGCATCTAAACCTGCGAGAGAAAGAGCTACCCCGCAGCCTGTGCCTCTACGAAGAACGGTACAGTGAACTCAAGCGACGCTGGACCGCGCCTCGTTTTGTGGAGCGGGTCAGACAGTGGCTCGCCCTGACGGCAAAGGGTAGATTGCACCAGGAAGATCAGCCTCTTGAACCGCTTCTCTTTGGCTATGCAGGCCAAATCATTCTGCCTCGTGACCTTCTAAAATCAAGCACGGGAGATATGCCGCAACGATTATATCTGACGGCCACTGACCCACAGCGATTTCTCATTGCCCACTGCAAAAAACCGCCTGCACCAGTTCAATCTCTTCCTATTGTCGTGAGCGTTCACGCTTGTCCTCCACAACAACATGGGATCATCCATAGGCGTCCAGCGTCCCTGGCCGAGCTAGCGAAAGTCTTTCAAGACCTTGGCCATGATCTACTCGGTGAGCTGAGAGGCAGGCTAAAGACATGGTGGGAGATGGACGCTCTGAACGATGATGCTCGACGTTCTTCGCTGGTACTGGTGATCGTGTGCCCCAAGTTGCGCCACGCAGGCTTGGAGCCAGAGACCACCGATGTCTGGGCCTTCGTAACAGGTTCCACTCTGGAGGAAGCGGGGGAAAAGACAGGTGTGTGGCAATCAAGTGATGGGCATCTGTGCCCCTTCTTTGTTGTTGATGACGCAAAACGAGGGGAGGCGGTGCTTCTCGACCTGTTGAACCCATCCTTCCAACTCGATCGAGATCTGGCGATAAAACTGAATGGCCAAGAACGGGCCGACACTCCGTCGATTGCGGCGATTGGGCTCGGAGCTTTGGGCTCCCAGGTTGCAATGAATCTTGTCCGGAGCGGCTTCGGGAATTGGGTCTTTATCGATGATGATCGCCTGATGCCGCACAACCTTGCGCGTCATGCTCTTCATGCAGCCCACGTAGGCTGGCAAAAATCTCTTGTGATGGCGGAGGAAGCAAAGCGTTTAGTTCATGACGACAGTGCCTTTTCATACATTTCTGTCGATGTAATGAATCCGAGAGAAGAGGCTCAGAGAATTTCGGATACGCTAAAAAGCTCAGACCTTATCCTCGACATGTCTGCTTCCGTCTCTGTCGAAAGATACCTCTCGCTCGATGTAGACTCTTCCAGCAGGCGCGTCTCCTTGTTCCTGACTCCGACGGGTGATGATCTGGTCCTTCTGGCGGAAGACAAGAAGAGGGAGCTGAAACTGGACGAGCTCGAGATGCAGTACTATCGAGCTATCGTCACGGAGGAAGACATTTCAGGCCACTTCAAGCCTTTGCAGAGGCGAAGGCGATACGGCCAATCCTGTCGCGATGTCACGAGCACTTTGCCCCAGGACCTGGTCGCACTTCATGCAGCCATTGCGAGCCGGGCCATTCGCGAGGTTATGACATCTGATACCGCATCGATAACCATCTGGCGGGCCGACGCACGTGGGAATGTGAGGCGTGTGGATGTGCAACCATGCTCTACGACCCGTCGTGAAGCAGGAGACTGGACCGTTTGCGCCGACACACAGCTGGTCCTGAAGCTCCATCAGCTCAGAGAACAAAGACTACCAAACGAAACCGGCGGTGTGCTCCTGGGGTCCTTCGATCTTGAGAGGCGTGTGGTCTACATCGTCGATACTATCCCCTCGCCACCCGACAGTGTGGAATGGCCAACGCTCTATATCCGCGGATGTAAAGGTCTTAAAACTAAAACTGAGAAGGTGTCTCGAGAGACAGACGGCGGTTTAGAGTATATCGGTGAGTGGCATTCTCATCCCAAGGGGGTGCGTACAACGCCAAGTGCTCAAGATCAGCAGGTCTTTGCCTGGCTGAACGAGTTGATGGGGCGAGATGGGCTTCCTGCTCTGATGATGATAGCAGGAGATCAAGGAGAAGTGAGCTGTTTTATCGGTGAGATGAATTGGATGGATAATCTGCTGCTGATTCCTGCAGAGGGATGAAGAGGTAACAGATGTTGGAGAATAAGGACTGGCTCAGCTACATTAATCTTAGCGACCATTATGAGCGGAAAGCGCGTTTTCTTCCAGCGCTGATCTCTGTTTTGTTCCTACTACCGGTTTCCGCCACACTTGGGAAGTCACTTGACGGCTGGATCAGTACGTTCGCAATGGGAGTTGGAGTCTCAGCTGCCCTGGCAGTCGGCCTATCCCATCTTGCTTCCGCAGCTGGAAATCGCCTACAGCAAAGGGTCTGGCCCAGATGGCCGTACGATGCCCCTACAAATCAGTGGCTGTTTCCCAATGATAAAAATCGGTCTAATCAACAGAAAGCACTTTGGTATGCAGCTATTAAGCGTCTAACGGGGCTCGATGTCGTCGCAGCGGCAGATCTTAATGATGACGAGATCGAGAAGATCATCAATGATGCGGTAACCACTCTTCGCTATCGACTCAGAGACGGCAAACACGCTGACAGGCTTCGAGTGCACAACGCCGATTATGGTTTTACCAGAAACTTTGCGGGGCTCCGTTTCATTTGGCTGCCCGCATCGGTACTGAGTTGTGCCGGATGTTTCGCCTCCTTCTATTGGACAGGTAGAGGCATCATTTGGTGCGCTGTATCTTTAGTCCTGCTGATAACAGCATTCCTGCTCGCCCGGACTATTCTTCCCAATTACGTTTGCCAGAAAGCGAGACACTACGCAGAGAGCTTTTGGAGCGCCGTGCTGGAGTTGGACCGAGACGAAAATGGCTCTGCTCATTGACATTATTAGACACCTTGCCGGTTTTATGAGGTTTTCGAAATGATCAAGAATCGCCTTTCCAATGAATATTGAGGATAAAGAGATGAAAATCAGAGAAGAGAAGGCTGAAATCGCCACTCCCCCTGTGGTATTTCTCTGCCATGCATCGGAGGATAATGATATTGTACAAGATTTTGCTAACGATCTGATGAGCAGGGGCATCAATGTTTTCTTCGACGAATGGGAAATTGGCCCGAGTGATAGCATTCGACGGAAGATCGATCAGGGCTTGGAGGAATGCACCCATTTCATCGCGATCTTGACCCCCGCCAGCATAGGGAAGGAATGGGTGAATACCGAGATCGATGCCGCCTTCATTCAAAAAATCGAAGGACAGGTAAGATTCATACCCTTGCGAGTCGGACTCCCAATTCAAAAACTCTCTCCTCTGTTGCGATCTTTACATTCGCCTGAGATCACAAATTATGGAGCAGACGTGGAAAAACTGGCATCCCACCTACATGGGATCAGCGAAAAACCTCCTCTCGGACCGATTCCAAAGGTCATTTTACAACGCACTCCGGAATTGGGCCTTTCCGCCGCCGCAGAAGCCATCGTTCGATTGATGGTGGAGAAATCCACACATGCTTGTTCAATGGACCCGCAGTTGGAGCCGGACGAGATACGACAATTCACAAGACTTGTTGACGAAGACATCATTGACGGAATCGATGAACTGCAGGAACAAGGGTTCGTGAGGCGGCATACAACTTTGGGTTGTGGCACTATTGGATTCCGCTCTTTGACTCCCGAATCTGAACTGTTTGTAAAGTTTGACTCCCACTTCAAGCCATGGAACCCTGAAAGCGACGCTCTGCGCATTGCTGCCGATTTGGTCAATGGTTCCAAAGACGGTGTAAGTATTGTAAACCTTGCTACCTCGTACGAATGGCCTCCACGAAGGATGAATCCCGCTATCAGCTACCTGAACAATCGTCATTTGGTCATGGTCGGCGAAATGCTCTCCTACCCTTGGACTACTGCATGGATTCGGCGTACGCCGGAAAGCAGACGTTTCGTTCGAGATCGGAGTTGATCTTGCTGTGAGTTTGCGACAAGGCTTACATCGTTCCTGATTAATGACAGGCAAGCGCAGAGTTCCTGAATCAGTGCATCCCCCCTTGTTGGTCTTCAGGCTGAGTGGACTGCTTGCCAGCGGAATCGCCAAGTAGCCCGCGGAATTGGTCAAGCTTGACAGGATTTTGGCGGCACTGGCTCAAAAGGGCGACCTGCTCCTGGAGCTGCTGCACTGTGAGGTTGTCCCGGGCGGCTTTGTATTTTTCGGCGGCATAGCGCCAGTAGCGGTCAGGAGGAAGGTTCAGCTCTATGAGCATTTGGTCGATGGTGCTCGCGGCGGCTTGCCATGCGGAGTGTCCGTTGGATGAATTCGGGGATGGGAGTTGATTGTTTCCCGTTTGTGTTCTCTGCCCCTGCCGGTTATTGTCTTGGTGTGCCTGCTGACTTTTCTGTCCCTGCCCCTGCTGCTGCCCATCGCCATTGTGGGACCGTTCGTTCTTGTACACACTGAGCTGGTAGCCGGCGAAAAACCAGGCGCAGCCAAGGGCATTGGTGAGGGCCCCCTTCATGGCCCACTCGACCAGGGTGTTGGTGCTGCCGCCCGTCGCGGGGATGGGCTCGGACATGGTCACTTCGCCATCGCGCAGGAAGCGATACCAAATGGAGAGCTTGCAATTGGCGGTGACTTCTTCCTCCGTGTAGCCACCTTTGCGCTCGACGGTTTTGGTGGAGGACTCCATGCTGTCCAAATGAAAGCCCCAGCCGTAGCCGATAGGGCCGAACAGCTCCAGGAGCAGATCGGGCAGGAAGGCGGGGATGATGTCGGTGAGCCCGAGCTTTCCGCCTTTGCCTCCCTCGATCTTTTTGTAAGCATGTGCGGGTAGCTGCCGGTCGAGCTCCCGGAATGCCTCGATGAGGTTTTTTCCTGTGATCGTCTTGAGATCCATGACTACTCCTCCTAATGGTGCAAGATTAGAGACTCTGCAATGCTGATCCGGACGAGGGGGCGACAGACTCTGCCCTTGGCCACCCTGTAAAATTCCTCCCTCGCTTATGACGCCTTCTCGGCTCGGCGCTATCGTGGAATCACAAGAGAGCGGCCTTGCCTTTCCTCCTCGGCTTCACACAGCCCACGCACACGGCAGTAACCGTCGCATTTCCAGCGGCGGGTCTCTTCATCGGCGACCGGAGGCAGGAGGCCGGAATCGAAGGCCTGCGCCAGGCAGGCGAGCTTGGTGGTAACGAAGGTGAGGACGCTCCGGTCATCGTAAAGCGGGACCTCGGGGATGCGGTAGTAACATTCCCACTTCTTCTTACCCGAGGGGTATTCCCGCACAAGCCGCGGGTGCCCGATCATGTTCCTGCGTTTGCCGCTCCGGGTCGGGGGATGGACGAGAAATTCGACGAAGGGTGTTACCCGGCCCGTTTTCACGACCTGCATGAGAGAGAGGTAGGCGATCTCGATGTTATCCACCCGAAACCCATTCTGCCGGGCGATCCAGGCATAGATGTTGGTCTGCCAGATGTGCTCTTCCTTGGCGCCCTCGAAGATGATGTACTGCAGACCGTTGTCCCCGATGGATTTCCAGTCCTTGAGCACGCCCTGTTCCAGGAAGCGGAGCTTGTAATTGTCAAGCTGACCACTCACCTCGTGTCCGTTGACTTTGACCCGCAACCGCATCTCCGAGCGACGCAGGTAGGGATTGTCCATGTCGGGGCGCTCCACCAGGCGGTGGATCAGCTCCCCTCGCAGGCTGTACCACATGCTTTCAGGGGTGGCCGCGTAGTCGGTCACTCGCTCCAGGTAGGTGGACCGAAGACATCCTAGAAGGGCCGTGACGCTGATGCGATCTCCCGTGTGCTCAGCGGCCTGCCAGTTGCACTCGCGCTCGAAGAGGGCCTCACGGATTTCCAGGTCGAAGCATTCTTTCCGGCAGGCGAGGCATTCATCGAAGGTTTTTTCCTGCCCGTCGGGGCAAAGGGCTCTTTTCCAGGGCATGGCGGTTCTCCTTGTGCAAAATGGGGAATGAATGGGTGGGTTGTTTGCGGAGCATTCCAGCCGTCTGCAGCCACTCCCGTGAATGGAAAGGGTGGAGAGGCGGCCTGAATGGGTTCACAAACGGCAGACGGAAATCAGATAGGCGTTGGCACGCCGTGTGGGCTCGAGGAGGGGGCGCAGGACGTTCCGATTCGTCGGAAACGAGACTGAAACGACTGGCAACTACATGAGCATCGAGTCGGAGGGGGAATCGAACACGGAAAAACTCTCGGACGGACAGGTCACGGCAGGTTGCTGTGCTTCCTGGTTTCCATTGTCGCTCACGACCTGGCCGTCATAGATGTAGATGCCTTGACCGGGCTCGTCGGCGACGGTTTCGATCCACACCTGGTAGTCGCCCTGGCGAGCCATCTCTTCGATGCCCCTCCAGGACTCCCTGTCCAGAAGTGACCCGTCCTCGATGCGGATGATGCGGAGCCTGGGGTTGAGGGCCATGGCAATGGCCATCCCCACGCGCAACTTTTCGGCGGTGCTCGCCTGGCTGACTGGGACGCCGTTGTACACGACCTTGCCATTTCGAAAGTCCAGCCCGGCGACGGGGAAGTCCGTGCGCTCCATGAGCTCCGTCTTGTAGCGGGCGATGGCGTCCAGCTTCGCCGTGCACTCGCTCGCCCCCTTCAATTCGAGTTCGAGCTCGTCTTTGAGCTCTCTCCTTCTCGCCATATCGGCTGCAATGCGGTTCAGCTCATCGGCTTGAGTGATTCGGGCATCGATTTCCGAGAGATCGTGGTCGACGAGGTCCCGAACAGCGCTCACCGCGCGAAGCACTTCCTCCTGGGAGCTTTCGAGTAGCGATTCGGTGCCGCTGATGAGGTCCTCCGTCTCCTGGAGCTGCCGCAGGAGGTCCTGCTTCTTTTGCTCGAGCTCGTCTCTCCGCTCCTTGAGCGCCTCATGGCTGCGCTCGAAGCCGAGCAGCTCTCTTCGCATCCCATCGTTGCGCCCATTTTCCTCTTCGAGGCGTTTCCTCTCGGAAAGCAACTGTGTGGCACTGACCGGTTGTACCGTTTCCATACCCGGCGGTATTTCGACCGCCGCGACGACAGCCTCCAGGCGTTTGGCGTTGCGATGGTGGTCGGCACGCTGCTCATAGACGGTCTTGTACACAGCATTCATGGCGCCGATGGGGTCTCCATTCTCCTGAGCGGGGATGCCGGACAGCCTTTGGAGATGCTCGTAGGACAGAGGAATCGTCACCAGGGAGAGCAGAAGCTCGCGCTGCTTTCCCTCGTCCAGGCGCGCAAAGGCCAGGGGATCGAAGGAGAGCTTCCCCAGCAGCTGGTCCAGGACCTTCTGGGGGCTTTTCCACTCCAGCCCCTCCTTGTTCATGACCTTGAGATAGCTGCCCTTGTGGGTGAACGTCCGGGTCACGAGCATCTCTCCCAGGTCGAGACGGATCTCGGCCTTGGCGGCTCCCTTGCGGATGGGCTCTTCCGGTAGCGCCTGACCACCACCGAGGGCGTACCAGATGGAATCCAAAACGCTGGTCTTGCCTGCGGCGTTGGGACCAGAGATCTGAACGATATGACCTTCGGGGGTGATCTGGACGGCACGCAGTTTCTTGATGTTTTCGGCCGCGAGCCTGATGATTTTCAAAGATTGGTCCTTATGCATGAAGTGCCTCCTCTTCAATATTTCCGATGTACTCAAGCCATGGAAAAACCGGAGCTGTTGATAAGACGTCACCCTTGATTACCCACAAAGCGGCAGGTGCTTTTTCACGCAGGTCTTGCCGTCTACCTGATAGTAGGCGGCGGTGAGCTGCCGGGCCAGCTCCTTTCCCAGGAGTTCTTTGAGAAACCGGGATTCCTCCACGCAGGACTTGCCGGTAAATCCCCGCGTTTCGATCTTCACCTCTCCCTCTTCCGTGATGTCGATAATGATCTGCTTCATTTTTCGTTTCCCTCCAAACACTCGTGGATGCGATCGAGGCTTCGCTGCATGCGCCGGATGGCGCCTTCCAGCTCCGCGATCCAGCCAAGCAGGCTGGCATGCCAGCCCCGTTCGCCCATGCGATCCCACATGTCCCAAAATTCGCGGCTGAAGTAGGCCTGACGGATGGGCACGAGGTCGGCGCGGGGGGTGTCGGGTATCTCGAGACGACTTTTCATGGGTCCTCCTACATTGAGAGCACAAGCCGGATGCCCTTTACGGATTTGGACTGCTGGACGCGATAGCCTTTGAGGCGGGCTTCCCGCTTGACGCGCTCGACGGCGTAAGCCTGCTTGAGCTTCCCCGCTCCGGGTCCCAAAGCCCGCTCCAGCCCCCCATCCCTCCAAAAATCCCAGAGCAGGAAATACTTTCCGTCCTTCCGGACCACTCCCACTTCGTAGGTAGCCCCCGGGACCCGGACGGCGTGGTCGCATTTACCCAAGTCGTTGGCAGAAAAGTCTTCCGGGAGGGGGGTGTCCCCCATGTATTCGCCGTACCAGGTGTAGGTTTTTTGGTTCCGCACGAACTGTAGCCCTAAAGACGCGCAGGCCGCTTCGAGGGTCTCAAGGTCGTTGATTTCCAGCTCAATTTTCGAAACATGACTCATAGAGCTTCTCCTCTATTGCGGATTTTTGAAATCGCACGTCGTAACGCAGGGCACACAGCTCCGTCAGCTCTTCTTCGTTCAAAACGATCTTGCTGGAGGAGTCCCCTCCCACGATGCTGACACAAACCGTGCCGGGTTCCCTGCATTCTTGGACGGCAATGGTCGCTTCCGGATCGACCGAGGATTGGATGCTGAAAGTTCTCAGGATCATACGGTTTCCTTTCTTTCTAAAATGTTTTGAACAATGCCCCGATCAAAGAGCTTCTTGGGCACAATCGCCCAGGTTCCCGGGAAACAGGTGGAAACGAACTCCTTGGCGGATTCGAAGTTGCGGTGCTCGACGATGCGCATTTTCATGGCACTCTCGGAGCTCGACGAAAAGCTGGAAAGATCGAATGCAAGAAAGAGCATATTGGTCCTCCTGATTTATGGTTTGCCGGCATCCCGGTATTCCTCCCGCCATCGATTTCATCCCCGTAAAGACGGAAATGAAATCGATGGACAGCGAGGGGTTCCTGGCAATGGTCAGATCGAGCGGATCTTGCGCTGCTCCATAATCTGATCTTCCGGGGTATTGGCCGGGCGGGCGCGTGTCCTGGCCCATTCACGAAGGGACTGGATCTCTTCCCGCATGGTGCGGGAAAGGGGAACGATAGCGCTCATGGCCGCATCGAGCCCGTCGAAGAGGGAATCCTTGGCGATCTGCTCGATTTCAGCGCCGGTGAATCCGTCCAGCCGGGCTGCCATGTCCTCCGGGATTGCGGCTTCATACTTCTCGTTCATGATGCGGATGATTTCACTGCGCTCTTGCATCACCGGCAGGTCCACGAAGAAAACGGCATCGAACCGGCCTGCGCGAAGCAGTTCGGGCGGAAGCATGCCGACACTGTTCGCGGTGGCCATGATGAGGATCGGAGCCGTGGTTTCCTGCATCCAGGTGAGCAGGTGACCCAGCATGGAAGCCGTGACGCCGCTGTCCGTCTGCCCGCTCGACTGCGACCCGGCCAGGGATTTTTCGATCTCGTCCACCCACACCACCGCTTCCCCGAAGGCTTCGATGATCCCGGTCGCCTGGCGCATACGGCGCTCGGATTCCCCCACGAGCGAATTTTTGAGGGCGCTGATATCCAGCCGGATGAGCGGCCAGCCGAGGATGGAGGCGGTGGCTTTGCTGGCGAGGCTCTTTCCGGTGCCGGGAATCCCCACGAGCATGACGCCCTTCGGTTTGGGAAGGTGCTCGTTTCCAGGGAGAAATGCTGCAGCGCGGTTGCGGATGTAGGCTTTGAGGGTGCCGAGTCCCCCTACCCGGCTGATGTCTGCGGGCTCCCAGAACTCCATGAGCCCCGACTTCTTGATCATCTGGGCTTTCACTTCGGTGATCACACCCTGGTCGAATCGCCCCTTTTTCACGAGGGAAAGGGCGAACGCCGTTTCAGCCTCGAACTCCGTGAGTCCCTTGGCTGCCCGAGCCGTGTGGGTGTCGGCTTCCACCGGAAGAGCATTCCCCTCGGTATCCTGGAGGGAAACTCCCTTGGCCAGGTCCTGCTGCATGGAGAAAAGCTCACTTTCGCCGGGAAGCGGCATGGCGACGATATGGAAGAGCTTTTCGATCTCCGGACGGAGCTGGAGCATGGGACAGACCATGACCAGGCAGCAGCCGATGGACTTCCATCGCACCACGCCGTTTTGAACGGCCTGGATGACTTCAGGGATCTCCAGGAAGAGGTGGAGGTTGTGGGCCAGGAGGACGCTGTCCTGCTGCGTGCTCAGCCAGTGGATCGCCTCGACGGGGTCGCGGACCTCATCCAGGAGCTTGCCGTTTTCGGCAGTACGAAAGCCTTGGAGGCAATCCCAGGCGGTGAAGCTCCAGCCCTCGCAGGGGAGCACCGCTTCGGCGCGGTGGGGCTCCTGGGTCAGCAGGCAAATGGCGGGATATCCCGCACGAAGATAATCCTTGATCATGTTTTTTCTCCTTGTGGTTGATTGGGTGCACCGGCCAAAGTCGGGGGCTTCTCCTCACGCGGCAAAGGAGTGGGATTCCTGGAGGTGGATCTTTCGTCGGGGGATGTCGACGAGGGCGAGATTCAACGTATCCTTGACCTTCCCCATTTCGGCGGCGATTTGATGCTTGAGGAAGGGATCTTCCCGGAGGGTCGAGGCGGAAACGCCGCCCACGATGCGCCGCGCTTCGGAAACAAGACGTTGCAGCTCGTCATCGTCGAAGAGGTTCCTGGCCTCGAAGGAATCCAGGAAGGCCTGCATTTTCTCCATCATGGAGCGCTTGAAGACCTTGGGTTTTTCGTTTTCCTGGCTTGTGAGACGATTGACGATGTGGGCAACGTTGTCGGCGAATTCGGCACGGAGAGCGGCGATGCAAAGCTCCTCCGTCTCCTGCATCATGGCCGCGAACTTGGCCTTTTCCCGTTCGTAGATTTCAGGTGTAAGGATGCTGTGCCGACCCGGCGTTTGGATGGTGAGGTAGGTCCAGCTGAAGTCGAACTTGGTCCGGATCTGCCCTGGATAATCGGCTTCACTGAAAAGCTTTCCCAGGCTCGATCGCGCCATTTCCCTTGCTTCTTCGTAACCCTCTTCAAATTCTTGCACTGCCTCGTAGAATGTGGCTCGGTGCAGGTTCAGGATCTCTTCCACCACCCCAATCTGTTCTTTGGGGACCAAAGTGAGCCCATGGATGGGAAAAGGCAGGGCTTTCTTTTCCAGGTCTTTCCTCGCCCGGCTGATGACGGCCCGGATGGGATGTAGGGTTTCGGGATTCACGAGATACTTTCGGCCTCGCAGCCAGTCGCTGTCCCCCACCTCCTCCATGACCGAAGGCTCCAGGATCCTGGAACCCTGCCAGCAGGACGTGCTCATTTGAACGAGGCAAGCCTCTTGAAAAATGTCTTTCATGGATCGACCTCCTCTCGCATGGCCCTTCCCACGAGCAGCGTGTCTCCCGGGTAAAGAGCGAAGGCAAGCTGCGCGCCGCTCGCTCCCAGGAACCACAGCCGGGTGACCGATTCGGCCTCTTCCACGGGCGGGCCGTTCAGAACGAACCACTCCCGGTGGGTGAGGATTTCATGGGCGGACCGTAGCTTCTCGATTTCCGCCGTGAGCTCGGCGATGTGCCGCTGAGCCCACGCCGGCAGGGAAGAGGTATCGTGGGTGCGTTTTCCCTGTTGGATTTGCATCGCGTTTCTCCTGTTTGCCAGAAGGACCGGCTCACTAATGAGGCAGAAGGAGCACGAAGAATAGACCCTGGATCAGCCTCCAGTTGTGCCTCCGTTGTGAGTTGCTTGTGGTCAGAATGGAATGTCCTCGGTGGGGACATAATCGGCGTCGGGGTTGAAGTGCTGCTGGGCCTGGCGCTGCGCCGAAGCCTGATAGGCTTCAGTTCCCGACCGGTCTTGGCTCTCCTGGGCACCGTTTCCCCCAAGGAGCTCCAGCTGGTTGATGCGGATTTCCACCGAGGAGCGGTTGTTCCCCGACTGGTCCTGCCAGGAGCGCTGTACGAGCTGCCCCGCAATGCAGACCTTGGAGCCCTTTTTGAGGTATTCCACCGCAATTTCCGCTGTCCGCCCGAAGGCTGTGGCGCGGAACCAGTGCGTTCTCTTCTCCATCTCGCCGTTCTGTCCCTTGGCGAACTCGTTCACGGCGATGTTGAGGTTGGCGATGGCAAGACCCGACTGGGTGTAGCGAATGTCGGGGTCCTGGCCCAGATTTCCCGCGATGGTGACGGAATTGATCATGGCTCAAATCCTTTATAAGTTGTGTTAACAAAGTGTTGTGAAGATGAGGCCTTGCCTTCCGGAGACTACCCTGCTGCCGATACAAACCTTCCCGACAGCCTGGACGGCAGGTAGTGCTGCACCCTGCTCCTCTAGCCGCACTCGGGCAAAGTGCCGGGCCAAGACCCGCTTTCACCGCCTGCAGACGGAAATCCTATTTGATGTGAACGAGGACCTTGTCCTCCCCGTTGAGGCCGCCACAGACGAGCTTTTTGAGGTTTCTTCTCAAAGTTCGAGCTGCCTGCTTCCAATCTTCTCCGGGCTCCATTTCCGCCGTGACTCCGTGGGAAACCGTCCACGAGTTGAAATCCTTCGACATCTTTTTGCTCACCAGAACCGTGATTTCCGCGACCTTCATGGGCATCACCTCCTTTCACTCCAGGCAGGCTGAAATCGAATCCGCGCGGATCGTGATCGCCCCGTCATCGAGGGAGACGATCCCGGAGACACGATATTTTTTGCCTGCCTGGAGAGGAGAAAGGCTTTGAACATGGATGTTGCGGTTGGTGGCGATATCATCCTGCACGGTTGCAGGGGTAAAGAGGATAGAGACCCGCTCGCCGGCAAAGAGCTCCGGAGCGCTTGCGAACGTCTTGGCGTGAACGCCCTGCACGTAAATGTCGGCCGCTTTGCTGTAGGTCCGATAGGAGACGAAGGACAGGGGCTGTATCCAGCCGACTGCCCAATTGATGAAAGTCATGGTCCGATTGGTGGTCCGGATGAAATCCGCCCCGGCCTTCACCGTCTGCCAGTCCTTGGCGTCCTGGGCAGGCCAGATGCCGAACATGGCCGTTTGCATGGATTCTTCGAGGATGAAAAGTGAGAAGCTCACGAGACCGCAGAGAGCCAGGTAAACCGTGAGAAAGGAGAGCATGCGCTTCGCTCTCCTGTGAAAGCGAAGCAGCCGGGCTCTCATTTGACGATCTTTCTCAGGGTGTACGTCACATCGCCGTTATTGTCCCTCCTGGAGACAATGGCCTTGATGGTTTCACCGCCTTGGACGGCCGAGGCTTCCTGGTGAGAAGGGCCGAAGGCGAAAATCGGAGCCTCCGCCGTGTAGGAAACTCCCTGAAGCTCCCGATCTTCTGAAATGAACAGAATCGTGTACGGAGCGCCATCCTTGTTGACCTTCTGCATGGCCCGCTCCACCCTGGCTGTGAGGAGCAGATCCCCAGCGGCGACCACCCCGGAACAGGAAAGAACCAAACCCAGACTCAGTGCTGCCAGTGTTGCCAGATGCTTTTTCATGATGAATCTCCTTCAGTGAATGGTTGATATGTTTGCCTTCTTCAGGCGCTTCACTTTGGAGAGACGGAAATTGAATCTTTCAGGTGGGAAACCGTCGTGGAAGGGGACGCTGAAAAACGCTGATGTCCACAGACAAACGCTGACAAGAGGAGAAAAGTTGAAGTACTTTCAGCGAAAGTCAGCGCTTTAGTCAGCGTCTTCAGCGTCCCATCGTTTCTCACTGTTACGCCACGACGCGTTCTTCCTGCTCCCGAACGGGTTCCGGCAAACCCGCACAGCACTGAACCGATATGCCGTGTCGACATTTTTCCCCCAGCGCCACCGAGTGGAACCACCTCCAGGCCCCGGCCCAGTGACGAACCGGTCGCCACAAGCCACAACCGATGGACCGCAACCCTCTCGCGCCATCCACGGGGAAGACTACGACCGGCTTCCCCAACCGGGCCGCCTCACGGCAGGTGAACCAGGTGCCGGGAGATTCACCGGCAATGAACGCCACAACCCCTTCGGCACGCTTGACCAACGCGATGGTCCGGGCAAAAAGCGCGCTCAGGTACTGATGCCGCGAACAACCGCGAACTGCTTGGCCGGGCACCACTTCTCCACCCTGTGCCACAAACGCATGGAGTACCGGACGGCATCGCGCCGGAGCCTGCGAAATATCCCCTGGCAGGAATACTATGGAACCGGCACACGCCGAGGCTCCCGAAGCCACCACCGCCTGGAGAGCGAAAAGGTCCGCCCCGAGGGCTCCCCCCGTTCCAATCTTGCAATCCCGCTGCAGAAGAGACCGCACCACGTCAGCCACCGCCGGAGCCCGGAACGTCGGCAACTCCCGAGAACCCACCACTGCCACCAAACCCGCCATGACACACCTCCCCGTGAAATGAGACCAGGCCAAGAAAAGAACAACCACCCTGGAGAGGCCGAAATGAGATTTTTAGTGGCGGTAAAGAGCGATGGTGAAAGAAGCAATGATCGGAAGGCAGAAAATAAAACTCATGATGTTTTGGATGGCTTCATCGAGGGCAGAGGATTCGATGCGCCCTCCGCCGCATCCATATCCCAGGGTTCAAAATCCTCCCAGTCCGCTGCGTTCCAGACCTCGGGATCGGAATCGAGGCTGATGCCGATCTCGTGAACCACATCGTAATGGTGGATTCTCGCCAGCTCGTACATCTCCGGATCGCTCCAGTTTCCGAAACGCTTTCGCCAGTAATCGTGCATGACCGTCTCCTTTCCGCAAAAGTGAATGTTTGCAAAAGGTAGACGGCAATAAAACTTGGACGCTGGGGATGTCGGTTCGGACCGGTGGAATTTAAGATCCGGAAAATCCTCGATTTCTCTGCCTCTAACCAATTCCCTCCCGGATCATCCACTCGACACATGACGCCACCACATCCCCGTGACAGGTCAGGGGCTTACACCAACAAATTAGATAAACTTCTTCTCGTTCGGCCATTCCCTTGATCTTCACCAGCTCGGCAAACATCTCGTTCCGGGCTGCCACCTGCTCCCACAACCAGGCCCGATACCTGGCGATGACCTCCTCCCGGTCCCCGTCCCGTCCTATGGCGAATGGATTCCCGAGAACACTGGGCCGACCGATATAAACGCCTTCTCCCTTGAACAGCTTTTTATTCACCACCCGAACTCCCATGACTCACCTCCCAAAAAAGTTGCTCCAGGCAGGCCGAAATGAAATCTTATGGATCTACTCCTCTTCGAGAGCGGATAGATGCGCGATCAGGGACATCCTCCGGAGAAATTCCTGGCAGGAAATTTTGTCGAAAAGCAGGTGGCGGATCTGGTCCAGAACCAACGCCTCTGCATCGGAATCGGTGAGGGGAATTCCTCTCCGGATCTTTTCGAATTGCAGGCTCGCCGAAGCTGTCTTCCGGCTCGGATCATCCAGTTCCTGGAGCATCTCCACCATGAGCATCAAAATCCGATAGCCTTCGTCCGGAATGTTCCTGAGAAACGCGGCCAGGCTCAATTCTTCCATGTCTCTCCTGGCCTTGCGGTCGGTCTGGTCGGGGCTGTCCATTTCCCCGATATCGAGCGAATAGAAATGGTCCATTATATCCACGGGATCCTGTTGGTCGTGAAAATCGGTCATGGGATTTCTCCTGTCTGGAAAAATAGGGTGAGTGAGCTGGCCCGAAGGGGAATCGGAATGAAGAGCGGCGGGGCTGGGGCTTCCCCAGCCGTTTTTCCGCTCTTTTTTCCGGGTCCCCCGGGTGGCTGTGTCCTATACACATCTGACGCTGCCGTCGA
>NZ_BQXM01000028.1 GCF_022836495.1 Desulforhabdus sp. TSK
TCGGATAATGGCTTTACGTACTTCACGCAGGCTCCTCGTAGAGGCTTTGACATTAACATCGTAATATCACTTATCCGATTTCGTTCATCATATCAACTTTGTTTGAAAACATTTGCTTGGGTACTTAAAACGATAACAGGGGTATGAACCCTGTTACGGCGCATCTCATCAATCAGCGCCAGCCCATCCAGCCTGGGCAGCATAATGTCGATCACCGCAGCATCATAAGGTTCTGTCAGCGCCAGATGAAGCCCATCTTCGCCATCGGGCGCAAGGTCCACGGCGAAGCCTTCCTGCCGTAACCCCTTGGCAATGAATTGCGAGGTTTGTTTGTCATCTTCAACCACGAGAATCCTCACGGCACTCCCCCTTTTCATTAAAATGGATTTTCATTCTGATTAAATCGGTATCCAAGCCCAGAGTGCTGGCGCATGAATCAAAAAGCGATGCTCCACCGTTCCGCTTCGGCGATCTTCCGGGCAGCCCGAGGCTATGGCAGGTCGCCTCCACCTAGAATTCGGACACTGAGTATCGCCAGTGTTGCAAGGTTACGCGGCTTTTCTGCCAGACTGGACAAAAGACTCCCTTTTTCCCTTCGGACTGCGGGGATCACTCTCAACAAGGTAGCGTACAAAACACTCAAAGGGTTGCTTGTAGCCCAAATAATAGTATCGGTGCATGTGTTCGTTCCAAAGCTGCGTCTCTTCCCTTTTCCTTCCCCTCTCCAGTCGTACGGGTTATGGCAACGAAAATTCCCGTCCGGGTTTTTTCCGAGGGGTAACCAATGAAATTCGAAATAAAAATCTTTGACCAGTTTGAAGCGGTGTGGTTAGATTCCCAGTGCTTGTCTGGTTCGTCCTGGCAGCCGTACAGGACTTGCTCAATTTGAAATAAGGAGAAAACGATGAACCCGTGGAAACGCTGGTTACTGATTTTAGGGGCTGGCATTCTTGGCCTCAACCTGATCATGCTTGCATCCAGCCTCTTCGGTGTCAACTTCCTGGTAAACTTCTGGTGGTTCGATTCACTGGGATATGGGTTCTATTACCTGCAACGACTTTTCTATCGATATGTCGTTCTCATTTCCGTGACAGTTTTCTTCTTCCTGATTTTCTTCTTGAACTTCTGGATCGCTTCCCGCTACCTGGGAACCACCGCCCCACCCCAGTCCGACGACAACGCACAGAAGATGGCGTATAAGGATCTGTTCCAGATGTTCCGCACGGGCTCCATGAGGGTTTACACCCCTCTTTCCCTGCTCCTGAGCGTCCTGATCGCCTGGCCGCTGTTCAACCATTGGGAAAAGTTTCTCCTTTATTTGTTCGCCCCCCGCATGGGACTCAGCGATCCCGTCTACGGCAAGGATATCAGCTATTACCTCTTCTCCTACCCCATCTATACGCTTCTGCAGCGTCGTTTACTGTTGGCCTTCGCCCTGCTCCTGGTGGGGCTGGTTGTGCTCTACTGGCTCGAAAAGCGATTGCTGTCCCGGCAGGAGCAGACATTCCCCAATGGCGCCAAGTGGCATTTGAGCATTCTCATTCTGCTCATTTTTTTCATTGAGATCTGGGATTATGCCTTACAGGCGTACGGGCTGCTCTACAGCACGGATCACCAGGTACTGTTCTACGGGCCGGGTTTTGTGCAGATGTGGGTCATCCTGCCCCTCATCGCCTTGACGCTCCTTTTTCTCACGGGAACGGCCTTCTCACTGATTTTCCTCATTCACAGGCATCGGGGACTCTGGGCCTTCGGCGCCTTCGCCGTGCTGTTTCTTCTTGCCATGGGAGCCCGCTACTCGACATTTCTTCCCAAGCTCGTAGACAAATATATCGTGAAGCCCAACGAGATTTCCCGGGAAAGAACTTTCATCGCCCGCAATATCGAGGCCACGCTGGCCGCCTACAATCTCAACGAGGTGGAAACACGGAACTTCAGTCCCCAAAGGGTTCCGACGGACCTGGATTCCCCGGCCATCAAGGCGGAGCTTCGCAATATTCCCGTTTGGGATGGAGAACTGCTGGAAGACGTCTATCAGCAGTTGCAGCAGCTTCGGACTTATTACAATTTCACCCCTGTGGACGTAGGGCGTTACACTGTCAACGGCAACTACCAGCAGGTTTTCCTGGCCGCAAGGGAACTGGAACAAAGCCAGCTTCCGGAAGGCGCCTTCAATTGGGTGAATCGCCACCTGACCTATACTCACGGTTACGGCGCCGTTATGACTCCCGCCAGTCAGGGGGGAGACGAGCCCATGACCTGGTTTATCCGCGGGATTCCTCCCGAATCGGAATACGGCTTCAGCTTGGAACAACCGGCGATCTATTTCGGACTGGGGTCCTACCCGTACGTCATCGCTCCCAATGACGCCGGGGAGTTCGACTACCCCAAAGGAAACAGCAACGCCGTGACCAGTTACGCGGGAAAGGACGGCGTTCCCCTGAACTCACTCTTCAAGAAGCTTCTCTTTGCCTACTACTTCATGGACAAGGACATTTTCTTCACGACAAAAACCAACAAGAACAGCAAAATCCTGCACCGCCAGAACATCATAGAGCGCATCAAGACGCTCACGCCCTATTTTCTTCTCGACGACGACCCCTACCTGGTCGTGACGGCAAAAAATCTTTTCTGGATCCAGGACGCCTACGTCACCTCGGCCATGTATCCCAACGCCACCCCGTATTCTTCCCCAACGGGCACATTCAATTACATCCGAAATTCCGTCAAAATCGTCGTAGACGCATACAACGGCACCGTTGATTTTTATGTGTTCGACACCGGAGACCCCATCATTCAGGCCTACAGCCACATCTATCCAGGCCTTTTCAAGAACCGCGACGCAATGCCGTCCGAGCTCGTGCAGCAGGTGCGTTATCCCCGGGACCTTTTCGACATTCAAATGACCATCTATGCCAAGTATCAGCAGCAGGACCCCGATGTCTTTTACCAGCAGGAGGACGTGTGGGAATTTGCCAAGAGCTACCAGGAAAAAGAGGTTTCCCGCATTACGCCTTATTATCTCACCCTTGACCTCATCGAGCCGCCGCGGTTTGATTTCCTGCTCCTGGCCCCCATGAGCCCCAAAGGCCGTGACAATCTGCGGGCGCTGGCCCTGGTGGGATGTGATGCGCCCCACTACGGCAAGATCATCGTCTACAACTTCCCGAAAGGCGAGCTCATCTACGGGCCTTCGCAAATTTCCGCCCTCATCAACCAGGACACCACCATCGCCGAGCAGTTCACCCTCTGGGATCAAATCGGATCGCGGGTGGTGCCGGGCAGGATGGTCATTTTGCCCGTGGGGAAGGTCATCATTTATATTCAGCCGGTTTATTTGAAGTCATCCGCCCAGACGAAAATCCCAGAATTGAAGCGCCTCATCATGAGCCAGGGGCAGATCGTAGTGATGGAGCGTTCGCTGGAGGATGCATACGCCAGGCTGCAGGAGCGCATCAAGGCAGACATCCGGCGCATCGATACGCGCTTCGCGCCTCTGCTGCCTGGGGCGCCGCCACCCCAGGAGGGCATCTCACCCCATGTGGAGCCTCAGCAGGAATAATATGGAAGGCCGTTCGTGCCTCGATGTTTCGGCACGAACGGCCATTGCATGCAGGTTTAGGGTCTGCCCGGATTTTTTACGTGGATTGGATGCTTGGAGAGGGACGGAATTTCAGGAGCCTGGTTTCTTGCTCACTCGATCCAAGACCTTTTCGTAGTAATCCTGGTTTTCTTCGAGGGAAGCGGAAACCCCTCGCTTCATATTGAGCTTCATCATGAGGTAATTCAGCCGCTGCATCTGCTTATATTTTTCCTGGGTATCGCTGATACCGGCAAGCATTTGTTGCGTTGTTCGGATTTCTTTCCGCAATTCCAGTTCGGGAGGCAGGCAGTCGGCGTTTTTGAGGATTTTATAAGAGAGTCGAATGTCCAGCGGGAGGTGGCTGTCATCCTCCAACTGCAGAGGCTCTCCTTTCCCGGCAATGTCGTCAAACTCTCCCCGATCTATGGATTCACGGATGCGCTCTTCGGCGATTTTTCCAAATATAGCAAAGAGATTACTCATCATTACCCCTTTTCGTCCATGCGGGTGAGCCGCAGCCCTCTGGAAATGGGATCCGCTGTCATCATTCGAGCCAGGTCAAACTCACAATCGATCATGTAACCTGATATCCATATAACATACGCCGTTCAAAGCGCAAATGAAAGGTGCAGTTAAAACGATGAGCTCTTCAGAATCTTCTTTTATGGCCGCATATCCTCCCCGAAAAATCTGGATCCTCGGGGCGGGACATTTTGGGTATATTGCCGCGCAACGCCTGAGCCGCCGACTGCCCGAAAGCCATTTTCTCGTGGTGGAGCTTCGGGAAGACCGCCTTCAGAAGGTCCACGAAGAGCTGGGATTGCCCATCCATGTGGAAGACTGCCTCGAATTTTTGTGCCAAAGGCCCGTCCCCGACGACGTCTGGGTCGTTCCCGCCGTTCCCGTCCACGTTGCATTTCGATGGATGCTGCACCAGCTGAGCACAATCGGCGAGGTGCAACCCCTCCCCGTTCCCGAAGCGGCAGACGCCCAGGTCCCCAACCCGTACCGCATGTCCACGGGAACACTGTATGCCAGCTACGCCACCTGGATCTGCCCCGACGCATGCAACGAGCCCGACGAGGTGTGCACTCACACCCGGGAGCCCCGGCCGGGAAATCTTTTTGAGCACCTGAGCCGCATCCAGGTCCCGGGCTTCCAGGTGGCCGTCTTCAGGAGCTGGCAGCTTGCTCCAGGCGTTGGGGGCTATCCCGGCGGATATCTGAAAGACATTCTGGCCAGGCAGGTGGCAGAGCAACCCGGAAGCTATCTCATCGCCACCAGCTGCCGCTGTCATGGCGTGGTGGATGCTCTGCAATGGAGACGATAATGCCCTGCCGACCCGCTCCCCTACGGGGCTTCTTTGTCTATCTTCTCCAAAAGCTGCAGGATCCGCTCTCCCTGCTTCAAATCGGTCCACCACTCCTGGGGAATCGCATCAGGTCCCAGATGAGCCCCCAGAACCATCCCCACGACGAGCCCTCTGGCGGCGGAATCGCCCCCGGCCATGACATTTTCCACCAGGGCTTCCCGCAGGTCCTCCTCAAACCGGGCGATGAGGTGCACCACCGACGGAAAGGCTCCATGGGCGTCGCAGCTTTGCCCAAACTCCAGGATGGCAGTGCGGGTTTCGAGCGTCCAGCTGTCCAGCCCTTCCTTCAGCATTTCCTCCACAGGCGTTCCCTTGAAGCATTCGGCTCCGACCTCCTGCATGGCCGTGACGGGAGATTCCCCCGCCAGGACCCTGCCGGCCACGCGGGCGAAAAATTCCGCACCGTCCACCACCAGAGGTGTATTGTGGGTCATGGCGGTCTGGGCTCGCACGCTCGCCATGAGCTGCTCCACGTCCTCCCGGTAACGGTAGACCAGGGGGGCGATGCGGGCGGCTCCGCCCAGGTCGTTGGAGAATGATCCCGATTCCTCCGGTCCTTTTCCCGACGCAAAGTTCCCCAGGGTCGCCCTGGTGGCTTCATCCACATAACCATGGTAAGCTTTGAAAAGTCCCCGCCAGCTCCCGGCAAAATGCCGGAGATCGAATCCGCCACCATCCGCAACGGATTGCAGGAGCACGAGGGTTTGATCTCCGTAGTGAGTGAATTCCCCCCGGTCTTTTGTGGGATGATAGGATTCCTTCAAGGGTTTGAGCAGCTGTTGGACACGTCCCAACTTGCGGTCGATCATCCCCGTGTCATAGATCCAGTGGGCTCCCAGCGCGAGAGAATCAGCGGCAAAGGAGGCCATCACCATCCCTCTGGCCTTCGTTTTCATCCTGTCACTCCTCTTCTGGTATACGCTGCATGGATGAGATCATGACTTTGTGATGACCGTGCAGGAGCGGCTTCCAGCCGCGACTCTGTTGGGAACCAGCTGTCTTTGTCGCGGCTGGAAGCCGCTCCTACAAAAGTCCAGTGTCTGCAGGTGATTCAAAGCCACCCCGCTCCCCGTGTTTACCGATCCACCGGCGCACGGCCTGCTCCAGTTCCCACCCGGCGCTCAGCTCCTCGCCCACCACGCGCAGCAGATCCCGGCAGCCCGCGGGCCCCAGCGCCTCCTGCAGGCCGGGGCACAGGTAATGCAAACAAAAATAGCTCTTGGCCGCCAGCTTGCACCCGTATTTTCCCACGAAATAGCAGCTTTCGGGAAGTTCCGGAGCATCGGGCAGCTCTTTGCCCAACAGGAGATTGATGAGCAGCAGGACCTCATCGAAGCCCTCCTCGATGCCCGAAAAACAGCAGCTTCCCCTGGGCTGGGCCGCACACACCGTACAGCCTTCCACAACTCCGTTCCGGAGCATGAGCGAGGAAGTCCGGGCAATGGCCTTCCGGTAGTTTTCCAGGAGCCCTCTGATCTCATCAGCATGGAAAAGCGCTTCCCCGAAGCGCTCATGCAGCCTCAGGGCTTCGTGGACTTCACCCTCGATGATCTGCCGCGGCTTTCCCTTCATGGTGTCCCTCTCCCCATGAGCCTCATAGATTCTTCAAACCCTCATGCAGGCAGTCCTCGGCTCGGTATCCCTTGAGGCGCGCCAGGTTCACCAGGTCCAGGAGGATTTCACCGAACGCCCTGGGCGATATGGGACTGCCGTTGGCCATGTAGCTCCCGAGGACTTGGCTCTTGCCCACGAATTCCTGCGTCCGGGCCTCAACCTCGTTCCAGGGAGCATCGTCTTTGCCCGAAAGGCGGGAAATGATGCGATAGGCGCGCATGAGAGCGGGCAGGGATTCGGGGATTCCGCCGGACTTTTGCCTGTTGGCGGCCTTTTCCCCCGCCTTGATCTTCTCCCAGTTCTGACGCACTTCTTTGTCGGACTCCACGGTGGCATCCCCGAAGACATGCGGATGTCTGCGGATCATCTTTTGGCAGATGGCGTCACAGACCGTTTCCAACCGGAAGCTGCCCTTTTCTTCGTAGAGGTGGATGAGGAATAAAACCATGAAGAGGAGGTCGCCCAGCTCGTCCACCGCTTCGGACAGGTGACCGGACCGAATGGCGGCGGAAGCCTCGTGAGCTTCCTCAATCAAATAGGTCTGAACGCTCTCGGGTGTCTGCTTCCGGTCCCACGGGCACCCGCCTTCACCCCGAAGACGATCGATGATCTCCCAGATCTGCCGCACTTTGAACCACCTGTCTTCCCCACTTTCCATGAAATTTTCCGTCATGAGTGCACTCTCGCTTCCTTCTCCGTTTGCGGTTTGGGTTTTTCGCCCCCCCGGTCACGATCCAACCAATAGCGTTTGAGCTCTTCCTGCTTCTTCTGGAAAAGCGTTTGAACCTTTTCGGGAGTCGCATGAATGACCATTCGGGCAGCCTCCTGGACATAGGGCGTCAATGCGGACTTTTGAAGTATCGTGCTCTGGGGCGACAGGAAAAACGTCAAAGCCGAAATGAGGATAACCGCCAGAGTGAGGGCTTTGAGGAGCCCCACCGCCACACCCCAGACCCGGTCGAAGAAGCCCAGCCCGGTGCGTTCAAAAACACGGGACATCCCGAAGCCGACCACACCCAGGCAAAACCAGGCCAGAAAAAAGAGCAGCGTGAAACCGATGGCTTGAGCCCCGACCAGGCTGGGGAAGCTCTGAGAGAGCCGGTTTCCCACTGCTTCAAAATAATGCGAGGCCAGGATGAACCCTGCAAGGACCCCGGCAATGCCAAACACTTGAGAAATCGCCCCTCGCAGAAACCCCCGCCCCAGGCAAAAGAGCCCTATTCCCAGCAGGACCCAATCCAACCCATTCAACTGCATCCGGTGCACTCCCTTTCGTACCGTCTTGGTTCCCTTCCCGTGCCCCTCCCCTGGGGTCACGCTGAAGCATCGCTTTTTTCCTGTCGTTCCAGGTTACCAAATATTGAAGAGTTATCCAAGCGGGGAGCTGGATTCGTTTGGGATCGTGAGCCCGTGCCGGTGGAAACCTCGTGAGTGCGCATCCCATCTACCCTCGCGCCCTGCGGCGTTCCCTCCAAAGTGCGTATTGTCATGGGAGTCAACCCATGCTACAAATAGCTCGTTTCTGATAGAAAAAACCGCATGGTAGATATCATGGACCGACGCGCCCTTCGGGGCTCATTATATAAGAGAGGACACCAAGGCTTTGGCCCCAACAGCGAATAAGGTTAAAGGGCAAACGGCAACCGTGCAGGTTGCTTTTGACGACAATCATCTGGTGCAGCAACTGGCGGGAGAGCAAAACAGCTACCTCAAGATCATTGAAAAACAATTGGACATCCGCATTCACCTGCGGGGAAACCAGTTCACCCTCTCGGGGGACAAGCCCCAGGTGGAGCTCACCGAGCGACTCCTGCACCAGCTGATGGAGATCCTCCAGAAGGGATATCCCCTTTTCGCCAGTGACATTCTCTATTCCATCCGCATTTTGAGTGAAAACATCCATCGAGATCTCAAGGACATACTCCTGGACCAGGTGTTCATCGCCTCCAACAAGCGGGTCATCACGCCCAAGAGCGTCAAGCAGAAGGAGTATATCGAAGCCATCCGGAACCATGACATCGCCTTCGGAATCGGACCGGCGGGAACGGGGAAGACTTACCTGGCCATGGCCATGGCCGTGGCGGCCATGAGTCGAGAGCAGGTCAGGCGTATCGTTCTGGTGCGCCCGGCTGTGGAAGCCGGCGAGAAATTGGGCTTTCTGCCGGGCGATCTCGCAGAAAAGGTCAATCCTTACCTGCGACCGCTCTACGATGCCCTTCACGATATGATGGATTATGAAAAAGCCGCCAACCTCATCGCACGGGGCGCTATCGAAGTTGCTCCTCTCGCCTTCATGCGGGGACGCACCCTCAACGACGCCTTTGTCATTTTGGACGAAGCCCAGAACACCACGCGGGAGCAGATGAAGATGTTTCTGACACGCCTGGGGCTGGGGTCCAAAGCCGTCATCACGGGTGACATCACTCAGATCGATCTGCCGGAAAACAAAGCCTCGGGACTCGTTGAAGCCATCAGCCTCCTGAAAGGAATCGACGGGATACGCCTGGTTTTTTTCACCAACCGGGATGTGGTCAGGCACCGACTGGTGCAGGAAATCATTCAGGCTTACGAGCGACTGGAAAAGGGCAAAGCTCCCGCATCCCAGGGGGCATCGCACGAGTGAGGCCATGGAAAAGGAAAAACGAGAACTGGACAAGCACAAGAACCGGCCGAAGGCTATCCTGGCAGGCACCAGGCTTCTCTGTTCCCTGGAGGATATCCTTTGCCAAAAAATTCTGCTCCTGGGAGCCCTCAGTCTCATCATCTCCCTCCTCCTGGCCCCATCCTTCGTGATGGCTCCCCCTCCCTACAGACTGGGAGACATCGCCGATCAAAACATCAAGGCCGGGCAGGACCTGCGCATCGAGGACGAGGAAGCGACCCTCAAGAAGCGCGAAGAGGCCGTCCGCCTGTCCCCCCTGGTGTACGACCTGGATGAAAGTGTGGGCGAGCAGGTCCTGGAGAGGCTGACTGCGGCCTTCGAGACCATGCAGGATTACCTGAAAGAGGACACCGCTCCAACCGAACAGCCATCCCTCCTGACAGCCCCCCCACGAAACCCCCTGTCATCCATCGTGGAGCCCCTCCCTCTGGAGCTCAGGCAACTGAGGCCCTCAGCAGGGGCCTTTCCGGTAAAAAAAGATTTCGAGGTGCTCCTGGGATTTTCCGTCCCCGACGAAATCTTTTCCAACCTGATGGATGCCCGCTTTGATGAAAAGCTACGGAACAAGGTGGGGGACCTTTTAAAATCCGCCTTTGAGAACGGAATTGTCGCCAGCAAGATTTCCCTGCTGCAGGCTCGGGGAGAGCGCATCGTCGTCCGCCTGGCCGGTTCGTCCAATGAATACCTTGCCTCCTCGCCTCACGCCTTTCCCGATCTGGAAGAAGTGCGCAAAATGGCCAGGATGCAGGCTTTGGAGGAAGGAAAGAACGTCAAGGAGATGATGAGCATCGCTTTCCTCGTGACGCAGCTTCTCAAACCGAACCTGAGCTTCAACCTGGAAGAAACAAACGCGCGCAGAGAAAAAGCCTATGCCGAAACTTCTCCTATCTACATACACCTGGCCAAGAACGAAATGCTCGTGCGTGAGGGGCAAAAGATAGGCCCCCTGGAGATTCTCAAGCTGCAAGCTCAGGCGCAGTCCCGCCCCGAAAGACACCAGCTCATCATCATCCTCACCATGTTTCTTTTCAGCGGCATGTCCATCTGGGTGGTGACCAATGTCACGAAGCAGCACATCCCGGCCTTTCGCATGGATTTTCAGGACCTGCTCTTTCTGGGTGTCGTCCTCATCTTCATGCTGATGCTGGGGCGGTCGGCCCTGTGGATGGCCGAAATCATCGGCGAGGGAACGAGCCATTTGAGCGGCAGGACACTTCTGTATGCCGTCCCCCTGACAGCCGGGGCGATGCTGACCAGCATCTTTTTCGGGGTCACGATCTCCCTCCTCTTCTCCCTCGTCCTGACGATCTTTACGGGCATGCTTTTCGGCAAGGACTTCGGCATGTTCTTTTTCTTTCTCATCGGCTGCTTCGTGGCGGCCCACGGCGTTGCCCCATGCCGCAACCGCATGATCCCCATCCGGGCGGGCGTCCTGGTGGGATGCACCAACGTCATCCTCATCGTTCTCAGCGCCTTCATTCAAGACCAGCTCGTCTTCTTCAGGATCGTGACCAACGCCTTTTTCGCTTTCAGCGGCGGCCTCTTTGCGGGCGTGCTGGCAACGGGCCTGACCCCTCTCGTGGAAATGGCTTTTCGGTATACCACCGACATCAAGCTGCTGGAGCTCGCCACCATGGACCAGCCGCTCCTCCAGGAGCTCATGGTCCAGGCCCCTGGGACCTACCATCACAGCATCATCGTGGGGAACATGGTGGAAGCTGCCGCCAAGTCCATCGGCGCCAATTCCCTCCTGGCAAAGGTGGCCGCCTATTATCACGACATCGGGAAGATCAAGAAGCCCCTCTACTTCATCGAAAACCAGTTTGAGTGTGAAAACCGCCATGAGAAGCTCGCGCCCTCCATGAGCAGCCTCATCCTCATTTCTCATGTGAAGGAAGGAGTCGAGCTGGCCAGGCAGCACCATCTGGGCAGGGAGATCATCGATATCATCCGCCAGCATCACGGCAAAAGCTTCATTTCCTTCTTCTACCAGAAGGCCCTGGACGCCAGGGAAAAGGCAAAGACGAGCAAAGGCGCGGAGCTCCCCCCTATCCTTATGGACGACTACCGCTACCCCGGCCCCAAGCCCCAGACCAAAGAGGCGGGGCTCGTCATGCTGGGGGATGTGGTGGAGGCGGCCTGCCGATCCCTGACAGACCCGACGCCGGCCCGCATTCAGGGGCTGGTGAATCGCCTCATCAACAATATCTTCAGTGACGGACAGTTGGAAGAGTGCGAATTGACGCTGAAGGATCTGCACCAGATTGCCAAGCACTTCAACCAGATCCTTGCCACGGTCCATCACAAGCGCATTGAATATCCGACGGCGCCCACCAATGACGGAAAGGGAAAATCCGATGTCTGTGATTCAAGTCAGCGTGAACCAAAGCCGGATCGAGATAAACCCCCGGCTCCTGGAGGAAAAAGCGGAGCGGATCTTAAGCGCCTTGGGATACACTGACGTCGAACTGAGCATCCTCATTGTGGACGACCAGGAAATGGCCGACATGAACCGGCAATACCGCCATATCGATTCCACGACGGATGTGCTGTCGTTCCCCATGTGGGAAGGGGAATTCGGAGACGTCTGCATGGACCTCCTGGGCGACGTGGTCATTTCAGCCCCCACGGCCCAGCACATGGCGATGGAGCATGACAGGCCCTTTTCGGCAATCCTGGACCTCCTCCTGGTCCACGGCATCCTGCATCTCGTGGGTTATGACCATGAGCGCGGTGAGGAAGCCGCCCGGGAAATGGAGACCCGCAGCATGGACCTGCTTCATCTTCTGGGGCACGAGAAAGAAAGCTTCGACTGGTATCTGAAGCCCGGTGACACAGACCCAAAGGAGAAATAAGGAGGAATCTTGGCCAGACTTGCTATCAACGTCGATCATGTGGCCACGGTGCGCCAGGCGCGCCTGGCCGCCGAGCCCGATCCGGTCACGGCGGCCGCCCTGGCGGAATTGGCCGGAGCGCAGGGGATCGTGGTCCATCTTCGGGAAGACAGGCGCCACATCCAGGACCGGGATGTGGAAGTCCTGCGGCGAACGGTAAAGACCAGTCTTAACCTGGAAATGGCCGCCACTGCGGAAATGATCCAGACGGCCCTGCGCATCAAGCCCGATATGGTGACACTCGTCCCGGAAAAGCGCCAGGAATTGACCACCGAAGGCGGACTGGACGTCACTCTGCACGAAGAATCCCTCCGTGGGGTCATGGAAACCTTTCACAAGGGAAACATCGCCGTCAGCCTCTTCATCGATCCGGACCCCAAGCAGATCAAGACGGCCCACAGGCTGGAAACCGATTACGTCGAAATCCATACAGGGAGCTTTGCCGAGGCGAAAACCTTCCAGAGGCGCCAGGAAGAGTACGACCGCGTGGGCACGGCCGCCAAGCTGGCGCGGAAACTGGGACTGGGAGTCCATGCCGGCCACGGAGTCGACTATCAGAATATCTTCTGGCTCCGGAATATTTCCGAGATCGAGGAATTCAGCATCGGCCACGCCGTCATCGCACGGGCGGTCCTGGTGGGGATGGACCGGGCAGTGCGTGAAATGCTGGCACTGGTCACCGGGTAGACGAATAGATGGCTGTCTACGGCATCGGCATCGACCTCATCCGGACGGACAGGATCCAGCAGATGCTCTCCCGGTGGAACGATCACTTTCTGAAGCGCGTCTTTACGGAAGGGGAACAGCGGGTCTGCTCGGCCCGTAAAACACCGGCCCGGTGTTACGCCCTGCGATTCGCAGCCAAGGAAGCGTTCGTGAAAGCCCTCGGGAGAGGGATGCGTCCTCCCGTCCTCTGGCTCGACATCGAAGTGATCAACAACGCGTTGGGAAAGCCTGAAATCGTTCTCTCCCGGCGGGCGGAGCTATTCTGCGGAGAACAGGGGATTCGCGCCCGGCACCTGAGCCTCACCGACGACGGAGACTATGGAGCGGCCATGGTCGTTCTGGAAAGTTGACGACGAAATAGACCGGACACAAGGATAAGAATAAGGTGAAAGATTCACAGCAGGGATTGCGTGTCGTCACCGCGGCCGAAATGGCGCGCATGGACCGGCAGACCATTGAAGAAGTCGGGATTCCCGGCGCGGTGCTCATGGAAAACGCCGCCCGGGGCGCGGCATGTTTTTTCCGCCAGGTGATTCCGGGCCTGTCCTCACAGCGCATCACGGTGGTCGCAGGGAGCGGCAACAACGCAGGGGACGGCTTTGTCCTTGCCCGTATTTTCCATGGGGAGGGCGCCTACGTCCGGGTGGTCTGCCTCCGGGATCCCGACCGCCTCCAGGGAGATGCTCTCGGCAATTTCAAGATCCTGGAAAAATTGAATGTTCCGGTGGTCGTCTGGAACGAGGCCCTGGACTTCGATGCTCAGTGGCGCTGGATTCGAGAGAGCGACGTGCTCATCGATGCAATCCTGGGAACCGGCCTGAACAGCGAAGTGGAGGGGCTCTTTCGCAAGATCATCGACGGCATGAACACCCTCCCCTGCCCGATCCTCGCCGTCGATATCCCATCGGGCCTGGACGCGAGCTCGGGAAATCCGCTGGGAACGGCTGTCCGCGCCACGGCAACCGCCACTTTCGCCTTTCCCAAAATCGGACACCTCATGGATCCGGGTCCGGAATACACGGGGAAGCTCCAGGTCGTGGACATCGGCATCCCGCCAACCGTTGCGGCGTCGACGGATGACGGCAGCCCCGTCGTCCGCTGGTGGCTGGATGAAGCCTTCCTTGCCGGCTGGCTGAAGCCGCGGCCTTCGGACACCCACAAGGGCAACGCCGGTCACGTGGCGGTGCTATCAGGCTCTCGGGGAAAAACCGGGGCAGCATGCCTCATCTGCCAGGCTGCGGCCCGAGCGGGCGCGGGGCTGGTGACCCTCTTCATTCCCTCCAGCCTGAACCCCATCCTGGAAGTGAAGCTCACTGAAGCCATGACTTATCCTATCCTCGAAACAGAGGAGCAATCCCCGGCGGAAGCGGCGCTGCACGATATCCTGGATTTTGTCGACGGGAAACAGGCCCTCGCCATGGGGCCGGGCATTTCCCTCCACCAGGAAACGCAGGCCCTCGTGCGGACGGTGGTGGAGCGAGCTTCCTGCCCCATGGTTCTGGACGCCGACGCCCTCACTGCCATCGCGGAATCCCCTGAAATCCTTAAAAAAGCCCATCTACCCTTAATTCTCACGCCGCACCCGGGAGAAATGGCCCGCCTGATTCAGAGCTCTCCCCAGGCCGTTCAGGCGGATCGCATGGGAATCGCCGCTGAATTCAGCAGCAAATATGGAGTCACCCTCGTCTTGAAGGGGCACCGGACGCTGGTGGCCTCCCCCGACGGCCGGATCGCCATCAACAGCTCGGGCAACCCTTCCATGGCGAGCGGCGGTATGGGCGACGCCCTCACGGGCATGATCGCGGGCTTTCTGGGCCAGGGATTCGATCCGTTTCGCGCGGCGTGCCTGGGAGTCTACATCCACGGGAGGGCGGCCGATCTCCGCATGAAGGGCTTAGCCAGTCGGGGACTCCTCGCTTCCGACCTGCTGGAGGATGTGCCCTCCGTCATCGGGTCTCTCGAAGGCATGAACGGTCAGGCGGAATGAGCCCATGCGGGAGCTGACCCTCCATTCCCCCCATGAAGACTGCACGTACCGCCTGGGCTTCAAGCTGGGAACACTGCTCCATCCCGGCGATATTCTGACCCTGCAGGGCGACCTGGGAGCCGGCAAGACCCTTCTGACGGGCGGCGTCGCCCGGGGACTGGGCATTCCCCCGGAAGTTCTCATCACCAGCCCCACCTTCACCTTCATCAATGAATACGAAGGCCGCCTCCATCTCTACCACCTGGATCTCTACCGGCTGTCCGACCCGGAGGAGCTCGAAACCCTCCCCTGGAAGGAGGCCCTCTTTGGAAAAGGCGTTGCGGTCATCGAATGGCCGGAAAGGCTGGGGGAGGATCTTCCCGAAGAACGCCTGGAGATCCGCATCCTGGTGACGGGCGACACCACCCGGACCCTGATCTTCCGGGCATTGGGCGAAGCGCTGGAAGCACGGCTGGAGACGTGGAGGGTGGAGCTGACTTGCACATGATCCAATAGGTAGGCAGCTTCTTGAAGCTTATTGAAAATTCATGGAGCGTCCGGCTTTCGTTCCTATCTCATTCGGAGACCGCTTTGAGGAGAGCATCACGCGCATCGGAATAAAACTGAATGTCAACCTTGGTCGCCATTTCGTCGGAAAGATCGAACAGCTGTTTGCGGCACCCTACCGGCATCAGGATGGCCGTCGCCCCCTTTTCAACGGCGATCTCGGTGATGGAAACCGCGTTGTGGATCTGTTCTATCGAGCCGCCCAAATTGATCTCTCCAACGATGATCAGCCCACCACGCACGCTCTTCTTCAGGATTGAGGTACAGAAGGCGACGAGGGATGCCACTCCCAGCTTGGCGCCGGATTTCGAGGCATCAAAGGCCCTGAGCTGAACCGAGAATTCGTGCTGCCTGGGGTTCTTGTCTCCGATCAATTGCATGGACCGGGCATAGAGATTCTGCTCGGCAACGCTGACACTCTCCTTAAATGCCGGAGGAACAGGCTTGTTCAGGATCTTTACACCCGAGCCTGGGCCTTCGTTGACTTCGATGCGGTACAGACCAGCATGATCATCCATACCACCGGGACTTATAGTCCAGACTTGGCCGGGCTCCAGTGGATCACTCCCAATGCTGTTTTCACTCTGCAGCTCGGGGGTCGAAACAAACTTCTCAACGCCATCCCTTCCCATAACGTAGCTGAAGTGAGTATTGAGGAATTCAGCCGCACCGATCCGTTTCTGTTGTTCCTTTACACGCCGCCTGACCTCAAGAGCAATTCGAACCGCCCACTCGATTTCTTCCTCGGGTACTTCCTCATTCCCAGCAGGATAGAGTAGCTTGAGCAGCCCGCTTATGGTCTTATTAACGGCATTCGTGTCACGCCCGCTGAGTGCACCGCCATAATGGACCCTGTTTTGAAGCGATGCTATGCGGCTCTGGTTGCGGAGCTGACTCCAACATTCCGAGAGGAAATCACTGACCAGGCCGAAGTGGCTGGTAAGTAGCTCCTTCTGGATCTTTGGAACATCCCAGCCTGGCAGATAGGCATGGATGCGGTCCATGAAAGCGGTATCATCTCTCATCTCGGGCGGCATTGGGCCAAAGAGATGCCCGATTCTTTGCTGGTGCTCCACATCCACTTCGAAGTTTCCAACCAGGACAATACTACCATCTGCCCGGATGCTCTCCTTGCCACGGCTGAATTCCCCGGACTCCATGTAGCCCTTCATGATGTTGACGCCGTCTTTCTGGTCAAAAGAAATCCCGGAGATCTCATCGAAGCAGACCACATCATACTGGCAGACCAATCCACGCTGGCCGTTCGAGTTATTCACAAACATGCGGGCAACGGTCGCCTTGCCGCCGGATATGAGGTGAGCATACGGAGAAACCTGTTGGAACAGGTGGCTCTTGCCGGTCCCTCTCGGGCCAAGTTCGACCAGGTTATAGTTGCGCTCAACGAAAGGAACCATCCGTAAGAACAGAGCGTTCATTGATCTATCTGAGAGCCCCCCCGACTCTATCCCGATACTCCGCAAGAGAAGGCACTTCCACTCCTCGGTCGAGAAGTTCCTTCGAGCCTTTCCCAATTGATCGAGGACATCTCTTTTGGACAGCTGAATCTCACGTAGGCCTTCCACTCCGAAGGGGCGGCCCTTCGTTTCCTGAGCAATGCCGGCATCGTAGGCCAGCGAGATTTCTGCATAGAATCCACCCGTGAGCATACGCTCGTGCTGGTTGACCAGTTCCGGGCTGATCCGAACATCCTGGAGTCTCAAGCTTGGAAGTGTCGCCAGGTAGGAGTCCGTCCTGGCATCGAGTCTGGCCGTAATGAGATCAATGATTTTGACCTCACCGTTCTCTCTCGCTCTTGCCTTGAAAAGCTCCTCCTCACCGGCCTTAACCGTTCGGGACTTGAGCTGCCTTTGAACGACGTCCAGCCCCTCCTCGATCTCCTCCGGATCGATGCTCGCGCAGTAGCGCCCCAGCAAAAACTCAACCACGTAAGTCGGAACCGGAAACTGGCGGCTGAAGGTGCGAACAAGATCCTTGCGAACCAGATATCCTTCGAGGTGGGAGGCCGCAAGCCTGTCAATGTGGTCTAATTCAATCATTTGCCGCCTCCACCCACAATGGTAGCAGATTGAGCCACAAGCTCACCCTTTTGATCGATCAACACAACAACGACCTGAGAGTCTTCAAGCTCTTCATTTTCAACGACAACGGAAGCAGTCCCATTCTCTTTGAGCGGTTTGGCACTCACCACCGCGCTGGATGCTGCATTGCCGGGTTCAGTGCGGATGTCCATGATGAGACCTAGGAAATCTCCGTCAACAGCGACTGTACAGCGAAATTGCTTCCAAACAATGTCGGTAATCTCCACTGTTCGAGTTGACTGTCCACCGGTCGCACGGGTAACCAGCAATTCGAGAGTCAAACATTCCTGGATACTTAGCCCCCCATGGGCATATTCGAGTCCATTTCGATAGCAGCTTATTCCGTCTGCAAGCGCAAAACTCTGGGCAGGGTTCCAGTACCATGGATACAAGCGCTCTTCAGTGGCAGCTCCAGCTTTTAGCGCCGCACAACGTCCCCATTTGTTCTCAATAAGAGAAGCCGACAGATCGACTTTGGGGAGTCCTCCCGGGAGCAGAAGCCATCCGTGATCCGTTACAATCCGCACGGTCTTCCACCCGGCATCGAGAAGCTGGCCCACTCGTTCCACTATCTCCACCATAAGGGGAAGAATATGTTTTGCCAGCTTCCATCCATGATCATGGCCCTCGGTGTCGATGTCTCCGAGCTCGCACCACCCTCTGCCTGTAGCGTCCCCCGTTTCATGCTTCTCAATAAAGGTGAATCCGGCATCGATCAGTAGCTTTCGAAGATGGTGCCCGCCCTTTAATGATTGCCCTGTCTCTTTAACGCAAGGCTCGAAATCGGAGTTTGCCTCCTGTCCGCCGATGAGATGCCGAACCGGTGTCACAGCCGGCTTGCCGGTGGCGGTAACACTTGGCAGTGCTGTCCATACTATCTTTTCGCTGACATTCAGTCCTTTGGTGGACAGCAGATTGGCCAGCCGTTTGGCAACGTCGAAACGAAGGCCGTCTACAAAAACCATGCACTCACCGGCATTACCACCCGAGGGCTTATACCTGGCCACGGGTTCACCCGCATAACCGGACTGATCCGCCAGTTTTTGCAGATGTCGTGCAGCCTCTTCCATCCAGGGCAGATATATGGTTCGAATGACTCCACGGACGGCTTCCAGGTCTTCATCCTTGCTCACACATCCCAGAGCTTTTAAGACAGCATCATCAGCCCGCCAGCCGGATGTCTGGTATATGGCTACAACGTCGTTGATGTCTCCTACGGCAAGAGAGTTGGAGGTGACTTCAGCCAAGAGAGTCAAATGTTCCAGGGCCAGAGCCAGCGGCGATTCACCCAACTCCGCCCACACGAGGTGCCGGAGGTCCTTGTACATTTTGTCGATTTTTGGAAGTTTCTCCCGAGCCTCGTGCGGAGGGTACTTCTGAAGGCTAAGCAGTTGTTGTCTGAGCCCTTTCTCCTGCATCTCGTTCCATTGGGGCCATCCCCCATGAGAAGTGGCATTCGAGTACAGAGTAAGCTCAGGCATTTTACACTTACGGATCTGGTTGGGGATATTGGGGTAACGCCTTGGAGCCTCACAATAGCGCTCCCAGACCGGTTGCCAGGGACCGAGGTGATTTGCGAGCCTTGTTGCTCCGACCAGAGCGCCATCCTTCTCAGGGCTGAAAGCAAACTGCGATTTACAGATTTCTACGAACCCAGCCCATTCGTTTTCTCCTCTTCCAGCCTTGAAAGCATCCCCTTGGTCGAGCCAAATGAGCAGATCTCTGACCGGATCGCCACCGGTGAGCAGTGTGTTGAAATAGTCTTTATCCAAATGCTTGCCCTTGAGGAGTTCCACGTCTTCATCGAGCAACCTGTAGAGGGCCAGCTGCATGGCTCTCTTAGTGTCGTTGTCCTGAGCAATGTCCAACCCCAAGCCTCCCTGATCGGATTTTAGAAAGGCAAGGATCGTCCAGTCCTTGGCATTTACCTGTGACCAGATCACACCGCGATATTGCAGCTCGGCAATTGGCTTCAGATGGTCCGGGCAATTCTCCACCGCTCGCAGATCCTGGCGGCTGATGCCGGGGAGATAGATAATGGGCGTGCAGCCTTCCGGCAACTGAAGATCATTGTTTTTCCCAGCGATGACACACCGCAGCCATATAGCGGGTCCGGTGTGTTTATCTGGTGAATACTCTCCCAGCACAAGCAGGTCGGGCAATTCGTTTTGCAGTCGCGATATCACTGCTTCCCATTGCCTGTCGTGATCCGGCCACAGGATACAACTCGGTGCCACCTGAACCTCAGGGTTGAAGACAGTGGCTGATCGCACTGCCTGGAAGAGGTGTTCGATCACTCTCATTTGTTGCCTCTGTCACCTTGAGAAGAGCCATGGCCTGATTGGCCAGATTCTTGGGGGTTTCATTCTAGCGAGTGTCATCCTGGGCTGAGGATTTTACCCTACCATATTCATCACAGGCGGCTGCTAGCGCTGAGGGAGCATCCGATGGAAGCCCCGCTGATTTGCACATTCTCACCAGTTGATCCACCGCAAGCTTACATCCTCGCTCTTTAACCAATTTGGGATAGTCATTTTCCTCATTTACCGCTTCACCATTCAGGTAATGGAGCCATGTTTCGATATTGCGTTTTGGAACTACGATCGCCACGGCTTCGTCAGCGGCCCGAAATGGTATCTGTCGCGAACTACAAGCATCCTCGAATCCTTTGATCCTAGACTGTACATCCGTGGAATCCGCGTCTATCATCGCGATCAGAGCAGAAGCCGCTCGTGTTTTTCGTCTACGATATGTCTCAAGTTCACTCGGAAAGGTCTCTCTCACCCACTGTTCCGCAGAACCACTCGCTGAAGGGCTTTTCTCGACCCGTAGCTCCCTCGTATTCCAACCCATTCCTTTAAGAAACCGTCTGGCGAAGGCTTCATGTTGAGAATCCTCGCAGAGTAGAACGATTTTCACGCGGCGTGTTGTCATTTCGTCCACCCCCTGGCGATCTGCATAGAAAGTTTCATACCCTCTTCCATCTGATTTCGCAGTTCCTTCACACGCGTTGGGCCAAGAGCATCCCGCTCGATCCACTTGCCATATTCCGGGCCAAGGTAATCGATCAATTCGGGGTGGTGACTGATGACCACGGCCTGGGGGAAGCCATCTCCGCACGTATCGTTAAGCTCCATGAGCCAAGGTTGGATTTCAGGCAACGAGACGTAGTTCTCCGGCTCGTCAATGAAGACCGTATGTCCCAGATCCTGCAAGCTGAGCAGGAGCGAGTAAAGGACAATTATGACACGCTGGCCGTCGGAGAGTTGTTCAAAGTCGAAGTAGATTGGGGTGGAACTCTCATCCGCAGTGCTGAACCCTACCTTCAGAATCCTATGCTTCCCAGCCTGCTCCAGCTTGAAAGCATGGAATCCAGGGATGACATCTCGCAATTGCTGCGTCAGCTGGAAGATCTTGTCCTGGCGTTCCTGAGAAATGTACCTGTACCATGAAGCGAAGTTAGTGCCATCGCGATTGAGCCAGGCAGATTCTTCTTTAGTTTCCGAGGTCATTTTCTTTGGCTGGAGACTGACGATAAACAGCATCTCCACCCATTCTTTGAACCATGTCAATTTCTTATTGTCCGGCCTCTCAACAATGGTGGCAAGAGCCGAAACGCTCCAGTCGAAGTTATATTTTGGCCCTGGCTTATGATCGTCATGGTAAAGCTGCACCTCGCCTTGCTTGAACTCGAACAACGGTTTGCCATCGAAGAGTAGATGTTCGAGAGCGATCTTCTGTTTTTTTATGTTGGGATTGTGCGAGATGACCAATTTGTAGGAAAACAAGCCATCTGCCCCCTGCACATCGAGTTCAAAGGCCTGGTCGGTCTGGTTGATCCAAGCCGTAAGGTCTTCCGGAGTAAATACTTCGTTGACCTTGGCGTTGTCCACGATCAGGTGACGAATCCCGAACAACAAATCAAACAAAGTGGACTTGCCGCCGCCATTTGGTCCCACTAGAAGAGTCAACTTATTGAATTTCATTTCGAAGTTAACGAGACAACGATAATTGTTTGCGTAGAGTCTTCTCAGCATCATAAAACTCCCTTGCGCTTTCGGGCTGCGAGTTTCTCTTCGATAGTTAGATGGTGGTCGTTGATACGATCTCCATTAAAGAGATGATACCATGGAGCAGATGGCACGTCTTTACCTCTATCCTTGTTCCAGTTGATATTGGGTTTATCCCGGAGCACACCAGCCCCTCTCTTGCCAACATCGGGCACAGAAAGGAACGGACGAATGTTGATACGGGCACCGTCGTTGAGATCGGGGTCCCAGCCGATGGGTTGCTTCTCGATGGGCTTCCAGCGAACGAAGATATCGTAGGGTGCTTCACCTTCAAGAATCATTTCCAACCGCTTCTTCAGGTGCTCGGCAGCAGACACCTTCTCTTCTGCACCATCTACTCCATCGCTGATATCCTGCTTTTGGCGACTGATCCAATCCCCAAGGTAAGTGTAGATGAGGGTTTCAAGGTTCTTGCGGTCAAGCTTGTGGTAGTTCACCAATGCTGCAAAGCCGTCCCGTAAGCCGTCCCAGATATGCCAGATGAAGGGGCGGTGATGAAATATGGTGCAGTGCTGGGTGAAGAACTTATCTCGGAGCCAGGTTTCCAGGGTCTTTCCTGCGTGATCGGCCTGGTTGAGCAGCTCGGAGAGCTTGTCATTGCTCCACGATTCGCCGTAAGCGGCAGCAAGCAGGTTTAGAAGTCTGTCGGGTTATGCTTCCCCCCAAAGTCTAGACAAAAAATGGGCCGATCTAAGCTTTTTTTCACCTCCTCTAAACAGCCCTTCCAGACTGAGTTATGATTGAGCTGCCCACCCGGAGGATAGGGCTCTGCTGGAGAGCAACCCGAGCGCCGAGGTGGGTGGGATGACGGAGGGGCAGGACCATAGGGTCATGCCTTTCTTTTCCCCTGCCCCTTTTGATTCCCCTCAAAGCGTTAAACTCCGGGGGGATCAGGGGGGCAGAGCCCCCCCACTATCAGTTCAGGTTGACACTGAAGTAGACCTCAGCGGGTGTGTGATAGCCAAGGGACTGGTGCAGTCTTTCTCGGTTGTAAAGATCAAGGTAGCTGCCGATCCCTGTGACTGCATCCATAACCGTCTCATAATCCTTGAGGTATACCTCTTCGTATTTGACCGATCTCCACAGCCTTTCGATGAAGATGTTGTCAAAAGCCCTGCCTCTGCCGTCCATGCTGATCCGGATCTTCTCCCCGGAGAGCCTGGAGATAAAGGAGGAGCTTGTGAACTGAGCCCCCTGATCCGTGTTGAAGATCTCCGGCCTTCCCTTTGCGAGGGCTCTCTCCAGAGCCTCCATGCAAAAGTGGGTATCGAGCGTATTCGATATCTCCCAGGAAAAGACGAACCGTGAGTACCAGTCCATTACCGCCACCAGGTAGACAAAGCCTTTTGCCAACCGAATATAGGTGATATCCGAGCTCCAGACCTGATCGGGCCGCTCCACCTTGAGACCGGAAAGCAGATAGGGGTACTTCCTGTGCTCATCGTTGCTCTTGCTCAGATTCCTCTTCGGATGCAGTCCCTCGATACCCATCTCCCTCATCAGGCGCTCGATGCGCTTGTGATTGATCGCATAACCTTCCCGGCGCAGCCAGGCTGTCATGCGGGGAGATCCATAGAACGGGAACCGGGTGTACTCCTCGTCGATGAGGCGCATCAGCATAAGATTGAACGGGCTCTCCGTTGCCGGCTCATAGTAGTAGCCGGATCGGGAGATACCCAAAAGCTCACACTGCCTTGCGATACTCAGCTTCGGGTGCGCCGGCTCAATAAGATCCCTTCTATTTGCCACCGAACTGTAAAGATTTTTTTTTCAACCACTCTCTTTCCACCTCCAGCTGCCCGATCTTCTGGTACAGAGAGGCAATGAGTCTTTCCGTTTCTTTACCCTGTACATCCAGAGCGGCTCTTGAGGAAAAGATTCCGGGCACACCGTCTAGGAGTTGCCTTTTCCACTTCGTGATCAGATTCGGATGCACCCCGTAGTCGGCCGCAATCTCGTTGACCGTCCTCTGGCCCTTCACCATCTCCAAGGCCACTCTGCCTTTCAATGCTGCGTCATGCTTTTTCCGTTGCATCGGTATTCACCCCAGACAAAAAATGTCCATTTTGAACCTCGGTCATAAGCTTAACCTGCTGTCCAAAATCTGGGGGGAATTATACTCGCCCCCCGGGACTATTCAAAGCGTACCTCGTTGCTCGCTGATTCCATTTCCTTGGGAAAATCGCGGAGGGGAAAGGGACGCTCATTGTCATTGAGGGTCATATAGCGGATGAGCTTGTATGCGTACGTCGCCACCTTGTTGGAGAAATTCTTGAGGGGCTCGCTGTACTCCCGGGTCACCAGCAGATAGATGAACTGGAAGAGCACCGTCACCTGCACCACCACCTTCAGCAGCTCGAAGATGATGAGATAAAGAAAGGTGTACAACAACCGAATGGCGATTTGTTTTCTCGAAGCTTTGCTTTCTGCCGCACCGTCCATCGAAACGTCTCCTTTGTGAATAACGAAATTTTCAAACCTCCAGCCGCATTCTTGCCGCATCAACCATAGAGGCTGAAACCCGTAACTTCAAGAACAATCAAAGAAGAAGGAGCAGTCCCCCCTTGGATTCATCCATCGAAAAGACCCTCAACGCCCTGGCGATCCTGCAATCTCCTACAATCCTGAGAGAATTTTTCCGGTCGAGGGCTTTTTCGGCCCGCTGCTTCCGGCTGGTCCAGGCTCTGCGATGCCACCAACCCGCTTTGGGCACCATCCTGGACGTGGGAGCAAACATCGGCCAGTTTGCCCTGGCGGCCCATTTTCATTTTCCCGCCTCACGGATTCACTCCTTCGAGCCCCTTCCGGACCTCTATCCGGAGCTGGTGGAAAACAGCAGGCGGATGAAAAACGTCCAATGCTTCAACTGCGCCCTGGGGGAGAGTACCGGGCATATTCCCTTCTACCGGAATCACTACTCCAGGCTGAGCTCCTCCCTGCCCATCGATGCAGCCAACGATCACCCCCGCTATCGAGAAAGGAAAACATCGTGTCTGACGGTGGATGTTTTTCGGCTGGAGGAGCTGAGCGAGAGATTGAGCGTTACGGGACCGCTCCTGCTCAAGATGGACGTCCAGGGCATGGAGCGGGAAGTTCTCCAGGGATCTGGAGCATTCCTGAGCCGGGTCGATTTCGTTCTCTGCGAGATGGCCCTCGTCAGGCTGTACCAGGGGCAGCCCCTTTTCGACACCATGCACGCGCTCCTGCAGGGCTTCGGCTACCGCCTGGTGGCCCCCCTCCACCTCAACAGGGGGAAGGGCGGGATCGTCATCGAAATGGATGTGCTGTACGCCAGGGAGTGCTGACAGCACGTCCGGGCTTTTCCGCCCTCTCCTGCACATTCTCAGCACCCCGTAACCGGCCTGCCGCCTCTTCTCCATGATGAAAAATTCTGTATCAATCGACCTGCATTTATGTTATTTAGCTTGTTTACCTAATTCTTGGATAGTATTCATGGAAAGCTCCGAAATTCTCGCATCTTCCGTCGGAAAGGGTGCAAGTCGAGGGTGCGAAAAGGCCTGCTTCGGCAGGATCTTTCGACTCGCTTCCCATTGCCGCCGGCAGGGTGTTACGGAGCTTCCACCTGTTCACACCACTTCCGCTCCAGCCGAGGACCGATGGTGCAGGGATCTGCCGGAAAACGCGAGGTCGGAGCAAGGGAGGTCTACAGAACCATGGCGCTTGTTGTACAGAAATATGGCGGAACATCCGTTGCGAATCCCGAACGCATCAAGGCGGTGGCCCAACGGGTGGCGCAACGCAAGAGAGCCGGCGATGACCTGGTGGTGGTCCTTTCAGCGAGGTCAGGAGACACGGATCGCCTGATTGCCCTGGGACGCGAAATCAGCCCGAAACCGGACGCCAGGGAGATGGATGTGCTGCTGGCCACGGGGGAGCAGATGACCATCGCCCTTCTCGCCATGGCCTTGAAGGACGTGGGGCTGGACGCCATTTCCATGACGGGCTACCAGGCGGGAATCATCACCAATCGAAGCTATAGCAGCGCCCGCATCAACTGGATTGAAACACTCCCCATCATGGAAAAGATCCACGAGGGAAAGATCGTGGTCGTGGCGGGCTTCCAGGGCTACGACGACGAGGGCAACATCACGACCCTCGGCCGCGGAGGCTCCGACACGACGGCTGTGGCCCTGGCAGCGGCGCTGGGGGCCGATATCTGTGAAATCTACACGGACGTGGAAGGGGTTTTTACGACGGACCCCAACGTGTATTCCAAAGCGCGGAAGCTTGAAAAAATCAGCTATATCGAAATGCTGGAAATGGCCAGTATGGGAGCCAAGGTGCTCCATCTGCGCTCTGTGGAATTTGGCATGAAGTACCATGTTCCCATCATGGTACTCTCTTCTTTCACCGACGCACCGGGCACGCTCGTCACCAAGGAGGATGCAGAAATGGAAAAGGTGGTGGTTTCCGGAATCACCTACAGTAAGAATGAGGCGCGCATTACCATCACCAACGTTCCCGACGCGCCCGGCATGGCGGCCAGAGTGTTCAAGGCCATATCCGACGCCAGGGTGAATCTGGACCTCATCGTCCAGGGAAGCGGCTCCATACCGGGACGCGCCAACATCTCCTTCACCGTCCCGAAGACCGACTACGACAAGACCATCAAGATTGCCGAGCAGGTTGCCAGGGAAATGGACGCAGGCCAGGTGCACAGCAATCCCCACATCGCCAAGATCTCCGTCATCGGCCTTGGAATGCGGAGCCACAGCGGTGTAGCCAGCAAGATGTTCGAAACCCTGGCGCGGGAGAACATCAATCTGAAGATGATCAGCACCTCTGAAATCAAAATCTCCTGCATCATCGACGAAAAATACACCGAGCTGGCCGTGAGGGTGCTGCATGACGCCTTCCAGTTGGACAAGGCCCCCAACGAGCGGGTCGAAATACAGGAAGAGAAGTAGGGCAGCCCAGACGCCTTGATCTGCGTGGGTTTCGCTTTCGCCGACGGTTTTCTCTACACATCGGGCTCTATCGCTTCTTCTTTTCCGCGGATCTCCCGGCAAACCAATCGGATTTTCGGCGCCCTCTCCCTCCCCGGGCAATAGTGCTGACTTAACGTCACCCCGGTGGAAACCGGGGTCCAGAAAGTCTTTATGTTCCTGGATTCCGGCTTTCGCCGGAATGACGAAAGTTAGTTAAGAGAAACAGCATTGCCCTCCCCGGGCAGAGGGCGCTTGAGCCATCGGCAGGCATGACCCCCATCAAAAATGGTTACTCAAAGGCTTTCTTCATGCAAGAAGTAAAAATCTACGACACGACGCTCCGAGACGGCACCCAGGCGGAAGACTTTTCCCTCTCCCTGGAGGACAAGATCCGGATCGCCCTGAAACTGGACGATCTGGGCATCCACTACGTGGAGGGAGGCTGGCCGGGGTCCAATCCCAAGGACGTGGGTTTTTTTGAAGAAATCAGGAAATACCAGCTGAAGCAGACCCAGATTGCCGCCTTCGGAGCCACTCACCATCCCAGCAAAACGGCCCGGGCCGATGAGAACCTGGCGGCACTGCTGGCCGCGAAAACTCCTGTCGTTACGGTGTTTGGAAAGAGCTGGACGGTGCATGTGAAGGAAGCTCTTCACACCACCATGGAGCACAATCTGCAGCTCATTCATGACAGCCTGGCCTATCTGCGGCCGCACGTCAAAACGCTTTTCTACGATGCCGAGCATTTCTTCGACGGATTCAAGGCGGACCGGGAATATGCCCTCAGAACCCTGGAAAAAGCTCGGGAGGCGGGGGCCGATTGCCTCATTCTTTGTGACACCAACGGCGGCAACCTCCCCAGCACGCTGCGGGAAATCATCCAGGTGGTGAAGGAGCGGCACCCCGGCATCCAGTTCGGCATCCACGCCCACAACGACGGTGAGCTGGCCGTGGCCAATTCCCTCACGGCTGTGGAAATGGGAGCGGGCCATGTTCAAGGAACCATCAACGGCGTGGGAGAACGCTGCGGGAACGCCAACCTCTGCTCCATCATCCCCAACATCTGCCTGAAGATGAACCTTCCGTGCCTTTCGCCGGATAACCTGGCCAAGCTGCGCGCCGTGAGCCGTTTCATCCTGGAGCTGGCCAACATCCCTCCCAACCGCTATCAGCCCTACGTGGGGCGCAGCGCTTTCGCCCACAAGGGAGGCGTGCACATCAGCGCCGTGGAGCGGAATCCCCTGACCTATGAGCACATAAAGCCCGAGCTGGTGGGGAACAAGCGCCGCATCCTGGTCTCGGACCTTTCGGGAAGGGCCACCATCAAGCGGAAGGCGGAGGACTACGGCCTGCGCCTGGACAAGTCCGATCCCGTGGCCATGCAGGTGCTGGAGGAGCTGAAGGACCTGGAGAACCAGGGATTCCAGTTCGAAGCGGCGGAGGCCAGCTTCGAAATCCTCGTCAACCGGGCCATGGGCAAGAGCAAACGCTACTTCGAGCTGGTGGGCTTCCGGGTCATCGACCAGAAGCTGGACGAAGACAGTGAGCCCGTGGCGGAAGCGACCATCCTCGTGAAGGTGGGGGGACACATGGAGCACACGGCAGCCCTGGGACAGGGACCTGTCAATGCTCTGGACAACGCCCTGCGCAAAGCCCTGGAGAAATTCTATCCCGAGCTCAAGGACATGGAGCTGGCCGACTACAAAGTCCGCGTGCTCCCGGGGCGGGACGGGACAGCCGCCAAGGTCCGAGTGCTCATCGAATCCCGCGACACGACGGATCACTGGGGGACTGTCGGAGTATCCCACGACATAATCGAAGCCAGCTGGCAAGCTCTTGTAGACAGTATCAATTACAAGATGTATAAAGGTGAAAAGCAAAGACAGCCGTGCTGAATCATCTCTTCAGAGTTTTCACGACTGAGGATCTCGAGTTCAATCAGTCCAAACATCGCATCTGGATCAAATAGAAAGGAAGGTTCACCATGAACAGCCCTACCACTCCCCGCAGTCCCTATGGCTTGGAAAACCACGGCATTCGGAATCCCGGCGACATCTATTGGAACCTTCCAACCCCCATGCTTTACGAGCAGGCCATCCGTCGGCGTGAAGGCCGCCTCTCTCACCTGGGCCCCCTGGTGGTTCGCACGGGCCAGTACACCGGACGAGCCCCCAATGATAAATTCATTGTCCGCGACCCGGCAAATGAGGGAAAGATCTGGTGGGGAGAGGTCAACCAGGTGATGGAACCGGAAAAATTCAACACGCTGCGGCAGCGCCTCCTGGCCTACTGGCAGTGCAAGGATCTTTTTGTCCAGGACTGTTTTGCGGGAGCGGATCCCGACTACCAGGTCCCCATCCGCGTCATCACCGAGACGGCTTGGCACAATCTGTTTGCACGCAATATGTTCATCCAGGCAACCCCGGAACAACTGGAGAAGCATGTTCCCCAGTTCACCGTCTTCCATGCTCCCAATTTCCACGCGATTCCCGAAGTGGACGGAACACGCTCGGAAATCTTCATCGTGATTCACTTCCAGGAGCGCCTTGCCCTGATTGGCGGAACCCACTATGCGGGCGAGCTCAAGAAGTCCGTTTTCACCATCCTCAACTACCTTCTGCCCCAGCAGAATGTTCTCAGCATGCATTGTTCCGCCAACATGGGCTCCGACGGAAGCGTGGCCATTTTCTTCGGCCTTTCTGGCACTGGGAAAACGACCCTTTCCACGGATATCTCCCGCGTGCTCATCGGGGACGACGAGCACGGCTGGAGTGACCATGGCGTTTTCAACCTTGAAGGCGGGTGTTATGCAAAGGTGATCCGACTCTCACCCGAAGCAGAACCTGAAATCTATCAGACGACACGCCGCTTCGGAACCATTCTCGAAAATGTCGGCTACGACAGTCTGACGGGGCGCATCGACCTGGACGACGAGACGATGACGGAAAACACCCGGGCATCCTACCCCATCAGCCACATCGGCTCTGCAACCCGCCAAAAGATGGGAGGGCATCCCAACAACATCATCATGCTCACGGCAGATGCCTTCGGGGTCATGCCGCCCATCGCCAAGCTGACTCCCGAACAGGCAGTTTATTATTTTCTGTCGGGTTATACGGCGAAAGTGGCCGGGACGGAAAAAGGGATCACGGAGCCCAAGGCAACTTTCAGCACCTGCTTCGGAGCGCCTTTCATGCCGCTTTTCCCGCGTGTCTATGCACAGATGCTGGGGGATAAAATCGCCAAACACAATGTCAATGTCTGGATGATCAACACGGGTTGGAGCGGCGGCCCCTATGGTGTGGGGAAAAGGATCAGCATCGGCCACACCCGCGCCCTGGTGCGTGCCGTCCTCAATGGGACGCTGGCCAACGTCCCCATGCGCGACGACCCCAGTTTCGGCATCGCCGTACCCACCGCCTGCCCGGACGTTCCCCCTGAAGTGCTGGATCCCCGCAGCACGTGGCCCGATCCGGCAGCCTATGATGCACAGGCGAAGAAGCTCGCCGGCATGTTCATAGACAACTTCAAGAAATACTCTGAAGGTTTGGCCGACAACATCAAAGCCGCGGGTCCCAAGGTATCCTGAGTCTCCCCGGCGAGAGCCGGTCTGCCGCGCAGGGCGGGCTTTTTGCTCGCCCTGTGGAGGCAGGCTCGTTCAAACACGTCCCGGCACCAGGAACATCATTGAATATTTTGCATTTGCAGGAGCGGCTTCCAGCCGCGAATAAGCCTCGCGGCTGGAAGCCGCTCCCGCAAAAACAAACCTTTCAATCCTCCCCTTTCATCTTCTTCAACGCCTTAGGAATGAACAAAGAAAGGACGAAGAGCCCCAGCCCCAGAAAAAGCTTGAAGGATTTGAGCTGCTGCCAGTCCCCCGTCTCCCAGATCTCCGCGAACGTTCCGATGAAAAACGTGAAGATGAACGTCCCCACAAGAATACCGAGCCCCGTTCCGAAGAAATACTCCGCAAAGCGTACCTTCGTGAGTCCCATTCCAAAATTCATGGGTGTGAAGGGGAAGTAAACCAACCGCAGATAGAGCACGGTGGCGAAGCCGTTGCGCGCGATGGCGTCATCGTATTTTTTGAGTCTTTCGCCCACCAGGGACGCCGCAAAGTCCCTCCCCAGGGTCCGAGCGATATAAAAAGCGAGGCTCGAACCCATCATGGCGCCGATCCACACGTATAGGAACCCTTGGTACGGGCCGAACAAGGCAGCACCCAACCCCGTGAGGAGGATGGAGGGAACGAAAAGACTCACCCCGACAGCGTAAATGACAATGAAAACGGCAGGGGCCCAGATGCCCGCACCATCCAGGAATTGCCGGAGGAGTTCGGCCGTCAGGTATTCCTGGACTGGCGTAAAACGAACGATCCCTATGGACGCCAGGATGAAAATGACCAATATCAACGCCTTGGCAACGGCAACTTTTTTCTTCCCGCTTCTACAAGAAATGAGCTCCAGAGCTTCCGACATAATTATACTCCAAACGGGTGAGAGCTTGAGTCATTGAGTTTTGTAGGAGCGGCTTCCAGCCGCGACGGAAATAGCCAGCTCTCAATAGAATCGCGGCTGGAAGCCGCTCCTACAAAAGTCAAGTTTTGAACCGTTCGCAGTATATCTGGGGCGTCCAAAAAGGGGCAAAATCGCCCGAATTTCCTGCCCGGTTCCTGGCCCTCCTGATCCCGGAGGGATCACAGCCATTAGCCGGTGGTTGAGCCGGCAAAGGCGATACCACCGGTAGGCTGGTAGCATGATCATGCACCCTGAAGGGGTGCCAGCAAGGGCATTCTGCGACCCCTCCAGGGTCGTTTCCTTCTTTTTCATTCTTAACCGGGGGTATCGGCCTTAAGGCCTCAACCCCCGGCTAATAGCTGTGAGCCCTCCGGGCTCTGGAGGGTCAAAAAACCGGAAACAATCGAGATTCAATTTGGACGCCCTACAGTATATCTGCCTCTCCAGGGGAACCACACAATGCCGTCGCAGAACCATAACAATGATATTCTCTGAAGAAAATTATGGGAAGAGGGCGTTCCGGTTCCCATTCGCCATGGACTGTCAAAATATAGTTTGTTTATAATAGCCCGACTTCCGATAGAGAGATCGATCCGTTTTTCAATGAAATGAACCTTCAGCCGATTACAATAGCCCGCCCATCGCGGGACCATGTTTCACAGCCAGGCTCCAATCGCCGCAGGAGGCTGAAATGCCGGAAACCACCGTGCTCGTGGTTGATGACGACAAGAGTATTCTCACCGCCCTTCGCATGACTCTCGAAGGGGAATATGAAGTGGCTATCGCAGAGACGGGAGCGGACGCCTTCAGCCTTCTTTACGCCCATAAACCTGAGGTGGTCCTCCTCGACGTCGGGCTTCCGGATGCAAACGGCATCAACCTGATCGAACGCATCAAGAACATCGATCCGAACGTCTTCATCATCATGGTCACGGCGGTTGAAGAAGCCCAGACTATCGTGAAGGCTTTGAAGCTCGGAGCGTACGACTACCTGGTAAAGCCCATCGACGCTCAGGCCTTGAAGGTGACGCTGCGCAACGCTCTGGAAACAAGAGGTCTGAAAGACACCATTCGCCGCATTCAGAAGCCCAAAATCGAACAGTATCGCCTCGACCTGATCGGCAATAGTCCACAGATGGAAGCCATGGTGGAGACAGCACGAAAGTTGGGCCGCAATGTCGACACTCCGGTTCTCATCACCGGCGAGACCGGGACGGGAAAGGGGGTGCTGGCCCGCGCCATTCATTTCAGCTTTTCGGAGCTCCCCGGCCCTTTCGTCCCTGTCAATTGCACCGCCATCACCCACGACCTTTTTGAAAGCGAGCTTTTCGGCTATGATCGCGGCGCGTTCACGGGTGCCAAAGGAGACGGCCGTGTCGGCCGCTTCGAGGAGGCGGCGGGAGGGACCCTTTTCCTGGATGAAATCGGGTCCCTGGCGCTTTCGACTCAGTCGAAGCTGCTGGGAGTCCTCGAAGACCGGGTATTCCACCGGGTGGGAGGAAATAAGCTCCACACCGTTTCCGCCAGGATCATTGCCGCCACGAACACCGACCTGGAAAAGGCCGTGGAGGAGGGTCAATTTCGAAGGGACCTCTATTTCCGGCTGAATGTCGTGAACATCCACATTCCCCCGCTCCGAGAGCGGGTAGAGGATATCATCCCCCTCACCGAATACTTCATGGACCTCTTCAACAAAAAATACGGCAAAAAATTCACCAAAATCCTTCCTGATACCCGTAAGGCACTGGAAGAATATGCGTGGCCGGGCAATGTACGGGAGCTGAGAAATCTGCTCGAGCGGATCATCCTGCTGGAAAACGGGACGACCCTGTTGCCCCGCCATCTGACTTTCCTGCAGGCAGCGCAGGAAGGGGCCGCTCCACCGGAACTGCCCTCATGCCCTGTCACCCTGGATTACGAGGAAACCATCAAGCATTTGATCCAGGAAGCGCTGCGCCGCACCGGAGGGAATGTTTTGGAAGCTGCACGGATGCTCAACATGCAGGCACACAAGTTACGGTACCGGATTAAAAAATATGGCCTCAAGGCCATATAACCGGATTGCAGCTGGAACGAGATATACTTGTTGAGGATGAAAAGCTTCGTTTTTGTAGGAGCGGCTTCCAGCCGCGATGTGAGCCGGTCGCGGCTGGAAGCCGCTCCTACAAACAGCATGGAGCGATCTGAAAATGTAACTTCTAAACCGAAAGGAGTATAAGTTTGATGGAGTCATTGGGCTCAAGGCTTGCGACCAGGCACGCGGGCTGACGCAACAGCCCGCGCCATAGTAGCTCCGAGGCATCCACCCAACCTTATTCTGCTGATTACCGGAAACCTGAGATCTCTCTCCTTATTATGATGGTAATCTTTTACTTGGTCTTACCGCCCGTGGCGGGCTTCTTGGGAGGGGCGGCTGCCGGACCGGAGCCCTCGCCGATGGACAGGAGCTCCACCTCGAAAATCAGGAGACTGTTGGGCGGGATCCGCCCCTGGCCGCGCTCGCCGTACGCCAGGTTAGGCGGGATGAAGAGCTGCCACTTGGATCCCACCGTCATCAACTGCAGCGCCTCCGTCCAGCCTGGAATCACTTGATTTAGCTTGAATGTCGCCGGCGTGCCTCTGCTGTAGGAGCTGTCGAACTCGGTGCCATCCGCCAGGGTGCCCCGATAGTGGACCGTGACGGTATCGGTGGCTTTGGGGGTCTTGCCGGAACCTTCTTTCAGAATTTTATACTGCAGGCCGCTGGGAAGGGTCTTGACCCCCTCCTTCTTTTTGTTCTCTTCGAGAAAAGCGTTCGCCTCGGCCAGATTTTTGGCCGCCTGCTCCTTGATCACCTTCTCATGTGCCGATGCCATTCTCTGCCGGAACTCCGCCATGGTTGCCTGCATCTCCTCAGGCTTCATCCGGGGCTCCTTTGCACCCAAGCCATCCTGAATCCCGGCGGTGTAGACCTGAAGATCGAGATCCAGCCCCTGCTGCTTCAGGTTCTGACCGAACTGGTAGCCAAGGGTGTAGCTCTCCTTCTCTTTCTGATCTTTCAGCTCCTGCTTTTCCTGGGCGGAGCAGACGTTGAACAGAAAAAAAATGCCGAAAAGCGCTGTCAAAAGATACTTCATTACCCACCCTCCTTTTTTAGTCTTTATCTTTCTCCGGTCACCGTATTGGAATAAGGCGAGTACACCGTCCCGGCCACCGCCCTGACTTTGTAATAATAGATAATTTCCGGTGAGGCTGTGATGTCAATATACTGGGAGGTGCCATTCAGCACCTTGGCAACTTCGACAAAGGGTCCGCTGGCGCGGTCGGAGCGGACGATCTCATACCCTGTGACTATACCCGGGTCCTGGGGAGAAAGCGTCCAGGTCAATCTAAACCCATTCGTAACAATCACAAGTTTGAGAGATGCCGGTGCTCCCGGGATAATACTTTTCTGTTCCGCAACAGCAGTTTTGCCAATCGTACCCGAGTATGCGCAGAGGGACGCTAAAACAACAATGATCGGAACCCACACACTCTTTTTCATGTCCTACACTCCTGGACAACTCTCTCAAATCGCCCCTGCTTCACCCACCTCTGATCTGGGGCGTCCAAATCGCCTTTCGGTGATTGCCCGGTTTCTGCACCCAGCGAAATCCTCCTAAATCAGGTGTGGAGGACATTTTGCCAGTAGATCTTGAGAGCCAAAAACCGGGCAAAGAATCTGGCCGATTCAGTCCCTTTTTAGACGCCCTACCTCTGATCAGTTCAGTGTTCCCCATCAAGGGAATCATTTTCAGTATGTGTCCCCTCCCCCTTCATGGGGGAGGGGCGACTGAGAGGGGATTCACTTTCAGTAGTCCGTTCCCTGGACGTACGACCTTACAGCGCTCGGGTTCGGCAGGAACTGGGAAGGCCGCATCATCTCGTTGTCCTCGTGGTCGGTGATGTGGCAATGCCAGACATAGGCGCCGTTCAAGGCGTTGGGCTGGTACGTCCAGAACAGATCGGCAGCGCCGATGGCCTTATCCTGCGGCGCAATGCGCACCGCGAAGCGCGTCACCTCGCCGGGGTGTGTGATGACCGTGTCCTTCCAGCCGGCTTCCGCCTGAAGCGGTGGAGCAGCTACGCCCAACAGGTACGGCGTGATGTCAGGGTTGCCGCCGTACTTGTTGCCGGTTGCCGCGGACGGAGCATAGGCAAGCGGCGGGCCGTATCCAGGGATGAGCATCTCGCCTGGGAATGCCTGGTTGTAGGCAGCCATGAACGCCTTCGGGTCATAGGGCTGGCGGTTCACGAGCTGGAACTGCAATCCATGGAGATGGATCGGGTGTTTATCCATGGTGGTATTCACGATCTCCCAGAGCTCGGTCTCACCCTCGTTCATCATCTCGGTAATGTAGTTGCCGAGCACCAGGGTCGAACCTGGAATCGGCTCGTCGGTGGTCTCGCGCAGGCCGCTCCACCTGCTGTTGTTGACCAGAACCTCCAGAGGTCCGCCCTCTCCTGCAATCTCAACCAACGTCAGCTCGCGGGTCTTGTTGGCGGTCACGCCTGCTGCCAACGTGCCTGCGACCGGGTTGGCCAGCCGCACGATCTTCTGTGCTCCAGAGCGGATCGCTACGCCGCTCGCGGGGTCGTAGCTGGAGTCGGCGGGCGCATTGGCCGAGAGGCGGAACTGCATGATACGGCCCTCGGTGCTTGCCTTCGGGTTGTCGTCGACTGTGGCAGCAACATTCCGCAGGATGATGTTGAGGGGATTCGGAACCGTCGCGCCGTAAGCCGCCGTGATGGCAGCGATCCATGCCGGATCGTTGAAGTCGACGATAATCTCATAGCGTTCGCCCGGCATGATGAACAGGCTCTTCTGCACACCTGCCTTCTTTTGTGCCCCCGTAGCGTTCGGATCGACCAGGACGGGGCTATCCAGGTAGCCGCCGTCCGTGGCGATCACCCACATGCGCGGGCCTTTCACTCCGGTGGTCTGGTCCAGCAGGAACATGTCGTAGGGGCGGGAGTTGGAGCCGTTGACAACGTAGAAGCGGTAGCGCTGCCGGTCGACCTTCATATATGGCCATACCTTGCCGTTGACCACGATCGTGTCGCCAACGAACTCGGGCACCCAGTATGGATGCTCTGGGTTGATGCCGATATTGGGGAAGTAGAGCTGTCCGTTGGTATCGAACATGCGGTCCTGTAGGACCAGGGGAACAGAGAGCCTCCCCCCGAGCCCTACGGGGTCCAGTCCCGCGGGAAGGGTGAAGCCTGGGTCTACAATGGCATAGGCCCCGGCCAGGCCCGCAAAGGTTGCATTGAGACGGGTGCCGCCGAGCAGGTGGTCGTGGAACCAGAGAGGCCCTGCCTCCTGGGTGTTGGGGTAGCGGTAAATCGCCTCGTTAAGAGCCGCCGGATGCGCCCCTCCTCCTGCCACGTCGGTCCCCGCATAGTAGGCGGGACCCTGAACGACGGAGATGGGCTCCGGCCCCGGCTTGTCGCTCGCGAACCAGGCCTCAGGGCCGCCGTCGATGACCGCCGGGTCTTCAGCACCGTGCAGGTGAGGAACGGCGAGAACAGGACCCATGTAATGCACCGCGTCGAAAGGCATCGGCATGGACTGGCCAAAGGCCTGGTGAAACGCCGAATGGATGCTCATGTCTGTCCAGTCTCTCCAGGCGATATTGTTGGCGGTGAGATTGTTGACGTACCGCACCTGGGTGGGTTGGTTCCTCGTCGCCACGATGAACGGGCCGAAGTAGGTGTCGACGGCATCCGCCGGCGCGGCTGTGGGGCCGACCCGGTAGCCGAAGACCCAGGTGCCCGTATAGGTCTGGCCATTCGCAGGTTTGAAGGTTGAAGGCATCATATTGGCCTGAAACTCCAGCATGTTCAGCGTGATCTCGCTGGAGCCTGCGATTACGGTTTCTATGGGGCCGTCCGGGTTGAGCAACGGGTCCTTGAGCAACGGCAACGGGTCAACGAATTGAGCGATCTTGTTCCCGGGAAGGGGTGTTCCCTGCCCGGCCATTGCACCAGAAGCGCCGACAAGTCCGATAAACATCACTAATAAAAAAAGGTTCAATAATTTTTTGCAGTTCATTAGCTTATCCTCCTTTCATGGATAACGCGAATGGAGGTTCTCTTTGTCTCATTCTTTCTTCCGAAATGCCCTCTACAATCACCAAGTATCCACTGCCGAACCCGAAGGCTACGACTTTCAATCTCCTTGGATCCATTACATTTTGGTGTTTCCTTAGGTGACTCCTGTGATTAGAGCCCTGTCGAAAGAACCACATAGCAGAATTTGTGCCATCTCGAACAAGAATTGAGAAAAGCCAAAATATATATTTAATTACAATACCTTATTAAAAGCACTGAATCTGTTTTGCGATCGCTGCGGGATGCCTTGGGAAGGAAATTTGAGCATATTGTAAAATACCATCTTCAGCCATTCATGCTTCAACGGTCTTTTAGTATATATTTCAATTAATTAATCCATTCAGAATACTTGGCAATATTCTCAAGGGATTCTCACAAGACCTTACCATAAAAACCCCCCTCAATCCCCCTTTGGCAAAGGGGGGCCAGGGGGGATTTCATAATAGGGGGTTAAAGATGCATCTTCATGGCCGTTAGCTGGTTTGGTGCAGGTTTCCCCCTTCATAGCGGATTGTCATTTCTGAAAATACCCGTCCGACAGCGTCTTCAAAAAAGCGACAATGTAGTCCACCTGCATTCGGGGGAACATGTTCAGCTGGGTGCGGTTCTGGTCCACTTCGGGCGGCGGAAACATGTCGGCCATGCCTTCGCAGCCACTGCCACTCATGCCGTCACAACCATCCATGCCACCCATACCACCCATGCCACCGCAAGTGCCGCTGGCCATACAGTCCATCGCGGCGCGCCAGTGGTAGAAGAAGACGATATCCTCCAGGGACTTGAAGTAACCGTTGTGACCGTATGCCTTGACAATGCACCCTACATTTTCGGGCTCCGCTTCACAGGAGAGCTTGGCCACATTGCGCAGGGTGGGCACCTTCTGCTTCCCGAGCTCTGATTTGTAGGGCAAGTCGGCTTTCATCAGAAAGCCGCCCAAGCCGTAGTCGATCCAGTCGGCGCCGTCGGGATTCCAGGCGGGGGGCATGGAGTAGAAGGGGTTTTGCGGATTCTTGGGGACACCCAGGTTGTCGTAACCGAAATCGGTGAAGAGCGGATAGCTGCCCGGCTTCGCGTTGAGCGTGTGGCAGGAGGCGCAATTGGCGCGCGTCGCGTCGGTGAAGACAGCCAAACCGATGAGCTCTTCATCACTCAAGCCCAAATTACGGTAGTTGGTCCAGCGGTTTGGCCACCTGCCCATCCCACCGCCGCCCATACCCGGCATACCGCAGCCCATACCATTCCCAGGGCACTGGATTTTAGTCACATCCTTGCCGGCTGCCTTGGCATTCTCCCAAAACTTGTCGAACTTGGAAGTAAAAGGATTGACTTCCGGGCTCCGCTCGTAGGCCGCCACGGAGCGGGCGATTTTCTCGTAGACGCCTTCCGTATCCTTGGCGCAATTCAGAGATCCGGCCCCCCACACCTGCTCGAAGAGCCCGGCATAGCCCGAGTTCTTGACCTTGACACAGAGGACCTGCGCATTGGCGATGCCCTGCTCCAGGGGGTTCAGGAAGGGTCCCTGCGCCTGTTCGGCCAGTGGGTCGCCCAGTCTCTCACCGGTGGCACGACCGTCCCAGAACATGCCGCCGAACCATCCGTCAGCGGTCTGATGGAGGACGGGACTATCGCCGGCATAGGCCGAGCTGGGCGGCTTGCGATTGCCGAAACGATGCGGCAGGGCGCCCTGGTAAACGGCCCCCCCCGCATTCACCGCCGCATCCGGCCCGGTCCAACCGGCTTCCGGCGCATGGCAGGCGGCACAGGACTGAGTGCCGTTGATCGAAAGGCCCTCGTCGAAGAAGATCAGTTTCCCCAATGCAGCCATATCCTCGGTGACCGCAACCGGACCCTTGGGCAGCGCGAAAGATCGAGCTGCAAGCCCGCTTAGACTGAATACCAGGGCCAGCGCCAGGATGATGCAACTTGGCCTTCTCATGTGTTCCCTCCTTTGAGTTCAATGCGCGAGTCAGCCGGATCGCCTTTTCCCGAATTTCCCCCATGATCTTCCCCATTCACGATCCGGAAGAGTGAACGTCTGTCCACGCAATGGAGTTGGGGCGCCTCCGCTCTGTCGTTGAAAGCGTGAGATTGAAGAAGCTCGATTGAAAAATCGGGGAGGGATTGCTCCCTCCCCGGTTGAGAAGTGGGTTAAAAGTTTACGGGTTGGTGAGGATCGGGAACGGCGTGGCGTTAACATAGACGGACGAGATGATCGCGCCGTTGTTCGCCCGGATCCGGTAGTAGTAGTTTGTGCTGCGACTCAGGCCGGTCTGCGTGAGCGTTGTCGTGTTGGCTGCAACGGTCACGGTGTTGAGCCCGGTTGTGAAGGCCGCGTCGGTCGCCCGCTGGATCGTGAAGCCGGTCTCGTTGTTGGAGTTGTCCGCCCACGTCAAGATCACGGTGCGGTTGTTGCCGTTGCCATTGGGACCGTTGGCCGCACTGAAGCTGCTCGGGGCGGCCGGTAGGGCCGGTACGATCAGGTTGGCCGACGTCACATAGGCCGACTGACCGGCAACATTCACCGCAGCCACCCGGTAGATGTAGCTGTTGCCTGGCACTATTGTGGTGTCGACGTAAGTCACGGAGCCGGTGTTGTTGCGAGCGGGTGCTGTTGCGATCTGGGCGAATGCCCCACCATTGGTGGCGCGCTGGATCACAAAACCGCTCTCATTCGTGGCGTTGTCCGTCCAAGTCAGGCTGACTTGCGGGCCCCCTTGGAGGACCGACGTCAGACCGGTAGGAGCGGCCGGCGGGCTCCCCACGACTGTCGATGCAGGTGCAGACTGGGCGGTGAGACTCATGAACTGTCCACCATAGCCGACAGTGTTCTGGGCGATGACCCGGTAAAGATATGCCGTATTCGCATTGTACCTGGAGGCATCGGTCAGGGTGCGAGTACCCCCGGCCGTGTTCGGCACGTCAAGAGGCGACAGCACCGTCCCCACAGCGCTCCAGGTAGTGCCATCCGTCGTACGCTGCACGAGGAAAGACGTCTCCGTAATGGAGTTGTCCTTCCAGGTCAGCACCACCTGCCTGTTGTTGCCGTTCCCCGTGAGCGTGTAGTTAAGCCCGTCCGGTGCCTTAGGCGGAAGAGCCGCCGATACTGGACGCATCATGTCCATCTCCTCATGGCTCAAGATGTGGCAGTGCCAAACATACTCCCAGCCGAAGTTGACCAGCTGGTTGATGATCGGGTTAGTCGGATTGCCATTGGCGTCGATATTGTTAAAGCCAAGGGTCGAGCCGATCGGCATCATTGGGTTCAGCTCTCGGATGCTGTTGGGCAGCTCGAAGGGGAGTGCGGGGATAATCGGCCTGAGGGCCACGATGGTATCCTCCAGCGGGCTCACCCGAATGGTATCCTTCCAGCCGAGCTCCGTGGCATCCGGCGGGATGATGATGTTATCCCACGTTACACGGTTGAGCAGCTGCACGTCGTACAGATGCCAGTGGATGGGATGCGTGTCCACACCGTTGTGAGTGATCTTCCAGATCTGCGACCCGTCGTCCCCGGTGGCGATGGGGGTCATCTTCACACCGAGATTGTTCAGGTCAAGCTTGGGCAGATTCGTGGCGTCTATGAGCTCCGTCGGCGGGTTCACGTACGGGTACAGAATGACATTCTGCAGGGCCGGTGTGGCCGGAACCGCCTCAAGGCCGATATTGGCCGTCATACGCCCGAATTCGTCGAAAGCCGAGGCATTCATCTCGTCGTGGAGGGCCTTGGGCTGCAGCGGGATCGTCATTCTGCTGTTGGGGGCCTTCAGCGTATTAAACCCAAACAGGTCTCCGCCCTGGTCTGAGATCCGAGCGAATCCATCACAGGGAGGGGGGGAGGTGCTGCCGTCATTGCACCAGCTGCTGGCAGCGAAGTTGGTGCCGTATGCCGAGTTGTACGCAGCCTGCCCGACAATGATTGGGTTCTGACTGGATTCAAATACGCCCGAACCGTCGGCCTTGTGCCTGAACGCATTCTGGAGCGCGGTCAAGTTGAAGGATGTCGGCGTTCCGGTCCCGTCCACCTTCACCTGCATAATGGTGCGGGTGTTGGGGCCGTAACCCGGAAGAATGGTCGGTGCGCCGACGGGATAAAGGTCCGGTGCCCCCGTGTAGTAGTCGTAGCTTGCAACCCGGGCGGGGAAGGCTGCGGGCGCGTCGTTGTAGAGGATCAGGGTCATGCCCTTATACTGCGAGAAGTCAACGATCACGTCGGCCCGCTCGGCTGGCGCCAGGAGCAGCGAGTGCTGGTCCACGTTCCCCACGTCAAACCGGGTCGGGTCGATGATCCAGGTGATCGGCTGGTTGGGAACCACCACCGGAGCCGGGAGGAACCCGCCCTCGGTACCGATCTGGATCCAGCTCGGCCCGGCAGGACTGTTGATGGTGTCCGGCGTGGGGAAGATGTTCGGATCCAGTTGGGCAGCCGCCAACTCGGTGGGATTGAGTGCGACTTCGCTGTCAGTTCCCGTCCTCGGGTCGGCCACATACCACTGGAGGTTCCAGAAGCGATCGTTTGCCGCGTTCAGGATGCGCAGGCGATAAGGCTTGGGTTGGACTGTGGTGGTCGGATACGCCGTCCCGTTCACTACTGGCGTATCGTTGAACTGCTCCATCCCGACGGAAATGTTCGGTGTGCCGGGGATTAGAGCCGGTTCGCAGAACGGGTCGGTCTGGTACTGCCAGGTGGCTGGGTTATCCAGACTACAAGGTACCGCCAGCGGAGCTGTGAAACCCGTTGCCGGATCCATGTTGTAGTAAGGATTGGCAATGGGCCCGTGCGGCGGGGTGGCCGGCGGCCAGAACCATGGCCCATACATCCAGCGCCCGAAAGCGCTCATACCCGAAGGGTCGCCCGGATTTTGCGCCGGCATGTAGACGTGATGGTACCAGAAGTCGCCCTCGCTCCCCCAACGCGTGTAATCCCAGGTCGGATCCTGCTCCGCCAACTGCGTAAGGCTCGGAACGAAGGTCCGGTCCTGGATGATCAGCGGGATCTGATCGGCCGGGATGATCCCACTGGACACCAGCTTCTGTTCGGTCGGATCGGAAATCAGGTAGCCGGCGGCTTCACCCACGTAAACGCCCAAGCGGGTGATACCCCAGGCATGATCGTGGTAAAACAACAGCCGCGCACTCTGCTGGTTGGTGTAGTAGAACGTCATGCAACCATCATTATTGGCCGAACAGTTGGGTACGCCAGAAACATTGGCCATGTCAGGGACGTTCCCCACGCTAACCCCCTCTGGCCAAGGGGTGTCTTCGTTGGCCGGCGTGATCCACTGGTGCGGTGTTCCGTCGCTGATCCAGGGGGTGATGCCGCCGTGGAGGTGCAACGTCGCCCGGTTGTCCTTGAAGCAACTGGGGTCACTCGGCGTGTCGGTGCACATGGGGTTGCGCACCATGTCCATGACGCTGCCCTGGTCAGCCGGGTCCGCCATGCCCATGGGACCCATGCCCGATCCCATAATCGTGGAGTCTTTAGGCAGGAAGAGATCCCCGCCGCTGTCTTTGGGCAGGAGGTTGTAGAAGACGATCCTGACCGGTCTGTCCTTCGCGGCCGCGATGATGGGCCCCAGGTAGTGCGGGTTGTCGACCGCAACTGCAGGTGTGATGCCATCCGGCATCAAGGTGGGAGTGGCCCCCCCGCCTGGCAAGGCCGTCTGTAGCTCGACGTGTTTGCTCCAGGACAAGTTGGCGGGGGTCTCGAGCTGCACGTACTCGCGCAGCAGGGTCCCTGTCGCCGGCAGAGAAGAACTCATCCGTTCCCGCGTTTGGACGAGCGCGATGACGTAGTAGTCGGCACCAGGGAACGTCGTGGTGTCAGGCACAGCGAGAGGGACATACTGGCCCAGGTTGTTCTTCGCCGCAACGCAACTGCCAGCGACCAATGGGTCGGCGACCGATGGGTCACACAACATCGGCAGCCCATCCTGGAACTTCTTCACGCCGCCCGCAGTGAGGTAGCCCGAGCCAGGCGCCGTCAGGGTGATCGCGGTGACGGCACCAACGTCTGTGACGGCTGTGGCCGAGGCCCCCGCACCCGAGCCGCTCGAGTCGGTGATGGCCACCGTCGGGGAGGAAGTGTAACCGGCACCGAAGGTATTCAGCACAACTGTCTGGACTGTCAGTGTGGCCGTGGCCGTAGCGCCGGTCCCGCCGGCGACCGGGTCGAAAATGGTGCCGTTACGGATCACGACGCTGGGTGCAGACGAATAGCCGGAGCCAGGGCTGTCCACCACAACATCAGTGATTGTCACCGTATCGCCCGGAACTGTGGGCTTGCAGTCGGGGTAAGGATCAGCGCACACGGTGTGTGCTGTGGCGACAACGCCATTCGGATCGTTGGGAAGATCGAAATCGACGGTCGGCATCGTGTAGCCAGCGCCGGGGTTGGTGAGCGTGACCGCGTCGACGCCTCCATACACTGTCGCCGTGGCGTCCGTGGTGGCACCACCGCCGGTGATGCTGACCTGCGGCGCGGTGTATCCGGAGCCGCCGGGATCAACGTTGATGGCGGTGACTACACCCGACGTACTGACTACAGCATCCGCAGTGGCTCCAGTGCCCGCACCAGTGATAGCGACTGTTGCACCCGTATAGCCGCTGCCCGGGTTGGTAATGGTGATACCGGTCACGGCACCGTTTGCTCCCACCGTGGCCGTAGCCGTAGCGTCCTTACCGTCGCCACCGATGGTCACTTTCACATCGGGCAGCGTGAGCGAGCTAAGTGCCCAGTTGGGGAAAGGTCCGAAATAATGCGGGACCTTTGTTTCATCCACTGGCGACATCGGCATGCTAGGCATAGGGGCCTGCAGAAGAATGGCCTGGGCCGCCTGTTTCAGAGCGGCCTTCTTGCCGGACTTGGTGAGGATCGGTTTCTTCGGATTATTGCTTTGCGCTGCGAGGCCTAGAGCTAACCCCAAGCCAAGCACCATCACCGCGGTGAGCATCAGGCTCATCCATCTCGGGTATTTGCGTCTATTCATGGTCGTTCTCCTTGCATAAGTTTATTTCAGTCCACCGCTGTCACTTCGCTTCATACCTCTGTTCTTCACCTCCTGTTCCTGGACCAGGTACAAATTCACAATTCACACGACAAAGCAGCCGATACAGTGGTCGTCAGCGGGCCTCCCCCGGAATCCAGAGTAAGGACCGGGTGCCGACCTTCGCTGGGCTGTTCCAGACACCTTTTCTGTGAGACTGCACCAATGAGTTTGGGACTTATCCACCGGTACCGCCGCGTGCAGGCCGATGTAACATGGAGAAAAAGCTGTTTTGCGTTCCCACACTGGGGCAATCGACGACGTTGTCTTTAAATGAAAGCCCAAAAGCGAGACCGTGAAAAATCGAAGATTCATCGTCCACAACAAGAATCCGAGCCACGATCTGCCCTTATTCCCTTCGTTTGCTCCACGAACGTTCAGGCCCGTCACATCGTGAAGAGCTTTGAGCAGAAGATGTGCCAACCCGGGCAGAAGGCAAAAAACCTGAATAGATTATGCAATTTCAATATCTTATAGAATTAAACAACATCCGGTTCGGGATGGGCCTAAGGCCTCTTCGGGAGGGCATTTGAGAATATTGTAAAATCGCCTTTTCAGCAGATGCCTCTAAAATTTTTTTCGTATATATTTTAATGAATTATAATTTATTAGAGACTTGACAATATTCTCATGAAATTCTCACAAGCTATTTGGGTGGGAAGCGATCTCTCACGAACGCTCATCAGCAGGGCGCACGAAGCGGGAGGGAGCGGCACGGTTGGAAGACCGCACCAGGCAGGTCCCTGCATATTCGCGAAAGAACTCCACAGTATTCCGGTATATTTCGGGAAGCGTTCCCAATGGATTGGAGGGACATTGTGTTGAACTTTTTCCGAAAGTGACCTGCACGGAGGGATCGGCTACACGGATCACTTCCTTTCTTTGGCTCCCGCACGGGCAGTTCAAGGGGCAGCATGGAAATCCCCCTCAATCCCCCTTTGATAAAGGGGGAGGAATTTCCATCGCGGCTGGAAGCCGCTCCTACAGGAGCATCAACAGGTCAGGATCTCATCCGCTTGGAGTATAAGCTGAAATTATTGCTGCCGAGGCGCTTCAGGTCTCCGCCAGTGCGCGTCGCTGCATACCGCGAGCAATGGCGTCTTTTATGGAGTGAATATGAAAAGGCTTTTCAAAATAATCGTCGACTCCGAGCTTTCGTGCCTCGCTGGCAGTCTCTCTCGAACACTGAGCCGTTATGACAATGGAAATGAGCTGGGGGTTGCCTGCTTTGAGGGTGCGAAGCACATCGAAGCCGTGCATGTCAGGGAGACAAAGATCCACGATGAGAACATCATACTTCTCCTGGCGGCCTTTCCTGATGGCGGATTCCCCTGTATCGGCACATTCCACCATGTTCTCCCGGGAGGAAAGTCCGAGGGCAAGTCCGTGAAGAATTGACAGCTCATCGTCTACCAGAAGAATTCGATTCATGCTCAGCCTTTGCACACATGGTATGACGCCTGAAAGAGGTGATCCGCTGCGTGCTTCCTCAAATTGGCAAAAGGTGTGCCGACATGGACAATGCCTGGAGCCTACTGAATAAAATAAATAAGTTAGACTCTATGAGATTGAACAGAGGGCTTTGCTCAGAACCCTGTGAAGGAATTGTTTGGATGGAAAATTGAGAATATTACAAAATGGAAAATTCACTCAGTTTGTCTAAATAAAGTATTTCCAATATATTTCAACCCATTAGCGCTATCTCAGGCAGTTGACAATATTCTCAAAGGATTCTCACGCAAGGTTTGGGAGAGGAGGGGCCTGGGAGACGCGCGTTCCGCAAGCTTCGAAGCAGGAGTGCCTACCGTCTCCATTCCACATTGATGCTTGAAACCAACCGCCAACTCCATCATAATTTGCAGGGCAATTCCTTAAAGGATTTTTCGTCCCCCCTGCGATGAAATCAACGATGCCCCGGCACAAGGAAATGGAGATATCGATGGGCACGCCCGAACGAACGGAGGTAGACATCCGGAGGCATACTCCGGCTTTTCAGCCGGAGAGCCCAACGGCCTCCCGGCTGGATCGTTTCGCCTGGGTTCCCATTCCCTTCTTCTGCCTGGCTATCGCCACACTGGCTTTGATGCGCCTCGAAGCAGCCTGGAATCCCCCACACCTGCTTGCAGTTTTGAACATCCTATTTCTGGCATGCGTCTCGCTTTTTGTCTCCATTCTGGCGGCAAGGGGGTACCTCGCCGGGCAGTCCAGGGCGGTCCTGTTTTTGGGCGGTGGCACTCTGGCGCTTGGGCTGGCGAGCGCTCTGGCGGGCGCTCCCCTCGCCGAGCTCACGCCCAACAGCAGAATAGCAATCTACAATCTCGGGGCATGCCTGGCAGGGATTTGCCACCTGGTCAGCGCAGTCCGGAATTTTTATGTAGATGGACACAAATCACGCCCGAACATTCCTCTGGCAGTTGCGCTCTATCTCACCGTGATCACAATTATTCTGATTACAGCGATTGCGGTCCACGAAAACTGGCTTCCGATCTTCTTCATCGACGGCCAGGGCCCGACCTTCCTGGATCTCTTCATCCTTTGGACCACGGCGGGTCTGTTCTCGCTCTCGGCCATCCTGCTGAGGATCAGCCACGGAAGAAACAAGGTGGAGTTCCACCGCTGGTATGGCCTGGGATTGGGCCTGATTGCCGTCGGTATGGTGGGTGTCTCCCTCCAGACGAGATTTGGGAGTCTCCTGAACTGGGTGAGTCGTTCGGCCCAATACATGGGCGGCATCTACATGCTGGTCGCCATCCTCACATCGGTCAGACGGACGGGAAGCTGGATGCTGCCTTTGGATCAGGCGCTGCAGGAAAGCGAGGGGCGCTACAAAAGCCTGGTGGAGCTCTCTCCCGATGCCATCCTGGTACATTCTGAAGGCAAATACGTCTTCGCCAATCCAGCCGCTGTGAAATTGTTCGGTGCCTGCTCTACGGTGGAAATCGTCGGGAGGGACGTCATGGACTTTGTCCCCCATGACCAGCGTCAGTATGTCACGGAACGAATCGCAGAAATCTACGGCGGCGCGGTAACGCTGTTGGAGGAAGCGGCAGTCCTCCGACTGGATGGCCAGCCGGTTGAGGTCGAGGTCACGGGCTCGCGGATCGAATTCAGAGGAAAAGCTGCCATCCAGATTACCCTGCGCGATATCACCACCCGCAAGCAGGCTGAACGAACCCTGCGAGACAGCGAGGGCCGGTTTCGACTGCTCTCGGAAACAGCCGGGCGCCTGCTGGAAACGGACGATCCCCAGCATCTCGTCAACGAGCTCTGCAGGGAAGTGATGGAATACCTGGACTGTCATGCCTTTTTCAATTTCCTGGTGCACGAGCAATCGGGCAGGCTCCACCTCAACGCCTATGCCGGAATTCCCGAAGAAGAGGCCCGAAAAATCGAGTGGCTCGACTACGGCGTGGCCGTCTGCGGCTGTGCCGCCCGCGACGGCACACGCATTGTGGCCGATGATATTTTCAATTGCCCCGATCCCCGCACCGAGCTGGTCAAATCCTACGGCATCCAAGCCTATGCCTGCCATCCGCTGATGGCCCAGAGTCGGGTCCTGGGCACACTCTCCTTCGGTACCCGGACACGCCCCCACTTTTCGCAGCAGGACCTGGCCCTCATGAAGACAGTGGCCGACCAGGTCGCTACGGCCATGGAGCGGATACAGCTGATAAAGGCCCTGCAAGATTCCGGCGAACAGTTGGAAAGGCGGGTGGCGGAGCGCACCCGTGCCCTGCAGGAAGCCAATGAGGCCATCAGCGATCTCTATGAGAACGCCCCCTGCGGCTACCATTCCCTGGGACCGGACGGGACCGTGCTGCAGATCAACAATACCGAGCTGCGGTGGCTTGGATACACGCGGGAGGAGATCGTCGGGAAAAGGAAATGGAGCGACCTGCTTTCGCCGGCCAGCCAGGTGACCTTTCAGAAAAGCTTCCCGGCTTTCTTAAAACAGGGCAAAATCAGGGAGGTGGAATACGAACTGGTTCGTAAAGACGGGACCCTTCTCCCCGTTCTGCTGAGTGCGACGGCGCTCGTTGACGATGAAGGCCGCTACAGCAGGAGCCGCAGCACCATATTCGACATCACGGAGCGCAAACGCGCGGAGAACATTCTCAAACGGTATGAATTGCTCTCCAGGCACACCCGGGAAATGATCCTTTTCATCTCTCAGGACGGTCGCATCCTGGAGGCGAACGATGCAGCCTGCACCGGCTACGGGTATGACCGGGACACCCTGCTGTCCATGCAGATTTATGACCTGAGGGCGCCCGCAACCAGGGATCAGATTCCGAGTCAAATGGAGAAAGCTTTCCACGAGGGAGCACTCTTCGAGACCGAGCACATGACAAAGGACGGCACGGTCTTTCCCGTGGAAGTGAGCTCCCGCGGTGTCGCCGTTGGAGGCGAAAGGATCCTCTTGACCATCGTAAGGGACATCAGCGAACGCAAGGAGGCGCAGGAAAACCTCAAAAAAGCCCACTCTATGCTGCAGATGGTGTTCGACGGCATTTCAGATCCTCTCCTGATGATGGATGCGGAATCGGTCGTGATAATAGTCAACCAGGCGGCCTGCCGGTATTTTCATATCGGACGGACGGAAGACGCCATCGGGAAGAAATGCTCTGAACTGGCCCATGGAAAATGTGAAACCTGCCGTGACTGCCCCTTGAGCCAGGTTGTTTTCGATGGAAATCCAAAGAGCTTTGAACGGAAGGGGCTCTTCGATCCCGAGCGCACCGAACAAATCACGGTCTATCCCGTCGAGGACATCACCGGTGGAGCCTCCAGCTTTGTCATGCGCATTGGCGATATCACCGAAAACAAGAACATGGAGAAGCATTTGACCCGGGCGGACCGGCTCTCGTCCCTGGGGCAGCTTTCGGGAGGGATCGCCCATGAAATCCGAAACCCCCTGGCGGGAATCAACCTCTTCATCGACGTGCTCTGCGATGAGGAAAAATTCACCCGCACGGCCCAGGAGCAGGAGATCCTCAATGAGATCAAGGCCAATATCAAGAGGATCGACGGGATCATCAAGAGAGTCCTGGACTTCTCCAGGTTGTCGGACACAACGGCACAGAGCCGCCTCAACACGGACCTGCTCCTCGCCGACAGCTTGAAGCTCTGGCAGTCGCGCATGACCAAACAGAATGTACAATTGGATGTGTCAGTCGAGGAAAGGCTCGCAGACGTGCTCGGAGACCCTATCGAAATCCAGCAGGTCCTGACCAACCTGATTCAAAACGCCATCGAAGCCATGGAAAAGGGCGGATCGCTCAACATCAGCATTCGAAACGGGGTGCTCTCCATGGACAAAAAACGCCCGGCGGTAATAACGACCGTTCAAGATTCGGGCCCGGGCATTCCCCTGGAGGTGCAAAAGCACATTTTCAATCCGTTTTTCACCACGAAGCATACCGGGACGGGGCTGGGGCTCGCCATCTCACATCGCATCGTGTCCAGCCATGGGGGACTCATCCATTTCGAAAGCACACCAGGGGCCGGAACCGTCTTCACGGTCGAACTGCCCGCCGCGGCGGAGGCTTGACAGCCATCCCGGCGAGCTCCGACTGATCTTCAGCCAGGGCGCGCTCATATCGAAATAAGTTCAAACGGCTGGATAAAAGCAGGGAACGATTCTCGATTTTGAGTCAGGATTTCGTCGGGACGCGGGTTGAGAATATTGTCAAATATCTTCTCCAGGGGCAGGTGTTATAAAACACTTTTCTTATGGATTTTAGAATGTTATCTTTTAAAAGAACATATAACAATATTCTCAAGGGATTCTCACTGAAGATCGCGATAAATCACGAAAGCGTCCGAGCTCTGTCTGCCTTCAGCACACCTCCAACGGAAATGACTATGAAAAACGAAGCCATCGTAACGGCCATCGCACACAAGAGCATCCGGATTCCTGTGCTGGCATTGGGAAAGGGGTGGCTGGCGGTGGACAAGCCACCGGGAATGACTGTCCACAATGAAGCGGGCCGGGACCTTTGTTCCATTGCCTCGGCTTTCATCCATGAAGAGTCCGCACTTCAAGGGCAAATCGCCATGGACCCCGGTTTTGGCCTCCATCCCGTGCATCGCCTGGACCGGGAAACGAGCGGTATCCTGCTGCTGGCCGCCAAGCGGGAAGTGTTCCGCTTTTTTTCCAAGCAGTTTGAATGCCGTCGCGCCCGAAAGCATTACCTCGCTCTTTTGCATGGCCGGCTGGAGATGGAAGGCAACGAAGAGAGTGGAACCTGGGGCTGGCCCCTCGCCAAGACCGCCGGCGGACGTCACGACCCCCAGGGCGCCGAACCACGGCAGGCCAGCCGCACCCGTTACCGGGTCCTGGGACACAGCGCCCACTACACCCTCGTGGAAATCGAGCTGCTTTCCGGCCGCACCCATCAAATCCGGCGCCACGCCAAACTCTCGGGGCACCCCGTCGTGGGGGACTCACGTTACGGATCCAAGCGGGCCATCAGTTACCTCAGACAAACGCATGGGTTCGATCGCCTCGCTCTGCATGCCCACAGACTCACCCTGCGTCTGCCGGACAGGCAGAAGCCGAAAGTCCTGGAAACCCATGCCCTTCCAGCTCCCATACGGGACTTGTTCGTGAATGACTCCAGGTACGCTTCTCAGAATGATACAGCCGGTTCCCTTTGTTGCTCCACGTAGGAGCGGCATCCTGCCGCGACATGGAAGAGCAATGCTCCTGTCGCGGCAGGATGCCGCTCCTACGGAGGCCTGGATCAATCTTTCCGCTCACACATTATCGAATCCAACGGGCACAGAAAGTCTGGACCTCACTACCCCATGGACAAACAGATGATCGCCCCCTTAGACCGAAGCCTCTTCCGTGCCATTGCCCTGGTAGCGGCTGTTTGCCTCGCTATCCTCTTCGTGCGCTGGTCGAAGACCTCGAGGGCACCCGCCCCGCCTTCCCCCATGCCCGTTATCGTCGAAATCCTGGGGGACGTGCAGAAGCCGGGTGTTCACTTCCTGGAGCCGACAGATCTCCCAACCGCCCTGACCGTGCGGCACGCGGTAGAAGCCGCAGGCGGGTTAACCAGAAACCCGTCGGCCGGCATGCCCCCTGGTTTTGACAAACAGGCGGTGCAGAGCGGGCAGAGGATACGCGTCACCCACCGGGACCCCGTGGGCTTGCCCGAGATCGAGCTGGAGCTCATGGACGCCGCAGCCCGGTTGACGCTGGGATTGAAGTTGAATCCCAACGAGGCCTCGGTGGAAGAGCTGTGCCTGATCCCGCAAATGAAGCCTGAAATTGCATCCCAAATCGTCGCGCGCCGCGCGAAGAAGCCCTGGCGGGAGCTCCAGGATCTGCAGGAAATTACCGGTGTAGGCCCCAGGACCCTGGAGAAGTGGAAGGAATATTTGGAAGTCGTGCCGCAGAGATGAAAAACCGATGGTGCATGAAATGCACCCTACTGAGCTGGAAGTCATGCGAGGGGATTGAAAACGAATAAGATCCAGAATTATTGGTGCTCCTGTAGGAGCGGCTTCCAGCCGCGACAAAAATAATCCATTGCAGAGAAAGTCGCGGCTGGAAGCCGCTCCTACAAAACTCAAGATTTTAAATGTTCGGAATATAACAGCTAATCACTATCGGCTGAACGCTTCCCCTCCTGCAATGACATGCGAAGCGACAGGCGCCACAACTCCCCCATCCAGAGCACCACGGATGTTGCGACGGTGATCTTCACCCAGTCCGCTGCTGCCAGGGGCACCGCCCGAAACAACGGTCCACCCCATTGCGTCACCCCTGCCTGGCCCAGGAACATGACAAACGTGATGAAAAGAAACATCCCGCTCTTCCGATGGCTGGAGAAGTTGGAATCCGCAGGTCCCCAGCAGCGGATGTTGAAGAGGTTCCACAGGTGAAGCATGGCAAAGATGGTGAAGAACCTGGAAAGATCGTAGTCGCCGATACCGCCCCTTTGCATGTTGTGAAGCAGCCAGGCCAGGAAAATCAGGTATAGAAATCCCGTCACAAAAAAGTGCTTCACCAGGGACAGGACCGTTGTTTGAACATGCGGGCGTGGGAGGTCGGCTGCCAGGGCCAGGACGCCCAAAGGAACCACGACCAGGTTCAGCCAAAGCATCTGCACGGCGGTGAGGGGGGATCTCACCCCCACGAAGGGCGCCAGGACCAGGAGGCCCAGGGCAACTCCATTGACGGTCACGGGGAAGAGAATGAGCTTTTGGGCGTTTTCGCGGAGCATTGTTTTCATGGGGGGAAAAGCCCGACCCAGAGCAGCCCATGGAGAGCCAGCGCGGCGTAAGCGCCGCTCACGAGGTCATCCAAAAGGATTCCCCAGCCGCTCTGCATGTTCCGATCGATCTGTCGCGCAGGGGGGACCTTGATGATGTCGAACAGGCGGAAGAGCAGAAATGCCGCGAGCATCAGCTGCCAGAGCGCCCCGTGGCGAAAGAGGATCGGGACGATCAAGTATCCCGCCACCTCGTCCAGGACAAAGCGGCCGGGATCCTTGCACTTCCAGTAGTCCACAGCCCAGGGCGCCAGGATGACGTTCAGGGCGGAAACCACGAGCAGGCACAGGACGAGCGCGGCCGTCTGCACACCTGCAGGGAGCAACACCACCACCAGGCCATGGAGGAGAACACCCAGCAGGGTTCCCCAGGTGCCGGGCGCCCCCGGCAGGAGCCCCAGGCCGAAGGCCGTGACAAGGGCCAGGCGGAGCCCCTGGGCAGGTCCCGCCGTGCGCACTTCAACCGTGTTGGACGCATTCCGCGGCATCATACAGAAAGCTCATTCCTTTTCGACGGGCTCCAGGGGGATGACGATGCATTCTTCCACTCCGTGTCCCCGCACCGAAGTCACTTCAAACCGGACATTGCCGTAGACCACCTGGTCGCCCACCCGGGGCTGCCGATCCAGGAGCATCAGGACCAGCCCGCTGACGGTATAGACCTCTTCATGCTCCAGGGGAATCTCCAGCCATTCGCCCACCTCGTCGATGCGAACGGTGCCCAGGACATGCAGCCGGCCCTCTCCGTCTTCATACATTTCCGCCAGCTCCGCCACACCCACGTTGATGTCCCCCACCACCTCTTCGAAAAGATTCTCGATGGTGATGAGCCCTGCCGTCCCCCCATATTCGTCCATGACCACGGCAAGGTGAGTGCGTCTCCGCCGCATGGCCGCCAGGACGGCATCGAGCTTGGAGGTTTCCGGCACATAGGGGACCGGACGCAGGTCATTCCGGGAGAGATGCCGGCCATGGAGCATGAGGCGCAGGAGGTCCTTGATGTGCACCATGCCGAGGATATGATCGAAATCGGCCTCGTAAACGGGATAACGGCTGTGGCGGCTGGTGCGGATGATCTCCCGCACTTCCTCCACCGGGGCATCGACCCGGATCCCCACCATCCTGACCCGGGGCACCATCACCTCCGCCGCCGTCAGCTCCCCAAATTCCAGGAGGTCCCGCAGCACCTCGCCGGCCCCGTTGCGCAGGAGTCCCCCCGCCTGGCTCTCTTCGACAATATACTGCAGCTCCTCCGTGGAAAGATAAAAGCCGGTGTTGACGGCACGTTCCACGCGCAGGAGTCGCAGCATCAGGTTGCCGATCCCGTTGAGGAGGATCACGAGGGGATACAGTCCCCGCTTGACCCAGAGCATGAGAGGGGAGATCCAGAGGACCGTCCCTTCGGGAAGTTGCAGGGCCAGGGATTTGGGCACCATCTCCCCCAACACGATATGGAAGTAGGTCAAAAAAGTCAGGGCCAGCACACTGGACAAGGCATGAACCGCCAGCCAGTGGGGCAGGGGAAGGCTTTCCGTGACCTGGCTGATCCAGCGAGCAAGCACATGCTCTCCATACATGCCGAGGCCCAGGCTGGCAAAAGTGATGCCGATCTGAGCCGTGGCGATGTAGCGGTCCAAAAGGGCGGGATCGTGCAGAATGCGGCTGACTCTTCGCGCGATGCGATTCCCCTGGACCGCCCGCCGCTCGATGGAGGCCCTCGGAGCTCCCACAATGGCAAACTCCGCAGCCACGAAAAAGGCGTTCAGCAAAATCAGGAAAACAATGATGAAGGCGGAAATCAGGTCATCCACCGACATCCTCCACGGGCGGCTGGACCGGCCTGGCGAGAATGGACACAACGGCGTGATGTGCCACCTTCTCGATTTCCACCTCTACTCCCTCGATGGTCACCTTCTGCCCTGGAGCGGGCACGGCCCCCAGGACCTCCATCACCAGTCCGCTGATGGTATCGCTCTCTCCCTCCCAGAGCACACCGAGCCACGGCGATGCCACATCCAGCCGCATGAGTCCGGGTAGTCGCACCCTCCCGTCAGGGAGTCGCTCGGGCTGGGGGTGGTCCCTCTTGAATTCGTCGGCAACCTCACCGAGCATCTCCGACAGAACGTCTTCCAGGGTCACAAGCCCTTCCGTTCCCCCGAATTCATCCACCACCATGGCCTGATGGCTGCGTCGCTGCCGCAGCAGGTTGAGCAGAGAATCCGCCGTCACGTTTTCGGGGACACTCATGACGGGACGCATGACTTCGGTGATGGAGCCGATGGCCCCCTTTTCGATGTAGCGGATCACCACCTCCTTCACATGGACAATGCCGATGACATTGTCCACCGACCCCCGGTAGACGGGCAAATGGCTGTATGGGCTGTCCGCAATCCGGCGCAGGATCTCTTCCAGGGGAGCCTCCACATCGATGGCCGACATGTACCGCCTGGAAACCATCAACTGGTGAGCCGGGCGCTTGCCCAGGTGGAGGGCTCGCTGCAGGCGCAGGTGCTCATCGGCCTCCAACACCCCCCCATCCCGGCTTTCGGCGAGGAGCATCTCGATCTCTTCAGGGGAATGGATGTGCCGATGGCCTCCATAAGGGACACCCAGCATTTTGAGAATTTTCAGGGCGCTGCCGTTGAGCATGGCGATGAGGCCGGAAAAAACGGTCACGGACCAGCGCATGGGGAAGAGAGTAGAGAGGGCCGACTGGGTGGAATACTGGAGGGCGATGGACTTGGGAACCAGCTCCCCCAGAACGACCTGCAAAGCCGTCAGAACCATGAGTACCACCAGTGCGGAAACGGACTGCGCCGTCACATCCTGCAGCCCGCCCCACTCTATGAGCACACTCACCAGGGGAGCGGTCAGAGCCCTCTGACCGTAGGCACCCAGAACAAGGCTCGAGAGCGTGATGCCGATCTGGCACGCAGCAATGTAGCGGTCCAGCCTGTGAGGGTCCTCCAGCCAGGGCAGGAAAAGCGCCGCCGAGTAGCTCCCCTCCTCCGCCATCTGGCGGATGCGGCTTTTGCGCACCCCCACGGCGGCAAATTCTCCCGCCACGTAGAGGGCGTTGATGAGAATCAGCAGTAAGATAACGACGCAGGCCGTAAACATGGCTGCGCGACCTCCCCGTACTCAAGAATCGGCACGATATCCTCGTATCCTCAGGCGTATCCGAAATGGGTTGTCACGATGCAGAGCTATTCCTGCACTGATAGCACGACGGGAAATTCTCAGCAAGGATTACCCTTGGCTCCGCCAGGGCAATCGCACGAAATAGCCGGTGACATGAGGGAAAAAGCAATATACTCAAACGGATGAGATCCTGACTTATTGATGATCCTGTAGGAGCGGCTTCCAGCCGCGATAAAAATAGCCGCCTCCCAATAGAATCGCGGCTGGAAGCCGCTCCTACAAAAGTCAAGATCTTAACCGTTCATAATTTAAATGGGCTCCGACAAAGGAATGGATTGAAAACAGCTCATCCGAACTTGTGCCGGACGCCGTATCCCCCTTTGGGAAAACGCCATCCGATGTTGAAGTGAGGGCAGCCGATGCGGCAGGATCCGCATTCCAGGCATCCCTCATAGCCGATGCTGATGCGGTCCTTCTCCAGCTTGTACACCTGCGCGGGGCAGATATACAGGCAGGGCTGGTCCACACATTTCTCCATGCAGACACTGCCGTCCACCAGCCGCAGGTGAGATTCCTCATCCACGCGAAACCGATCGAGAAAAAGCTTGTCTTCAATCTTGACGCTCATCGCACACTCCTCCATGCTTCCCAGGCAAGCCGCAGCAATTGCATGAGGGGCATCCGGCTCCGGATGGCCTTCCAGATGGTGCCCTGCTTCGTTTTCTTGGGCACCCCGTTGACCGTAAGCATCTCCCTGGCAGCAAAGCCCGCCAGGCTTGGGAGCGATGAAAAGAGCTCCGGGTGATTTTCCATGAAGGCGGGAAAGCGCCGGTATTTTTTCAAATCCTGGAGCACATAGGATTCCTGAAGCCGCTCGACGTATCCGTTCAGCCCGCGTGCACTGCAATCTCCCCGGTTCAGAGCGTCCAGGATGGCTTCGGCAGCAAAACGCCCGGAAGTCATGGCAAGGTTGGAGCCTTCCCGATGGAGGGCATTGAAGAGCATGGCCGAATCTCCGGCCAGGAGGAAGCCGTCGCCGCAGAGTCGAGGCACAGTGTCGTAGCCTCCTTCGGGAAGCCAGTGGGCAAGGTATTCCTTAGACTTCCCTTCCCTGATGAGGGGAGCCACCAGGGGATGCTCCTTCAGCTCCTCCAGCATTTCATAGGGACGGGCTTTGTGTTTGGCAAAGTCGGCGAGGTTCGCCCCGATGCCCAGGGAAATGGAACGCCGATTCGTGTAGAGGAAAGCGACGCCGTTCATGCCCCGGGTGATTTCTCCCAGGATTTCCGTCGTGACGCCCTGTTCCGATTCCACATTGAAACGGGCATTGATGACTTCTTCGGGGAGCTCGATGAGCTCCTTCACGGCCAAGGCGACGTGCTCGGGTTTGGGCTCCGGGCGAAGCCCCGTCCTGCGGGCCAGGGGGGAGTTGATCCCATCGGCCAGAAGCACAACCTTTGCCGCCAATTCCCCCTGGGGACGGTCCACCCGGACCCCTGTCACCCTCCCCCTCCCGTCCCGGAGGAGGTCCGTGACCACCGTGGCGCAGACGACCAATGCACCTTTGGACCGGGCCTGCTCGGCAAACCACCGGTCGAATTTCGCCCGCCCAACGGTGAAGACATTTTGCTGCAGTTTGTCAGCGAAAGCCCTGTCCCGGTACGAAAGATTATAGCCGCCGTCCCTGGACAGGTACCAGAGGCGCGTCTCGAGGATGTACCGCTCCACGGGGCATTTCCGTTCCAGGTAGTCGGGCAGGACCTGGGCCAGGTCATGGCCGTAGAGCACCCCCCCGAACATATTCTTGGACCCGGGATATTCTCCCCGTTCAAAAACGATGGTCTTTACGCCCTTTTCCGCCAGAAGGCACGCCGCCGAAATCCCGGCCGGCCCTGCCCCGACGATGGCCACATCAAATGTTTCACTCATGCTGGAACCCCTTCGTCCGAAAAACGCTCAGAGCGCTCGCTGCAAAGGAACCGTCAGGCATGTTGACTCAACCCACTTTCGTCATTCCGGCGAAAGCCGGAATCCAGGAAAATAAAGGCTTTTTGGACCCCGGTTTTCACCGGGGTGACGACAAGTCAACGATATTGCCGTCAGGCATCGGCCGCACCGGCCCGGCCCATGCGGACTTTCAACTGCCGGATCAACTCCGGCACGACCTCCGCATAGTTTCCCACAATCCCCACGTCCGCCACACGGAAGATGGGTGCTTTGGGATCGGCATTGATGGCGACTATTTTTTCGGCTCCCTGGATGGCCACCAGGTGCTGGATGGCCCCGGAAACACCGATGGCGATGTAGAGCTTCGGCGCAACGGTTTTTCCCGTCTGGCCCACCTGCCGTTCGTAGGGCATGAGGCCGGCTTCCACCACCGGGCGGGAACAGGCAAGGGTCCCTCCCACCAACTGGGCCAGCTCCTCCATCAACTGGAAGGCCGCGGGATCGCAGGCGCCTCTCCCCGCCACCACCAGGGCCGACGACCGAACAATGTCCACTGCCCCCGCCACGGCGGCATCGCGGATGAATTCCACCACGACGGGCAGCTCTCCTTCGGGGGGCGTCCATGGGTGATGCCGGATTTCGCCGGTTCTGCCGGGATCGCGCTCGGGTATTTTCATGACCATGGGCCGGACCGTGCTCATCTGGGGCCGACGCTTTTCGCAGAATATGGTGGCCATGATGTTGCCGCCGAAGGTCGGCCGGGTCATGAGGAGGAGCCGCGTCTTTTCCTCGACGGCGAGCCCCGTGCAATCGGCGGTAAGGCCCGTCTGGAGGCGTGTGGCGACGATTCCCGCCAGGTCCCGCCCGAGGTGCGTGGCCCCGATGAGGAGGATTTCCGGCCGGAGCGACTGGCACAAATCCGAGAGCGCTTTACCGTAGACCCCCGAAAGGTAATGTTCGAAGATGGGAGCATCGATGACATGGACTTCGTCGCAGCCATAGGCCAGGGCATCCTTTGCGACGGATTCCACACCGTGCCCCATCAGAAAGCCCATGACCCTGGTCTTGAGAGCACCCGCCAATTCGCACCCTTTGCCGACCAGTTCCCAGGAGACCTGGGCGCCGGCGCCGTCCGCCACTTCGATGAAGACCGCAACCCCTTCGAATCCGGCAGGCCCGGGTACCTCTTCCCCGCTCAGGCCTCGCTCTTCTTCGGTGAGCCGTTTCTTCTTCTTTTTTTCGAAACGCACAGCATCCACCGGGCAGCTCTCGAAGCACTTGCCGCACCCGATGCAGGCCTCGGGATCCACCTCTGCCACGCCCTCGGCATTCAACTCGATGGCGCCCACGGGGCATTCGCCGATGCAGATCTGGCATGCGATGCACTTGTCCGAAATGATTTCGGCGACTTCAATTCCTTTGGAGTTCCTGGCCATGGGGTCTCACGCCTCCCATTTTTTCAAGAGCTTCGATAAGAACCCTTTTTCATCCATGAGGACGTCCAGGCATTGTGAAACGGCCTTTTCCACCCCCTCCCCGGCATCGAACTTCGGTCCCCCTTCGCGGGCGGGAGGCGAAGAGATGGCCCTGACCCAGGTGGGGGAGCCCTTGATCCCCAGAAGCTCGGGGGATGCATCCATGGCCTGAGCATCCCACACCGTCACCGGCTCACGCAGAGACGCGATGAGAGACGGGAGCGGCGCTCGCCGCGGCTCAGCCAGTTCCAGCTCCACAGTCAGCAATGCCGGCAGCGGTCCCCGGATGATTTCGACTCCGCCCGCCACACGCCGCTTCACCTGGACCTGCCCGTTTTCCAGGTCGAGGTCGTCCACCGCCACGACATAGGTGAACTGGGTCAACCCCAGCCGTGTGGCAATACCGGGTCCCGTCTGGGCCGTATCGCCGTCGATGGCCTGCTTTCCGCAAAGCACCAGGTCCACTGGGAGCTCACGCCCCAGCTTCTCTATGGCCTTGCTCAACGTGTAGCTCGTCGCCAGCGTATCGGCGCCGGCGAAGGCCCGATCGGAAAGGAGAACCACCGCATCGGCCCCCAGGGAAAAGGCTTCACGCAGGGACACCTCACCTTGAGGCGGCCCCATGCAGATGGCCGTGACTGTGCCGCCGTAGCGCTCCCTCAGGCGCACCGCCTCCTCCAGGGCCACCATGTCGTAAGGATTGGAAATGGATTCGACTCCGGCTCGGACGAGTGTATTGGTTTCAGGATCGATCTTGACTTCGGCGGTATCCGGAACCTGTTTGATACAGCAGACTGAATGCATTCCTCCGTCCTCGATGTGATGGTATAAATAAGCGGCCATTTCTTTGCAGGAAAGGCTCCAGCCGAGGCAGGAACAAATCACCGCAGCCTTTGTCGCGGCAGGATGCCGCTCCTGCAAAAGCATGAAGATAAATGGCTGTGACAATGCGACCGTCGGCACTTGGCGGGCATGTTTCCTGCCTGACGCCCAAAATGGGATGGAAAGAGCTGGAGAGGAATTTGCAGTCGAGGTGAGCTTGAGGAAAAATTCTACTTGAATTCGTGGAAGAGAAGAAAAAGGAAGATCCGACAACCCTTCATGAAGAAACGATGACCGCCTTGATGTGAGTCATCCCCAGCCGCCGACAGGCGCGCCAGCGCTTTTCGCCGTCCATGATCCGGAAAGATTCTCCGACAAAAGAGATCTCCACCGGCTCCAACTGCCCACGCTGCCGGATGCTTTGCTCGAGGTCTTCAATGGACTCCTCCAAACAGACGACCCGACGGTTGGGATGGATCTTCCTGACCTCGATGGACCTGATCTCCCGCTCCATGGCTTCCTCCTTTGCTTTTCCAGAAGTATCTACCCGACAACGGGTTATCCGGCAAGCCCCCACCGGCAAATTCATTGCCCCCCCTGCCGCAGGCGCCATGCGACGGATCATTCCCTCTTGAAGCGACGAATCCGTTCCGCCAGTTCCACCACCGCCTCCGCGGCTTTGCTTCGGGGAGCGCCTTTCACGAAAGGCAACTGCTCCTGCACGGCTTTCAAAACAACGTTGTCCCTGGGTACGCATCCCAGGTACTGCGGCTGGATGCCCAAAAACTGCTCGGCCACCCTGGCGATGGCATCAAAGGTCTGCTGCCCTTCCTGAGGGGTGGCGACGGAGTTCAGGATGAGAAAAAACCGCTTGCGCCCGTACTCCCTGGAAAGGATCTTGATGAGGGCGTAGGCATCCGTAATGGAGGTGGGATCGGAAGTGACAACCACCCCGTTGTGGGTCGCGAAGGTATTGAGCCAGAGGACGGAAGAGCCAATTCCGGCGGCCGTGTCCAGGAGAACATAGTCGAAATGGCCTACGATGGAGCTGAGAATGTTTCCCAGGAGCACGTGCTCCGCAGGCCCCAGGTCCACCATTTCCGGCACCCCTGAGCTCGCCGGAAGGACTCCCAGGTTCGGCTCCACGAAGATTACCGCCTTCATGGGGTCCTCGCCGCGCTCCAGCACATCCCGAATGGTCTTGTGAGCAGTGAACCGCAGCAGGACATCCACATTGGCAAGGGCCATGTCTCCGTCCACCACCAGCACCTGCGAGCCCTTCTGAGCCAGTGCACAGGCCAGGTTCACCGTCAGACTGGTCTTTCCCACACCGCCTTTGCCGCTGCTCAGGGATAGGATAACGGGAGTTTTCGATTCTTTCGCCATAGGGCTCCGACCTGTCTTGATTGCCTTTCTCCCCGTTTGGGCTTAGAAAGTCTTCCGATTCCTTAGACCCTACAGCTTCGGCCACCGGGTGATGAAGAGCGCCACACGTTCTTCGGGAAGGACTTCCGTTTCGCCCCCGGCGGATGAATCCTCCATGGAACGTACACAATTGCGCCCTTCCGCCTTGGCCTGGTGCAGGTACTTGTCGGCGCGTTTGAGAAACTCATCGGCACTGAAAGTATCCGTCGCCTTGTACACTTCCACTCCGAAGCTCGCCGTCAATCGAATTTCCTCGCCCTCCTCCACGAGCGGAGTATTGGCCAGGGAAGTTCGCAGCCGATGGGCCGCAAGGACCGCCTGTTTCAAGGAGGTGGCAGGCAAAATGAGGGTAAATTCTTCGCCGCCGTAGCGACAGAGGATATCCGTGATCCGTATCCCGTTGCGCCAGATTCTGCCGACCCAGCGCAGGGCGGCATTCCCCACCTGGTGGCCGTAGACGTCGTTGACCTTCTTGAAATGATCCAAATCGATCATGATGAGGGAAAGGGGAAACCCGGTTCGTCTCGTCCGTTCCATTTCACGTTGGAGTGAGACTTCAAGATGTTTGAAGTTGAAGAGCCCCGTCAAAGGATCACATTCGGTGAGTCTTGAAACGCGGTCGTACTCTTTCTTGAGCGTTTCGAGTTGTTCCTTCAGTCTCCTGATTTCAGCCACCACCGGGCAACCGGACTTGCCCTCGGGACACGAAATCACAGCATCGTCGCGTTGATCCAAACCGAACCCTCCAGAATCCAATAGAGCGTCCAGGCTTCCAGGAGATCACCGTTCCATCCCGATCATACCCCACGGAATCGGCCGTCACCCAACCAGCACCTTCACCACCCTCTCCCAACAATGTTGAACAAACCCTGTTGCAGTAGCAATTACAGCAGCCATGCTCAGGGCGCCCTTCAAGAATTGGTATAACCTCCCACCTTGTGATAAGTACATCAGTCTCGATGCTGTTGCAATAACATACACATTCTTTGACAGCCCGGTTTCACCTTCCCATGGGATGGATGGAACTTCAACCTGAGAGGAAAGGAATCCAGCTCACCTTCCATGTGGAAAAGCATCAACTGGAGATTCGGGTAGGGGATTTTGGATGCCGGGCCGATGTGGGAACGCTGAAGCCTCGGCAATTGGAAAATGCCCGGCCGGGGGGGGCTCGGACTTCATTTCATGCAGAACGCCATGGACCGGCTTTCGTACGAAAGCCGGCCCGAGGGGGGCACACTGCTCCGGAGGGTCAAATTCAGGAAAAAGCAAAAAGCCCCTTCCGAAGGGACTTCATGCTGACACGCCATCAGTAGGGATCGTATACCTCCACTTCCGTGTCGTACTCGCGCACGACCCTCCCGTCTCTCTCCACGATGGTACGCTCCCTGTAGCGCCGCGGCGCTCTTTCCTCCTCGTAATACTCTTCCTCGTAATAGCCTCTCGGGCGCTCGTAAGCACGAGGAGGAGGCGGTGGTGACGGCGGTGGAGCCCCGGCGGCACGGGCCGCCTCGTTCGCTTCGATGGCCGACCCTATGATGGCGCCTCCGGCCATACCGGACAGGCCGCCGAGAGCGGCCCCCATGGCATCGCCGGTGATGGCATACCCCATGGCCGTCCCAAAGGCACCCAGCCCAAAGGATGTCGTCGCAACCCGGTCGTAAGTGTAGGGAGAATAGGGAGATGCACAGCCGGACAGCGATGCCGCCAGCAGAACCAGGAGCATTCCTGTCGATAAAAGTTTCGGCCTCATGTTTTTACCCTCATAGATACCGCTGCAGGCTTCATTGAAAAACGGGTGAGCGCAGAGCCTCACTCGCACATCACATGTCAGACCAGATGATCAGTTAAGCAACAACGATGCCAATTCCTCATATACGCCCATGCGGTGGGGCGGAACGCCATGTTCCATCCCCTCGCTACCCCAGAGAGAGGCACTCGGTTACAAATCTTGCTCAGTCGATTACCATCCCTGAGCACCCAAGCGCCAAGGGTAGAGTGCATTTTATGCACCGTCCTTGCTGCAGGAACTCTTGTGTCAATAGGATGCGTAAAACGCACCCTACCACGATTACTGCGCACCCCCGCGCCGGAGGAGTACCTCCTCAGAGAATACCAAAAGATCATTGCGCATACGGTATTTCCGCATATCCACGAAATGCCAACCGTCTCATCCTGTCGCGGGCGGGCCGCCTGTCAGGAGGCATCGTCTTTGTCCCTGGCCAGTTCTTCAGGCGTCATGATCCAATATGGCGTCCCATCCCGGGTTCTGCGCACTTTGAACTCCACCTCCTCGCTCTTTTTGACCTTGGAGGCCATGAAGACTTCCTTGTCCCCGATATCGGCCCAGACCCCCTTCACCTTGACCTTGTCCCCTTTCTTCAAACCGATGGAATCCGGCTTGACGAAAGACTTGGGACCCAGTTGTACATTCACCATGTCCCCGTCCTGGTCCTTCACCTTCAAACCGACGCCGGGGGCCATGCCCGGCAGGGGAACGATTTCCACGATCTCTTCCACCGTTCCCTTGAACTGGTCCATCTCGCTGGCTTTGTAAAACCCGTTGTATTCCGATTCCTTTTCCCATCCCTTCAGGGCGGCCGAGTCGGCAGCCAAGCTGCTGCCCACCCACAACAGGCCCACCATGGCAAAGCATACGAATGCACTCCATCTCCAACCCGCAGACCCACGCATGAGCACTCTCCTTTCGTTCCGATGGGGACCTTCATTTTCAGTAACTCGAATGACAGCAATTAAAGATAAAATCTCCCGGGAATCTTGGCAAACAGATTCGGGAAAAATCCGGTTGACTTGAGCCCCCCCATTTTCCTATGGTGCGATGCGCCTGAAATTTTTCATGATATCGCATCCAATGATTCCGCCTTCAAGGAGATCTTCAGACTATGAATGCTTTTCGACAGGGAGAATGGGTCGCATTGACCTCACAGAAAGGGAAAAAATGGCTCATCCGTATCGAGGAGGGGCCCTATTCCTCCCACCTGGGCACGGTCCAAATGGAAGACATCGTGGGCAAAGAGGAAGGCGACTATCTCGACACCAACAAAGGGGCACGGATGTTTCTCTTCCGGCCCACCCTGGAAGACTACATTTTCAGCATGAACCGGCACACGCAGATCATCTACCCCAAAGACCTGGGCGCCATCGTTTTTTACGGAGACATCCAGCCCGGCTGCACCATACTGGAATCGGGGATCGGCTCGGGAGCCCTCAGCCTGGCCCTGCTGCGCGCCCTGGGAGGCACGGGCAGGCTCATTTCCGTGGAAAAGAGGCCGGAATTCGCCCACATGGCCCGGGTGAACATCGTCAAGTATTTTGGGAAGCCTCCCGAAAACCACGAGGTCGTGGCGGGCGACATCCAGGATTTCTACATGAACATCAAGGCCGACCGCATTTTCCTCGACCTGCCGGAACCCTGGCACTGCATCGCGTCGGTGTCTCAGCTCATCCGGCATGGCGGGCTGCTCATCAGCCTGAGCCCCAATGTCGGCCAGGTACAGTTGATGTTCAGGGAGCTCAAGGCCCACGGGTTTGCCAACATCACGACTTTTGAGCTGCTGAAGCGGGATTGGATGGTGGATGAACGGAGGGCCCGCCCCATTGACCGGATGGTGGCCCACACGGGCTTCATCACCATCGCCAAGAGGACTCCCCGCCTCTTTACGGAACCGGAGCAGGTTATACTCGATAAGGTGTGAAACGTTCGATTTGATGGTTCTTTGTTTTTTGTAGGAGCGGCATCCTGCCGCGACTGGCTTATTGTCGCGGCAGGATGCCGCTCCTACAAAAAACGAAGTTTTCAATCCTTAATCCGTGTATTTTCTTTTCAGGGCGGTCAGAACCTCTTCCAGCTCCCTCATGTCCAAATCGTCGCAATCCATCACTTCGCCGATCCTGAGGGGCAGGATGAAATGCAGGGTTTTTCCCATGCGCTTCTTGTCGGTTTGCAAGGCAAGAATGATTTCCTTGGAGGAAAAATCGGCGGGGATTCTCACGGGCAGATCCCAGGATTCGCACAGCTTCTCCAGGCGCTCCAGGTCCCCCGCGCCGATGAGTCCCCTGCGGACGGACAGGCGGGCAGCAACGACCATTCCCATGGCCACAGCATCCCCATGGGGAATCCGGTAGATGCTCAGTCTTTCCAGGGCGTGTCCCACCGTATGCCCCAGGTTCAGGACCCTGCGATACCCCGATTCCTTCTCGTCGGACTGCACGACTTTCGCCTTGATCATGCCGCAGGCTGAAATGACCCGCACCAAGGCTTCCCTCTCGCGCTTCCTGAGGGCATCGCCGTGGCTATCCAGGTACTTCCAGAGGACCTCGTCTCCTATCATGGCGGTTTTCATGACTTCAGCCATGCCCTGGCGAAATTGCTCGGGAGGAAGTGTTTCCAGAAACTGCGCGTCCATCCAGATGGCGCGGGGCTGATGAAAAGTACCCAGGAGGTTCTTGCCTTCGGGCAGATCCACGCCCGTTTTGCCGCCGATGCTGCTGTCCACCTGGGCCAGCAGCGTGGTGGGAACCTGGAAATGCGGAATTCCCCGCATGTAGATGGACGCCAGAAAACCCACCACATCCCCCGTCACACC
>NZ_BQXM01000029.1 GCF_022836495.1 Desulforhabdus sp. TSK
CCCTGGATTATGGATGATAGAATCCAGGTTATCGTACTACTGTGGACACAACCTGTCCACTACTTCTGGGGCCAAATCCCGAGCACTAAAACCGGCCCTCAGAGGCCATTTTTGGACGCCCTAGAGTTGACATCCCGGATTTGCTGATTGCGAGCCATATCATTCCTTGGGCGAAAAATGAAAAGGAAAGACTAAATCCTCAAAATGGACTGTGTTTATCTCCATTGTATGACAGGTGTTTTGACAAAGGTTACATTGGGATAACACCCGATTACAAGGTCGTTTTGTCTCGGGAATTGAAACATAACTCCGAAAAAGACTATTTCATACATCATTTTGGGCAGCTAGAGGACATGCCGATTAGCCTGCCTGACAGATTCTTGCCGCACCCAGATTTTCTCGAATACCATTACGACACAATTTTTAGAAAATAGCCGCTTAAGTATTATTATTTCCGTATGATATCCATTTGAACACTAAAGTCTCTGATGCTCCGGCAGAGTTGGACGTAACATTGCTACTTTACGGGTATGGCAAAGCAACTCTCTCGCTTATCGGCCACGCTTCTGACCCTTACGAAGAAAATTCTCCAGCGCCTGTGTAGCGTCTTCCCTCACAGTTCTTCCCATAGAGACTGCATAGTCTCAAAGTGCCTGAATGAGATCGGGAGTAGATGGGGTGAAGGCAATTTTGTAACCGGGAACCTAAAAAAGAAAAGCGCGTATTATTGACAGAATGACTCTGTCAACGATACTAACCATATCAATCATCGCAGCTTATGAAAAAGGACATCAAGATGCAAAAAACAATCTCTGCCATGAAGGCCCGGCAAAACCTTGGCCAAGTGATGAATGAAGTGGCGCTGCGGGGCGATGATTACATCATCGAACGAGCCGGCAAACCTTTGGTCGCGATCATTCCTATAGAAAAATATCAAAAATTACAGAGACCGGGACGAGTTTTACGGCTTGGTGCAGCAGTTCCAGGAAAGTGCCAGGAATGTGGACTCCAAAGAGTTGGATGAGGCCATCGATGAGGCCATGGAGTCGGCCAGGAAGGAAACCGCCGCTAGTGTCAAGGCCCGGCAAAAGCAATGAGGGTGGTACTCGACACCAACCAGTATGCCAGCGCCCTGTTAAAACCGGAATCGAATTCAGCCAGGCTCATCGCCCTCGCCGCAGAGGGGCATATCACCCTGATCATTTCTCAGGATATTCTGGCTGAAATCCGGAGAGTTTTAGCCTACCCGAAACTCCAGAAACTCCATGGCGGCCCGGAAGAAGAGATCGAGCAATTTATCCGCAAAACCGAGAAAATCGCGATCGTCACTCCTGGAGAGCTCGCGATAGACGTCATCACAGCCGACTGTTCCGATAACATAATTCTCGCGTGCGCCGTCGAGGGGAACGCCGACTGTATCGTCTCAGGCGATCACCACCTGAAAGATTTGGGCGCCTTCCAGGGAATCGACATTCTCGATGCGGCGGCATTTCTTGAAATCTTAGAGACGTGAGGGACGGTATCTATCGTACTCACAAGACTGGAATCAACTCCTCAGAATCGTCGGCATCTCTAAGCCGATAAGACCTGTGACAACGCAAAAGCTCTTCGTGCAGTGGAGATGGGAGGTTTTATTCTTCATCAACTACCAGCCTGAGAAACGAGGATAGAACGTCGTGGAATGCATATTGCTCGGAACGGGCGGCATGATGCCCATGCCCGATCGACTGCTGGCTTCCCTGGCCGTGAGGCTGAACGGCGCCCTGTATCTTTTCGATGCCGGTGAGGGCACTCAGCTGGGGTGGAAAAGAGCCCGCCTGGGGTATCGCTCTCTTAAGGTCATCGCCGTCACCCACCTCCATGCGGACCATTGCCTGGGAATTCCGGGACTCATGATGCTTCGGTCCCAAATGGATGAGCCACCCCCTCTCACTATTATCGGCCCCCCGGGTATAGAAGATTTTGTCCGCATGAATCAAAAGATTCTTGAATTCTATATCAATTATCCCGTCCGCTTCATCCAGTGGGCTGAGGATGCACCCGAAATCGCCTACGAAGATGAAAATGTCAGGCTCCTCTGGCACCCCCTCAAGCATACACGCTTCTGCCTCGGATACAGGATGGAAGAATGGGACCGCCCCGGCAAATTCAACGCTCAGAGGGCTGAGGCTCTGGGGATCGCTCAGGGGCCTTTGTGGGGAAAACTGCAGAAGGGAGAATCCGTTCGCACGGCGGAGGGCAAAACCGTCACTCCCGAACAGGTACTGGGACCTGCCCGCCCCGGCAGGCGCCTGGCCTATGTGGTGGACACACTGCCCACCAAGGGCATTTACAGGCTCTGCCAGGACGCGGATATCGCATTCATGGAAGGCATGTTCCTGCCCGAAGACGCCCTTCACGCCGAGGCCAAGGGGCACATGACCGCCACGGATGCGGCACGTATAGCAGGCCGGGCCGGAGCTCGCCGCGCGGTGCTGACGCACATCAGCCCGCGCTACCGGGACGAGGACATCCCTCGCCTGGAAGCCGCCGCCCGGGAGCGCCTCGCCGAGGTGACCGTCGGCAGGGATCAGGAGATTTATTCGGTTCCGCTGCCTCCATGATCCGGAGATTTCACAGGAAAGGCAAAGTCAACAAATGGTGCGTAAAACGCACGCTACTATTTGTTACCGAGGGGATTTTCATAGTGAGTCAAACCATTCACAGATGAAGGATGCGCGGAATACAATCACCGCATGTCCGAGAGAATTTTTTCCAGGCGAAGGGATTCCGCCAGAATGACCTGGGCGTACTTTCCGGCCTGTGAACCCGAGTCCAGGGCTGAGGCGAGCCTCCTGGCGAAGCCTCCCACCGCGGTGAGGGGGTTGCGTATTTCGTGCGCCACCGCCTGCAACGTGAACTGGACGGAGCACTCTTCCCCGTCCAGCGCTTCGAAGGAAGGCAGATCTTTTTGCTCCGAAGTCTTGGACAAGCGGGACATCTTTTCGGAAATGCGACCGAGGGCCCGGTTGGCCTTTTCCATGATCTCCATGAGGTCGCGCTCCTTGTCGACTTCCAACCGCAGATAGGCGGCCGTTTCCTGGACCTCCTGGAAGGTCTTGAGGACAATTTCCTGAATAGTCTCCTGGCGCAGTTTGAGCAGGGATTGGGCTTCGGAAAAGAAGGCCAGGAGCTCACCCGATGCGTCATGGTAGAGGAGGCGCGAAAAGACGCGCGACAGTTCGCAGATGCGCGCCGGCATGGGAGCGTCCCTTCTCTCGGCTGCATCCCCGTAACAGCTTTGACAGGCTATGATTTTTTCAGGAAATTTCCAGAACTTGAGAGCCGCTTTCCCGATCTGGCGATGATCGACGCCAAAATGGGCTCTTTCACGAGCGAGGAGTGTCTCCAGGGGCTGGAGCTCCAGGGAGATTTCTTCGTTCTTTCCCTTGACATAAAGGTCGAAAAGGATGAGCAGGCCGATTTCGAGAGTCAGGCCTGCCAGAAAGGCTTCATCCGGATCGCAGACCCTGGAGCGGTCGGCGAGGGAACGGGCCATGAGGGCTCGGTAGAGTGACACCCGCCAGAAGGCTTCATAATCCAGTGGCCCTACTCTTCCCATGGGGAAAGCATCTCGGATGGAAATGGAAAGGGCCATGAGCTTCAAGTGGTGCGCACCCAGTCGTACCGCGGCCTGCTGGAGGGTTTTGATGCGCTCGCGGCCGCGAAAAGCCACGCTGTTGGCCAGGTTCAGCACCCGCACCGCCAGGGACGGGTCCTTTTCCACCAGGTTCACCATGTCCCGGATGGATGCATCTTCATCGGAGGCCAACTCGATGAGCTTCAGAGCGATGATGGAAAGAGGCCTGACCGCGTACCCCGATTCGAGACGATGCAATATGGTGGAAGCCGCTTCTTTTTCCATGATCTTTGAAACCCGATGTGAGAAATAGTGGCGCTCATGAGCAAATCATCTCCCGTACAACGACCTGACGCTACATCGGGATAATTTCCCATTCACTTTAGACAATTGTGTTCAGGGTGCAGATTCCCGGAAAGGCCAACTGGCGATAGACGGTTCAGGGAATTCCATTGTAAATGGGGGGGCGGAAGGTTATTTTTTATTGAATGGATCCATGCAGGATTTTTGTATCAGTCCGGTTCCGTCAGGAAACAGCTCCTTTGGGAGAAGACAGTCCGGCTGTGCGCAATGTTGTTGAGTTAACGTCACCCCGGTGAAAACCGGGGTCCAGAACGTCGTTATTTTCTTGGATTCCGGCTTTCGCCGGAATGACGAACGTTGGTCAGGTCAACGACATTGCCGGCTGTGCCGGAGGGGGGCAAAGGATGTCGCAAAAGAGTCGATTCGGTAAGTATGGAGATTTAAAACGCAAGGAAAAGATTCGTCAGAACAGGATCGTCCAGGCTGGACACAGGAGCAATGCGCACATGCCGGAACGTTCCGCTCCGACGGACGCATCGAAACCGGGAGGCCACAAGAAGTAGAACTTTTATGGAACCGCAAGAAGAAATTGAACAAAAGAAGAGACGAGCCAACGTCACGATCCGAGAAATGGAGATCGACGACCTGGCAACGGTGTTTCACCTGGGCGAAAAGCTTTTTACCGCCAAAGAAGTCCCGAATCTTTACCGCACCTGGGACGAGTACGAAGTCATATCCCTATTCCAGACGGATTCCGAATTCTGCCTCGTGGCAGAGTCCGAAGAGGGCCAACTGGTGGGGTTCGCTCTGGGCACCACCGTCACGAAGAGTCATTCCGCCTGGAAATACGGCTACCTGGTTTGGATGGGAATCGACCCCGAATTCCACGGGCTCGGTGTAGCCTCCAAACTGTTCAACCGCTTTCGGGATATCATGCTGGAAAACGGCGTTCGCATGCTCCTGGTGGATTCGGAAGCAGACAACCTGCCCGCGCTGCATTTTTTCCGGAAGATGGGGTTCGGCCATCCCCAGGAGCACATTTACCTGGCGCTCAATATCGACCCGCAACTGAAGCAGCTCAGGGAAAGGAAAACCTTCTCCCGCGCTCCCAACCGCTACAGAATGGAAGAAGACGATTGACATGACACCAGCCTCCTCCCCCATCCAGTCTCCACGCCTGCGGCGCCTGCTCCGCGACCTGATCGATATCTACAGTCCCTCGGGAAAAGAGGAGGAAGTCCTGGAATTCCTCGGCAATTACCTGAAGGATCAAGGCCTTCCGGTAGTTCTGCAGGAAGTGGACGACAATCGCTACAACATTCTGGTGCTGCCTCGCTCGGATGCCGAAGTGCGCCTGGCCATGATCGGGCATGTGGACACGGTGGCGGCTTATGACCTGGAGCACTACGAATCCGAAGAACAGGGCGACAGGATCATCGGCCTGGGAGCGGCCGACATGAAAAGCGGCTGCGCCGCCATGATCGAGGCGTTCGTAACCCTGTGGGAAAACGGGGGAGCAGACACTCCGGCAGCGCTGGCCCTGGTGGTGGGGGAAGAGGAGGAGGGGGACGGCACCCTGAAGCTGGTGAAGGATTTTTATTTTCCACGGGCGCTCATCGGCGAACCGACGGACCTGCAGCCCTGCCTCAGCCATTACGGCTACGTGGAGGTCCAGGTCAATACCGAAGGAAAGCGAATGCATGCCTCCCTGGCCAACCAGGGCATGAATCCCATCGAAAACATGCTCAAGCTCCTTCTAAAGCTCTCGCAATATATGGTCACGGACCGGCCGGAGATCGTGTACAACATCCGTGAGCTTTCCAATTCTCAGGCGGGGTTTGCCGTGCCGGAAGCCTGTGAAGCCTGGCTCGACCTGCATCTTCCTCCCACGGCGCCCCTGGGAGAGATCACCCTGGAGATCGAGGAGATCCTCATGCGGGAGCACGAGGAAAACCCCGGGTTCAACGGGGCCCTCCGCTTCACGACCATCCACGCCGGCTATGAGCTCCCCGAAAAGGGTCCCATGGTGAGCTCCCTCAAAGCCATTTTCGCCAACCATGCCCTGCCTTGGGAGCCCAGAGCCTTCCGCAGCCATTCCGACGCCAATCTCCTGTGGGCCGCCGGCACCAAACCGATCCTTCTCGGTCCCGGTCAGCTGGAAAAAGCCCACACGCGGGACGAAGACGTTTCCTACCGGCAGGTCCTGGCAGCTTCCCGGATCTACTACGATATCCTCAAAGGGCTGTCGGCCTGACGGCAAAACATCGGAGGGAATAGGATCAAGAACACTGTGGTGTTTCACCCATACCAATAAGGTATGAAACTTTCGATTTCATGGTTCCTTGTTCTTTGTAGGAGCGGCATCCTGCCGCGACTGGGTCACCGTCGCGGCAGGATGCCGCTCCTACAAAACCGAAGTTTTCGATCCTTAATCCTTATAAATCAATACATTCTCAGTTGCTGGCTGGGTCGGAAGGCGACGCCGAGGTGCTCGTAGGCAAGGCGGGTGGCCAGGCGGCCGCGTGGTGTTTTGTTGAGAAATCCCTCCTGGATCAGGTATGGCTCATAGACGTCCTCGAGGGTATCCCGCTCTTCGGAGACGGCGGCGGCGAGGGTTTCAATGCCCACAGGCCCGCCGTCGTACTTTTCGATGATGGTGCTGAGGATTTTTCTGTCCATGCGGTCGAAGCCCTTTTCATCCACGTCGAGCATTTTCAGGGCCAGATCAGCAACCGCGCGCGTGACAATGCCGTCAGCACGCACCTCGGCGTAGTCCCGCACGCGACGCAGGAGGCGGTTGGCAATGCGGGGAGTCCCCCGCGAACGGCGCGCAATTTCCAGAGCGCCCTCCGCCACGATATTCACCCCCAGGATGCGTGCGGATCGGAGGAGAATGGTCTGCAGCTCCTCCACCTTGTAGAATTCCAGGCGCAGCATCACTCCGAAGCGATCCCGGAGGGGGGGTGAAAGCAGCCCTGCGCGCGTGGTGGCGCCAACGAGGGTAAAGGGGGGAAGATCGAGCTTGATGGTTCGCGCCGAAGGCCCCTGACCGATGATGATATCCAGCTGATAGTCCTCCATGGCCGGGTAGAGGATTTCTTCCACCACATGGTTCAGACGATGAATTTCGTCGATGAAAAGGACATCGCCGGCTTCGAGGTTCGTCAGGATGGCGGCCAGGTCACCCGCCCGCTCGATGACGGGGCCGGACGTGCTCCGCATGTTCACTCCCAGCTCATTGCTGATGACTGCCGCCAGAGAAGTCTTTCCCAAGCCCGGGTGGCCGTGGAACAGGACATGGTCCAGGGGTTGGGAGCGCTGCTTGGCCGCTTCGATGAAAACCTTGAGGTTTTCCTTCACCGGCTTCTGGCCGATGTATTCGTCCAGGCTGCGTGGACGCAGGCTGTTGTCCAGGGGCAGATCTTCTTCTTTTTTCTCGGGCTCAATCACTCGATCGGACATGTTATGACACTCTTCCGGGCAGGGGCTTCCCACCAGCTCATGCAAGTATTCTGAGAGACTCCTTCAACAGCTTTTCCAGTGAAGCATTTTCGGGGAGCTTCTGTTGGGCGTTTTTCAGAGCTTTTTCAGCTTCTGCCGGCCGGTAACCGAGATTGAGCAGGGCGGAAAAGGCGTCGGAGTAGGCGCTGCCTTCGCTGGGCTGAAGCACGGGCTTCACTTCCGTATCGGTTTTGATCTTCAGCTTGTCACGCAGCTCCAGCATGAGGCGTTCGGCAATCTTTTTCCCGACTCCGGGAATATTGCGCAACCGGGCATGGTCCTGCTGAAATACCACCTGCCGCAGCTCGTCGGCGCTGATCCCCGACAGGATATTGACGGCCAGGCGCGGCCCCACCCCGTTGACGGTGATGAGATGGAGAAACATCTCCTTTTCGCCCGCCGTGCGGAAGCCAAAGAGCTGCAGTGTGTCCTCCCTGACATGGGTGTGAATGTTCAGGGATGCCGTCTTCCCCACGTCCGGGAGATCGTAAAAGGTGGTCAGGGGGACCTGGACCACGTACCCGACCCCTCCGACATCGATGATGATGGAATCGGGGGACTTGTGGCGGAGCTTTCCTTCAAGATAACCGATCATAGCGCCCCCGGCAATTTCCAGCGTGCTCTGGACGCCTGCGTGTTGAGGTGGCAGACGGCCACCGCCAGGGCATCGGCGGCATTGGGCTCCAGCGTCTCACGCAGTCCGAAAAGACACCCGATCATTTCCCCCACCTGGTCCTTACCCGCTCTGCCGTACCCCACCACTGCCTGCTTGATCTCCAGGGCGCTGTACTCGTAAACGGTCAGCCCCGCATTGACCCCCGCCAGGATGGCAGCCCCGCGCGCCTGTCCGAGCTTCAGAGCGCTCTTCACGTTTTTGGCGAAAAAAACGTCTTCTACGGCCATGCAGTCGGGCCGCATGTCGCAAATCACGCAGCTCAACCGCTCATAAATCAGCTTCAGACGATCGGGAAAGGGGAGTTGGGGAGGGATGCGCACCGTCCCGTTCGTCAGGAGACGGAGGCGGTTGCCGTCCCCTTCCACAATTCCATATCCCGTGAAGCGAGATCCGGGGTCGATTCCGATAGTGCGAAAGACCGGCACTTTATGAACCATTCCGTGGATGGGGTTGTGTGTCAGGAGATCGCATTGAGGATCTCATCCGGGATATCGAAATTGGCATAGGCATGCTGTACATCGTCGGAATCTTCCAGAGCGTCCATCAGCTTGAGGAGCTGCAGAGCGACCTTTTCATCGGAGACGGGCACCGTGGTTTGAGGAACCATCGTGATTTCAGCAAGTTCATACGTCATTCCCCTGCTGTCGAAAGCATCTTTCACCGCGGAGAAATCTTCCAGGGACGTGATGACTTCAAACTGGGTCTCCACGTCCTTCACATCCTCGGCTCCCGCTTCCAGGGCCACTTCCATCAGTTCCTCCTCGGACACGCCTTCCTTGTTGAAAACGATGCTGCCCTTCTTGTCGAACATCCAGGCCACGCAGCCGGCTTCACCCATATTGCCGCCGTTGCGGCTGAAAATATGCCGGATTTCGCTCGCGGCGCGATTCCGATTATCCGTCATGATCTCCAGGAGAATGGCCACACCCGACGGTCCATACCCTTCGTAATTGAATTCCTCATAGTTGACGCCATCCATCTCGCCGGCACCCTTCTTGATGGCGCGATCGATATTGTCCTTGGGCATGTTTTCGGCCTTGGCCGCCAGGACTGCTGCCCGGAGCCTCGGATTGGCATTGGGATCCCCTCCCCCCATGCGGGCGGCAACCATGATTTCCTTGATGATCTTGGTGAAGATTTTTCCGCGCTTGGCGTCCGCGGCGCCCTTCTTATGACGGATGGTGCTCCACTTGGAATGTCCCGACATAAAATCAATCCTCCTCGTTACGGCTTTTTGAAGCGCATGGCAAGGATGTAGATCTCCTTGCTCTCCTTTTTTGACGCATCGGGTTTGACCACTTTGACCCTTCCAAAATGCTTCTTGACTTCCTGCAAAATGGTGTGGAAATCAGAACCTTGAAAAATTTTCGCCAGAAAATGCCCGTCCCCCTTGAGAACCGCCATGGCCAGATGGAGGGCCTGCTCGAAGAGGAGCTCGGAACGGGCGCTGTCCGCAGCCTTGATGCCGCATGTCGAAGGGGCCATATCGCTCAGTACCACATCGAAGGGGCCGTAATCCCGCTGCAGGCTTTCGAGAAACTCGGGTTCGTAGATGTCTTTTTGAAATATCACGACATGGGGTGGAAAAGAATGCTTAATTTCCTTCAAATCCACTCCCACCACCAGTCCTCCGGGGCCTACGATCCTGCTGGTGAGCTGCATCCAGGATCCCGGAGCTGCTCCAAGATCGAGCACCCGTTGTCCGGGCTTCAGAATGGCATGCTTTTTCTGGATCTCCTCGAGCTTGTAGATCGCCCGCGCCAGGTAGTTCTCTTTTTTGGCCCTGTGAAAATAATGGTCTTGGACTCTGTAGGACATCAAGTAACCGCCTTAAAATACTTTTGTTTTCGAGAATTCACCCTATAGCATAAAAAACAGACTCTTGTAAACAAGGGCTTCGCCCTTTATTTACGCGAGCCTTTGGCACCTCCAAACCGCCTGTCTCAGCCCGCCCACAACCCATCACCCTTCTTTTGCCATGAAGGCACAGACTATCCTTTGTAATTTGGCAATGGATCTCATATAATTTATTTCACTCACAAAACAAGCCCAATAGAAGAAAAAGACAGGAATCCCGAAGACTAAAGCTGGTTCCACAAGACTCGAAACAGGGGGGATGTGCAATGGAACGACAAGTCAATAGCAAGGTCATCCGGCTGATCCAGGGAGATCTCACGGAGCTCTCGGTGGATGCGATCGTCAATGCCGCGAATGCTCAGCTCATTTTGGGGGGAGGCGTCGCGGGAGCCATCCGCACGAAGGGAGGGCCGAGCATCCAGGAGGAATGTGATCGGGTGGGCGGCACCACGGTCGGCCAGGCCGTGCTCACCAACGCGGGAAAGTTGAAGGCGCGTCATGTCATCCACGCCGTCGGGCCCCGCATGGGAGAGGGCAACGAAGATGAAAAGCTTCGCCGGGCAACACTGAACAGCCTCCGGCGGGCCACTGAACATGGACTCCGTTCTATTGCTTTTCCGGCCATCAGCACGGGGATTTTCGGTTTTCCCAAGGACCGTTGCGCCAGAATCATGCTCCAGACGGTCAAAGACTTCCTGAAGGATCAAGACAGCTCCCTCACGGAGGTCATCTTCTGCTTGTGGTCCAAGGACGATCTGGAGCTCTTCACGCAAACTTTGGAATCGTTGCTGCCCCTGGAATGATGTGTTCTCCCGGGAAAGCGCGCTCACGAGCCGCGCCGTTCCCTGCTGTATTCCTCTCGTGAGGTCCCTAGATGTACTTCCTGAATCACTCGAACTGGCAGCCGAAGCACAATGTCACAGCGGTGAAAATCGCTCTCGTCTATGCTCTCATGGGAGGATCCTGGATTGTTCTTTCCGACTGGCTTCTGACCGTTCTGGTCCCCGATCCTGTGCTGTTCAACCGCCTGCAGACTTTGAAGGGCTGGCTTTATGTCGCCACCTCCGCAGTGATTCTTTACGTCCTCGTTCGCATCAGTGTCAGGTCCTACCGTCAGTCGGAAGACGCGCTGCAGGAAAGCAGGCGTGTGCTCACGACCCTCTTGAGCAATCTTCCCGGTATGGCCTACCGGTGCCGCTGCGACGATGAAATGACCCTTGAGTACGTCAGCGAGGGATGCCTCGCTCTTACGGGGTATACGGCATCGCAGCTTGTGGGAGAATCCGAAATCTCGTGTGCTCAGCTCATCCATCCCGAAGACCGGGCGTACGTGCAGGAGGAAAGACGCAAAGCACTCCAGAGGCAGATCCCCTATCGTCTCGTCTACCGCATCAACCACGCCCTGGGCGAGAAACGGTGGGTAATGGATCATGGGCGAGGCACGACGCACAGTGAGGGGCAGGCCATTATTGCGGAAGGCTTCATCAGCGACATCACGGAGCGCAAACTGGCGGAGGATGCGTTGCAGGCCAGTGAAAGGAAGTTTCGTTCGCTGTTTGAAAACTCCGCCGATGCCAACCTGCTCATGTCGGGCAATATTTTCATCGACTGCAACCCGGCCGCCGTGAAGATGATGCATTGCACCGACAAGGACCAGCTCCTCTCTCTCCATCCTGCACAACTTTCACCCGAACGTCAGCCCGATGGCCGCCTCTCCACGGACAAAGCCAACGAAATGATCGCCAGGGCCCTCAAGAAAGGAAGCCTCAGGTTTCGGTGGGTGCACCGGCGGGCGGACGGCCAGAATTTCCCCGTGGAGGTGCTGCTGACGGTCATTCCCATCAACGACAAGCCCATGATTTATACGGTTTGGAGAGATATCACCGAACGGGTCAAGGCCGAGGAAGCTCTCAAGGAATCCGAAGAACGCTATCGCACCCTCGTGGAAAGCGCGTCAGATGCCATCCTGCTGGTGGATCCTCAGAGGTACATTTTATCCTCGAACCGGGCCTTTCTGGATCTTTTCGGTTACACACGCGAGGAGTTGACGGGGAAAACTGCAAGGATCATCCATCAGTCGGACGAAAATTATGAGGCCTTCGTCAGGAAAGCCTACCCGATCCTCCACACACAGGGCCCCCTGCGCTTCGAGTGGGAGCTCGTGCGCAAGGACGGGACCCGCATCCCGGTTGAAGGCACTTACTCCGCCATCAGGGCCTCCGACGGCTCCATCCGTGCTTATGTCGCCATTTTGCGGGATATTTCCGCCCGAAAGCGATCCGAAGAGGAGCTCAAGGCCTACCGCGATCGGCTGGAAGACATGGTGAAGGAACGGACACGCGACCTGGAAGCTGCACAAAAGGCCCTGGTGCAAAAGGAAAAGCTCAAGACTCTCGGCGCCATCACTGCGGAGGTGGCCCATGAATTCCGCAATCCCCTCATGGCCATTGGCGGTTTCGCCAAGCGGCTTCAGAAGAAATTACCCGAATCCCGAGAAGCCGAAATCATCTTGAAAGAAGCTCATCGTCTTGAAATACTTTTGGAAAGGATCGACCACTACCTGAAGCCCATCCAGACTCAGCCCCGGGAATGCATGGTCAACACCGTCATCACCGAGTGCGTGGAGCTTTTCTCTCCGGAGCTTGCCAGTGAAAAGGCCCACCTGCAGCTGGAGCTTGATCCCGGGCTGTCCCCGGCCTACGTCGATCCCGACATTCTCTCTCAGGTGTTCAGCACGGTCATCACCCATTCTTTGAAGATTATGGATAAGACAAGGCCTTTGAAAATGAAGACCTACGAGACGGAAGAGAACATTTACATTGATTTCTGGAACCCGGTTCACGGCCAGAAGATCAAGGATGCCGAGGCACTGTTCATGCCCTTTGAAGAAGCGGGCGCCGACATTGAAATTTCCAGGAGCTATCGGCTCCTGAAGGACATGGGAGGAGTCCTCTCCTTTTACCAGGAACCCGATCACGTGGTCTTCAGCATCTCTTTGCGCAAAGCCGGTGCGGTAGATGAGGAGGGAGAAGTAAAAGAAGGGAAAGAAGCAGAATCGAACGGTTGATGCACGGAGTCGACGACGCCTGCCCATGCTGTTGCCTTTACCAACTTTTGTCATTCCGGCGAAAGCCGGAATCCAGGAAAATAAAGACATTCTGGACCCCGGTTTTCACCGGGGTGACGTTCAGTCAACACCATTGACGCCGCCTGCCGCCCCACCCCTCACAGCAGCCGTTCGCTTCCAGCCGAAACGGCCCACTCCCCCCGGGGTTTCCTGAAGGGTTCCAGGGCATCGCGTACGGCCTGAACGAAACGGTGGAAAAGCTCCGTAGGGACTTGCCTCCCCTGAGGAGTCAAATCTCCGAACATGCGATCACGCAGTCCACGACTGATCTCCAGTTGCACCCCCATGCCCCGCCGGCACAAGTTGCAGATGTTCGCCTGCTCGATGCCGTCCAGCTGGGAGCGGCTGCATTCCCTGGCGTCGAATCCCGCCCCGCGGAGCCCCTTTAGAACCCGCCGCCTCAGCTCCAGATCCAGTCCGCCGATATGGACCATGGGCTCCTTTTCCCTGCACCCGTGAATGGAAAGGGTGATTTCCGCCCGGCCCAGAATTTCCAGAACGTTCGGCTCGTCGAAGAGGGTGCTTTTGATGTGAAGCGCCAGGTTGCCGGAGCCTTTGATCCCCTCCAGGGCATAGAAGGTATGCTCATGCCCCGCGATGGCATCCGCGATTTGGGAGGTGCCCGGCTCGATATCCCCGCCGTGGATGCTCAATACGGCAATGCCGGAATACCCCAGGCGGGCGCGAATGCGATAGTCGACTCCCTCCTTTTCATGCCTTTTCAGCTCTTCAAAGCCCGAATATCTGTCCATTTGTGCTTCCCACTTCGTCTCGACCCGTGACTGTATTAGCGCGCGGAAAAGCTTGCAATTCCAATTGGAATGGGTCAAGCTTTTCTCTCCCTGCGAGGCTACAGCGCTGCTCGCCCTTGCGAAGCGGCAGTATTCTACACCAAAGCCCCGGCTTTTGGGCAGCTCAATATGCCGGGATGCGGTATTGGAAGATGCATCATCATTCATTACACTCACTACACAAACCATCTACGATATGAAAAACGGACGGTTCCCCATGAATCCTGAGGAGGTCAGTGAGTACAATCGCGAGCAGCGGAGCAGCTTCCAAACCATCCGGCATGCGTGCCACATGCTCTCCCCATCGGTGAAGGAAGAGCTCCTCGCATCCCTCGATCCCTATCTGAAGTTCCGCAGGGAGGTGGACGCCTTTCAGGAAGAATACTTCACTTCCATCTGCCGGCCCGCCTGCTTCGAAACACGGCTGAGCGCCTGCTGCGGCTTCGAAAGCATTTTCATGTTCTTCGCCGACGAGGTCATCACGTTTCTCGTTTCGACTCCCTGGGAGATTTCCCGGCTTTTCGACGTTCTTCAGCGGCCCAATAAAACGACCCACTGCGTGTATCTCGGGGCAGAGGGCTGTCTGTGGAAGGTGCGGCCCATTTCGTGCGCTATGTTCTTTTGCGATGAAGCCAAGAAAACCCTGTTCGAACGCGTTCCCGAGGCGGAGCAGCTCTGGCTTGATTTTCAGGGCAGAGAAAAAACTTTCACCCGGCCGACCCAAAAGATTCTCTTCGACGACCTGGAAGCATTTTTCATCGGATTGAAAGCCGATTCACCTCATATGTATTATCACAAGAGCCCCGGACTCCTTCGGCTGAAAGCTCAATCGGGTTTGAATGGAACACCGCGCGTGAGACCCTCCAAATAGACGCAATGCAACGAGAGAGGATGCCTATGCCACCGGAAGCCTTTATGGACCAGATTTACCAGGGAAGACTCGACAAAGAGATCTTCGACTCGTTCAACTCCCTTGGAAATACTTCAAAAATCGATGGAATCATTCAGGAATACCTGGAAATGCTCCAGGAATACGATCCTCGCAGCATAGAGGCCGCGGGCAGGATTCCTGAGGATATGCTGGAGCGTATGAAAAAGAGCGGCTTTTTCGGCCTTTCCATCCCCAAGGAATACGGGGGGCTGGGATTCAATGGATGGGAGTATCTCAAGACGATAGAGGAAATGGTCCGCCAGGACATCTCGGTCGTGCTGGCATCCATCGGCCATCTCTCCATCGGCGTGAAGGGGATCCTGCTGTTCGGCAGTGATTTTCAAAAGCAAAAATACCTCGTTCCCGCCGCCTCCGGAGAGATGATCTTTTCCTATGCCCTCACGGAGCCGCGCATCGGCTCGGACGCTCAGCACATCGAAACCCGCGCGGAACTTTCCAGCGACGGATCTTACTACCTTTTAAACGGTCAAAAGACTTATATCACCAATGCCAACTACGCCGGCGGACTGACGGTCTTCGCCCAGATGGACCCTCGACAACCGGGGTTCATGGGTGCCTTCATCGTGGAAACGTCCTGGGACGGCGTAAAAATCGGCAGGGACATGCCCAAAATGGGACTGAAAGCCAGCTCCACCGCAGCCATCCAGTTCAAGGACGTGCGGGTTCCCGTCGAAAATCTTCTGGGAAAGCCGGGAGAGGGCTTCAAGATCGCCATGACCATCCTCAACTATGGACGGCTGGGCCTGGGAGCCGCTTCCCTGGGAATGATGAAGCAATCCCTGGACGACATGTTGAAGAGGTCTACCACACGCATCCAGTTCGGTGCTCCCATCCGCACTTTTCCCCTCGTGCAGGAAAAAATGGTGCGGGCAAAAGTCTACAGCCTGGTGGTTTCTGCCATCAATGACTTCATTACGGGAATCCTGGAGAAGGACCCCTTCGCCAATGTTGCCATCGAGACTTCCCACTGCAAGCTCTTTGGAACCACCCGCGCGTGGGATGTCCTGTACGACGCCCTGCAGGTGGCGGGAGGGTCCGGATACCTGGCCTCTCATCCCTATGAAAAGCGCATGAGGGATTTCCGCGTCGCCACCGTCTTCGAAGGGACGACGGAAATCCACTCCATCTATCCGCCGCTCTTTGCGATCCGCAAGCTGAGCCAGGAAGTCAGCGATCTGCGCACGAACAGGGCCATGGAGCTTTTGCTGCTGACGGACCGACTCCTCAGGCAGATGGAATGGCCCTTGAACTTCGACCACCCCATCCTGAGCAAGGCTGCCCGCTTTGCCCGAAAGAATGCGTCCACCCTGCGCAGGATGCTCTGGGCCAGCCTTGTGCTGCACGGAAGGAAAATTCCCGGAAAGGAATTCATCCTGCGGAGAATCACGACGCTCAGTCTCTACACTCTGGGAATACTGGCCATCCTCGCCAAGTTCTCAGCCGACGGGAAGCATGGGACCCTGGACGAGGGGGAGATCGTTTTGCTGGAATACTTTCTGGAGGAAGCCAAAGCGGTACGGAAGCTCAACAGGAGCATTTTCAACACCCCCCAGGAGAACATCCATCAGCGCGTGTTCGACAATATGGTCAAAAAATGGGATGCATCCAGATGAGCATCTGAGTGCCGAAGAGCGCAGTGACGCGTTCTTTCTTTGTAGGAACGGCTTCCAGCCGTGACAGGAACAGATACCCGCAGCCTTTGTCGCGGCAGGATGCCGCTCCTACAAAAGGATGAAGGTAAACGCTGCATACCTGCAATCCTCGGCACTAAGGTACTTGGACTTCTCCCTGAGACGCAGGCCGGTCAGGGGACGCGTCCCGCCAGGAGGGCGAAATAGTCCTGGACGAACTTGCCCGAAACCACCTGGGTGAGGGGGAAAAGGAAGCTCCTCCCTTCGAGCGTAGTCTCATTGAGAGCACGGAAGAGCTCTCGGGAGATTTCATAGAGTCTTCCATTGGCCTGATCCAAATCGTACCATGCAGGCCGCCTGTCTTCGGGAAAATCCTTCCACGCTCCGGGCTCTTCTTTGCCCTGGTAAATCAGGGGAAGGCCGAAGGCCCGGCACGCAATGGGGCGGTAGAAATAGGCGACGCATTTTCCTCCCACACTGAGAGGGCACCGGTACACCCCTGCCTCATGCGGCTCCCCCTGGAGAACTGTCGAATCGAGGCTCCCTTCGGCGGACTCGTAGGAAGGGATGATGGAGTCCGCTTCGAGAGGGGCCTTCTTCAAAAGGACTCGATTCGCCGTCACCGCCCGTTCAATGGCCGCCATCCGGTCACCCTGGTTCAGGGACTTGTTCAGGTAATGTTTGAGGTATGCGGCTTCGATGAATTGAAGGTGCAGATATCTGCCGCAACAGCCGTCGTTCTCCTGCCCGCAGCGTCCTGCAAGGGGAGGCGAAAGCGAAGAAACCGCGTCAAAGGCAATTTCCAGCTGCTCGACCACCTCCTCGTAGGCCTCGAAATAGGGGCTGAGGTCCACCAGGTGGTTTCCTGCCAGAGACGGTTCCCGAATGGTCAACTTTCCGGCCCGCTTCCCGTATTTCCTCAGAAGCCACCATTGGGAGAAGCTGCTCGGCGTGGATCGGAAATTCTTGAGGCGTTTTCCGGCCAGTTTGAGCCCGAATCCCCGGCGGAGAAGGTAGGAAGTCACGAAGGTTCCCGTCCTCCCGATGCCGAACCGGCAGTGAACCAGCACCTTCTTGCCGAGATAGATGGCCTCGTCGAGCCATGCCAGGGCTTTTTCCATCTCCTCCAGGGGAGGGGCGTTCTCGTCGGCTATGGGAAGATAATAGACTTCGAAGCCGTAGCTTTGTTCGATCTCGTGCAGATCACAAAATTCCGCACACAAATTGACAATGGCATTGATCCCCTGCTCCTTGATGGATTCCAGTTCGTCATAGGACATGGGAGCATGGGAAACCGCCAACTGATCCGTAACCCAGGTGAGTGTATGGGCAGGCATGGGATTATCCAATTCCGAGAAGCCCCCGGGGGTTCTCAATGGAATCCGGGGTTGCAGCGGCTTCCCTCTGAAGAACGTGCGGGGTTTTCTCGTCAATGGTCTGCATGATTTTCTCCATCCTGATTTTTCAACTGGAGAAATTCCTCCATGAGCTCGTCCACATCCTTTTTGCTTTTCAAGCGCATATCCACCAGGCGTGTAAAGCCCAACAGCTGTCCCGCCAATTCCAGCAGCCCTTCGGACGCCTCGGAAGAAGGCTTTTTCATGCGCGCCGCGATCATATCCCCTTCAGGATGGACTTCAAAACCATAATGTTGCAGGACCCGAGCCAGAAAGAGGACCCTCAACGTCCGTCCCAGGTAGTCTCCCCCACCCCCTTCAAAATGGAGCGTGATGTAATTTTCCCTCTCATTGGGACCGCAGTAAGCGTCCAAAACCACGAAGTGATACCCGAAGTGGATGTTCACATTGAGATAGTAACGGCCGATGAGGGCAAAGCTTGAAAGAAAGGGGGATTTCAGGCTGAAGATTCCACTGCTGACGCGGTCGAATTCCTCCCAGTCCAGGTGACGCAGGTTGGAGCTCCATTGAATGCCGGGATGGCTGAGCCCTTTCCACAGGGCCTTGAAGGGACGATTCAGGATATCCTCCAGCGCCACGTTTTTTCTCGACCAACGCGTATCCTCGGGCCGGACCCCCTCACCCAGGTCCAGCACATAGACGGCGATGGGAATGTCTGTGGCAAGCTTCCTGGCCCCCCTCGCCCTCCCGTGCCTGTCTGCTCCCGTGGAAAACATTTCCCCCACCGCCTTTTCATGGATGAAGCGGAGGAAATCGTGCAGGGTTTGACATCTTTCCGGACTGAAGCTCCTGGCTTTGGGGTCTGTCAGGTTCAAAGGAGAGATGTGCTTCAGGATCTCACGCAATCGCTTTTTGAAGGGCGTTTCCCGGTGGGCTCCACCGATGAGGCAGACAGGCTGCAGGCCTTCCGCAACGCTCCCCGCATACACCCGGGCCGCTCCCGCATCCACGGTGACCACTTCCCCATTCCGCAGGACCTGTGTCGCCGTTTGAGTGTTCACCAAAAGGGGGATGCCCCATTCGCGTGCGACGGAAGCAAAATGGCCTGCCACCGATCCCACGTCGGTCACGACAGCCCTCAGCCGGCCGATGATCTGGGTAAAACGGGGAGAAGTCGTCGGGGCCACCAGGACCGCGCCTTCGGGGACAGAGCCCAAATCCGGCAGGGAAGTCACCTGGACGACGGTCCCCGTTCCAATCCCCGAGGAAGCCTTTTCCCCTGCTGCCAGCAGCACCGGGAGGGAGATGCCCGGCCCGCCCTCCCGGCAATCTGCTGCCGGTACGGCATCCGCCACTCGCAGGGGCCTGGACTGAAGGAGGTAAAGCTCACCGTTGCGCCCCTTGCACCATTCCACATCCTGGGGCATGCCGAAATGCGCCTCCAGTTGCAGGCCCCACCGGGCCAGTTGCTGTGCACTCGCTTCGTCCAGCGAAAGCTCCATCCGTTCCGGCTCTTCCAGGGGAACGGTTTCCAGCTCCCCGCCCGAACCCAGCACCGCTTTATATTCCCTGGTACCCCACCGCGACTGGAGAACCTTGAAATCTTCCTCCCTTGAAATCTCAAGCAAATCGGGTGCGATTTCCCCTTTCACCAGCAGTTCCCCCTGGCCCCAGATGGAATAGATTTTCAGCGTTTGAGAAGCCGGATCCAACGGATCCCGGGTATACATGACCCCGGCCGATTCCGTATCCACCATCTCCAACACCAGAACAGCCATGGGCGTTTCCTGGTCCAGGAGTCCATTTTCGACCCGGTAGTAGAGGGCCTTGGGAGCGTATTTGCTCGTGATGACAGCCTTATATGCGTCCCCCAGTCGACGGCGATCCACTTGAAGCTCCGTTCGATACTGCCCCGCAAAAGAAAGGGCCGAATCCTCCCCCACGGCGCTGCTGCGCAGGCATACGGGGAAGTCGGACTTGCCTGCGCCGGAGAGGGCATCGTATCCTTTCAGGAGAGCCTCTTCCACGGCAGGGGGCATAGCGGCATTCAAAAACTTCGAGACCAGTTCGCGGGACGTTTCTTCCAGGGAGGAAGGAGAATGGATGTTCAGATCGGCGAGGGCAGCTTCGAGGTGGGGTCTCAATCCATTGAAGTGGCAGAAATGATGGAAGGCGGCTGCAGAGAGGGCAAAGCCCCTGGGAACGGGAAGGCGAAGCTCATTGTAGAGTGCGGCAAGATGGGCCGCTTTCCCTCCCGCCATCCCTTCGCTTCCAGGGCCGATGTCCTGGAAATTCAAAAGGAATGGAGCGGTGGGGGGCGGATGGGGTGTCAGCAGGAGAGGCTCCACCCGCGCCGAGACGGAACGGAAGCGCTCAGGCAATGCGCCGTAGCTGCGGGGGGCCATGAGGGAGAGACTCTTCACCATTCCGGACACGGCATGCATCAGTTTCCCGCAGGTTTTTTGCACAGCATGGAAATCGACGGACGCCCCATCGTGGTAATAGCTTTCCAGGAGAGCCATTTCACCGTGGGCGGCGCGATCGAGATCCAGGAGCTCTTTAAAAGCCTCGTATTTCGTTCGCAAGCGTATTTCGGGAGAGAATACCCTGCCGGCAATGTCTCTTAGAATGTTCACCAGTGACATATCGCCTCCCCTTCCAAAGCAGATGGCGCCACGGCGAGTGCTCAAACCGTCCGGGAACAGAGAACGTCATGCACCTTTACTGGTTGGCTTGCAGGAAACTGGCCAGACTTGCAGTATCTTCCACATTCTGGACCTTTGCGTTGCGATTGATGCGGCGCATGAGCCCCCGAAGGACCTTCTTGGGCCCTACCTCCACGAAGTGAGTGTGGCCGTCCGCCACAAACTTCTCCATGGACTGACGCCAGAGGACGGATCCGCAGATCTGTTCGACCAGCTTCCCGGGCAGCTCTGCAGCGCTCTGCAGGGGCTTGGCGTCGATATTGTTGATGACGGGAATTTGAGGGTCGTAGAACTTGCATCCCCTGACGATGGGCTCAAACTTTTCGCGGGCTCTGCTCATACAACGGCTGTGCCACGGCCCACTGACATTGAGCTGCACGCATTTTTTCGCCCCGGCTTCGTCGCTCATGGCAATGGCCTTCCGGATGGGTTCCACCCGCCCCGTGAGGATCGTCTGTTCGGGTGAATTGATATTGGCAATTTCCACGTCGCAAAGCCGGCAGATCTCCTGGAGCTTGTCTCCCTCGAGATCCATGACCGCCGCCATGGCGCCGGGCTCCTGCTCGGCAGCCTCCTGCATGAGGGTCCCACGCCAGCGCACCAGAGTCAGTACATCCTTGAGGCTCAAGACTCCGGCCGAATAAAGGGCGCTGTATTCACCCAGGCTATGCCCCGCCGCAGCCACGGGGTAGATTTCATGGAGCTGGAGCACTGTGAAGCACGCCAGATTCACGACGGTAATGGCAGGCTGCACGTTCTGAGTCAAAACCAGAACGTCTTCGGGACCTTCAAAGCAGAGCTTGGCCACATCCATTTCGAGAATATCACTGGCATGGGAGAAGAGCTCACGCACCTCACTGTAAGTCTCGTAGAACTCGATGCCCATCCCGACATATTGCGATCCCTGGCCGGGAAAGAGGAAGACCCAATCATTCATCCCTGAATTCCTTTCAGAGGTTGTCATGCCCAACGGAGAACTGCTGTTTCAGGTTTTCGCTCGCTTATCATCAATCTGCCCCGTCTTGTCAAGGTCATTATCATCATAGCAAAATGCCCGAAAGCAAGTCTAGTACATCGCAGCCAAAGGCAAAACCTGGCCCGGGAGGTGGAGTGTTGAAGTCCCCCCTTGAAGGGGGATTTAAGGGGATTTGCCGTGAGGCTCATAACCCCCCTGCCCCTTGCTCAAGGGTGTTGAATGAAAGTCACCCCGCTGAAAACCGGGGACCGGAAGGTTTTTTTATTTGCCTGGAATCCGACTTTCGCCGAAATGACGAAAGTTGGTGAAGCAACGATATTGCCCATGGAGGTCGCGGAGATTGCACTTCAAGAAAATTGATCGCGCTGTTTGGGAATTGTTGTTATAATTTTAAAGTTTGTCCGATCAAAGAGAGCGGTTTGGAGCATTATCGGTGTGAAGAGCATGAAGGAGGAGAATTAGGAATGGCGGCAGCAAGAAACAACTCGTCAATATTAACATATACTGCATTGATTTTTATGATTTTTTTGCAACCATGCCTCACTGCGGCCCCCGCAGCCGCCGATCAGGGTCCACTGCAGGTCATTCAGTCGGGTACGGACCGGGCCCTGGATATCATCCACAGCTCAAAATCAGGTAAAGCCCCCAGTATCCGGCAGCGCAGAGCCGAAATCCTCAGCATCGTGGATGAATATTTTGATTTTTCTGAAATGGCCAAGCGCGCCCTCGGACGCCCCTGGAAAGACCAGTCGCCTGATAAGCAGAAGGAATTCGTGAGCCTTTTTAAACAGCTCCTGTTCAATACCTATGTGGATCGGGTGGAAACCTATACCGGCTCCAACGAAAAGGTTGTCTACGATGTGCAGGAGGTCAAGGGGGACTACGCTTTTGTCAAAACCCGGATAATCAACTATCAGGACACCGATGTTGCCGTCGATTACCGTCTCAAGGAGGAAAAGGGTAATTGGAAGGTCTACGACGTCATCGTGGAAGGGGTGAGCCTGGTCAGCAACTACCGCAGCCAGTTCACTTCCATTCTGGCCAACGAATCCTTCGATGCCCTGCTGGTCAAGCTGCGTCAAAAAACAACGGAATGGAATTAGCGGTTAAAGGCTGCTCCTTTGCACACTGATGCGGAGTTTTTCCATGAGTATCGGCCCGGAGGGACACAGGCAGCGCCTGAGGGAAAGGTTTGACCGCAGCGGCTTCGATGGATTCCACGATCACGAAGTGCTGGAGCTGGTCCTCTCCTATGCCATTCCCCGCCGTGACGTGAAATCCATCGCCAGGGAGCTCATGGAAAAATTCGGGAGTCTGGCTGCGGTCTTTGACGCGCCCCGCGTCAGCCTGGAGCAGATCAAAGGAGTCGGAGCGCACGCCGCCATTCTCATCAACACGATCCCGCGGCTCATGGACCGTTATCAAAAAGACCGTTGGAAGCCCAATCCCACGTTCAACTCCACCCAGGAAGCCGCTTCCTACCTGTCAGCCTCTCTGAAGACGGAGCGAAGCGAAGTCTTCTGCATCCTGGCCTTGAGCAGCCGCAACGCACTCATTGCCATGGAACAAATCCAGCGAGGAAGCGTCAACCGTACCGCCGTGTTTCCGCGCCTTGTGGTGGAAGCAGCACTGAAGCACCGGGCGACCGCCGTTATCCTTGCCCACAATCACCCCGGCGGCGATCCCAATCCTTCCTCGGCGGACCGGCAGCTGACCCGAAAGCTGAACCGGATTTTGAAGGACCTGGACATCCTGGTTCACGACCACATCATCATTGCCGGCCCCAGCCACTACTCCTTCGCTGAAAATGGAGGCATGGAATGAATCCACCTCTCATGCAGGCCGTAATCGTCAGGGAACCGGTCCAAAAAGGGGAATGGAATGCTCTCGATTGCGCCACGATTCCCCGTCCCGCTCTGCAGCCGGGTGAAGTTCTCGTACAGGTGGAAGCCTGTTCCGTCAACCGCGCCGACCTCCTCCAGCGGCGAGGGCTTTATCCACCACCGCCCGGGGCATCCACCGTTCCGGGACTGGATTTTGCCGGATTTGTGGTGGAAAAGGCCCCCGATGTAGAGGGTTGGTACGCCGGCGACAGGGTGTTCGGCATCGTTGCCGGGGGAGGCTACGGCCGGTATGTGGCCGTTCCTGCCGGGCATCTTCTCTCCATTCCCGAAAACCTCAGTTTCATCGAAGCCGCCGCTTCGGCGGAGGTTTTCTTCACTGCGCTCCACAACCTGTTCCGCGAAGCCGCCATCACCGCCGGGGAACGGCTTCTCCTGCACGGCGGAGGAAGCGGCGTCGGGACTGCCGCCATTCAACTGGCGCGTGAAGCCGGGGTCCAAACGATCATCACGGCAAGCAGCTCCCAAAAAATTCAACGCTGCCTGGAACTGGGAGCCTCCCACGGCATCAACTACAAGGAGGAAGATTTTGCTTCCCGCCTCCTGGAAATCACGCAGGGCAGCGGCGTGGACGTCGTCCTGGATTGCATCGGAGCCCCCTACCTGGCCAGACATCTGGAAATCCTGAACACCCGCGGCCGCCTGGTGCTCATCGGCCTCATGGGCGGGGCCAGGGCGGAGATCCCTCTGGCGCCCCTCCTGACCAAGCGGCTGCGCATCATTGGGTCAGTCCTGCGGAGCCAGTCCCAGGAGGAGAAGACAGCCCTGGCTCGCGATTTCCAGGAGCACGTGATTCCGCTTCTGCAAAGGGGTGCGGTCCGTCCCGTCATCGATCGGGTTTACCCCATTTCGGATGTGGAGAAAGCCCACGGCTACCTGCAGGAAGGGCGGCATTTCGGCAAGATCGTTCTCATCCAGCAGACGTAAACTTGAAAATTCCCTCGACAACCGAGACCCATCAAGAAAGACACCCCATTGAATGCAGAATGGATTTCCCTGGAAGATGTGACGTTTGTGCGCAGACAGCGTGTGATCCTGGATCGTATCCACTGGACGGTTCAGCCCGGACACCACTGGGTCGTCCTGGGAGCCAACGGGTCGGGCAAGACGACCCTCCTCCAGCTCCTGGCGGGCTACCTCTGGCCCACACGCGGACAGATCATTGTTCTCGGTGAGCGGTTCGGTCAGACGGATCTGCGGGAGCTTCGAAAGAAGATCGGATGGGTGGGATCTTTCCTGCAGGCTCAGATCCCCTCGACGCAGAAACCCCTGGACCTCGTTGTGAGCGGCAAATACGCCTCCATCGGCATTTTTGAAACACCCGAAGCAGAAGACTATCGGCAGGCTCGTGAATTGGCGGTGCGGCTCAAATGCCAGGATATTCTGGACCTTCCCTACGGGGTTCTTTCTCAGGGCGAAAAACAGCGGCTCCTCATCGCGCGCTCCCTCATTCACCACCCCAGGCTCCTCATCCTGGACGAGCCCTGCTCGGGACTGGATCTGGTGGCCCGGGAGCAGCTCCTGCACACCCTGGATGAACTGGGGCGGGCACCGGACGCTCCCTCCATGATCTTCGTGACACATTATCTCGAGGAGATCATGCCCGCCTTTTCCCACGTTTTCCTGCTGCAGGGCGGGCGGTGCCTGGCTCAGGGGAAGAAAGAGGAAATCCTCCGCTCGGAGCTGCTGAGCCAAACCTTCAGCATTCCCATCCAGGTGAAGGAGGAGGCGGATCGCTACTGGACCCGGGTGGCATTGGAAGCAGTTTGAGAACTCCCTCTCCCTCGAGGGAGAGGGTTGGGGTGCATGGATGTATCGTTGTATACTGCGAACGGGTAAAATCTTGACTTTTGTAGGAGCGGCTTCCAGCCACGATTCTGATGGAGCCAGCTATTTCCATCGCGGCTGGAAGCCGCTCCTACAGGATCATCAATAAGTCACGATCTTATCCGTTTGGAGTATAGTATTAGAAGCTGCCTGAGAAATGAGTCGATCGCTTTTAGCATCGACCTTCTTCCGTCATTCCGGCGGTCTTCAAGCCGGAATCCAGTTTTTTGGATGGGCTGGATTCCGGCTTGAAGACCGCCGGAATGACGAGCAAACGAATTTTACACAGTCAGTTACAGCATTGAACGCACCAGGTTCCGTAAAATCCCAAAAGTGCTTGACCCAGTACGCCAAACCCAGCCCGTTTCTTCACGGTTCATTGTGGCCGTTCCCGTTATGGGGGTTAAAATCGGAGTAAAGCAGCTCCATGCAGTCCGGGCATATCCCGTGGCTGAAGACAGCCTCCGAATGCTCCTGGATGTACTCTTCGATCTGCTGCCAGTAGCCTTCATCATCTCGAATTTTCTTGCAATTGGCACAGATCGGCAGGAACCCCCTCAGGACCTTGATCTCGGACATTGCCCGCTGCAGATCCTGTATGAGCTTCTCTTTTTCTTTCTCCACCCGCTTCCTCTGCTCGATTTCCTGCTGAGCCAGGCTCAGCTCCACCTGAATTTCGGAAAGCTCCTTGAGAATGGTCAAGACCGGCCGATTCTCGAAAGTCATACCGACTTTTTTGTTCTGCCAGTTCAAATAGAGGTATAAAAACGGGCACGCAAACAGGGAGATGATCAGGCGGCTCAAGAACGTGCCTTTCATGATGTTTATGTATTGTGGGGTCCCCAGGAAGGCGCCCGTTGCAAACAAAAGCACATCCAGCCACATGACTCCCAAAAGGGTCAGAAAGGCCCTGAGCCAGAGCTGGATTTTCAGGGTCGGCCTGCCAAAATACTCCCAGGCAATTGCCAGGAATATCAGATCGACGACCGTCGTGAAGACGGAAGCACTGTTGATGCGAAGACTGGGCATGGGCACGTATCCCAGGGGACTGTCACCCGAAACTCTCGCCTGCAGTTGCAGAGCAATGGCGATGAGGGGCACCATGATGGACACTCCCGCCACCGTAGAAATCGCGATGCGCGTGGCACGAGGCCCGTCAAACACGTACACGACAAACACGCCCAACAGCAGGGAGGTGTAAAAAACAGCCGAGCCAACCATGAAGGTGACCCCTGCAACCTGCACGCTGACTCCGGCATCCGTCACCCACGACATGACCGCCGTGATCCCCCCCAACAGGGCATAAAACGGGGCAAGCCCTGCGCGCACTCGCAAAGAATGCGTCCACAAGACGCAAAAGTAAACCAACATGGCTTCGACAATGAGAATCGTCAGATCTCTGCTCATGAACAATGGCACTCGCCGCTAAAAACGCTGTTCTATCTCCGCCCGAACTGCCTGTGCATTCGGTCCCCCAACGTATCGCTCCAAGGCTTATCCGTGAATGGGACATGCCTTGTCAAGAACTTCCGGAGGCCAGAGCAGACCGGGTGGGATTGTGTGCTCGTAGTGCCGCCTTTTGCATGAAGACGGCCCCTTCTCACGCAAAGATCATCGCGGTCGAGCCGGCAGAATCGACGATCATCGGAGGCAGAGGGCCTGGAGCTTATGGAATGGAGTGCATGAGTGAGGGCCTCACTCGGATCATGAACAAGGGGCAGAAGGATTCAATGACAATGCTGGAATTCCAGGGAGTGTTGAACGAGGGGCCGGGTGTTCAGCCCCTCAGAAGCTGTTGTTGATGGCATCGCCCCCTTCCCAAAGAGCGAAGCCATTTGTACCCAGGTTTCCACTTTCGGCAGGGCGACTTCCCAGGCGAAGGCAACATGCTACCCGCACCGAAAAACCAGCTCTGCCAAATTCAGCAGATCTTCTTCGTCTGGAGAACGAAAAATGTAGCGATATTGCCCCATTGCCTCCTGAAAAATCATGGGGTTGGGTCCATGCTCGACCAATGCCGGCCCGAGTCTGGCCAGCACCTCTTCATGGGACAGGGCATACGGGCGCTGCCGGCGGCCGGCATACGCCGTGTAACGACGTTCGCCCCTCACCGGATCCGCACGACCCTGGACGGCCATAGCGGCATAGATGGCATAGAGGTCCATGTCCGCACTGTAGTTCATCATGTCGAGGATGGGGCCCCCGGGAGGCCTGGCATTGATCTCGATGGGCCGAAATACCCCGTCACGGTGGAAAAACTCGAAGTGGAAAAATTTGCGGCGGATGCCGAAGGCCTTCACGAGCTCCCGTCCTATGAGCGTCAATCCATCTGGAATCGCCTGATGGACATAGAAGAAGGTATCCCGCCCCTCTACGCACTCCAACACACCGGACCCGTAAACCAGGCTGCTCTCAGACAGCACCTGTCCGTCGTGATCCGCCAGGCCATCGTATGTGACAATGGGGGCATCGATCCACTGCTCCAGGAGATATTCGCCCGCCAGCTGCGGCAGCACACGCTCAAGGTCCTCCGGGCAGGTCAAACGATGGATACCGGCAGCACCCACCCCTTCGTCGGGCTTGAGAATCAATGGATAACCCAAATCCTCAGCCAGCCGCATGGCCTGGCTGCCGTCCTTTACCAGCGCGGCACGAGCCACGGACAGGCCGCACCTCTGAAAAACCTTTTTCATGACCGACTTCTTTTTCAGCCGGTCGATCTGATGAGGGTGCAGGCCTTCGATGCCCAGCCTCTCGTTGAGGAATGCCTCCAGCCTCAGCCATGTTTCGTTGTGGGATTCGACCATGTCGAAGTGTCCCGGCGTCCCCGCCGTGGCCTTTGCGCGCAGCAATTCTTCAGCAGCCGCCATGACCGCACCCGGTGAGCTCAAATCACAACGCACGTACCAGGCAATGGCCGAACGCAGGTGCTCCGGCATATCATAAAAATCCGCCTCACCCAGGGCCCAGACACGGGCTCCTGCGTCGCGCAGACGCAGAACAAACTGAGCATAATTGGGTGGAAATTCCGGGGAAATGTATAGAAAGTCCATAGGCCACCTGTCGTGAAAAGATTTCGTCCCGTCTGAGCGCCGGGTGTGAAAGCTCTTGAGAAGACCGCATGAATGATTGTTTATAGCATAAACAAGATCATGAGAGGAACAATTCGTCAACTTGTACCAGGTTCTGCAGGCAAACATGCTCATGTCATGAACGTCACCCCGGTGGGAGCCAGGGTCCAGAAAACCCCGTGAACCCTGGATTCCGGCTTTCGCCGGAACGACGGTACATCCATCTTCCGGAGGAGCGAAAGACTTTGTCTGCAGAGCTCCGTCCAAATGCTCAAGGCCATCTGTTTTCTGTTGACAAGAAGGGCTCACATGGATGTTATACTCCAGTGCATATGGCTTCGAGCTGAAAGCTACACCAGGCGACCTCACCTGGGACTCTGTCCCCTGAATGTTCCATTTCTAACGGTAAAGCAGCAGGACGACTCATGTCACTTTTCGATCAGATCCAAAATGAGCCCATCCAGAATCGGCAAATCAATATCAGCAGCCACGTTTACGATGAGCATCACATCCTCGTATGCGGAGAATTGCATGACCGCCGCCTTGTGACCACTTATTACTTCGACGGAAGGCGGCGCGAAGCCGATTCAGTGCACAGGATGCGCATCTGCATGAAGATTGATACTGCAACATTGACTATTACGGAGCTGGAAACAGAAATGCCCTGCACACCTCACTCTCAGTGCCATGAAACCCAGCAATCACTGAAAGCCATTGTAGGGTCCCGCCTTGTGCCGGGCTTCAGCGGCCAGGTGCATAAGCATGTCGGGGGGCCGAAAGGCTGTATCCATTTGACCACCCTGCTCCTGGCCATGGCGCCCGCCGCTCTGCAGGGCTATTGGACACAAACCGATCGCGATCCCAAAGGGCGTCGCATCAGCAAGGAGCATCTCGATCGCTACCTGGTGAATTCCTGCTATGTGTGGCGCGAAGATGGAGACCTCATCAAAAAGGTCACTCGCCACGGTGAAGCCGATGCAGAGACATCATCCTGAAGAGATCGGGCACCTTTTCGCCGACGGCACTTAGATCATTATCAGAATAGCGGGATTTCAGCTCCTTGCCATGGCACCCCTCCTCTGTCGGCATGCGAAGCACGAGTGAAGCCATGAAACCTCTCTTTTTTTGGAACGTATTCCTGCTGTTTTTCTGGTGGTCGCCCCTGTTGCAGGGCAGCGACTTTGATGCTGAGCGGCAAAAAATGCTGAAAGAGGTGCAGATCGATGCGACCGAGACGGCCTCTTACATCGGCAGCTCAGCCTTCAGTCCGGCCGTCATGGCTGCCATGGGAAAAGTCGAACGCCATCGTTTCGTGCCGGCCGACCTGGTCGATCAGGCGTACCTCAACCGTCCCCTTCCCATCGGCCATGGACAGACGATTTCCCAGCCCTATATCGTGGCCCTGATGACCGATCTGATGAAGGTCGGTGCCGGTGACAACGTGCTGGAGATCGGTACCGGCTCCGGGTACCAGGCGGCTATTCTCGCGGAATTGGCCGGCTCGGTTTACAGCATCGAGATCATCGAGGCATTGGGCAAGGAGGCGGAAAACCGGCTGCAATTGCTCGGCTACCGCAATGTGAAGACAAGAGTGGGCGACGGCTATTATGGCTGGCCCGAAGCAGCTCCGTTCGATGCCATCATGGTGACAGCCGCCGCCAGCCATGTGCCCCCGCCGCTGATCCAACAGCTCAAACCGGGGGGACGCATCGTGATCCCCCTGGGCACTCAATTTTTGACCCAGTTTCTCATGCTGGTGGAGAAAAAACAGGATGGCTCCGTGACGACCCGGCAGCTCCTGCCGGTGCGTTTTGTTCCGCTGACCGGCGGGCATTGACGATGCTGCGCCCTCCCCTCATTGCCATCAGTATACTTTCCGCCTGCGTGCTGGCTTATGAGGTGGTGTTGACGCGATTGTTCAGCATCATTTTGTGGCACCACTTCGCCTACATGATCATCAGCGCTGCCATGCTGGGCTACGGCGCCGGCGGCACTGCGCTGACCCTGTTGAAAGAAAAGTTCTCCCGACACTATCGCACGGCATACGTCCTCGCTGCGACAGCTCTCGCACTCCTGATGCCCGTCTCGTTCATCCTGGCCCAGAAAACTCCCTTCAGTCCTCTCGAGCTCCTCTGGGATCCTAGGCAGCCGGTTTGGCTGCTCGCCGTCTATCTTCTCATGATGCTGCCCTTTTTCTTCGGCGGGCTCAGCATCGGTCTTGCCTTCACCCTCTTCGGAAGGCAGGCGTCCCGCATTTACGCTTTCGACATTTTCGGCGCAGGTGTGGGCAGTCTGGGCATCATCGGCATCCTGTTTTTCCTCTCACCTTCCCGCGTACTGATTGTCCTGGCGGCTTTGGCTCTGCTGGCTGCCGCCATCGCTGTCATGGAACTGAGGATGCGTCCCCGATGGCTGGCTGCGGCCTTCCTTGGCCTGGCTGCGGCGGGAATGACGGCAACCCCCGACCTCCCCGTGAACCGTTCTCCCTATAAGGACCTCAGTCAGGCTCTGGAGATCCTCGGGTCGAGGGTGATGGAAGAGCGCAGCGGCCCCCTGGGGCAGATGACTGTAGTGGAAAACACGCATGTGCCTTTGCGTGACGCCCCCGGGATGAGCCTGAACGCCACGAGAGAGCCGCCGCCCCAGCTGGGAGTCTTCGTGGACGGAAACGGTCCTTCGGCGCTGACGCACTTCGACGGCATGCTCGGGCCGCTGGACTATCTCGGGCAACTCACCTCGGCACTGCCTTATCAGATCCTCCATCAGCCCCGCGTCCTGGTGCTGGGTGCGGGCGCGGGAAGCGATGTGCTGCAGGCACTCTATCACGGCAGCTCCGCTATCGATGCCGTTGAGCTGGACGGCAACTTCATCGATCTGGTCGGCGGGCGTTTTCGTGACTTTGCAGGAAACCTCTACGGCCTTCCCAACGTGAAAGTTTACCAGGCCGAGGCACGCGGGTTCGTCAGCACGAGCCGGATGCACTATGACCTGATCCAGGTGGCCCTGCTGGATTCATTTGGGACTGCCTCTGCCGGGCTGTATGGCCTGAGCGAAAGCTACCTCTACACGGTGGAGGCTCTACAAACCTATCTGAACCGCCTGGCACCGGGTGGAATACTTGCCTTCACCCGGTGGCTGACACTCCCGCCGCGTGATATTTTGAAGCTGTTCGCCACTGCGGTCTTTGCCCTGGAGCGGAGCGGAGCTGCCGACCCCTCCATGCGAGTGGCCATGATCCGTGGATGGAAGACTGTAACGCTTCTGGTGAAAAACGACGATTTCTCCCATCTGGAAATTGCCGCCATCAGGGAATTCAGCCGCACGCGATCCTTTGATTTGGCCTACTACCCGGGGATGCCCCCTGAAGAGGCGAATCGTTACAACCAGCTCCCGCAGCCCTACCTGTTCGAGGGAGCTCTCGCGCTGCTGGGGCAGCAGCGACAGGACTTCATGGATCGATACAAATTTTACATTGAGCCGGCAACCGATGACCGCCCCCATTTTTTCCGTTTCTTCAAGTGGGACACGGCCAGGGAATTATTCTCCCTGCGGGAGCAGGGGGGCATGCCGCTGTTCGACTGGAGCTACCCGCTGCTGGCGGCAACTTTGCTGCAGGCCTGTGCGGCCAGCGTTCTGTTGATCCTGCTGCCGCTGGCCTTGTCTCGTTGCCGGCGTACTTTGCCCAGCGCCTCGGTGGCCTCATATTTTCTCGCCATCGGACTTGCCTTCATGTTCATGGAAATAGCCTTCATACAGAAGTTCGTGCTGTTCCTGTCTCACCCCCTCTATGCCGTGTCCGTAGTACTGTGCTCTTTCCTCGTGTTCAGCGCTGCAGGCAGCCGGCTGGCCGGGAGCCGGCAAGCCCCGAACAAGGTCACCTGGGCAATTACGGCCATGGCAATCCTGACTCTCAGTTATCTCATCTTTTTGCCGGGCCTGTTTCAGTCCTTGATCCATCTGCCCGATGCGGTGAAAATATTTATTTCCATTTTGCTGATCGCTCCCCTGGCCTCATGCATGGGCGTGCCCTTTCCCAGCGGCATGACGTGCCTCGCGTCGGCGCACCCGGAGAGCATTCCCTGGGCATGGGCCATCAACGGCTTTGCATCGGTGGTGGGGGCAGTCCTCGCCACATTGCTGGCGATTCACCTTGGGTTTGCAGCGGTCATCGTCCTGGCCGTCGTCATTTATGCGGGGGCGTGTGCCGTGGGCAGAGGTTTTCTGACGGTCCACTGAGGGCGCTGAAGAGCGCATCAAGATAGAGTATATGAGGAACAAAACTTATAATTTGATGGCTCCCTGTTTTTGTAGGAGCGGCATCCTGCCCTGACGGTGAGCCAGTCGCGGCAGGATGCCGCTCCTACAAAGATGAAGTCTGCAGTCCTCAAAGCGTATACATCCAGACCGACGCGTCATGCTGCCGTGTCTTCCCCGGGAAGCCTGAGAATGCTTTCAGACTGACGCGTCATTGTTGTCAGAACATCCAAAAGGAGACCTCCCATGAAAAAGACCCCGACCACTTTTTTCTTTTGTATTTCTTTTCTCCTCATTTTTTCATTTTGCGTCCATGCCGCTGGTCCCATTCAGCTTCCCCCTCCCCAGACGGACAGCGGAAAACCCCTGATGCAGGCGTTGAAGGAGCGGAAGACCGTGCGGACCTTCAGTGACGAAAAACTCCCCCTGCAAACCCTGTCAAATCTGCTCTGGGCAGCCTTCGGCATCAATCGCCCCGACGGCAGGAGGACCGCGCCATCGGCAAAGAACTGGCAGGAGATCGACATTTTCGTCGCCACATCCGAGGGCCTGTTTCGCTGGGACGCCGGGAAAAACCTGCTGGATCCAATCATACCAAAGGACGTGCGAGCCATGACGGGCACTCAGGCATACGTTCAGAGTGCGGCCGTGAACCTCCTGTATGTGGCGGATTATTCCAGAGTCGATGGCGGTGGGATGGACAAGGATGTCCTCGTGGGGGCCGACACGGGCTTTATCAGCCAGAATGTCTATCTGTTCTGCGCATCGGAAGGTTTGGCGACGGTGGTGCGAGCCGGGATCAACAGGGATGCCCTCGCCAGGGAAATGCAATTGAAGCCGGAGCAGAAGATCATCCTGGCGCAGTCGGTGGGCTATCCTGGAAAGTAGGCGGGTTTGGAGAGACGCCCAAAACAACCGAGAATGTGCATGAAGTGCACGCTGCTCAGGTGCCTGGTACAATACAATCCATTAGAGTTACCACCATTCAAATCGCCGTCCTTCAGCCGGAATCCAAAGAAAAAAATGGATGCCGGCTAAAGATCTGCCTGCATGACGAGAAGCGTAATGGACATCTTATTCTGTGCAGGTGTACTAAGCACCCTTCCGTGCCTGCGAGCAATTGCCTGCAGCGTCAGGCCAGCAGAGCACGCCAAACCGTTGGTTACGCTCTTTAGCATCCATCACTCGCGGCGAGCTGCATTTCATGCACCATTCGTACTGAGGGAAATGCCGGCGTCAAAAATGGTGCGTGAAACGCACTCTACATTTTATGGCAAATGACGGATGAACGGACAGGACGGGGTTCTATTTCTTGCTGGACGCCCGAAGCACCAGGCAAGAAATAAGGATCTTTCCTGCCTGTCCCTATCTTTGGGGAGGCTTTTCCATGAATAGAGCTCAAGAATTCACCATCGGTTTTGAAAAGGCCGACAAGCGGACCCATGTGCTCAAAACGACTATGAGCCTTCCTCTGGAAATCGAAACGGTTTTCGATTTCTTTGGCGATGCCGGAAACCTCGAGAGCATAACGCCGCCCGAGCTTCACTTCCACATCGTGACGCCCCGCCCCATCCACATGAGGAGGGGGACTCGCATTGACTATCGCCTGCGCCTTTTTGGCATTCCCCTCCAGTGGCGCACGGAGATCTCCTCCTGGAACCCTCCCGAACAGTTTGTGGATGAGCAGATACGGGGACCTTACAGGCTCTGGGTCCACACCCACCGCTTCCGGGAAATGGACGGCGCGACCTTCATCGAGGACGAGGTTCACTACCGCCTCCCCCTGTGGCCGGCAGGAGAGATAGGTCATCCCCTGATACGGGCTCAACTGACGCGGATTTTTCGCTTCAGACAACGGACCATAGCGGAAAAACTTCTGAAGACCCGGCAGCCGCTACACACCTGACTACAGGTACGTCATGGAGGGCAGTCCCTTCCGCCGTTGCCGGTAGGGAATAACCGGCATGGAGTCCTTTCGGACTACAGGTACGTCATGGAGGGCAGTCCCTTCCGCCTCCTGACAGCCTCCAGCATTCCAACGTTTCCCGTCATCATGTTGTCCCCCAGGGGGGCTCCGAACGTGATGGGGAGATCGGAAGTCTCCAGCAGTCTGCGCCTGGGACCTGTGGCGATGATGGCCTCGACATTCTCGAACCCGAACCCTTTCCGCGTGTAGGCTCCGTGCCCTCCCTCACTGAGAATCTGCTGATGGTCCAGCGCACCGTCCGCCAGGCTGCGCAGAAGCAGCTCCAGTTTGCCGAGGCTGATATCGCGGGTATGGTATTCAAAGAATCCCGCCAGCTCCTCTCCCACGAGCGCCGCTCCCACCGTATGGGACGTTGCGATATCAAGCACCAGGATATTCCGGCGCACTGTGGCGTTCATATCCATGGATGCGCCCAGGATGGCTGCAAAGCCACTGTCCATGACATAAACCTCCCTCGTGGGGAGCTGCGCCGCGGATTGGGCAATGGCCCTCAGGCGATTGAACGTCGCCGGGACGTCCGCGCCCTCGAACAGCAGGCGCTCGGGGAAAGGATTTTCGTCCAGGCGCTCCTTGAAGAGATTGTGTCGGTAGTCCAGGTGAGAAATGCCTTCGGGCGGCATTCCGTGATCCTGGGCACAGACAGCCACGATGTCGAAGTCGAAAGGCACGCCGAATCCCCTTACGATCTGCTCGAGCCGTTCCATGGGAAGATCCGTCAGATGCAGCGTGCTGAAGGTTCCAGCGGAAGCCAGGTCTTCCGCCATCTCATCCGTGACAATCCTGATCCCCAGGGATGAGACCCGATCGAGGCTGTGGCCGATGGTCATGGCCGCTGACGCAGTCATGAGCACCTCCGACGATCGGCCGCGCTGGCTCAGCACCTGCGAGAGGGCCCCCCCTCCCATTTCACTTCCGGTGATGAGGAGATTTCCTGTCAGCCTTTCAGCTTCTTCACTCACGCACGGGACCGGTGACTTCACGACGGCCTTGTAGTGGGTATGGGACGAGCTCTCGAAGTAAAGGACATCCATCGTCCCGGCCCCGACATCGATAAAAAGATATCTCGTTTTTTCCTCTAACCTCGTCATCAAAAATCTCCTGATGGGTCATCGCCCCTTGAGCAATGTAATGGGAATGGGACAGGCGTCACCGGGAGAGGGGCGCCACCTCCCATGGTGTCAGAATCCAACCTTCTCCAGAAGATCGATACAATGGGGCGCATCGCCCTCCACGACGCTGACTTTCCGTGCAAAATCCTCGTGATCCTCAAAAAAAGCCTCCAGGCTATGCTTCCCGTGCGACCAGTCTTCTCTCACCGCCACGTCCGGATTTTTCTTTTGTCGAGCCTTTTCCTTCTCCTGTTCCTTCTCCCAATCCTCCTGGCGGTCGGCATCGATCTCCCGGACGGGATACGTGAGGTGCACGGTGAGCTCTCTCCCGAGGCTCGCGTCCAGCAGCATTTGCAGCGTCGCCCGTTCGGGGTTGCCGTACTCTCCATTGCCGGAGAACACGTAATGGTCTGCCGTGATACGCTGAAAAAAGTCCGGATCGACATTCCGGTCACTGCCATGATGCGGCATCTTGAGGATATCCACATGCAGGGTGCCGCCTTCTTTCATGAGGCCGGTCAGTTCCAGACCTTTCAGAATTTTGTCGCTCCGGGCGTCGCCCGTCAGCAGAATCCGCTTCTCCTCGACTCCGGCAAGGAGCACAAGGCTGGACAGGTTGGCGACCGAATTGTCGGTGAGGGCAGCCAGGCTTGCCGCCGCCGGCTTATCGTTCCTGCGGGCCTTGAGGAATGCATCGTGGTCCTTCTGCAGGGCAACGAGATCCGCCTGCACGGGTCCAGCCACCGTGAGGGTGAGTCCCCGCCCCATGTCGACAGGCTGGCTGCCGGGAGTCGCCATCACGAGCCTCCCCTGGGATTCGGGGTTGAGGCGAAAATTGAGCTTCCTGGCATCGTCGCGCAGCCGAAAGCCCTGCGCCACACTGGCGAGGACCATGGCGGCAGCGGGATCGAGCCCCTCCAAATCGGGCTCGCCGCTGAGGGCAGCCGCTCCAAAGGATGCTGTCACTGCGGAAAGGATCTCCTCAGGGCTATTGCCGACCAGGTCATCGAAACTGTTGTGCCAGAAGCTGCGGACCTTCAGTGACAACGGCCGATGAGAATCCCTGGCAAGCACGAGCTCCCGGGTCATTTCGAGGATGCCGTTGATGTGGTCATCGTCGATATGGCTGACCATCAACAGATCCACCACCAACGGGGCTTCAGGAGCGATACTGCGGGCTTGCCTGATCTGCCCCAGTCGAGGCTTCAAATGCGGCCTGTAGACCTGTCCCGGTCCGCCGTCGATGATGGCCAGACCCGGATCTTCCCGCGTTCCGTAGTGAAGCAGGAGGCAGTCCCCCTTGCGGGCACGCTGCACATCGAGACTGAAACTAAAAATGCCACACGAACGGAATGAGCAGGGAGCTCAGCAGCCAGGTAACAATCACAGCAGGGATGCCCAGCTTTATAAAATCAGCAAAACGGTACCCCCCCGGCCCGTACACCAGCAGGTTCGTCTGGTATCCAAAAGGAGAGGCAAAGCAGCAGCTCGCACCGAAGCAGACACCGATGATGAACGGCCTGGGGTCGACTCCGAGGGAAAGTGCGGTCGAAATGCCGATAGGCAAGAGCAGAACAGCGGTGGCGTTGTTGCTGACAATGTGACTGATGAGGCTGGTCAGCAGGATGAATGCGCTGAGGATCAGGGCAGGGCTTTGTCCTCTGAACGGAGCCAGAAATGCCTCGGCGTAAAGCCTGGCTGCACCGGTTTTTTCCATGGCCGTTCCCAGGGCGATGGTGCCGATGATGAGCATCAGAACCTTTACATCCACCGACCGGTAGGCATCTCTCAACTGCAGGCACCGGGTGATGATCATGAGAAAAACGGCGGTAACGGCCGCCGTCACGATGTCCATAAAGCCCGTCGACGCGGCGACGATCATGCCGGCAAAAATTCCCAGGGCAACGGGCGCTTTCTTCTTGTTGATGATTTGATGATGAACATCCTCCAGGACCATGATGTCCGGATTGTTTCGCAATTCATCCAGTTTATCCCTCGTGCAGTGAATGAGCAGCACATCACCCGTCGACAGCTTCAAATGCCTCAGCTTTTGCCGTGAATAATGTATTCCCTTCCGCTTCACCGCAATGAATTGAACGCCCAGTTCCCTCTGCAGGTCGGCCTGGACGGGCTGCTCTCCAATGAGCTCGGAGTCCGGCGGGATGATCAGTTCCAGGATAAGGGAATTTTCGTCATGGGCAGCGAAATTGAGTCCCTCGACCTTGTGGGCCAGGTCCAGGAAGCCGTCATGGAGCAATGCGACCAAATCATTGGCCGTCCCCTTGACAAAAAGAATGTCGTCGACGGTGAGCGTCGCCTTCTCCCGCTCGGGAAAACGGATGACAGGACCTCGAATCACTTCAAAAAGCTCGATGCCGGGATACTCCCGGGAAAAAAACGACAGGGGCTCCATTCCGATGAGCAGGCTTTCCGGAACAACGGAAAACTCGGCCAGGTAGCGTGGCGCGGCGTCGCCTTTCAGTTCGCAGACCGGCGCCTTGTGCTGAGGCATGAGGACAGGCGCCAGGAAAAAAAGCAGGGCGATGACGGCGACCGCGATGAGCACCCCAACAGGGGAAAGCTCGAACATCTTGATGGCGCCATAACCATATTTGACGCTCAAATCGCTGATGATGATGTTCGTCGAGGTCCCGATCAGAGTACAGGTGCCCCCGATGATGGAGCTGAAGGAGACAGGAATGAGATACCTGGACGGGCTCAGCCCATATTCGCAGCAAACCGTCATGATGATGGAAACGAACAGGATGACGATGGGAGTATTGTTCAGAAATGCCGAAGGGACGGCTGTCCCGAGCATGGCCATGATCAAAATGCGCTTGTCGCTGCCCTGCGAGTAATCGATCATTTTCTCGCTGACGAATCCCAGCGCCCCGGTGCGCATCAAGCCTCGACTGAGCATGAACATGGAGCCCACGGTGATGACCGCGGGATTGGCGAAGCCTGTCAGTGCTTCCGTCGGGCTGAGCACACCGGACGCCATCAAAATGACCAATAGTCCCACAGCCGTCACATCGATGGGGATTTTTTCCGTTATCAGGAGGAAAATCATCACGACAAGGATCAGAGAGATAAACCAGACCATACGTGGAGATCCTTTTCGTTCGGCTTCATTTTGACCGGAGAATGCGCGAGGCAATCACCCGCTCACGGCCCTGGGAATCAGGAGGACCGGACAGGTCGCCATTCGGGCGATATTGTAGGCCACGCTGCCGAGGAAAATCTCCGAGACGAGGCCTTTGCCCTGAGTGCCCATGACCACCAGGGAAAAATCGATTTCATTCATGACGTCAAGGATGATGGAAATAGGATTCCCCTTGGTAAAGCGACTGTGGACCTTGGGAACTCCTATCTTTTTGAAGCGAGCTTCCACAGCTTTCAAGAGGCTCCGGGCCGGCTTTTCGTCCGGCTTTAACACAGCGGTGGGATGGGATTCGACTCTCTCCAGGGTATGCAGCACGGTGAGCTCCGAAAGTCCTTTGGAAGCAAGAGATTCCAGGATCGATGCGGCCTCTTCGGCAATTTCGGAAAAATCGGTGGGAAAAAACACGTGGCGCAGGAGCTCCGTGGTCCGCAACTGGCAAATGGCGCCCTGCCCGTTCTCCCTGAGTCGCTTGACGTTGATGAGAAGAATGGGGAAGAGAGCATGATGCAGCAGTGCATTGGAAACGGACCCGAGGATCGCCTCCCGCCAGGCAGATTTCCCATGCGAACCGACGACGAGGAGCGAAGCCCGATGGCGTTGGGCCACTTCATTCAGGGACAGAGCGGGAAGACCGGCAGGAGTTTCCACCACCACGCGAAACCCCTGGGACTCCAACTGGTTCTTTTGTTTTTCCAGCTTCGGGCGGTCTTCTTCGGACAAAAAAGTTTCTGCCGCCAAATCTCCAACCAATTTCGCTCCCAGAACATGAGTGAGGATGACCTCTTCACATCCCAAGACCATGAATTCCCGCGCGCAGGCAACAATGTCATCCCAATCGGCCGAAAGATCCGTAGCCAAAACGATCTTTTTAAACATGGCGGAACCTCCTGGAGCGTTGATGACCTCATGCTGCACGAATGTACTCCTTCAATCAACCTGTTTTTTATCCTCTCGATCCTATTTTGGGGCCTCATTGTGGATGTGCTTCGCCAAAAAATACTTTCCCGGGGGGACCGGCGTTCCGCACTTCCCTTTCCTGTTCAGCTTGTCCAATGCGTGTTTTTGAATTAATCTGTGCAGTGTGATAATGTTCTCTATTTCGACTGGATATACAAACGCATTGTTATTCATGGAATTTTCGAGGAGGCCGCATGCGAGCGAAAACTACCTGGACCTTACAGTCCTTTCTGACCTGTATTGTGTGGAATGGCGTTTTGACCGGCTTTTTGTTCCTGCTGGCCAGACAGATCCTGCTGGGCTTCCATCAGTGGCTGGACCCCATCCTGGCTGCGGGCGACACGACTTTCCCCGAAGACATCCGATCGGGACTCCTGAGCCTTCAGCAGCTTTACAGGCAAGCGGAACAATATCTCATTCCCGTTGTCTTCGGAGCCGGCGGCCTTATCACTCTGGTGCTGTGGCTCTTCCTCCTGCTCCAGGGGCGTGGTCTCGCTCGGCGTACTCTGAAAGAGGCGCAGCCTCTCCCCGGCCAGGCAGCGGTTCCCCCGGCTAAACCCAAAAAGGCCGTGCCGGCGCAGACAGGAGTCGAAGCAACCTCTGTCGCACCAACCATGCCGAGCCCCCCTTCCCCGCAGCCGGCCATTCAAATCCTCTCCATCCTGCAGCGGGAGGGCCGGCTCATCGACTTCCTCCAGGAAGATCTCAGTTTGTACGAGGACGCCCAGATCGGAGCTGCCGTCCGCAGCATCCATCAGGGCTGCAAGGGCGCTCTTTCGGAGCACGTGACACTTCAACCCATATATGAAGAACCCGAAGGCAACGAGGTGTCCGTACCCGCCGACTTCGACGCCCGCGCTGTCCGGCTGACGGGCAATGTGACGGGCGATCCGCCCTTCAAGGGGGCACTCAGACATCGCGGGTGGCGGGTGACCCGTGTCGATCTTCCTCAGGCCCTCACCGAGGCGAAAAAGGACTGGGTCCTGGCTCCAGCAGAAGTGGAAGTGGGAGAATGAAAGGGGATGCCCTTTAAAAGATTCTCATCTCTTTGCCTGCTCTCCCCGGAAGGGAAAAAAAGTGAGCGGGACGGCCGCAGCTTTTGGAACCGGGAACGAACGACGGTGAATCATCCCATTGGAGGATAAATATTTTGAGCAGTTCCAAGTACATCATCGGTATCGATCTGGGCACGACGCACAGTGTCCTCGCCTATACGGACGCACAACCCCCTGAAGATACTCCCCCGGAAATTCATGTTTTTTCCATTCTCCAGGTGGTCAACCCGGCAGAGCTCCAGGCACAACCCTTACTGCCCTCTTTTGTCTTCCTTCCCGGGCCTCACGATGTTCCCCCCGGCAGTCTCGCTCTCCCCTGGAAGCAGGACGCGGATTTTGCCCTGGGAGAATTTGCACGCAAACGCGGAGCGGAAATTCCCAACCGTCTCATTTCGTCGGCCAAATCCTGGTTGAGTCACAGCGGTGTGGATCGGAGCGCCCCCATCCTTCCCTGGGACAGCCCTCCGGAGACCCGGCGCATGTCCCCCGTGGAAGCCTCGGCCCTGTTCCTGGAGCATCTGCGAGATGCCTGGAACCTTCACATGGCTGCGGATGACCCCGAGGCACGCTTCGAGAGCCAGGAGATCTACCTCACGGTCCCGGCTTCCTTCGATGCCGTGGCCCGGGAGCTGACCGTAAAAGCCGCTCAATCGGCGGGGCTGCAGCACATTACCCTCCTGGAAGAGCCCCAGGCCGCTTTCTACGCCTGGATCGAATTCCACAGGGAACGCTGGAGAAAGGCCGTCAAAGTGGGCGAATCCATCCTCGTTTGCGACCTGGGCGGCGGGACCACGGATTTCAGCCTCATCCAGGTCACGGAAGAAGACGGGGAGCTTGCCCTGCGTCGCGTCGCGGTGGGGGATCACATCCTTCTCGGCGGTGACAACATGGACCTCACCCTGGCCTATGCCGTCCAGGCAAAACTCGCTCAAAAGGGCACCAAACTGGATTCATGGCAGTTCCGGGGGCTCGCCCACAGCTGCCGAATCGCCAAGGAGCGCCTGTTGTCCCAGCCGAACCTCGAAGCGGAGCCCATTGTCATTCTGGGGCGCGGCAGTTCCCTCATCGGCAGCACCATCCGCACGGAGCTTTCCCGGTCCGAGGTGGACAACATCCTTTTGAACGGCTTTTTCCCCATCACCGAAAAATCTGAATATCCGGTAGAGAAATCCAAGGTCGGCCTTCGGGAAATGGGGCTTCCCTACCAATCGGACCCCGCCGTGACACGGCACCTGGCAAAATTTCTAGGGCGTCAGGCACAGGGCAACGATGAAGGACCGGAGCCCGGAGTTCCTTATCCCAGCGCGGTACTTTTCAACGGTGGGGTCATGAAATCCGACCTCATCCGCGAGCGCATCCTGTCGGTGCTGAAACGCTGGAACCCGGAGGCGGAATTGCGGGAGCTGCCTTCTGCGGACCTGGACCTGGCGGTAGCGCACGGGGCGGCCTACTACGGCCTGGCGCGCAAAGGCCGCGGTATCCGCATCCGGGGAGGCGTCGGACGCCCCTATTACATCGGGGTCGAGAGCTCCATGCCCGCCGTGCCGGGAATACCGACACCCATGAAAGCCCTCTGCGTCGTCCCCTTCGGCATGGAAGAAGGAACGGGGGCGGAAATTCACGAACGGGAATTCGGCCTGGTGGTGGGAGAGCCCGCTGTCTTTCATCTCCTCAGCTCCACGACGCGCAAGAAAGACCAGGTGGGAGAAATCGTGGAAGACTGGAGTGGGGAGATCGAAGAGGTGACCACCATGGAAGCAGTCCTTCCCGCCAGCGACGCCGAGACGGGGGGACAGATCCTTCCCGTCTGGCTCGAAAGCAAAGTGACGGAAGTCGGCACTCTCGAGGTATGGTGCGTAGCCCGCGATTCCGATCGCCGCTGGAAGCTGGAGTTCAATCTTCGCGAGCGCGAGGAAGCGTAACAGACGCAAGCTCTCTCGTGCCGATACAAAACGTTCAGGTCATGGCGGCCATCTGGAAACGAGCGCATGAACAATCCTTTTGAAACTGAGGAAATCGCCCACCGATTCATTGTCGGCATCGACCTGGGAACGACCAATTCGGCCCTCGCCTATGTCGACTTGACCCAAAAAGTCAAAACGCAGAGAGAAATTCAATTCCTGGAATTTCCTCAACTGACGGGTCCCGGCGAAGTCAGTCGGCGATCCGTTTTGCCCTCGTTTTTATATTTGCCGGGGTCCTACGAGTTGCCTGCCGGGAGCACGGCATTGCCCTGGGATCCTCATCGCGATTATGCCGTCGGTGAATTTGCCCGGGAACAGGGGGCTCTGGTCCCCGGGAGGATGGTTTCCTCCGCAAAGTCATGGCTTTGTCATGGAGGCGTCGATCGCACGGCGGCCATCCTGCCGTGGGGTGCCGCTTCCGATGTACGGAAGGTTTCCCCTGTGGAAGCCAGCGCCCGTTATTTACAGCACATGCGGGAGTCCTGGAATGCCGTCATTGCGAAGGGGCGTGAGGGATACCGTCTCGAAGAACAGGTGGTGATCCTCACCGTTCCCGCCTCTTTCGACGAAGTAGCACGGGAGCTCACCGTGGCCGCTGCTCAGCGGGCCGGGCTTCCCCGCGTCATTCTCCTGGAGGAGCCACTGGCCGCCTTTTATTCCTGGCTCTCCCTCCATGAGGACGACTGGCAAAGCCTCATGCAGGCAGGGCAGATCATCCTGGTCTGTGACGTGGGCGGCGGGACAACGGATTTTACCCTCATCGCCATCCGCCGGGGAGAAAAAGACCTGTGCTTCGACCGCCTGGCCGTGGGCGATCACCTCATGCTGGGGGGAGACAATATGGATCTTTCCCTGGCCAGACACCTGGAAATGCAGCTCCGGGGGCAGCATGGGCAGCTTGACAGCAAACGCTGGCATCAACTGTGGCACCAATGCCGGAGAGCGAAAGAAACACTCCTCGGGAGTGCCACGTCGGCATCCGAATCCCCCACCCTCGAGTCTGAAGAACGGCAACCTTCCCCCACCTTCGTTATTTCCCTCATGGGTACGGGACGCAAGCTCATCGCGGATACCCTCAAGGGGTCCCTCTCCCGGGAACAGGTGAAAGAGCTCATCCTGGAGGGCTTCTTTCCCTATGTCTCTCTGGACGAGGCGCCCCGGGGCAGCCGCCGATCGGGACTGACGGAATGGGGGCTCCCTTTTGTTCAAGACCCTGCCGTCACACGCCATCTTGCTGCTTTCTGGCAGCGGCATCTCCACCTGATGCGTCAGGAAACCGAACGAGCCCAACTTTACCCGGATTTTTTGCTCTTCAATGGCGGAGCCTTCACTCCGCCATCCATTCGCGAGCGCATCCGCTCCGTCGTGCAGCGTTGGTTCCAGGCAGAGGCGGCTCCCGACTGGTCCCCCATCGAGCTGGAGAATTCCCGGCCCGAACTGGCGGTGGCCCTGGGTGCCGCCTACTATGGCCTTGTGCGCCAGGGGGAAGGCGTGCGGGTGGGAGCGGGCAGTCCCCGGTCCTATTATGTTCAGGTGGGAGCAGGGAGCCCCGACGGAGAAGACTCCGAGGGAAGACAGACAGCCGTCTGCCTCATCCCCCGCGGCACGGAGGAGGGGTTTGAAACCCAGTTGAGCCGTCCGGCTTTTGAAGTGCTCGCCAATCAGCCTGTCGCCTTTCAACTCTATTCGTCCAGCACACGACTGGGGGACCGCCCGGGGGAAGTCGTACAACTCCCCCCCGAGGAAATCACGATTCTTCCCCCCATCCGGACCGTGCTGCGCTATGGCAAAAAGAGCGGCGCTCAGTCGCTCCCTGTACTGCTGGCCGTGCGGTTGACGGAAGTGGGAACCCTGGAGCTCTGGTGCCGATCTCAGAAGAGTCCCCACCAATGGCAGCTGCAGTTCGATGTACGGCAGGCCGGAGGTCTGGAGCCGCAGACGGCCGCCCAGGGTGAAACCCTCGACATGGAAAGCATCGGAAAGGCTCAGGAAGCCATTCTGGCCGTGTTCAAAAGGAACCTCGCTGCTGCATCGGCGCCTCCGGAGAAGCTCACCAGGAGCCTGGTGTCCATCCTGGAGCTCGGCAAGGAAAAATGGCCGACACCTCTCATACGAAAATTGAGCGACACTCTCCTGGAAACCCGAAAGGACCCCTTCCTGACGCCCCAGCATGAAGCCCGGTGGTTCAATCTGCTGGGTTACTGCATCCGCCCCGGCTTTGGAGATCCCCTGGACGAATGGCGCATGAAGGAAATCTGGAAAATCTACCCTCAGGGGCTGCAGTTTCCAAGGCAAGCCCAAAACCGCACCGAATGGTGGATTTTCTGGAGGCGAGTGGCCGGGGGGCTCACGGCGGGCCACCAGTGGTACATCTTCCAGCAGGTCTGGCCCACGCTTCAAACTGGGGACAGGAAAAAGAAGAAGACTGCAAAGAAAGCCATGAAGAGTCTCAGTCCCCAGGAAGAAATGGAAATCTGGATGGCCCTGGCGAACTTCGAGAGGCTTCCGGCAGGCAGTAAAGCAGACCTGGGGCACCTGGTCCTGGACCAGATCCACAAAGGAAAACCCAAGTCCCAGGAGCTGTGGGCCCTCGGGAGATTCGGAGCGAGGATGCCCTTCTACGGCCCCCTGGATACCGTGATCCCCGCCGGCATAGCATCCGACTGCCTCAACAGGCTGCTGGACCTGAACATGGATCCCACCGAAGCAACCGCTCAGGCCCTGGTGCAGTTGGCCCGGCTGACAGGGGACCGGGAACGGGACCTTTCCCCCAAAGACCTGGACCGCCTGATCCAATGGCTCCATCAATTGCCCGAAGGGGCGCGTTACCAGGAGGTTCTGTCCCATCCGGACGCCAATCTCCTGGCCCGTGAGCATGACTGGATCTTTGGGGAAGCGCTGCCGGCAGGACTGGTGCTCTCTGCATCTGCGCCATGACGTCGCGGTTCGCACACTCAATAAAGTTTTGCGAAAGTCATCACCAAGCAGCGAGGCCCTGAAGTCCCCCTTTGAAGGGGGACTTCAGGGGATGTGCAGTGATCTTCACACCTCCCTGCCCCCTCGCTCAAGGGGGGAATCGCACTTTCCAACAGGGTAAAAACTTTCGCCGAACAGGCATTCAAGAAGGAGAAAAGGCAGATTCTGCCATTTCCAAGGGTTCTCACATGAATGATTTACCCCTTGAAAAACTGCTGGCCGACAAGAGAAACCTGGAGCAAATCCTCGACAACCTCATGGAAGGCATCATTGCTCACGACAAGGAGAGGCGCGTTCTCTTCTTCAACCGTGCTGCGGAAAAGATCACGGGATATGGCAAAGCAGAGGTCGTTGGAAAGGACTGCCATGAGGTTTTCGGCCAACCCTTCTGCGGGCAGCGCTGCTCCTTCTGCAGCGGTCCTCCGGAGAATTTTTCCCACACCAGCTACCCCCTCAATATCCTGACCCGGAGTGGGGAACCGCGCCACATCGAAATGTCCGTCACCGGCATGCGGGACGAGGCGGGCGCCTTTGTGGGGGTTCTGGCCGCCTTTCGAGACATGACGGACCTCATCGGACTGAAAATCAGGCTGGGGCAGCTCAACAGCTTCAGCGGCATCATCGGCCAGGACCATAAAATGTTGAGTCTATTCCGACAAATCCAGGACCTGGCCACCAACGACTTCCCCGTGCACATTTTCGGAGAAACGGGAACAGGAAAGGAGCTCGTCGCCACGGCCATCCACAATGAAAGCCGACGCGGCGGCGGCCCGTTTGTGCCTGTCAACTGTGGCGCGCTACCCGAAGGTTTGCTGGAAAGCGAGCTGTTCGGACACGTCAAAGGAGCTTTTTCCGGCGCCATACGCGACAAGAAGGGACGCTTCGAGCTCGCCCACACGGGGACCCTGTTCCTGGATGAAGTGACGGAGCTGCCCAAGGCGATGCAGGTGAAGCTCCTGCGGGTCCTCCAGGAAGGAACCTTCGAGCGCGTGGGAGGCGAAGCAACCATTCGAGTCGATGTGCGCATCATCAGTGCCACCAATCGGGACCTCAAATCCGAAATGGAACGGCACCACTTCCGGGAAGACCTTTATTACCGCCTCAATGTGGTGCCTCTTCGTCTTCCGCCCCTCAGGGAGCGCAAGACCGATGTCCCCCTTCTCGCGGCACATTTCCTGGAAAAGGCCGTGGAACGAGGGCAGAGAAGCGCCAGTCTCTCCCGGGACGCGCTCTCCCTTCTCATGGATTACTCATGGCCCGGAAACGTGCGCGAGCTCCAGAACGCCATGCACTTCGCCCTCGTCAAATCCAGACGAAGCGTCATCAGCCCGGAAGACCTGCCGCCCGAAATACGCACCCGCGAGAGCTGCGTCTGCTCTGCGGGACCCATGCGAAAGCTTGACGGACAGTCTGTAGCGGCAGCCCTGCGAGAATGTGGGGGCAACAAGTCCCGGGCCGCGAAGCTCCTCGGCGTCGGCCGGGCGACCCTGTATCGCTTTCTGGCAGAGCATCCGGAAAATCCCTGAGAGGCTGTCTAAAAAATGAGTTAATCACTCTGAGCATACACCTTGTTCCGTCATTCCGGCGGTCTTTGAGCCGGAATCCAGGTTTTTCGCTGAGGTGGATTCCGGCTCAAAGACTGCCGGAATGACGAGCAAACGAATTTTTAGACAGCTTCTAAGACAATTGCGATGGTGCATGAAATGCACCCAACCCGACTGGAAGATCGCCGGTATGCCTGCTTTTTCGCCCCAGTGTCTCATGATACACTTTTGTCTCATTGTTCCTGCGAGACATTTGCATGCCCACCGTGCACATCGACCCAAACGGCGCATCACCCGAGAATGAAGACCAAACCTCCATGGTTTGCGGCATGGTACGTCCTACTGTGGCGTTTTGCCCCGCCCGCGGTGTGGCACGGTGGCGGGAAAATCCCTGAAACGCCCCTGCCGCCCCGGCGGAAGTGTCTCATCGATGTCTCGCATCCCCCGACTTGGTTCCACTCTCACCAGGGTCACATAGACTAATCAAATGAAATATTTGAATAAAAAATGAAACTTCCTGCACCCTCATTTTTGGCCTCGGACTTGCTTGAAAACTGGTACAGTATGCACCTGAGCGGAGTTTCCTTTGATTCATGGAGTAAAAACCTCAATGAAGCCCTGTGACGAAATGATTCAGATCACTCTGGCATTGGCGAGCCGCATGGCGGAAGTTGCGGATGAAGGAGACCGGGTGCGGGTAGACGCCGGCTGCGGTGTGCTCTATGGAGTTTTGCGTGATTCGGCCTACAAGATCAAACAGTTGGCCGAGGCAGAATGGGAGCGTCATCAACGAAAATCCGGCAGGACGAGGTAAAGTCCAGGTTCTGGCCAGCCTTGCTTTGGGGGTGGCCCTGCATGAAAAGTCATCTTTTGGATTGTGGTGTTATTGGATAGGGTGGGGGCGGATGGGAGACAGTTGTCGCCATCGGTGCAAACTGTGTGATAAATTTCAGTGTTATGTGAGGCTACGCCGGTTGAATAGCTTGAAAACGATCAAACTTTACCGACAGACAGGAAGGAGTACAACATGGCAAAAGCATTGGTAATTTATGCGACGCGGACCAATCAGACCAGGAGCATCGCCGATCTCATCGCTGAGGGAATGCGCTTGTCGGGCGTAGACGTCACGGTCATCAACGTGAATGAATACGAGAAGAAGGGCATCAACGCCGCAGACTTTGACGCCGTCGTCCTCGGAGGCGCCACGTACCATGGTGAAATGATCGGCAGCATGAAGACATTCCTCTTTCTCCTGGAAAAGGCCGACCTCGAGGGCAAGGTGGGCGGAGCTTTCGGGGCTTACGGCTGGAGCGGCGAGGCTCCGGGACGCATCTTCAGCACCATGCAGAATGTTTTCAGAATGAAAATGGCCAAGGGACCGCTCATGCTGAAATCCGCTTCACTTGGCGGCGGGGTTCAGATGGCTCAGGGGTATGGCAAGGAAATCGCCGGGATGCTTTCCTAGAAACGAGAACAGGGAATCTATTCATGCTGCGGCGCACCCCGTCGCAGCATGATTGTTCTTTGGTTCGAAGGACACAGCATTTCTTCGATCCACCCCATTCATTCACGATCCACCCGGCATCATTCATCTACCCAGGAGAGGAAGGAGAACATGGACGTCCTCATGCTTTCGCGGCTGCAGTTCGCGGCTGCCACAATTTTCCATTTTCTGTTTGTGCCCCTGACCCTCGGGCTTTCCATACTCATCGCCATCATGGAAACCCGGTATGTCAGGACGGGGGATGAAGAATACAAAAACATGGCCAAATTCTGGGGAAAAATCTTCCTCATCAATTTCGCCATCGGGGTGGTGACCGGAATCACCCTGGAATTTCAGTTCGGGACCAACTGGTCCAGGTATTCGACATACGTCGGAGATATATTCGGCTCCCTCCTGGCCATCGAAGCCACCCTGGCCTTTTTTCTGGAATCCACCTTCATCGCCGTGTGGGCTTTCGGATGGAACAAGCTTTCCCCCAGGGCACATGCTGTCAGCATCTGGCTGGTGGCCATCGCATCGAACCTTTCGGCCCTTTGGATCCTCATCGCCAACTCCTGGATGCAGCATCCCGTGGGGTTCACCATCCGCAACGGGCGAGCGGAGCTCACCGATTTCCTGGCAGTCGTCACCCAGCCCTTTGCATGGCATACCATCGTGCACACCCTGAGCGCAGCCTACATCCTTTCCGGCTTTTTCGTCATGAGCATCTGCGCGTATCATCTTCTGAGGAAGCAGCACATCACCTTTTTCACCAAATCCTTCCGCATGGGGCTTTCCCTGGCGCTGATCTTTTCCGTGGTGGAAATTGTTCAGGGACACATGCACGGAGCGGAAGTCGCCAAGGTGCAGCCGGTCAAACTGGCAGCCATGGAATCCCTCTGGGAAACGACGGCGGCGGCCCCGCAATACCTCTTTTTGATTCCCGACGAGGCGAATGAAAGGAATTCGGTTTCCATCGGGGGCATTCCGGGGGCCTTGAGCATGCTCGCATACCATACCCCTGACGCCACCGTGAAGGGGTTGAAGGATTTTCCCAAGGAGGAGCGTCCTCCTGTCACCCTTTCCTTTTTGTCTTTCCGGGTAATGGTCGCACTCGGTTTCCTCTTCCTCCTCCTCACCGTCGTGGGGTGGTTCAAACGGAATAAGCTCGTGGAGAGCCCCGGCTACCTCAAGATCATGCTCTACGCCGTCCCGCTGCCCTACCTGGCGGCCGAAGCAGGTTGGACGCTGGCTGAAGTCGGGAGACAGCCCTGGGTGGTCTACGGCATCATGAAGACTTCGGACGCGGTTTCCCCCATCGCTTCTTCTCAGGTGCTAATTTCCCTCATAGCGTTCATTGGAATCTATTCCCTGCTGGGAGCGGCGGCTTTCTATCTCATCATCAGCCACGCCCTCAAGGGACCCCAAGTCGAAGCCGTCGCCGCAAGCTAAAGGAGGCTCAAGAAATGCTCGAATCCATCTGGTTTGTACTCTGGGGTGTTCTCTGGGCCGTCTACTTCATGCTGGACGGCTTCGATCTGGGCATTGGAACCCTCATGCCCTTTCTCGCCAAAAACGAAACGGACAAGCGGCTCATGTACCATTCCATGGGACCCTACTGGAACGGCAACGAGGTCTGGCTCATCACGGCGGGCGGCGTGACCTTCGCAGCCTTCCCCGCCACTTACGCCGTCATGTTCAGCGGACTCTATTCGGCCCTCATGCTGATTCTTTTCGCCCTCATCCTGCGAGGGGTCGCCAACGAGTTCAGGGACAAGGTGGACAGCCCCCGCTGGAGGGGAATCTGGGACGCGTGCCTTTTCATAGGGAGCTTCGCGCCGGCCCTGCTCCTGGGGGTAGCCTTTGCCAACATCTTCCAGGGCATCCCCATCGATCAGGCGGGAGTCTTCCAGGGCAACCTGTTCTCCCTCCTGAACCCCTACGGCCTCATGGGCGGAGTCTTTTTCCTGCTTCTTTTTACCGTGCACGGGGCGGTGTGGCTGGCATTGAAGACGGAGGGAGACCTGCACCATCGGGCGGCTACCCTCGCGGCAAAGTTGTGGATGGCCCTTGTGGTGGTGGCCGTTGCCTTTCTCGTATGCACCTGGTTCTACACGCGCCTTTACGACAACTATCTCAGGAACCCATTTCTTTTCATGGTGCCCATTGTTGTCATCCCATTCCTCGTTGTGGGAGCGTTGTTCATGCTGCGCGTGTACATGGCCAGGGGGCATTGGTGGAAAACCTGGTTCGCTTCCAGCGCGCTCATCGTGGGGGTTACACTTTTCGGAGTGGCCGGACTCTACCCCAACCTGCTCCCTTCCAGCTTGAACCCGGCGTACAGTATGACGATTTTCAATTCCGCCTCCAGTCCCCTGACGTTGAAAATCATGCTGGGTGTAGCTTTGACTCTTGTCCCCATCATCATCGTGTACCAATCCTGGGTGTATCACTTCTTTAAAGACAAGGTGCGGGCGGCGGACCTCGCCCATGAGGAAGGCTATTAATAAACACGTAGTTTTTGGACTCACGCGGAATCGCGGAGAATGCGGAGAAAACCTGGATGATCTCCGCGTTCTCCGCGTGAGATGAAAAGGTCTCACGTTTCCTTCTTCTTGTTCATTCCAACGATCCCCTCAAGTACGTCCTTGTCCACCGAGCGCAGATTCAAATCGTGCTGCGGGAAGGGGATTTCGACACCCGCTTCCCGGCAGCGTCGGTCAATTTCCTGGCAAAGATGGCTCGTAACCAGGAGCGTGTCCTTGACATCCGAAAGCCAGCAGTGCAGCTCCAATTCCAGCGCACTGTTTCCAAAGCGAAGGAAGAGCGCATTGGGTGCGGGGATCTTCAAGATGCGGGAGTCGCTCCCCGCCGCATCCTTCAGCAGCCGCAAAACCTGTTCGATATCAGTCCCATAGGCGACTCCGAGGGGAATCCGTACCCGGGCGATGTGACTGGAGCGCGTCCAGTTGGTCACTTTCCCCGAGACGAACTGAGAATTGGGGATGATCAATTCAGAACGATCCGGGGTTTCGATGATGGTCGATCGCAGCCCGATCTTTTTCACCGTTCCCATTTCGTTGTCCACAACCACCACATCACCGACTTTGAACGGTCGTTCGAAAAGCAGCATCAGTCCGCTGACGAAGTTGTTGACGATGTTCTGAAGCCCAAACCCCACCCCAATCCCCAAAGCGCCCGTCAGAAAGGCGAAGCTTGTCAGATTGAGGCCCATGACGCTGACAGCGACGACGATGCCCAAGAAGAGAAGGGTATAATGAATCAGCTTCTTGATGGCATCCCGCGCACCCAGATCGATCTGCTGGCGCGGAAACACCTCCCCATCCAGAAAAGCACGCACAAACCAGGATGCTGAAACCACTACATAAAAGAACAGTATGGCCAGGACAATGCGGCCGAGACTGACGGTAAGGTCCCCAACGGCGAACCTGAACTGGAATATCTTTTCCCAGGCCTCCCCCATGGAGGAATGAATGCCCCACAACTGAAAGAGTGCAAGGCAAACGCCCACCCAGAGCACTGCCTTGAGGAGGTTTCTCAGGCGGGATTCCAGGGCGGCCCCAAAACGAGTGAAAAACCCGATTCGAGTCACCGAGGGGTGGTTCAAGAGAAGCTCGAGGAAGCCGTTCCCCAGGTGAAACAGCAGCAAGCCGACAACGACAAAAAAGATCGTCGCAACGGAGGAACGGATCAAATAATCTGAGAAGTTGCTGTATCCGACGACCAACGCCAGCAAAGCGCCGGCAGCAACCAGCGCTGCCCCGCGCAATCCTGCGGAGAACACATCCAGCCTGCCTTCATGCTCGCCCATGTGGCGCCGGGACTGGCCGAGGAAAAAGATGATTCCACCGATGCAGATCAATACCAGATAGATGCTGAAAAGAGGCGCTGGGAGCGAGATCAGCTTCAGGACGGCGGAGACGATTTGAACGCTTGCCAATACAAACAGCACCCTCCGCAGCCGGGGTTGGGGAACCATGTCCGAAACCAGAAAAGAGGCTGAAAAAATCACCACGCCGAAGGTCAGCAGCAGCCAGGAAGGGGAAGGTCTGTAGTAGAAGAGCATTGTCAAGGCCTGGGTGACGAAGACGGAAAATGCCCAGGCATGCTCTTTGACAAACCGCCACTCGCTGGTTCTCTCCGTCAGCCACCCCCGATGCTTGATGAAGTGGGTCAATGCCATGATGGCGACGAGGTGCAGCAGGATCAGCCCTGCGTAAGGGTAGAGATCCTCTCTTTCCATTTTCAAGCCGGCCATGAGGCCCTCTTTGAGTGCACCCCAAAGCCTGGCATCGAACTGGGCGAGGAACTCCTCACTGAAGAACGACGGCGCATTCTTCTGAAAAATTTCGCCGCGTATCCTCTGCAGGGCGGCATCCACCGGTACGCTCAGCTTCCGGACCTCGTCCAGCTGCCCGGTAAGCTTTTGTTGCAGACCCAGGAGCTGGGTCGACGTGTTGGAGGCGGACTGCAGGATGATCGCAATGGCTTCTCGCACCTTTTGGAAGGATTCCGACGGAATTTCCGTTTGCCCTTCTTTGAGAGACTCTTCCCATTTCTTCCAGAAGGCCTGTTCATTCTCCCAATTCCTCCGCAGCCCTTCCAGCTCGGCAAGTCTTGTGGAGACGGACTCCAGCACGATCGTCAGTTTCTGTTTTTCACCTTGAATGAGGTGCTGCACATCCAGCAGTCGATAGATGTTCCAATTCGCGGGATCACCCATTCCATCGATTTTCTTTACAATTTGAGTGACCTGATGCTCCAGGTCCGCCAGGCGCTTGTCGAAGGCTGAAAGATCCTGGATTGCCGCAAGGGCTTCTTGAGCCTTGAGCGCTTTCTGCTCCAGCTCCGTGGCTCGGGGGACGACTTCTGCCAGTCCGGGCAGGGATGGGATGTCTGCCTTGCCCTCTTTGTTTTGAGCGCCCCCGTCCTCCCTGGTAAACACTTTGGGGACCAGCTGGGGAACTGATGTTTGAGTGTCGGCACTCTCTTGGGCGGAACATGGAACGGATATCAGCCAGAACAACAGGAGCAGGCCCAACAGGCGAGGACGCTTCATGTTTAAGCCTCCGTGGTGAATCGATGTGCCGGGTACTCCCGATGCAGGTGTTTTGGGAGTCCCGTACTCGAAAAGGTTTCGCACGATGCCTCACACCATCAGGTCGGTGAAGGCAAGACGTTGACTGACGGTGCCCACCGCCAGGATCACGCCATTCTCCGGCAGGACGGTATCGGCTCCCGGGTTGCTGACGATGCGTTCCCTATCCTGGATGGCAATGACATTCAATCCGGTTTGGGCTCCAATGTCGCTCGAGGCGAGTGTCTTGTTGGCAAGAGCCGCGGGGACCTTGATCTGGAAGAGCTCGGCCCCCTCTCCCAGAATGGCGGCCTCCCCTCCTTCGATGAGCCCCATGAGAGATCGAACGGCCAGAGAGGTATAACTGAGGGCAAAATCGGCGCCGGCCCGGTGAATGGATTCCACGTTGCGCTGGTGCGTAATGCGACTGATGATACGCGTCTCGGGGTTGAGCTTGCGGCAGTACACTGTCAGGTAGATATTGACGGCATCGTTGTTGGTGGTCATGAGCACAGAGGGGGCCTCTCGCAGCCCGGCCTTCATCAGCACCTCACGATTGGCGGCATCCCCCTGGAAGACCCCGTCGGCCGTGTCTGCCAGGCGAGCGCACAGCTCGGGATCCTTTTCCACCAGGTTGACTTTCAGTCCTCTCTGCTTCAGGGAAAAAGCAGCCGCCCGGCCCACCTTTCCTCCACCGATCACCAGGACGGGATGCACAAAGGCAGTACCGACTCCCAGCATGGCTTCCAGTCGAGCCAGTTGCTCCTCGGTTCCTACGACCACCAGCACACTTTGAGGGGAAATGAGTGTATCGGGTCCCGCCACCACGAGCTTTCCCCTGAGCCACACGGCCACGACATTCAAACCCGTCTTTTGCCGGAGGTTGGTGTCGCGGACGGTACGGTTCGCCAGCGGCGTATTTTGAGCGCAGAATTCGGCAATCACCAGGCTCTTGAAATTTCCCACGGTGTGGATCCGTGAGCTTCCGGCGTCCACTCGTCCTGCCAGGTGCTCTCCCAGGCGGTGCTTCAGGGGCAGCACGTGAGTCGCCCCACTGAGCGCCAGAATATCTATGGAATCCCGGTCTTCCACAATGGAGATGACCGGGACAACGGCGGATTCTTCGCGCACGGTGAGGGTAATGTTGCTGTTGGTGGCGTCATCGGCGTTGGCGATGACCGCTCGAGCGCCCTTGACCTGCAAAGCCTTAAAAGTGGCCCGGCTCTCGATCTCGCCAATGACCACCGACACTCCCTCCCCGAAAAGATAGCCCGCTCTCTGCGGATCGGCCTCCAGGACATAATAGGCCGTGCCCTGGCCTTGAAGTCTTTCGATGTAGCCCTGGGCGACGGGATCATAGCGGCAAAGAATGAGGTGATTTGTCACCCCTTCCGGCACTTCGCGCAGAATGCGCACACGCATCTGGGCCTCAAGCCATGGTGCATAAAAAAAACGGATGAAGGCGAAAGGCAGGACGATGAGGAGGAAGACAATCCCCGACAGGAGCACAATGATGCTGAAGGCCCGCCCGAGGTCACTGTTGAAGGTGATATCTCCAAACCCCAGGGTACTCATGACCGTCAGTGTCCAATAGACCCCCGTCAGCCATGAATGGGTTTTGTCTTCGTAGATCTCCATGATGACATGAAAAAGCACGGCATAAACCGCGATCATCACGAGAAGAAACAACAGGTACTTCAGAAGCGCCGCCAGGTTCCGACGCGACTCCCTCTCATTGATCAGATATGCCAGTTGAGAAAAGACAAACTTCATGGACCATTCCTTCCTCTGACTATTGTGAGTTGATTTCATTCTATTGCACAATACATTGAATGGATGAAAGGATAAATGGGAGGATGTTTCGATTCGGGGATCAGGCGGGACATTGAAGCGCATCCTGCCTATCCGTTCGTTATTATCGCAAGATCATGACGAAAACTGAGAGGGATATGTACACTGGAAAATTAGCAGCGTGAGGAAGGGGAACAATGACAAATGAAGCTGATCGTTGGTCCAGGGCGGCGCTTGCCATGGGGTGGATGCTGTCCCCCCTCTCCCTGGCAACGTTAGGAAACGGGGTGGGGGGACTGGGAAGGGCATTCTTCCCTGCCCTCCTCGGAAGGGGCCCCAGGCAGGGTGAGCGCAGGGATGCAGGTCATTTTTGTCCTGTCGGCTCTCCTGGGACTGGGCCTCCTCATCGTCCAGGGGCTTTTGGCGTCCCCTCAGCATCCTCCCCAGCCGTCGCAAGTTACAGCCGAGGAAGCCTTTTCCCCGTGGCCCTATCTCTTTGCCGGTATCGCGGTTTTCATGGGATTTGAACTGGGAGTTTTGGGCAGAAGGCCCACAAAAGATGCCCTGCGGGCCACCTCGGTGATGCTCCCGGCGATTTTCATCGGTGCGGTTTTTCTGGGGCTATGGGGATGGGTTTCCTCCTTCTATGTCTCCCCGGATCGACTGGCTGAGAGCACCGTACCCTATTCGCCCGTAGCGCGGGGGATTTGGGGAGAAACGGGGCGCCGCATCATGGGAGGGGTCATCCTTGCGGGGAGCTGTGCTTCCGTCAATGCCCTGCTTCAGGGGGTGACGCGAATGATGGTCTCCTGCAGCCACGAAAGGTTTCTGCCGGCCTGGCTGAGGGCACACTGGGTGGGACTTCCCGTCTCCCTGCTCCTTCTTGCTGTTTCGGTGGGGGCAATGCTGCTGTCGGGCATGGCAGGAGAACCGGAGACATTCCGCTATGTCCGGGCGGGTATCATCCTCTGGTGGCTCGTCTACGGAGCGGTACTGCTCGCCCAGGGGGTTCGGCCGGAGAAGGCGCTCCGTCCGGACACCGGGCTGAACCAAGCCTGTGCGGCAGGTGGTGGGATCGTGGCCCTGGGCGGGGCGGTGTGGCTCCTCATTTGGAACCCGGAGCCATGGACAGTCCTCCTTTTCTGGGGAGTGGTGCTTGCCGTAGGGCTCTTGTGCCATGCCGTCCGGGTGCATATGTTACGTCCTACGGGCGACCCATCCCAACGGTGAGAAACCAGAGGTCACCTGTTCACCTGGGCGGGCATCCTCGTGGGATGCCTTCAAAAGGAGGCGTATCATGATAAAAGCTTCTCAATGGATAGCGGTGGTGATGCTGGTGGTTTTGGGGGCCATGCCCCTGACGGCGTTTGCCGCTGATATCCCTCATATCGATAAAGAAGCAGCCAAAGGAATGCTCGGGAAGCCCGACGTGATCTTTCTCGATGTGCGCTCGGGCAGTGACTGGTCGGCCAGTGACGTGAAAATCCAGGGGGCGGTTCGTTACGATCCGAAGGACCCCGAAAAATGGGCCGCCAAGTTGGACAAGAACAAGACTTACATTCTTTATTGTGCCTGACCCCGCGAGCATACGTCCGTCAGTGTGGCGGAAGAGCTTATGGAATTGGGCTTCAGCAAGCTGTATGTCCTCAAGGGTGGCTGGCACGAATGGCATCGTGCAAAGTATCCCGTCGAACACAAATGATGCTGAAAGGGTCTCCGCCTCCCCCCATTATGGAGGTGGAGGCCTTTTACATGAGGCGTCAGGCAGGAAGGAGGGCCGTGGGGATCTCACTCACCGTCGAAGTCGCCTGCCCTTCATTTAGAGCTATCCCAGAGCTAGGCCTGGATTCGTTGCCCATCGTTCCATGATGAAGCTGCTTCCAGTGGAAAAGGCCGTCACCCTCAAAACGTTGAGCCAAGGGAACGATCAGGCTGCGGTAGCGAAACCGCGCCTCTTCCGATCTCGAAGCCAGGCGGCACCGGCCAATGCTGAGGAAAACTGAACCTTTCATGCTGAAATAGTGACCCATGCGGGACACGTCATTCGGCAAAATCGCTCTACCTCACTTCTTTTCTTCGCGTAAACGACACAGCTTTGTTGAGAGGATTTGAATTTCTTTGACTTGGTGCAGCTTTCCGTCTTCGGTGATCAAAATCAATCCGAAAACTGAAGCGGTTGCCGCTATGAATCGGTCGGCCGGATCCTGATGTGGCAGGTTTATCTTTCTACTGAGCAATGCTATCTCAGTGTTGATGGGGGCTTCCCTTATGGGCACCTTGGATAGGGCCGTTCGCACCCAGGTTTCGGGATCGGGATCAAGAATGACACGCCCTTTTTCGGCAAGTACCAGAGTCTCCCAGATACTGATGGGGGATATCCATAATTCGTTTTGAGAATTTTCAAGCTCATGAGAAATCTCCTGACCGAGTCTTTCGGGTTCAAGAAAACTCCAAAGCCAGATATGAGTGTCCAGCAGCAGCTTCAATCTCTCAGGGCCTCCCATTCTTCTTCGTCTGTTGCAGGAGAGATAATGTCACCAACGATTGTTCCCGTCTCTCGCATGCAACCAAGCCATGATAGCGGCTTTTCGCTCGGCGGAGGCGGGATGACCTGGGCAATGGGTTCACCCTTTTTCGTAATAAGAAGCGGCTGCCCCGTTTTCTTTACCAAATCAACAAGTGCAAGACATTTGGCCTTGAATTCGGAAATGCTGACAGTCTGTGGCATAAGGATTCTCCAATCCATAACGGTCATGAACACTTGTGGTGTACACCCCCATCCATAAAATCCCCCCTCCCCTTTTTATCAAAGGAGGGTAACGCAACTCCTCCCCCATTATCAAAGGGAGATTGAGGGGGATTTTTACGACAATTTCTACTCATTTTACTATGGTCATTGTCCATGGTCAATCAATGGTCGTCAACCTGGCATGATCAGGACGAACGAAAATCTCAGGGGTACCAGGGAGCTGTTGATGAGCCGTAGTACCACGGGGAAGCACCACGAAAACAAAAGGGCCCAGGAACAAGCTCCTGAGCCCGCAATTTCTTTGGTAGTCCCAACGGGAATCGAACCCGTGTCTCTGGCGTGAGAGGCGGAATTCATGAACTCAAAAATCCGAAAAATGTAGCCTAATAAATTCGGGTGGTTATGAAACACGCCTTGCAGCTTGAGCCAATTTTAACCCCAAAATCGATGCAATTTGCCCTCCGTTTGGGGGCCAAATGGTAAACATGGGTTAGAAGGCATCTTGCTTCTGTCGTCAAAAAGTCTATAAGCCACTGACCTCACTCCACTGAGAAGCTGTCTGTAAACCCTCTCTCCCTAGAGGGAGAGGGTTGGGGTGAGGGTGAAAATGCCAAGAATCACCGCTCCATCACCTTACCTCTCCCCGCAAAACGGAGAGGGATTTGTCATTATCAGATAGCCTCCCAGTTTTCGGGCAGCCTTCAAGAGCGACAGATCGTTTGCTGCCTGATCGAAGATAACTTCTTGCTTGGCGCTGTATCCCCAGTATGCTATAAGGAGTCAACATGTTGTGCTGGCACTTTCCTGTAACTTTTGCTTGTTTCTACAGACTCATTCCGGAGAAGCCTGTGAACACCAAGTATCTTGTTTAGCTCCCCCTGATTGGCTCTCAGGATTTCCGACAGGGGGGAGATCGAGAATAATAAATATTTCCCAAAGCCAAATCCCGAGCAATCTGGAGGCGGAAAGCTGCGGGTCTTCATGGAAGACAGCCGGGCTGCCGAACGCGACCGCGTTAGAGTCGCATGAAGGTGGTCCGGCTTTTTTATTTGGGGCCGTTTCCTCTGTTGAACCGGCAACTGCTCAGAAATCGCTCCTCCTGCCATAGCGGCATGGTGCTCCGCAGATAGGCCCGTGAAAATGACTTGGCGCGGTTTGGTGCCTGGATTTTAGTACTATAACGAGAGTCCTTGCGTAGGGTGGGCTTTGCCCACCATCCTGCGCCGAAAACATTCGTTGGTGGGCAAAGCCCACCCTACGCGGGAGAGCAATGTCTCGTTGTCGTATTATAGGGCTTAGTGGAACGTTTGCTTGGAGTGATAGGGGCTGAATGAGCCCAGTGGCAGCCGTCTATGGAAAAACAGGGATTGCGACTCTACCCAGGAGAGAAATGTTGCCATGGGAGGCGGCAAGCGTGAGATATTTTTGAAAGGAGGTGAGATCAGGAAAAAACCGATTCGCCTAGCCTGGAGGTACTCTTCCTTTTAGAGGCGTAGAGTGCCGCATTTCTCATCCGTTCAATAACCATGCATTTCAAAGGAGGAACACCATGCGAAGCAAAAGCATCCCGGTATTGGCGCTCATGTCGGCGGCCGTCCTGCTGCTGGTTGCAACAGGCGCCTTCGCCCAACCAACCCTGACTTCTCAGGAGCAATTGGGCAAAAACCTGTTTTTCGACACGAAATTGTCCCTCAATGAGAACCAGTCGTGCGCCACCTGCCATGCACCTGAGTCGGGTTGGACCGGTCCTGACGAGGCTATCAATGTGGATGGAGCCGTCTATGAGGGCTCCATTCCAGGCGCCTTTGGCGACCGCAAACCACCTTCAGCCGCCTACGGTGGGGACAGCCCGATTCTGTACTATGATGGAACCAAGTGGGTTGGCGGTATGTTCTGGGATGGCCGAGCCACCGGCTGGACCTTGGGTGATCCCCTGGCTGAACAGGCTAAGGGCCCCTTCTTGAACCCTAAAGAGCAGGCCATCCCCGACGCAGCTGCTCTGGTGGCCAAGGTCCAGGCCTCAGAAGAATACGCAGACCTCTTCGCGCAACAATGCCCGGGCACCGACACCGCGGAGCTTTATAACTGCATCGGCCGCGCCATCGCTGCCTACGAACGCTCTTCCGAGGTCAGCCCGTTCACTTCCAAGTACGACTACTGGCTCAAAGGGATGGCCAAACTGACTGCCCAGGAGCATCTGGGACGGGCATTGTTCCAGGGCAAGGCCAAGTGTTCGGCCTGCCATATCATCAAGGGCAAGCAGCCGCTCTTCACCGACTTCACCTACGACAACCTGGGCATTCCGAAGAACCCCTTGAACCCGGCCACGATCGCCGACCCCAGTTGGGCGGATCCGGGCCTGGGTGGCTTTCTTGAGAGCCTTAAAAAACCGGAAATCAATTACATGGCAGAATGGGGCAAGCATAAGGTTCCAACCCTGCGCAACGTGGATCTCCGACCTAGCGAACGCTTCGTGAAGGCATACGGCCACAACGGCTACTTCAAGTCGTTGGAGGAGATTGTCCACTTCTATAATACCCGCGACGTTCCGGGTGCGGGCTGGCCGGTTCCCGAAGTGGCTCAAAACGTGAACACGGCCGAGATGGGCGACTTGGGCCTGTCACCCCGTGAGGAGGCTGCCATCGTAGCATTTATGAAGACTCTCTCTGATGGTTACGTGCTGCCATAAATCGCGAGTTTTCTACACCCCCAGTCCTCTTCTCCCGCCTGTTCCGCGGCAGGAGAAGAGGACTGTCCATCGCCAATGAATGGGCATTGTACTCGGTAATGTATAAAGCTTTAACGCGTATGAGCTGCCAAGATCAGGACGAACGAAAATCGCAGGGGTAGGATGGAGCTGTTGAAGAGCCACAGCGCCACGAATGAGCACCACACCAATGAGTGTCATAAAAAAAGGCTCAGGAGCGATCTCCTGAGCCTTTAATTTCTTTGGTAGTCCCAACGGGAATCGAACCCGTGTCTCTGGCGTGAGAGGCCGAGAATACACTTTTTAAGTCTATTGAATGCCTGTGTATATTGATTCCTTCGTCCTTGCCGCGTGTCATTTTCCGTAATTTGACATCATTTTCCATATAGTCTGACACACAAAATGACACACGGCGACTTCGGGAGTTGAACCCGCGTCTCCACAGTGTCTTTAATGGTTGATGATACATGTGGACACCAAGTGGACAACTTATCAGCATTGCGAGCCGGACATGGGTTGCGTGTTTTTCTCTATTTCATTTTTGCAGAAAACGTCCATCCTGCCTCATTCTCATTTTGAGCCGCTTTCTGCTTTCAGACGTTTATGCTTCGTGTTCCTGCGAAATCGGCCCTGTTGAATGAAGCTCTGTGCAGGTTTTGCGTCGCCGATTATGCTTGGCGCCAACCCTCAGGCACAACGCTTGGTTCTTTCGTGCTTGAATTGGTGCTCAGTATGACATATTATCATACTGGAGGTGTAAAATGGCTTCAGCAAAGATCGCAATCACTATGGATGAAGTTACGCTGCACCGGCTTGATCGGCTGGTAAGGGACCGGGTGTTTCCGAACCGAAGTAAAGCAATTCAGGATGCAGTAGAAGAAAAACTGGAGAAACTGGAACGAAATCGCCTTGCCAGAGAATGTGCAAAGCTTGATCCGGATGTGGAGAAAGCCATGGCTGAAGAAGCTATGGACGAGGAGTTGGAGCAGTGGCCGGAATACTGAGGGGGGAGATTCGCTGGGCCGATCTGAATCCAGTGAAAGGAAAAGAGCAAGCCGGCCTAAGGCCAGTTGTCATTCTCAGCCAGGATGTTTTCAATGAACGCTCAGGAACAGTGATCGCTGTGGCGATTACCAGCCAACGTCAGCGCGCAGGTTTTCCTCTTACTCTTGAGCTGGACCCCAATGAACTTCCTAAACGCTCATGGGTGAAAATCAGCCAGATCCGTACGCTCTCAACAGAACGGATCGGCAAGAAGATCGGCTCAGTATCACAGGGAGAATTGGACCAAATCATTGAAGGCTTGAACGAGATCATCGGAAGCTAACGAGGGGATATGGATTTCCACGCTATGCGACTCGGTAGCCCCCTGATGGCTCCTCTATGACTGAAACCATGTGGGACGCATCTGGCTCGGTTGTGGATTAGAAAGCACACCAGGTTTGTCCACGGCGTATTCCATGAGTTGGGATTATGTGGGAGGAGTCAGGCAGCGGTCAATGCTGCTGAATTAAGCTCATCTGCCCGGTCGGGTCGGGTGCCATGGACTAAGCGGAGCTCGCCCATGCGAGCTCATTCAGTCACGGGTAAGCTTCGCTTGGCCCGTGCCACCCCTTAAATCAACAGCATTGCCGTCTGCCCCTCCGCCCAAAGCCGGTATCCCGACATGACGTTCCTGAATACGGAGGGGGCAACGGCCTCTCCAGCCCGGTAAAGGTCCCCCCGTCTCAAGGCATCGACTGCATCCGTGAACTGCTCGAGCATGGCCCAGGGGATGCCGATGAGGTCCCCCATGCTTCCCGAGATCTGGGAGGAGAGGCTCCGGTCCGTCTGGATCCTCCCCAGGACCGGGAGCTCCATGCGGATGGACCCTCCGATATGGATTCCCACCACGGAGGGAGCTCCGTACATCACGATGTCTCGCGCAAAAGCGGGCAATGCCGACCGGACGCCCGTTTCCAGGATGTCGCTTCCGAAAAGCTGCCGGATAAGAGACGCAAGCATCTTGTATAGAGGCACGGCGCCGAGCCCGCCCAGGGCCATCATGGCCATGAGGGAATAGGCGAAAGCCTTCCGGCCTTCCTTGTCCCCGTGGAGGAGCATCCACCGCCACAGGGAAAGAAGGTTGTGGGTGAAGGACCTGAAGGTGTAGGCGGTCGAAAGGAGCTTACCCGCAGCCGTCCCCCGGAGGACTTGGGGACGGTTGGCCTTGCCGTAGATGAAATGGGCATCGTTTACGATCTCCTCGGCGAAGGCCTTCGCCCGGGCATGGTTCATCTGCCCGCCGGGTTTGAGGCCAATCTTTGAAAGCGTCTTCTCGTTGATCACTCTCCCGCCCCTGGCCGCCCGGTAAGCCGCCAGAGCGAGACTCATGCGGTTGTAGCGCTCCGCCATTTCCATGGGGAGCCCCATCATCTTGATGGCCTTTCCCCACATCTGCTTGTGATAGCCCCGAGCTTCCCGGTCACTTCAGAGATGAGCTGCCCCTGGCCCCATCCCTCCCGGAACATTTCATTCAAAAACCTCTTGTCATCGTCTGAAAGCCTGCCGCTCGTTTCAATTTTTTCCTCCGTGACCGATGCCCTGAGATCCTTAAGGGCTCCCGCCCACTCTTTTGCCGCCGAGGTATTGACGGCGGCGAGGAAATGGTCAGAAACTGGCGGTCAGAAAATCCCCGATGGCAATCAGACGACAAGGGTATGCGTCGTCGCGCCTGCATGAGGGCGAAAAAAGGCGGAGAAACCGATTGCCTGGATAATGGAGAGG
>NZ_BQXM01000030.1 GCF_022836495.1 Desulforhabdus sp. TSK
CATCTTACACTCGATCAGACCCTGCTCGTCACTGTAGGTTGTCGAGCCTCAAACGCTGCGAAACGGTGATCAAGTATGGCATGTCAGACTGTGTGAACCGTTGCCACATAACGGCCTAACTGACATTTGGGTTCATAGTGATTTTATTAGCCAGAAAGAAAAAGCCACCTCTTTCTCACTGTCATGAATGGCGAAAGTCTCAGTGAAAGTTGGCGGCTAACTAAGGCTAACTACATGATCTCACTAATAAAATTTTGGTGGAGGGAACGACGACCTACCGCAAAACAGTCTCAAAGCCCGCGCTCCTCGTAACGCCTTGATAATATGCGCCGAAGTCATCTCACACAACCATTTTCCGCCAACCAGACCAGAGAAACGATTTTCTACCCTGATTTCCCGGCACCGGACGAGGGTGACGGGTTTGCAGTAAAAACGGATACCTGGCGTCGAGCCGCAACAACTTCGAATCCGGTTTTCGGACGCCGGTTCGGTTCCCAAAACGGGAATCGAATTGACCTATGCCTGCCCGACAAAAACCGTGCTGACCAGGTAGGCCGTGTAGCCCACATAACAAGCCAGCAGCACCGCGCCTTCGATACGGTTGATACGTCCCGGCCCACGGAACCCGTAGCCGATCACGAACAACGATAGAGTCAGCGCGGCCATCACCAGTATGTCGCGGCTAAAGACCTCCGGTCCTACCGCCATGGGATGAATCGTGCCAGCGATACCGACCACCGCCAGGGTGTTGAATAGATTGGAGCCGAGTACGTTGCCCAAGGCGATGTCATGTTCCCCCTTACGGGTGGCGATAATCGATGAGGCGAGCTCTGGAAGTGAGGTGCCCACTGCGACGATGGTCAGGCCGATGATCAGGTCGCTGACCCCGAACCCATGAGCGATCTCCACCGCGCCCCAGACAAGGATACGGGAGCTGACAATCAAAAGCGTAGTCCCACCACCAGCCAGAAGACCGCACGGCGGATGGGCATGGCGCGAACGTCCAGCTCCTGCTCCATCTCGCTTCCCAGCGCATCCTCTTTTTTCCACAGCCCCTGCCAGATGGTCCAGGCCATCAGGCCTCCGAACACGGCCAGCAGCACGATGGCATCAAGGCGGGTGATCTCGCCATCCCAGAGTTGCCATGCCGCCAGCGCCGTGACTACCGTGAGGAGGGGTAATTCCTTGCGCAGCACCTGCGAATGGACGGCGATGGGGCTGATCAGAGCTGTCACCCCCAGGATCAAGGCGATGTTGGTGATGTTCGAGCCGTAGGCGTTGCCCAGCGCGATGCCAGGGTTACCCTGCGAAGCGGCCAGCGCTGAGACCACCATCTCCGGCGCGGAGGTACCGAACCCGACAATCACCATGCCGATCAAAAGCGGCGGCATACCGAAATGGCGTGCGGTGGAGGCCGAGCCCTCCACAAAACGGTCGGCGCTCCAGACGAGGAGCGCCAAGCCAAAAATTACAGCGATGAAGGCCAGTGTCATACAGAACCAAAACTCCCTGAAAGCATATGCACTGGATCACCCCTTCGGCGGATATGGATCGTTGCCGTGGCTGTCCTTGTTCTGGATCTTTCCATCCTTGCCGTGGATGTAGAACTCGGTGCCTTGATTCTGGCTGATCTTGCGCCCGGCATCGACGGCATCCTGCTTCTCGTTTGACGAGCGGAGGGTTATGCCCTCTGCCTTCTGACCGTCAAATTCAGCAATGCTGCAGGTTACATGCCGATCCAACGCTTCATCTGCCGCGTCTTCTCCCACAGTCCCAGGTTGGACGCCCAGGCCCTCCATTTTTCGACCTCCAAAGACGTGTAGGCGTTGAAAGAATCCAGTTCGCGCGGCCATGCATCGGGAATGGCAAATCTTCGAGCGGTCTTCTGCGCCGGCTGTGTTCCCACCTCGCGGTCCACCTCTTCCCGTGCGGCTGTCACCATAAAATGGAGGCGGTTCATCATGTTGACCTCGCTTGCCCCTGCATCCATGTCCAGTGAAAGTAGGTTCAGATGAGGAAACATCTCCCTGAGTTTGTTTTCCATGCCCCGCCCGGTGATGTGGTTGGCAATGCAGCCGAAGGGCTGGAGACAGACGATGTTGTCGATTCCTTCATTGAGCATGGCGATCATTTCAGCCGTAAGAAGCCATCCTTCGCCAAACTGATTGGCCAAACTGACTACCTCGCCGGTTATCGCCGCCAGTTTTCTTAAGTCATGAGCCTTTCTGTAAAAACGAAATCCCTGCATAATCCGCTCGATTTGGCCGACATGGTAATTTGAGTATATCTCCAGCAGCCTGTACTTGATACGATCCGCCAAAGAACGTTTAAAAAAGGCCTTTTGGTCGTAGGTCTCATTGATAAAGCGCTGGGCGAAAAAATTCTGTATAGGAGGAAGAACCACTTCCACCCCCTGGCCGGACAGCCAGTCGATGATATTTCCGTTGGAGAAGAAGTTATATTTAACGAAGATTTCTCCAACGATCCCGACTCTTGGGACAGTCTTGTCGTTGATCTCAACCCGGTTGAAGTCCGCCACGGCCCTTTTCAGAAGATTGAGAAGATAATAATAATCTGCATTCTCGATACCTGTTTCCATTTCAAAGAGATATTTTTCATGCAGGTTCTTGGATGTCCCGGGCACCTTTTCCCTGACCATTGTTGATAAATACATCCTGGCCAGGGGATCGGCGAAAATAATTCCCAAGCCCATCCGTTTTATCAGCCCCATTTTATCTATTTTAAACCACGGTTGTGCATTGATTTCCTCATTGGATATAGCGATTATCGGAACCTCATCCAGGCCGGCGGCGGCCAGTGCTTTTTTGATAAGCGACACGTAAGAGGATGCCCGGCATTGACCGCCGGTTTGGGTCATGACGACAGCGGTTTTTTCAGGATCGTACCTGCCTGATTGAAATGCCTTGATAATGTCGCCGGCTACCAGGACAGAGGGGTAGCACATATCGTTGTTGATGGTTTTAAGTCCCCATTCAACCGACTCCCTGTCCTGGGGCGGAAGGACTTCAACCCGGTGACCGAAGGGCCTGAAAGCCGACGGGACCAGCGGTGAATAGAAGGGTGAAAAATAGGGGGCGATCAGGGTTCTCTTTCCGGACTTGCCCACAACCGCCCGGCCCGTTTGCATTGTGCCACCCCCTGCGGCCCTCGTTTTCCCGTTCTTTTCCTTCACCGCTTCCAGCATGGAGCGCAGTCTGATCCTGACGGCGCCCAGGTTGACGATTTCATCCATTTTGATCAAGGTATGAATCTTCCCGCCATGGCGCAGAATTTCTTTGACCTCATCGGCCGAAATCGCATCCGGCCCACAGCCGAAAGAGGTCAACTGAACCATTTGGGCATTCGCCGTGTTTGTTACCCACCTTGCCGCTGCGTACAGCCTGTTGGCATAGCTCCACTGGGTCAGGACATTGACATCTTCCAGAGCGACGGTATCTGCATTCAGGGGAAGCGCGGTTTCACTGACGACGTCCACGCCGAGTTCCGTCAATACATCCGGAACACCGTGGTTGACAAGCGGGTCTGCATGGTAGGGTCGGCCGCAGAGGACAACGGTTGTCCGTCCCTCGGCCTCCGACCTGGCCAGCAGCGTTTTCGCCATGGACCTGAGTTCCGTCCTGTAACTCGATTGCGCCTTGACGCCCTTTTCAACACCTTCTGATATCGTCCGGTAATTGATTCCAAACCGCCTGAAGAACAGATAAAGCTGATCCTTCAGCAAACCGAAATCCTTAAAACTGACAGATGGATTGTCCAGAGGGATTTTGAATGTTTTCTCTGGATTGACAGCGCTCTTCAACAGATCAGGATATCCGGTGACCACCGGGCAATTATAACTGTTTAAGGCATCTGCGTATTCTTCCTCATAGACGACAGTCGGATAGAACAGCCTGTCGATGTTTTTCCCGGCAAGATCGAAAATATGCCCATGGGCAAGTTTGGCGGGGAAACAGATGTTTTCCGACATGACAGTGAAAGACCCCTTTTCATATAATTTAAAATTGGACTCGGACGAGAGAACCACCCTGAAGCCGCATGTGGTCAAAAAGGCGCACCAAAAGGGAATGTTTTCATACATGTTCAGGCAGCGGGGGATACCGTAGGTGAAAATCGGCTCGCCTTCGGGCTCCGTGTTTCGCTCAAACAGGAGCCTTATCTGATCATCAATCAGGTTCCTTCCTTTGCGTTGAGCATCCGGATTGTTGCTGAAGCGCCGCTCGCATCGGTTCCCTGTATAAAAATGGTTTCCGTTGCTGAAAGTCAGTTTCAAAACCCTGCACTGGTTTTCACATCCCCGGCAGCGGATTTCCTTTTTTGAAAAACCACTTCCCATCGCCAATTTATCAAAAGACAGGCCATTGGTCTCCCGTACCGGCCTATCCTGACCCTTCAGCGCTTCTTGCTGCGGAGCAACGGCCGCCACAACATGCGCACGATGATTGGCAAGGGCTGTCAGGGCCGCACCGTAGGCTCCCATCAGCTCAGAAATATCCGGTCTCATAACCTCCTTGTTCAGAAGCACCTCCAAGGCGCGTAATACGGCTGGATTTCGAAATGTTCCGCCCTGAACTACGATTTTGTCCCCCAGGACATCGACGTCCTTCAGCTTCAGCACTTTGTACAGAGCATTTTTGATAACCGAATACGCCAAACCTGCCGAAATGTCGCCGACCGTCGCCCCTTCCCGAAGGGCCTGCTTCACTTTGGAGTTCATGAAGATGGTGCAGCGGGTTCCCAGATCAAAAGGTGATTTGCTATCGCATGCAATCCCTGCGAATTCCTGGACACTATACCCTAGCGAACGGGCAAACGTCTCAATAAAGGAACCACATCCCGATGAGCAGGCCTCATTGATCTGAATTTCAGCCACGGCGTTGTCATGAATATAGATCGCCTTCATGTCCTGCCCGCCGATATCCAGAATAAAGGATACATCCGGCTCAAAGCGCCGCGCCGCCCGGTAATGCGCCATGGTCTCAACCAGGCCGTCGTCCAACCCGAAGGCGGTTCTTATGAGACTTTCACCATAGCCGGTGGCCGCCGTTCTGGTGATCCGCGGGGCAAAGCCGGCAGAAACAAACTTTTTTCTGAATTCAGCCAGTCCCTTTCTTACCGCCTGGATGGGATCGCCGTTGTTGGGGCCGTAATAGCTCAGAACCAGTTTGCCTTTCTCATCGACGAGGACGATCTTGGTGGTGGTTGACCCCGAATCCACACCTAAAAAAAGATCTTTTCCTTTTGCCTCAGGCAGGTCAATCCTGGGAACCAAATTTCGCTCATGCCTTTTTTGCCATATTTCAAATTCGTAATTGCTTGCAAACAGGGGGGGCAGCCTTTTGGTGCCGCTGTTGGTTGCACGGCTGACGCCTCTCTCGGACATGGATAAAAAATTGCTGATCCGGCCCCGACATGGTTTGCCATTGCGCACCATGGCCGCTCCCATGGCGGGAAGCAGTTCCGGATGATCCGGAAGTACCAGGTCATCCGGATGCTCAATGCCGAGCAGATTTGCAAAGGCTTTCCGCAGGATTGGATAAAATGTCAGCGGCCCGCCTCCGATCAGTATTTTTCTTTCCATCTCCCGTCCACGGGACAAGGCGGTTATCACCTGAAGGGCGACCGAATGAAATATGGAAGCCGCCACATCTTCCCTGGATACATGGCGGCTCAGCAGGGCCTGGATGTCGGTTTTGGCGAAAACGCCGCACCGCGACGCAATCGGATAAATATTCGTGGCTTTTCCGGCCAGAACGTTCAGTTCCGCTACATCAACACCCAGGAGAACCGCCATTTGATCGATAAAAGCACCGGTCCCGCCGGCGCAACTTCCGTTCATCCGGATATCGGGGCGGCCACTGCCGTCAAAGAATATTATTTTGGAGTCTTCTCCGCCGATTTCGATAAATGTCCTGGCTTCGGGGAAAAACTTTTCGATGACGTGCGCGGAGGCCACCACTTCCTGCACGAACGGCAGGCCGAAGAATTCGGCCGCACCCATCCCCGCCGATCCGGTAACCGCCAAATCAAGCTCCACGTCGCCAAGTTTCTCAAGGGCGTCATTGAAAATACGCCGTGTTGTTTCCACTGTTTTGCCCTGATGACGACAGTATCGGGAAAATACCATGCCACCCTCTTTATCCAGGATAACCGCCTTGGCTGTAGTTGAACCGATATCGATCCCGGCAAAATAGAGACTTTCTGCATGGTTCTTCATCTTTTTTCATCTCCCGGTTCCGGATGAACGCAACGGGAGGCCGCCTCTGTGGGTTTGTCTTGTTTCTTCATGCTCAGATAGTCCCTTGCAGAGCAAAAGGTATCCACCAGAGAAACCACCAGCGATTCCATATGGCGCGGCGGTATAACAGTAAGCGGCCACATGTGTTTTTTAATAATATCCGCTTCTTTTTCGGTAAGACCGGTGATGCTGCGGGCGTTCTCAAGAGCGATAGTATGGTGCCGGAAACCGTGCAGCCTGGGTCCGTCATGCAGCCAGTCATAGTAGAAAAGATCGTGCAGCAACGCACCCCGGATAATCGCCCGGGTGTCAAGGGAAAGTCTTTTTCCCCAGCGAAAGCTCAGGCAGGCCACCTCCTCCACATGATCCAATCGGGTTTTCCCCCTGTGATGGTTATACTGCGCCAGTTTTGCAACCTCCGGCAGATCGAGAAGCGGCCTTGCCGTGTTGACGAATTCCGCCTCCATCAGAGTTTTCTCTTCCGGCGTCAGGCGGAGGAAACGCCCGGCTGCAACCGCCAGGAAATCCATCGACATGATTGAGATCGTTGCTCCGGCCACTATCCACTTGAAGACCGGTGAAAGCAGGACGAGCATGCTTTGATAGGGGGGCAAAGCGGCATATTCAAAAGCGAAGGCCAGCAGTATCCAGTACAGGGAGAATTTTAGACAGATGTGCCCCCTGTAATTAAATCTTTGGTCCGAATAGTCCCACAGACGGATCTGGAAAAAGTATTGAGCAACCAATCCGGAGCCGAATTCGAGTCCGGTTGTGATTATGAAATAAGCGAAGGCCTTGGTTCCCCAATTGGATTCCTGCAGCAATGAAACCGCTGCCATAAGCATCACTGCGCCGGCACCGTAAAGGATGAGATACGGCCCCTTCAGGAGGCCGGGATTGACGAACCGCTTGTCACGCACGGAACGATAGGAGACCTCCAGCATCCATCCAAGAATGGAAAAAAAGGAGAAAGAAAAGAAGAAGTTTACAACATCGGCCGTCATTTTGCTTTACCCCGGTGAACCAGCGAATACATTAGCGGCACCAGAATCAATGTCACAAGGCCGCTGACCGACAGTCCCCCAATGACCGTGATGCCCAGTGCATTCCATATTTCAGAGCCTTCCCCTCTGGAAAGGGCTAATGGGGCCATGCCGAATATGGTGGTCAAACTCGTCATGAGCACCGGCCTCAGGCGTGTTTTTCCGCCCGTGACCACCGCTTCGTTTAGCGTCATCCCACCTGCTCTCAGTTGCTTGGTATAATCCACGAGCACAATGGCGTTCTTTACAACAATGCCCATGAGCATGATTACCCCGATGAAGCTCATCAGGTTGAGCGGAGTGGCCGTGGCAACGAAGGCCCATATCACTCCGGCGAAGGCGAAAGGAACCGAAAACATGATGATGAATGGATCAACGAAATCCTCGAACTCCCCTGCCATGACCATGTAGACAAGGACTATTCCCAGAATCAAAAGGAGGGTCAGGTCGCGGAACGCTTTTCGCTGTTCCTCCACCTCCCCGCCCCATTCGATGGAAACGCCGGGAGGCAGGTCAAGAGAGGCCATCTTTTCTCGAACATCCCGTACCACATCCCCCAGAACCCTGCCCTGGACGCCCGCCTGAACCTTTGTGACGCGGGTCCTGTTTTTCCGGTCGATCTCAACAGGCCCAAAGGTTTCACAAACAGACGCGACGTTTCGGAGCTTAATGGTCTGACCGGTCAGGGTGGTGATGGGGGTTTCCCCGATTTCACGGATCGTTTTCCGCTGGTCCTTTTTCAGTCGCAACTCGATGTCGAAGTCGTCACCCGCCTCCCGGAACTTCGTATCATCGAATCCATAGTAGTTGGTCCTCAATGCGTCGGCGACAAGCGCCACATTCAATCCCAGGGATGCCGCCTTATCCCGGTCAAGACAAATCCGCACTTCCGGCCGTGGTCTCTTTCTGCTGACAGAGACATCCACTGCGCCGGGTGTGGTTTCCACGATGCGCTGGATCTTTGCGGCGGCTTTGTCGGTCGTCTCGATATCATGGCCCAGAATATCGATGCTGATAGGCCGGCCGCCTCCCAGGAACGCCTTTTGGATGACGCTTACGGCGCTGGCGGAAAAATTCTCAACGCCCGGCAGTTTTATGACCTGCTCACGAAGCTCCGAAGCGACCTCCTTGGCATGGCGACTCCGTTCTTTTTTATCAATGAGACGCCCTCCGATGCGACCGATGCCGGTTCCCTCTTCAAAACCGAGGGCTGTTAAAAAACCTTTCTTGGTCTGACCTGCCAGGGCATAGGAGGCTTCCATTTCCGGAATGGCGTTCACCGCGTTGAGCATTTCTTCCGTGGTTCCGGCCGTGACCTCCACTCGGGTGCCCTGCGCCATCTCCAGGACCACCTCCACTTCCCCCGAATCCACTTCGGGAAAAAATTCCGTGCCGACCAAAGGAATCAGTGCCAGACTGCCGATAAATACAATAACTATAAGTGAAAGCAAAATGTTACGGTGCCTTAGTCCCCATTCCAGGACGTGAGAATAACCGGCTTCGATTCCATTCAGCAAACGCTCGCTCCATACAAATACCGGATTGAGCTTTCTTTGGTCCCGTGAACGGAGCAAACGGGAAGCAGCCATGGGGGTCAACGTCAATGAAATGAAAAGCGAGGCCAGAATCGTAATCAAGATCATGAACGCCAACTGACCAAAGATGATGCCGGCGATCCCTTTCACTAAGAGAAGAGGGGCGAAGACAGCTACAATGGTCAATGTTGACGCGGCTACCGCCATACCCACTTCGGATGTCCCCTCCACGGCGGCCAACCGCGGAGGCTTGCCATCGTCCACATGCCGCACGATGTTTTCAAGTACGACGATGGCATCGTCCACCACCATTCCCACGGCAATGGCAAGACTCATCAGGGAAATGACGTTGATGGTATAATCCATGACGAAGAGGCCGATAAAGGCGACGATAATCGAAAAAGGAATTGCCATTGAGACGACCAGGCTGGTGCGAAACCGCCGGAGAAACAGGAAACAGACGACAATGACCAAAAGGCCTCCGACGACGGCGGCTTCGGTCAAACTATTGATCATCGCATAAATGTGATCGGAGTTATCCAGAATCCCGTGGATTTCGATATCCGCCGGCACTTCGGTCTTCAGTGTCTTGAGGCGATCTTTTATGGCTTCGATCACGTTGACGGTGTTGGCCCCGGACTGCTTCTGAATAATCAAGGCAATCGCAGGAAGCTTGCCGGAACGTGCCCACTCCTGCGGCTCCTCAAAGGCATCGGTGACCGTGGCCACGTCTCTGAGCCGCACAAGCGCGTCGCCGTTGCTTCCGATCACCGTATTTGCGATTTCCGCTGCATCCCGATAGCGCCCCGCCACTCTGATCTGGAGTTCATTCCTCCCGATCTTGACGGTGCCCACCGGAAGGTTCAGGTTTTCAGCGGCGAGAACATTTCTGATCTGCTGGACGGAAATGTGATAAGCATCTATTGCTTCGCGGTCGAAATGCACATTGATCTGTCTTTCCTGACCGCCGATATAGACGACAGCGCCCACGCCGGGCACACGCTTCAACGGATCGGCGATCTGCTTGTCCACAATTCTGTAAAGATCGGGACTGCTTTCTTCCGCCGTCACCGTCATAATGAGCACCGGCACCATGGAACTGCTGAACTTGAAGATAAAGGGGTCTTCCGCTCCATCGGCAAGGTCCGGCTTGGCAAGATCGATCTTCTCCCGGATATCGTTGACCGCAACATCCAGGTCGGTGCCCCAGTTGAATATGCAATTGACGATGGCGATGTTGTCTTTTGACTTTGACTCCAGCCGGTCGAGATTCGGTGTGGTGGAAAGCTGGTCTTCCAGGTACTTGGTCACCTCCGACTCAACATCCGTGGCGGAAGCCCCCGGATAGGGTGTGATGACACTCACGGCCGGAGGTTCAATATCCGGTAACAAGTCGAGGTTGAGCCTGAAAAAAGCCACGCAACCCAGCAATGTAATGGCAGCGAAAACCATAACGGTCGTGACCGGCCTGCGGACGGATATCTCCGGTAATTTCATTTCTGTTCCCCTTGCTTGTCGTCACCGTCAGCTTCAAAAAAGTCGACTTCCGTCTTAAGGTCCCGAAGGCATTTGCTTTGCTCGTGCGAACATATCCTGGCCCAGGCAATAACGCTGATCCAACCTGCTGCGACAAGAGAAAGGATAGCGGCGGTTTTTCCATGAAAATGGGTTGTGATGGCCCAGATTGCCAGTGCCCCAGATGTGATTCCAACAGTCAGCCAGACGAATAGATGGCAAGTGCACGGATCACGATCAGGGACCGGAGGAGAGAACCAAATCCGTTCCCCGATCTCAGTCCGTTCGAATTCTGCGTCATCAAGGTTTGTTTCAATTATCCTGTTCTTGAACTTGACAACGACAATCTTCCTTTCGGGCCGTCCACTGAATGATTCCATTCTTTTTTTCTCGATCACTTCTCCTTTGACCCTCAGAGAACGCAGACGATCAACGAGGCGTTTTTCTTGTAACTGACAAATATTAATTCCCATCTTCCGTCCTCCCCGGTAAATAACCTCCTGGTAAATCTCTTTTGGCAGCACACTTCCATCTTTCTTTGAGCTGCGCCATGGCTTCTCGGTATCCCTCGGCAATGGCCTCCTCGGCCCGATGGAATTCGAGAAAACGAATATCCCCCAGCTTTGGCCGAATCAGCAGATCGGGCGGATCGGTTGCCAATCTTGTTGCGGTGATCTGCACTTCCATAATATTGATTGCAGTCGTCAACACATCAAAGATATTTGGCACGGGGTCCCTTTGCAGCCACTGGCGCACTTGCGATAACGCGGGCGAACCGAATTCGCTGAGCCTGTTGGTCAGATCCTGCGCGATTCTCCATTCTGCGGGCTGGGGCTGAACAACCGCAGCTTTTAATGAAGGAGCAACCGGGTCGATGCTGCCTGCACTCCTTTTGCCGACGATGTCATGGTTCAAATCAACGGCGATGACGTAATCCGCTCCCATTTCCCTGACAGCGCTCACCGGCACGGGGTTGACCAGCCCCCCATCCACCAGAAAGCCGCCGTTTTTCCTGACCGGCGTGAAAATGCCCGGAACCGAGATGCTCGCGCGGATTGCCTCTATGAGGTCCCCTTTGTTCAACACGACCTCACGACCCGTGGCCAAGTCGGTGGCAACCGCGCAATAGCGGAGAGGTAATTCTTCAATGTTCATTTCTCGAACATGAGAACGAAAGAAATCGCTGATCTTCTTTCCATCAATGAGTCCCGACCTCGGAAAAGTTACATCCAGGAAGGAAACAATCTGTTTCCAGTCGAGCTGACGGGCAAAATTTTCCAGCACATCCATTTTGCCAAAGGCACATGCGGCCCCTACCAACGAACCAATGCTGGTGCCGGCGACGTACCTGATTTCTATTCCTGCCTCAGCTAGTGCCTGCAATACACCGATATGAGACCATCCCCGTGCGGAGCCGCTGCCCAGAGCCAGGCCGATATTTTTCGGAAAACCTGAGTTATCGTCCGACATGTTCACCGCCGTTCTTCTTGAAAAGTTGTTCCCCCCAGAGTTATCCGTCCCATTCTAATTCAAAATATCTTGCACGCTTACCTCCATACCTGACTGTAAACGCCCCGCTCCGCTGGTGACCACTTTGTCATCCTCAACCAAGCCGACCATCACTTCGGCAAATTGGTCATCCATGGCCCTAATTTCGACCGTTCGCTTATGGGCCTTATTTCCTTCCACCACAAAAACGTAATAGGTGCCGCTGCCGGGGAGGCGTTGCAAGGCTTCACGGGGAACGGCAAGGGACCTTCTTTTCTCTGCCGAAAGATTCACCCTGGCATACATTCCGTCCACCAACTTCCCGGACGGATTCGGCACCTCGATTCTCATGCGGAAAGTACGCGTCTTTCGGTCCACCAATGGATTGACAACGGTTACTTTCCCTGAATACTCATGTCCCGGGAAGGCGTCTGTCGTGATCAGCGCCACAGTTCCAACGACAATCCGGCCAATGTCTGCTTCAGGCAAATCGACATCCAGGTTCAGAGATGTTTGGTCCACGATTAGCAGAAGTCGGCCGCCGGGAGCGACCGCCTGACCGATTTCCACATTTCTCTCCACGACAGTGCCGCCGATAGGCGATCGGATAATCTATGCTTCCCCCCAAAGTCTAGACAAAAAATGGGCCGATCTAAGCTTTTTTTCACCTCCTCTAAACAGCCCTTCCAGACTGAGTTATGATTGAGCTGCCCACCCGGAGGATAGGGCTCTGCTGGAGAGCAACCCGAGCGCCGAGGTGGGTGGGATGACGGAGGGGCAGGACCATAGGGTCATGCCTTTCTTTTCCCCTGCCCCTTTTGATTCCCCTCAAAGCGTTAAACTCCGGGGGGATCAGGGGGGCAGAGCCCCCCACTATCAGTTCAGGTTGACACTGAAGTAGACCTCAGCGGGTGTGTGATAGCCAAGGGACTGGTGCAGTCTTTCTCGGTTGTAAAGATCAAGGTAGCTGCCGATCCCTGTGACTGCATCCATAACCGTCTCATAATCCTTGAGGTATACCTCTTCGTATTTGACCGATCTCCACAGCCTTTCGATGAAGATGTTGTCAAAAGCCCTGCCTCTGCCGTCCATGCTGATCCGGATCTTCTCCCCGGAGAGCCTGGAGATAAAGGAGGAGCTTGTGAACTGAGCCCCCTGGTCCGTGTTGAAGATCTCCGGCCTTCCCTTTGCGAGGGCTCTCTCCAGAGCCTCCATGCAAAAGTGGGTATCGAGCGTATTCGATATCTCCCAGGAAAGGACGAACCGTGAGTACCAGTCCATTACCGCCACCAGGTAGACAAAGCCTTTTGCCAACCGAATATAGGTGATATCCGAGCTCCAGACCTGATCGGGCCGCTCCACCTTGAGATCGGCAAGCAGATAGGGGTACTTCCTGTGCTCATCGTTGCTCTTGCTCAGATTCCTCTTCGGATGCAGTCCCTCGATACCCATCTCCCTCATCAGGCGCTCGATGCGCTTGTGATTGATCGCATAACCTTCCCGGCGCAGCCAGGCTGTCATGCGGGGAGATCCATAGAACGGGAACCGGGTGTACTCCTCGTCGATGAGGCGCATCAGCATAAGATTGAACGGGCTCTCCGTTGCCGGCTCATAGTAGTAGCCGGATCGGGAGATACCCAAAAGCTCACACTGCCTTGCGATACTCAGCTTCGGGTGCGCCGGCTCAATAAGATCCCTTCTATTTGCCACCGAGCTGTAAAGATTTTTTTTTCAACCACTCTCTTTCCACCTCCAGCTGCCCGATCTTCTGGTACAGAGAGGCAATGAGTCTTTCCGTTTCTTTACCCTGTACATCCAGAGCGGCTCTTGAGGAAAAGATTCCGGGCACACCGTCTAGGAGTTGCCTTTTCCACTTCGTGATCAGATTCGGATGCACCCCGTAGTCGGCCGCAATCTCGTTGACCGTCCTCTGGCCCTTCACCATCTCCAAGGCCACTCTGCCTTTCAATGCTGCGTCATGCTTTTTCCGTTGCATCGGTATTCACCCCAGACAAAAAATGTCCATTTTGAACCTCGGTCATAAGCTTAACCTGCTGTCCAAAATCTGGGGGGAATTATAGCGGCCACCCCCACCAATCAAGCTAGAAGAACAGTTCTGGTTGTCCCGCTGTCTTCATCCGGCAGCCCACCGCACCCGCCAATCACACCGTCAAGGTTTCATGCATGGGGAAGAATGCCCTCGCTGTCTGCGACCAATTACGGGCGGTGGACAAGACCCGCCTCACCGACTGGATTGAGGTGATGGACCAGGAGTCACTCGAATCCATCGGCAAAGGGCTTCAGCAGGTCTTGTCCCTTTAGTCGTCAGTATCAGACTGAAAAGAGGCCCCCGTTCCCCCGCTGTGGGTCACCCTTCCGCCCCCTCCCACATGATCGCAAGTCATCAAGTAGCCTGTGGACAAATCTGGTGTGCTTCCTGATCCACACCCGGCCTGACCCCTCCCTGGTGGTTTTAACCATGGCGTAGCCTCCGGAAGGCATGAAGCTGGTCGAAAAGGGAAGAGCAACCGGAATGAACCATCCGGTTATGAAAGACTTTTTGCCTCAAGACCTTCACCCCTGGATGAAGCTTGAAGTTGCTTGTCAAATGTGAGGAGCATCAATTCCGGGACTTGATCCCGAAGACATTTTGCCAGGGCCAGGTGCCACAGATCGGCTCCTCTCAAAGCCCACTTTTGGGAAAGCCTTGCCATGCAAGTCCATGCCGGTTCCACTGCTGCCGGGCCATAGACTACGCGGATCTTGATACCCGGGCCAGGGGATGACTTTCCTCGTCAGGTCAGCTTGTGGCGAAACATCCAGACGGCCACGGAGAGGGTCACCAGGGCGATGCCCCCCATGGGGACGAGTTCCGGAAGGATGAGATGGAACGGCGCTCCCTCCAGGAAGACCCGGTGGGTGACGGAGATGGCGTAGCGAAGGGGATTGATGAGGGTCAAATATTGCACCGCCTGGGGCATGTTGCTGATGGGGGTGCCGAGACCGGACAGGAGAGAGCAGGGCATGACGATGACTAAGGCTCCCAGAAGTGCCTGCTGCATCGTGGTGACCAGCGATGAAATCATGAGCCCCATGCCCACCGCCGACAGCAGGAAAATGAAAATCCCCGTATACAGTGTCCCCAGCGACCCGTTGAACGGGATCCCGAACCAGAAACGCGCCACAACGACGACAAAGGTGGCCTGGACCATCCCCACCAGGATACCCGGAAGGGCCTTCCCAATCATGATCTCGAAGGGCCGGAAGGGCGTCACCAGGAGCTGGTCGAAGGTCCCCTGCTCCCGCTCGCGGGCCACCGACATGGCCGTGATGATGATCACCTGGATGAGGGCCAGCATGCCCAGGAGGCCGGGAATCATGAACCACCGGGTTTCCAGGTTGGGATTGTACCAGGCGCGGGATTCGATGCGGATAGGAGGTTCGACCCCCTGGTGCTCCCTGTTCCAGGCCACATTGAAGGAATCGGTGATGGTGCCGATGTAGTTGAGGGCCGTTCCGGCCGTGTTGGAATTGCGCCCGTCGACGATCACCTGTACATCGGCATGGCGTCCCGCAAGCAGATTCCGTTCGAAATCCTGAGGGATTTGCACGACGGCCAAGGCTTTGCGGGCATCGATCCAGGGCTGGATTTCTTCCGCCGATTCAAGGTTGGCCACCCGCAGGAACGTCCCGGATCCTTCCAGGCTCGCCAGGAATTCACGCGAGGCGGCGCTGCGATCCTGGTCACAGGCGGCGTACCGGATGCGCGAAAGGTCGTAGGTTGCCGCGTATCCAAAGACCAGGAGCTGGATGGTGGACGGCACGAATACGGTGTATCGGCTGCGGGGATCCTTGAGGATCGCCAGGAGCTCTTTCACGATCAGGGCCAGTATGCGTCTGAGGGAATCCAGGTCCATTCAAGGTCGACTTTCTTTTGGGGTCACGGAGCGGAAAGGCCGTTGTTCTTTCTCACCAGCCTCGACGACTCCATCATTCCAACCGCTTCCGGGTCTTCCGGCGGGTGAGGGTCAGCAGCAGCACCGCCATGCCCGCCAGGACCGACGCGTTGGGCAATATGACACTCCAGACATTTCCGGCAAGAAAGACCGTCTGAAGCAGAGTGACATAATAGCGGGCCGGCAGGATGCGCGTCATGATCTGGACCGGCAACGGCATGCTGGCAATGTCGAAGATGAACCCGGAAAGGATGAACGCGGGCATGAACGTGATCATGAGGGCCAGCTGGCTGGCCACGAACTGGTTGCGTGTGGCCGAGGAGATGAGCAGCCCGATGCCGAGGGCCACCAGCAGGTAGAGGGCTGACACACCTGCGAGGACGAGGAAGGAGCCCCGAAGCGGCACATGAAAGAGCGCGCGCGCCGCAAACACACTCAGCATCAGCCCCCCCATGCCCAGGAGGAAATAGGGCACAACCTTCCCCAGGAGGATTTCTCCCGACTGAACGGGAGTGACAAGGAGCGCCTCCAGCGTGCCGCGCTCCCATTCGCGGGCAATGACCAGCGCCGTCAGCAGCGCCCCGATGAGGGTCATGATGAGCACCAGCAGGCCCGGCACCAGGAAGTAACGGCTGTCGACCGCTTCGTTGAACCACATGCGGCTTTGGAGGCGTACGAGCCCACCCGATGAATCCGGCATGCGGAGGCCCCGTTTGGCGGCCCAGAGCGCGACCGTTCCCTGGGCGTATCCCTGGATGATTCTCGCCCGGTTGGCGTCAACGCCGTGCACGATGATCTGGACCGGCGCCCTTCCCGACGCCAGTTCTCGGGATGTGTTGTCCCGAAGCCTCACAATGGCGTCGACTTTGCGGGCCTTCATGAGGTCTTCCGCCTCCTTCATGGAAGGGGTGACCGTGGACTTGAAATAGGGCGAAAGCATGAACCCGCCCACCAGCTCCGTCATGCCCGGGGAAACCTCTTCCAGGACCAGGGCCACGGGGGCGTCCTTCACATCGAGAGAGAGGCCGTAGCCGAAAAGAAGAATCAGGAGGAGGGGCAGCACCACGGCCAGCGCAAGGCTGCTGGGATCTCGAACGACCTGGAGCATTTCCTTGCGGATGAGCGCACCCACGCGTCTCAGGGATGCGGCCCCCGGCGATTTGCGCTTTTTCCCCTGCGCGTCTTGAGGAGACACAAAGCCCATGGGATCAGGCCGCCTCCCGCGCTTTTGCCGCCTGGAAATCCTCCACTATCGCGATGAAGGCGTCTTCGATGGTCGGTTCCCGTCCCTCCGGTCCATGTCCCAGCTGACGGATTTCTGAAGGAGCTCCCTCCGCCAGGATTTCACCATCTAGCATAATGACCATGCGGTCGCAGTATTCGGCCTCTTCCATAAAGTGCGTCGTAACGATCACCGTCACCCCCCCGTCGGCCAGACCGTTGATCCGGTACCAGAATTCGCGCCGGGCAATGGGGTCCACGCCCGACGTGGGCTCGTCCAGAAAGAGTATCTCAGGTTCGTGCATGAGGGCACAGGCCATGGCGAGGCGCTGCTTGTAACCGCCGGGGAGCTCTCCACTGGGCAGGTTGACGTGCTTTTGGAGCTCGAACTGATCCAGTGCCCATTGAATGCGCCGGTTTTTGCGCTCCCGCCTAAGTCCGTAGGCGCCGGCGAAAAATTCGAGGTTTTCCATGACGGTCTGCTGACCGTAGAGGGAAAACTTTTGAGCCACGTACCCCATGCGCTGCCGGGCGGACGCACGTGCGTGACGCAGATCCACGCCGGCGACACGGAGTGTGCCGGACGAAGCGGGAAGCAGCCCGCAGAGCATCCGGAAGGTCGTGCTTTTCCCCGCACCGTTGGGCCCGAGCAAGCCGAAGATCTCGCCCCGCCGTACCTGGAAATTGACATTCTTAACCGCATAGAACGTTCCGAATTGCCGCACCAGGTCACGGACCTCGACCACCACCTCGGGAGACGACTCGACAACGGTCGGTGTTTTTTCTCCATCGGCGGCCGGGATCGATGCGCCCGTTCCCGCTGCCCGGCGAAGGAGCACCATGAACCCGTCTTCAAAGCGGGGCGACGTTTCATGGCAGGTAGCATTTTCCAGGATCCCGGACTCCCAGGGAGTGTGGTCGGAGGCGACGAAACGCACCCGTTTCCCTTCCAGGGTGGCATCCACGATGCCCGGTGACGTGATGAGGCGGGACTGGAGCTGACGCAGTTTGAGGGAGGCCGGAGGCTCGGCCAGCCACGATCCGCCCGCCGCCGCCTCGCTCACCCGCGACGGCGGTCCCTCTCCCAGCAGCCGCCCGTGGTGCAGCACCGCCACCCGGTGGCAGCGTTCGGCTTCATCGAGATAGGAGGTGCTCACCAGCACGCTGAGCCCCTGGTCGGCGACCAGCTGATGGATGATTTCCCAGAGGTCCCGGCGGGATAGGGGATCTACGCCTACGGTGGGCTCGTCGAGCAGGAGCACGTCCGGGGAGCTGAGCAAGGTGCAGGCCAGACCGAGCTTCTGCTTCATGCCCCCGGAAAGCCTTCCGGCCAGGCGATCCATGAAACGGCCGAGCCCGGTCATCTGCATCAAGGCCGGTGTGCGCTCGGCCAGCTGCTCCCCGGTGATCCCGTGGAGATCGCCGTAAAGATCGAGGTTCTCCTGGACGGTCAAGTCCTCGTAGAGCCCGAATTTCTGGGGCATATACCCCACCCGGGACTGTACCTGTTGAGGATGGTCGGAGACGTTCCACCCCCTGACGCGGACGCTGCCCTCATCGGCAAAGAGGAGCCCGCACGCCAGCCGAATGAGGGTCGTCTTGCCGGCGCCGTCGGGTCCAACCATTCCCGTGACGCTTCCCTTCTCGACGCGGAACGAGATGCCTTCGAGGGCTGTAAAGATCTCCCGTTTGCCGCGAGTGAAGTGCTTGGTGACCCCTTCATAGAGAATGACCGGTTCTGTCGAATGGTGGTATTCCATCCCTGACGTTTGAGAAGCTGCTTCTGTCGCCATGGCATCGCTCTTCAACGCTGGGAGTTTTCGAGGGAGGCGGACGGCGTCCCATCCTGAGCCAGAGGCAGGTGCACGGTGACGGGCATGCCCAGTCTCAATTCATCGGACGGGTCTCTCACGTGGACACGGACTTCATAGACAAGGGCCGTCCGGAGCTCCGTCGTCTCCACGGACTTGGGGGTGAATTCCGCCGTGGGAGAAATGAACCCCACCCAGCCCTCGTAGCGTTTGTCCGGGAAACTGTCCGTTGTGATGGCAGCGGCCATCCCGTTTCTCACCTTCCCGAGATCCGGTCCGGTGACGTACGTTCTTGCCCATTTGGGATCCGTCACGGCGATGGTGAAAACCGGTTTGCCTGGAGACGCCATTTCGCCCGGTTCCAGGATGCGGTTCTGAATCACCCCGTGGGTGGGTGAAACCAGTGTTGCGTCGGCCAGCTCTCTCTGCAGTCGCGCGAGCTCGGCTTCATCGGCCCGGAGGCGGGCCTTCGCTTCAGCGATATCTTCCTTTCTCGGTCCCGCCACGGCCAGGTCCAGGGCCTTCTGGGTCACCTCCAGGCGCGCCTCGGCCACGTCCATTTCCGTGCGGGCGTTGTCCACATCCTGTTCGCTGGCCGCACCCGTGGAGACCACCTTCTTCAGGCGGTCATGCCTGAGGCGGGCGTTTTTCAGGTCCACCCGAGCCGACTGTGCATTGGCCCGCGCCTGGGCGATTTCTTCCGGGCGTGTTCCATTCTCGAGACGCTCCACGGCGTGCCGCTGGGCTTCCACCTTCCCCTGGGACTGCTGCACCGACGCCTCCAGGCGATCCTTTTCGAGAGCTCCCAGCTCCTGGCCGGGCTGCACAGTATCCCCTTCTTCCACCAGGAGCCGGGCAATGCGCTGCGATCCGTTGAATGCCAGCGCCACCTGCCTCAGGTCCATATTGCCGTAGAGGGTGATCTCCCTGCGAACCTCCCCCTTCTGCCTTTGAAGAAACCAGTAGGCCGCAGCCCCCAGGGCCGCCAGCAGGACGATCAGCAACAAAAGTCTCTTTTTCACCGTGGATGTCCTCCCCCTTTTCCAGCCGCATCCTACGCAGGGAGGTGCAGGGAAGTCAAATTAAAATTTGAATTTAAGATTTCAATTTGACATATTCGGGGACAGGGTGCTACCAACAGGGTGAAACCGTCCATGCAGTGCTGAAAGGAAAAATGATTCCATGAACAGTGTCATGACCATCGAGGCCCCGGCGCAGAGGAATGCCCTGTCGGCCGGGGAGCATAAGACACGCAGCCGCATCCTGGAAGCTGCCGGAAGACTTTTTTCCCATAAGGGATACGAGCGGACCACCGCCCGCGAGATCTGTGAGCTGGCTCAGGTCAACCCGGCTGCGGTCAATTACCATTTCGGGGGCAAACGACAGCTCTATCTGGAAGTCATCCGGGAGACAGACCGCCGCGTGGTGGACCGCGAGGCCATAAAGGCTATCCTTGTGGAGGAGGGAGACCCTGAAGAGAAGCTCGGGCGGGTGATTTCCGACCTGCTCCACGCCTTCCTCGATGGGGAGGTCGGCAGCTGGCACAACAAGCTCTTCGTCCGGGAGATGAGCTGCCCGACGGAGGCCTTCGGGGAAATCTTCGCAACCCAGATCCGGCCGAGCCTGCTCCTCTTTCGCCGCATCGTGGCGGAAATCATCTGCCTCCCGCCGGATCATCCGGCCGTCATTCGAGGGGCGCTGAGCATCATTTCTCAATGCCTTTTCGTGTTTCAGAACCGGACAACCATCGAGCGCTTTTTGCTGGAGCTGGATTTTCACCCGGGAAGCATCGATGAACTGGCCCGCCATATCACGACTTTCTCCCTGGGCGGCTTGAAACGACTCCAGCAGCAGTGGAGCAGGGAGGAACCCCGATGAATTCCCGACGGAGAGTGCGCCTGGTACCGTTCCTTCTGATGGGGTCGTTCCTGTGGGGATGCGCCCCCGTCGGGCCCAATTACACTCCACCCCCGGTTCCCCGCCCGGAGCAATGGACCCAGCCCCAGGGGAGCGATGCGCTCCAGCCCGTGGAGTCGACGTGGTGGCTGAAGCTGGAAGATCCCCTCCTGGTTCAGTGCGTGGAAAAGGCCCTCAGCGACAACCAGGACCTCAAAGCGGCGGAAGCCCGGGTGCGGCAGGCCAGGGCCCAGCGCGCCGCCGCTTTCGGGACGCTGCTGCCGTCCGTCACCGCGGGGGCGGGGTACGCCCGCTCCAAGGGCAGTGAGACCACGGTCATGGGGCCGTTCATGAAAAGGATCGATGCCATAGACCAGGATCTCTACCAGGCAGGGTTTGACGCCTCCTGGGAAATCGACGTCTTCGGGGGGGCAAGGCGATCGGTGGAAGCCGCCACAGCACGGGAGGAAGCCGCACAGGAAAGCTACCGGGATGTCCTCGTGAGCGTTGCAGCTGAAACGGCCAGGCTCTATGTGGAGCTGAGAGGCGCTCAGCGACAGCTGGCCGTCGCCGAAAAGAACGCTGAAATCCAGAAACACACTCTGAGGCTGGTGGAAAACAAGCGAGAAGCCAGGCTGGCTTCCCAGCTGGAGGTCGAGCAGGCTCGCGCCCAGCTGGAACAGACCCTCTCGAGCATTCCTCCCCTCCAGGCCAACATTCGGGCTGCAGCTTACGCTATTGCCGTTCTCACGGGAGAACCGCCGGATGCGCTTCTCCAGGAGCTGCTGGAAACGCAGCCTCTGCCCGGCCCTCCCGACGTCGTGCCCGTGGGACTGCCTTCGGACCTCTTGCGCCGCAGGCCCGACGTACGGAGGGCTGAGCGGAACCTGCACGCCGCGACGGCGGATATCGGTGCAGCCACTGCAGATCTCTTCCCACGCTTCTTTCTGACAGGATCCGCCGGCTTGGAGAGCAAGAAATTCACCGAAGTTTTTCAAGCCAACAGCCTGGCCTGGTCCCTGGGTCCCAGTATTTCCTGGCCCGTCTTTCAGGGCGGGCGGATCCGGGCCAACATCGCCGCGAGTGAAGCCCGCAGGGACGAGATCCTGGCTACCTACCGACAGGCGGTGCTTTCAGCTCTCAAAGATGTGGAAACGGCTCTCGTGCGTTACGCTCAACGCCGGCTGGAGCAGGAACGGATTGCGGCATCGTACACCGCTCAGGCCAAAGCTGTTACAATGGCCGACGCTCAGTATCGGAACGGATTGCAGAATTTCTTGACAGTTCTCGATGCCGAGAGGAGATTGAACGACATCGAAAACGGCCTCGCCGTTACGGAAACGCGGGTGGTGAGCGACCTCATCAGCCTGTATAAAGCGCTGGGTGGAGGCTGGGAGGAAACGGCAGGAGGCTCTCCACGTGCAGGAGGTTTTTGAGCTTCTGGAGCCCAATGGGGTAAGCTTGATAATATCTCTAAAATATAATAAATTACTCAAATTCATCGTGAGGGCCGTTCGTGGAAGCCTTTCGACACACACGTCCATATTTAATTTCTGTCGCTTCACAGTATGAGAATGCGTCACTCGAACAGTAGGTGGGATTATGAATCCAGTTACAGGAAAAAAAGAGAGCAAGTCGGATTTCCTCGAAACGGGATATGAGGGATCATTCAGCGACTTCGACAGCTCGCTGGGGGACCGGTTGCAGGCGTTTTGGACCGCTCAAAATGGAGGGGGGCCCCTGGGACCTGCTGTAGTGGAGGACCAGCTTCTCGGCTCCAGGAGCTTTTGGAGGCGCAGGGTGGAAAGGACCCTGGAGAAGGCGACTGGCTTCTTCATGGAGGCGCAGCATCCGGAGGGCTACTGGTGGGCAGAACTGGACTCCAATGTCAGCATCACCAGTGAGTACCTCATGCTCCTCCGGCTCCTGGAAATTTCACAGCCGGAGCGGGAAAAAGGCATAGTGAAGTACCTGCTCAGGGAGCAGGCATCCAACGGCTCCTGGGGACTCTACTACGGAGACGGTGGAGAGCTCAGTACGACCATAGAGGCGTATTTCGCTCTGAAGCTTGCAGGCCAGGATCCCGCATCGGAGCCTCTCCGCAGGGCGCGGGAATTCATCCTTGCCAGGGGAGGTGTCGAATCGGCGCGCGTCTTCACCAAAATATGGCTGGCCCTCTTCTCTCAATACGACTGGAACGAAGTTCCCTCCATGCCCGTGGAACTGGTCCTGCTTCCCTCTCACTTCTACTTCAGCATTTATGAATTTTCCAGTTGGGCCAGGGGAACCGCCGTTCCCCTTTCCATTGTTCTGAACATCCGTCCCAAATACGCCTTGCCGGCATCTCTGGGAATTTCCGAACTGTACGTGAAAGGCTCGGAAATTGGATTGCACCGTTTCCAGTCCATGACCCACAAGCTTTTTTATCTGTTCGACCGTGTAGCCAAAGCCATTGAACGGAATCCCCTGCCGTCATTGCGAAACCGCGCGGTACAGGAAGCGGAGACCTGGATTCTGGAGCACCAGGAGGAATCAGGGGATTGGGGGGGGATCCAGCCGGCCATGGTCTATTCTCTCCTGGCGCTGCATTACCTGGGGTATTCCCTGCAGGATCCTCCCATTGCGAGGGGATTGCAGGCCCTGGAGAATTTCTGCCTGGAGGATGAGGGCGGGCTGCGTTTGCAGTCGTGCATTTCGCCCGTCTGGGATACCGCCCTTGCGGCCCTGGCACTCCTCGATGCGGGAATGCCTTCGGACCACCCGGTGTTGATGAAGGCCACCCGCTGGCTCCTGGAGAAACAGATCAAGACCGGCGGCGATTGGCAGGTGAAAAATTGCTGCGCTCCGGGAGGCTGGGCCTTCGAATTCGTCAATAATCACTACCCCGATGTGGATGATTCGGCTGTGGTGCTGCTGGCACTCCACCGTGTAAGCCCGCCCAACTGCGAGGGCATGGAGTGCGGTAAATCGCTGGGCATGGAATGGTGCCTGAGCATGCAGAGCTCCTGCGGAGGCTGGGCCGCTTTCGATCGCAACAACACCATGACGATTCTGAACAGGATTCCCTTCGCGGATCAGGAAGCCATGGTGGACTACCCTACGGCCGACGTGAGTGGAAGGGTTTTGGAGGCCATGGGATACTTCGGGTACGATCGTTCCCATCCCAGGGCTCAAAGCGGCATTCAGTTCATCAAATCCCTGCAGGAGCCCGATGGAGCCTGGTGGGGGCGTTGGGGGGTGAACTACATTTACGGCACCTGGTCGGCCCTTCGAGGGCTCGTTTCCATCGGGGAAGATCCTTCGTCACCTTACATCCAGGGAGCGGTGCGCTGGCTCAAGACCCATCAGAATCTCGATGGAGGGTGGGGCGAAACCTGTGCATCCTACCGGCATCCCCACCTGCGCGGAAAGGGCCCCAGCACGCCGTCACAGACCGCCTGGGCCCTGATGGGACTGCTGGTCTGCGGAGAAGCCGACAGCCCGGAAGTGCGCAAAGGGGTGCAGTATCTCCTGGAAACGCAGAATGCCGACGGCACCTGGGATGAAAGGTATTTCACGGGAACCGGATTTCCCAATCACTTTTACATCCGCTACCGTTACTACCGCCTCTATTTTCCCCTCATGGCTCTGGGGCAGTACCGACAGGCGCTCAAGGACTGAGAAATCCCTCCCTTCGCCGCTCAGGAAACCGACCCCAACCTTCTGGGTGAAGCCCTCGAAGGGAGATCTCGCACCATATAGGATGCCCCCGGCTGTGGCGCGAACCCCTGACTCAGTTGTGGCGCGGTCTCCCAATTAGTTGTGGTACGGTCTCCTGACCGTGCCACCGGTTTGACCGAAGGTCTCCCCCAGGAGTGAAGGGTTGGAACCACCATGGAACGTTATCGGATACATTCCGAAGCTGCAGTATATTTTGTCACCTACTCCATTGTCGAATGGCTACCTGTGTTCGTCTCGGATTCCGCGTGCCGCATCATTACCGATAGTCTCAACTTCTGCCACCAACACAAAGGCCTCCGAACCAATGCGTATGTGATCATGCCGACCCATATGCACGCGATCCTCTTTGACAAAGATTTCGATTCACAGCGGCTGAGAGCATCTCTGGCGGATTTTCGAAAGTTCACAGGCCGGTCACTGAGCGATTTTTGCACCCGGCACCTCCCGCAGTGTTTTGCGAGGGTTTTCCGTGAGGCAGCAACGGCCGACAGGTCCAGGCGTTTTTGGCAGCCTGGCCGACATCCCGAGGCAATCAAGACAGAAACATTCTGGAGACAGAAACTGGACTACCTGCATGCGAATCCCTGCCGCAAGGGATTGGTACGCATGGCTGATCACTGGCGGTTTTCATCAGCACTCTACTACTTATCGGATGGACGCCTCGAATGCGATGTTACCATCAATGCTCTGGACTGGTCGTGAGATGTGGAGACCTTCGGTCGCGCCGTGGCACGGTCGGGAGACCGCGCCACAACCGGGGATTGGAGACCTTTGGTCGGGGTTGTGGCACGGTCGGAGACCGTGTCACAACGGGGGGCGGCGGTCGGGGGACCGTGCCACAACGGAGACCGCGCCACAACGGGTGTCTGAGGAGCTGTGCTGATCGTGTTTGCAGACGGGCAGAGACAGTGGTTTATTTCTTGCCCCGGGTCGTATCGAGCTTGCTCATCTCTCCGGCATCGATGGAGAAGGTGTGCTCCGGGCCGGGGAAGGTCCCATTTTCCACTTCTTCGCGGTACCGGGCCAGGGCCTGGCGGATGGGGTCTCCCAGCTTCGCATATTGTTTGACGAATTTCGGCGTGAACCGTTCGTAGAGTCCCAGCACGTCGTGAACCACGAGTACCTGCCCGTCGCAATGCGGTCCTGCACCGATTCCGATGGTGGGAATGGGGATGGCTTCAGTGATCCTGGCGGCAATGGAGGCAGGGATGGCTTCCAGGACGATGCTGAAACAGCCGGCTTCGGTGAGGGCCAGGGCGTCGTCTATGAGTACCTTGGCCGCCTCGGCCGTCTTTCCCTGGACCTTGAAGCCGCCGAACTGCGCCGAGCTCTGGGGGGTCAGTCCCAGATGCCCCTGGACGGGAATCCCCGCATCCACCATGGCGCGGATCTGGGGTGCCACCCTGCAGCCGCCTTCCAGCTTGACCGCCTGGGCCCGACCCTCCTTGAGAAGGAGGCCGGCATTGATGAGGGCCTGTTCAAGACTTGCCTGATACGACATGAAAGGCATGTCGGCAATGACTAGGGAGCGTTGGGCCCCCCGGGAAACGGCTCGGGTGTGGTGAATCATTTCGGGCATTCCCACGGAGAGGGTGTCTTCGTGCCCGAGAACGACCATGGCCAGGGAATCCCCCACCAGCGCCATATCGATTCCACTTTGATCGACCCAGAGGGCGGTCGGGTAATCGTATGCGGTCAGTTCGGTGAGCTTTCTCTTGCCCTTGGCGGCCATGATGTCTGGAACTGTGGTCCGTTTCTGCATGGTCTTTTTCCTTTCTTCTGAGGTGTTAGTGTCTGACCGGCAGGTCGGGCCTGGCGAGCCCTTTACCCATGACGGCTCAAATCACCACAACAAAAAGCGTTACTGCTCTTTCGTGCCGGAATGCCGCACGAGGGTTGGAGGTTTCGGTTGTGTTAGCGTCGGTGTCCATGCCAGGTGGCGGATGCGGCGAAATTTCTTCCAAAATCCGTCAAGCCGGGCTGCACTTCCGATCACTACTTCTTCCAGCTATGGCTCCGGGTGAGCCGGGAGACTTATGGAATCCCGGGATCACCCGGTTTAATCTCCTTTGGCATACCCCGCCTCCAGGATCTTGATGAGCTGTGTGAGGGTCTTATTCACGGGAACGGGGACCTGGTCCTGCCTGGCGAAATGCACGACGGCGCCGTTGATGGCGTCGATTTCCGTGCGCTTTTTGCGATCGACATCCTGGCCCATGGAGGAGCGGTTGACTGCCGTGGCCTGTGCGACCTTTATCATCCTCTCCACCATGTTTCCGGGCATCTTGAATCCCCTGGCTTGCGCCACCGTGACGGCTTCCTCGACGGCCGCCCTGGAAAGCTCTCTGGCCTCTTCCACCTCGACGATCTTGCCGTTGCGAATCCCCGCCAAGGCTGTGATGGCGTTGATCCCCACGTTGATCATGAGCTTTTCCCAGATGAGCTGCTGCATTGTGTCGCTGGGGTGGGCCTCGAGGCCCGCGTTCCGAAAAACATCCACGATGCACTGCACCCGGTGGGAAGCCGGTTCCCGAGGCTCTCCGATGAAGGTGGCTCCGTTGCCGCCATGGCGAATTTTTCCCGGCCCCAGCCGGGTCACTCCCTGCGCCGTCGTCCCCAGGAGGACGGATTCCGTACCCACCACCCCGGCAATGTGCTCCCAGTTGCCGATGCCGTTTTGCAGCGTGAGAAATAGGGTCCCGGTATGGCAGGATCCCAGGATGCTCCCGACGGCTTCCTCGGTGGCGTAACTCTTCACCAGGACAATGACCAGGTCGACCTCTTCCTGGATCTTGTGGGGATGGTCGCACGCTGCCAGGTGGTAGTGCTGCTCGCTGCCGTCCAGCTCCAGGATGGAGAGTCCGTGGGCCTGGATAGCCTGGATGTGCTCCCGGTTGGTGCTGAAAAGTGTGACGCTCGCTTCCGTCCTGGAAAGCCTGGCTCCCAGGAGACTGCCCATGGCGCCTGCTCCAAGTATCAGAATGTGCATGGCTTTTCCTTTTTATCTCACTATTCAGGGCTTCGGACCCTGAAGAATCTGCAACCCCTTCAGCGCAGCTTCAATGTCGCCAGGGAAATGAGCGCCAGGATTCCCGAGACGATCCAAAGCCGGATCACGACTTTGGTTTCGGCCATCCCCTTGTGCTGAAGATTGTGATGGAGAGGTGCCCGGTAAAAGATCCGGCGCCCTATCCAGCGCACTCCGATCTTATCCTGGATCTGGCTCGTCAGCGCTTCGGACACGAAAAGCCCCCCCAGGAGGGGAAAGAGCATTTCCTGCTTGAGGAGCACGGAAATGACGGCCATGGTGCCGCCGATGGCCAGGGAGCCCGTATCGCCCATGAAGATCTGGGCCGGGTAGGCATTATACCACAGGAAGCCCAAACCTGCCCCCAGGAAGGCGGCCCCAAAGATGGCCAATTCCCCGGCGTTGCGCAGGTAGGGGTAGTAGAGGTAGGCGGAATAAATGCGGTTGCCCTCCACGTAGGCAAAGATCCCCAGGACGCCCACGACGAAAATCGTGGGGGTGATGGCCAGTCCGTCCAGCCCGTCCGTGATGTTGACGGCATTGGTGACGAAGATGAGGAAAAGGAAGATGAAGAGTCCGTAGAGGTATGGGCCGAAGTCGACGAGGGCGTGTTTATAAAAGGGGATGTACACCTTTGTGGCCAATTCCGGGCCCAGGGGGGCATAGGGACCCACGCAGATCCAGGCGAAGAGGAGAGCGAAGCCTCCCTGCAGCAGAAGCTTGCATTTTTCGGACATGCCGCTGTCCCCACTCTTTCTTCGAACCTTGGCCATATCGTCGTAGAAGCCGATGAGCCCGAACCAGAGCATTCCCGCAATGGAGCAGAGGAGAAACGGGTTGCGCCAGTTTCCCCAGATGATCATGGAGCAGAGCACCGATCCGACGATGAGAACCCCTCCCATGGTGGGGGTCCCCCGCTTGTCGAACGCGGAGTCGATGCCCGTTTCTCGAACCTGGTCCAGGAGGCAGCGGCGGTGGACAAAAAGAATGAAATATCGGCTGAAAAGAAAGAGGACAATCACCGCTGTCAGAGCGGCCATGATGGCCCGGAAGGTGATGTAGTTCACCAGTCGGAAAAAGGAGAAGGTTTCCGAAAGCTGCATGAGAAAGTTACATATTTCGTAAATCATGACATGCGTTTCCTTAAGGCGGTTTCGGGCAGGATTTCGGGAGCGGCATACACGACATTCTCGGACTCTCTTTCGCGGCACAGCTTCTGAAGGGTCTGATAGGTCTCCTTGATGGAAAAGTGAGGCCGAAAATCCGTTGTCGTGAGGATGAACGACGCGATCTGCTTGAGCAACTCCGGGGAGGGGGCGATGACGCGCCGCTCCAAAAGGCGTTTGATGCCTTTGAGGGCGGCATCCCGCACCTGCCAGTAGTGAGATTCCTTCAACTGCAGCAGCACGTCCAGGGCGCGGTGGTCCACACCGATTTCGCCCACGGCCTTGCCGGCCTCCACGGAGACTTCGAAGCAGGAGTCCTTGAGCCTCTGGATGACGGCCTGGAGCCAGTTATCTTTTCCCACCAGCTGCGGTCCAAAATGAGCGGCGGCAATGCATGCCTGGGAACGGACTTCGAAGTAGGGATCCTCCATGGCCCGGAGCAGGTGGCGCTCTACCTCGGGATCCAGCTGATCGAGAATCTGCAGGGCTTGAACGATGTTTCTGCGAATGAAGCCGACCTGCTTGAAATCTCCACCGAAGCACCGCTTGATCCAGGACGTGGGGGTGGTGTCCGAAAGCATGTGCAGCAGGGTAGGGATCTTTTCACGATACAGGGTCAGCCCGATGAGCTTGACCCCCAGGTTGCGGTCCTGCCAGGGCTCATGGCTGAGGAGCCCCGCGGCCCGATGCTGGTAGTAGGTGAGATCGTCCTCATCGCCGGCGGCCGAAGCGGGGTTGTAGCCCATAGGGTCCGCCTGGTGCGCCCGCTGGAGGACCAGGAGCAGCCGGTGGTTGGTGAGGAGCGGCTTGAAGGGGATGGACTTGTATCCCGTCCCGTTGTTGTAGCTGTCATCCTGATACAGTTCGCTCAGAATGCGCTCCACCGCATGGCGCCGCAAAAACTGCCCGCTGAGTGCCGCCATTTCGTTCAGCCGCTGCGGGCTGTTCAGGAGACGCAGGATCTTTTCGGCCAGTACTCCTCCTTCCAGCTTTTCCAGGACTTCGCCCTGCTCCACAATGGTGTCTTCGAAGAGGATTTCCGCGCCACCTCCATGCTTCATGGCCCGTGCGTTCATGACCTGGTGATCTCCGGGGAGATTCGCCTTGGGGATGAGGATGGCCGGCTTTCCCAGCTGGGATATTTCATTGAGGCTGCCCGCGCCGCTGCGGCAGACGATGAGATCACTGATGGAGTAAACGTTTCCAATGTTATGAAAATAATCCTGTCGATAGTAGAAGGTGTCGAGCATGGCCCGCTCTTCCGGCTCGAACGAGGCTTCCAGGCGTGCCCTCGTGTCCGCGGCGGCATCGTAGCCCCCGGCTTGATTGAGGCCCATGCCGTGGACGATGAAAAGGCGGTCGCGGTGGGGGAGCAGGTGTCGCAGGGCATCGACAAGGGCGCGGTTGATGGTGCGGGCGCCCTGGGAGCCTCCGAAAGCGAACACCACCTGGCGGCCGGGGGGAAGGGTGAATGAAAGGTCTTTCTGGGCTTCTTCCCTGGGTTTGAGAGCGATGGAACCGCGGATGGGGTATCCCACCACGACGCCGTTCTTCTTGAAAAAGGAAAGCGTCTGAGGAAAGGTGAGGAGCACCCGGTCCACCCACCGTCCCAGGAAGGCGTTGAGCTGTCCGGGAATGCTGTTCTGTTCGTGAAGGAATATTTTCGTGGGTGAAAGGCGCAGCGCCTGCAATATCAGCGTGGCGATGATGATGGGCGCGCTCACATACCCCCCCGTGGCAACGACCCAGCGGGGCGCGAAGCGAAACAGAATGAAAAGAGACTGGACGACTCCCAGGGACAAACGGCAGAGAAACCTCAGGGTGCGGAAGGAAGGTCTCAGGCCGGGAAAGCCCTCCGAGGAAACAAATACCAGTGGGTAGCCTACGCGCCGCACAATGACGGCTTCGGCTTTGCCACGCACTCCAACGTAGAGGAATTGAGTGTCCGGGTCACGTTTCTTGATCCCTTCGGCAATGGCCAGGGCTGGATTGACGTGCCCGCCTGTACCTCCGCCCGTCAGGATGACCCGCGGCTCGCTCTCGGCCAGGCGGCGCCATCGCCGGGAAGCCAGGACAATGAGCCCCACAAGCAAAACGAAAACCAACACAAAAGCAACGATCAGTGAACTTTGCACAACGGTGTACTCTAAATGAAAAAAGTTATTGGGGTGCACGCTAAAAAACACCGATGCCCCCCAACGAGCGCCGATATTTCCTTCAGCGTCCGTCAGCGTCCGTCAGCGCGCATCAGCCAGCGTTTTCAGCGTCCTTTATGCTTCACACCTGTTTTTCACCTCATCCCAGGGCAAGACTCCTTCACGCACCAGGCGCGGCGGGCGTACGCTCACATCCACGATGGTGGAAGGCGCTCCTCCGGGAAGGCGGCCCCCATGGAGCACCCCGTCCACCCGGTGGAGCAGCGACTCCGAGAGGTCTTCGGGATTGCTGCACGCCGGCTCTCCGGACGTGTTGGCGCTCGTTGAAATCAAAAGTCCCCCCACGGCTGCCGCAAGGGCTGTTGCGACGGGGTGCGAGGAGATGCGAACGGCGATTTTTCCGGTCTGCGCGTGGAGAGTGGAAGGCAGGGCAGGGGACGCGGGGAGGATCAGGGTCAGGGGCCCGGGCCAGAAAGCGCCGGCCAGTTTTTGGGCGGTGGAAGGCCAATCCCCCACAGCGCTGCGGAGGCTGTCCATCCGGGATGCGATGAGGGGAAGGGGTTTGTGAAAGCTCCTCCCCTTGATCTGAAAGATGTGTTCTATGGCGGCTTCCCTCATGGGATCCCCCCCCAGTCCATAGAAGGTTTCAGTAGGATAGACGATGACTCCTCCCTCACGCACAAGGGCAGCTGCGGCATCTATCGCCGTCGCTTCCGGCCGGGCGGGGTCCACCTTCCATACGGGGCAGTTTGACATGGGAGCGAAAGATACCATGACGTTTTCGAAAAGGCCATCCAAATGCCGGTTCCCGAGGGAACCGACTATTTCCCCTTGGGAGCCGATTTCCGTGCAGCCAGATAGTCTTCCAGCTTGCGGTTCTTCTCGCCCACAACCTCCTCGGCCATTTTCCTTTTATGCGCGTGCAGCTTTTCGGCGAGCAGGGGGTCCTGGAGGGCCAGGATCTGCACGGCGAACAGGGCTGCATTCCGGGCGCCGCCCTTGCCGATGGCCATGGTGGCGACGGGAATGCCGGGAGGCATCTGTACGGTGGACAGCAGCGAATCCATCCCCTGCAGCGGCGATGAATCGATGGGAACGCCCAGGACCGGCAGAATGGTTTCCGCGGCGATGACTCCCGCCAGGTGCGCGGCCCAGCCGGCTCCGGCGATGAGGACTTGCAATCCGCGCTCAGCGGCGGTCTTTACGTAGGCCGCCGTCGCTCCGGGCGAGCGGTGGGCCGAAAGAATCCGGACTTCGTAGGGGACTTCAAAGCCATCCAGGGCCTTGAAGGCCTCTTCCATGATGGGAAGATCCGAATCGCTCCCCATGACAATGCCCACCAGGGGGGCATCCTTCTTCTGACTCATTGCTGCAAGACTCCCTGCAATGTTGGCGGAGCGCTCATTCCCTGCCGATGTCGCTGCGGCAGTAAAGGCCTTCGAACGAGACCTTTTCCATTTCTCTGTAAGCGATTTCCCGGGCTTGAGCCAGGGTGTCCCCCGTGCTCACAAGGCAGAGAACCCGGCCGCCTGTCGTCACCAGCCGCCCGGCCTCGTCCCAGCCCGTTCCCGAATGAAAGACCTGGCATTCTGGGGAGATGCGGTCCAGCCCCGTGATGGGCAGGCCGATCTTGTAGCGTTCCGGGTAGCCTTTGTACCAGCCTTTTTTACCCTTGGTTCGACCGCTGACGGCAATGAGACAGAGCCTGTAGCGCGGGTCCCATTCCGGTTGAAGGTCCTGGAGGCGTCCGTTCAGTATGGCTTCACACACGTCCACCAGGTCGGTTTTTAAGCGGGGGAGAATCACCTGGGCCTCGGGGTCTCCGAGGCGTATGTTGATTTCGAGGACATGGGGAACAATGTTTTCGCCTTCTCCCGTCAGCATGAGTCCCAGGTAGAGGATCCCCCGATAAAGGAACCCGTACTTCTCCCGGACCCCCGCGATGAGGGGCTCGGCCACCTGTGACATGATCTTATGGACGAGGGATTCGTCCAGCCAGGGGTGGGGCGAATAGGATCCCATGCCGCCGGTGTTCTTGCCTGTATCGTTGTCTTGAGCCCGTTTGTAGTCCTGGGCGGCTACCATGGGGACAAGGGTGTAGCCGTCGGTGAAGCAGAAAAAGGAGAGCTCGCGGCCGTAGAGTCGCTGCTCGATGTCTACCCGCTCCCCGGCGTCTCCAAAAATACGTTCTTCCATGATGGCCCGAATGGCTTCTTGAGCGTCTTCAACCCCGTCGCAGACGAGGGCTCCCTTGCCCGCCGCCAGGCCGTCGGCTTTCACCACGACGGGATAACCCACTTGGCGAACATAGGCCCTGGCCTGTTCGGGGTCGGAAAACACGGCAAACTCGGGAACGGGAATCCCCAGCTCCCTCAGGAGGATTTTCGTGTCGCATTTGCTCGATTCCAGTCGGCTCGCCCTCCGGCTGGGGCCGACGATGGCCAGTCCACGGCTTTCGAAAAGGTCCACGATCCCCGAAGAAAGGGGTTTTTCGGGCCCCACGAAGGTGAGATCTATCTTTTCCTTCTCCGCAAAATCGGCCATGGCCTCCACGGTCTGCGCGTCGACACAGGTGGCGATTTCCGCAATGCCCGCATTTCCGTGAGCCACATAAACCTGCTTGACCCGGTCGCTTTGGGCGAATTTCCAGGCGATGGCATGGTCTCTGCCGCCGCTTCCAATGACAAGTACTTTCATGAAGGGTCTCTCTCCAGGTGCAGGACGCTCAGGAATTGTCGCGGGTCACTTCCTGCAGGTATTCACAGATGTTGCCGTCGTAAGTGTGCGTCAGGCAGAAGGCCTTGCAGGCCAGTTTGAGGCTGGTCTTGCGGGACACGTGTCCCCCCGAGCGCTTCATTTCTTCCAGGATGACGGGATAGTCGTCCGGGTCCGTCACAACGGCCACGTCACGGGAATTCTTGGCGGCGGCCCGTATGAGGGTCGGTCCGCCGATATCGATGTTTTCGATGGCCTCTTCCAGCGTGCAGCCGGGTCGCGCAACCGTTTTGGCAAAGGCGTAGAGATTCACCACCACCATGTCGATAGGCTCGATGCCGTGCTGCTCCATGGTCTTGATGTGGGCTTCGTTGTCGCGGATTCCGAGAATGCCCCCGTGAATCTTGGGATGCAGGGTTTTTACCCGCCCGTCAAGCATTTCCGGGAAACCGGTGTGGTCCGAAACTTCCATGATATCGATGCCCCTGTCTCGCAGCAGGCGGGCCGTGCCCCCTGTGGAGAGCATGTGAACCCCCATGCTCTTGAGACCCTGGGCGAATTCCGCGAGGCCGGTCTTGTCCGTGACGCTCAAGAGTGCGCGACGAATTTTGAACATAATCCCCCTCCTGGGAAGCGGCGGCGTTAGGGATGCCGTTTCCGGGTATCCGGATTTATCGCGACAAAAGATCGCGGACTATTTGTCCTTTGCCAGCAGCCGTGTGAAAAGAGCGTCTGCCGCTTTCACGATGGGAGCATCCGCGGGAAGCATGCTCGTCGGCTTTCCCTCCATGTCGAATTGAGCCAGAAGGGGATCGGCGGGCAGAATGGTGATCTGGTCTTTACTGAAGGTGTCGAGAACGTCCTGGGGCCACGATGTGGGCTCCGCCTGGAGCTGATTGACCACCAGGGCCGTCTGGTTGACCCGTATGGGAAGACTTTTTACCAGATCCATGATGCGGCAGGCCGCCGTTAAGCCGCGTCGGCTGGGGTCTGAAACCAGCAGGAGCAGGTCGACGTCCTTCTGGGTGAGGCGGCTGAAATGCTCCATCCCCGCTTCGTTGTCCACGACGAGATAATCGTAGTTTTTCATCAGGCGGTCGATGAGGCTGCTCAGCAGATTGTTGGCCGCGCAGTAACATCCGGCACCCTCGGGGCGTCCCATGGCGATGAGATCGAAGCCGTCCCCTTCCACGAGGGCCTGCTCCATTTTCATTTCCATGAAGACATCCTTCGTCATTCCCGACGGGACGTCTTTCTTCATCATTTCCCGGGCGTCCGACAAGGTTTCCTCGAGCTTCACACCCAGGACGTCATTGAGATTCGAATTGGCATCGGCATCGATGGCCAGGACGGGCTTCATGCCGTTTTTGATCATATAACGGATCAAGAGTCCCGCGATGGTCGTCTTGCCGGTACCGCCTTTTCCCCCAAAAGCAACTGTAATTCCCACTGAAAAACCTCCATGAAAATTCCGTGATGAAATGAATCCAAATCTATGGCGTATGGGCAGCCCTGCCGGCTTTCCTGCCCTCTGCCGCTCGTATCGAGCAGGAAATGTCCCCCCGGCGACTCATTCCCTGGCCAGGAAAAGCCACAGGGCCGTGTAGAAGCCCCACACCGCATTGTAGAGACAGACAAACACCGGAGTGAGCGTCCCGAGGGCCAGTCCGAACATGCCTTTGTCCTGAAAAACGGGAAAAACCACCAGGAGCTGAAACAGGGTAGGGATAAAACTGAAAAGAATGCCGCGGCTGAAAACCCCCGTCCAGAATCCGCTTCTCCAGAAAGGCACGGCAAAGACCAGCCCCCAGATCCCTCCCCAGACAAGACGCGCATAAAGGTAAGTCGCGCTCCATTTGGGTGCAATACCGACCCCGAGCTGCTGCGGAATGCCCCTGCGGCCCAGGTACCAGACCACCCACGAGTTGACCAGGGCACCCACGCAACCTGCGGCAAAACAGATGCTGAGGCGACTCATGAGGGTGCTCACGCGGTTTTACCCTCCATTATCCAGCGAATACATCAAAACGTGTGATTCCTAAAGAGTCGGAGATATAAACTAAAACGATGTTGATAACATAACATTTAAGTTTTATAAAGCGCTATCCGAAAAGAATTGACCCTGGAGCTGCTTTTGCAGCGGGCTTTGCCCATGAGGGATTGCCGGATCATGAGGACCTCCAAAACCACGCCCTGTCTCGGTGCCTTTCATATCCTTGAAAGTGTCCTCTGCCTCTCGTGTGTCCTGCTGTCGGCGCAGACCGCCGAGGCCACCCAGGTCCATACCGCCTCCGAAGGGCTCTATGTCCATCAGATCGCTCATTTGTTTTTCCTCTTTTCCATGGGAATCCTCGTTTACTGGCTGCGGCAAAGAAGCCTGGTGCAGGAGACCGGGTGGCGCTTTGTGCAATATGCCGCCTTCCTGTTCATGCTCTGGAATGCGGATGCCTTCATCGCCCACTACCTGGATGGGCGGGGGGTCGTCTTTGAAACCATCAACGCCGGCCACTGGAACGGCTGGGTGGACCTCGGTGAAGATCCCGAGGGTTTGGCCGTTTTGTACTACCTGGCCAAGATGGACCACCTGCTGAGTGTTCCCGCGATCGTTTGCCTCTACCTGGGGCTGCGGGAGCTCCTTCGGAGGGCGGGAGCCTCCCGGCCCACGGAACCGGCGCCATGACCCTTCCCCTCTTTCCCATCTGGGTCGTGGACCTGGCCGGCTCCAGCGTCATGATCGTCTTTTCCTTCCTCTGCGTGCGGTTGGCCCGGCGGCTGAGAGACCAGGATTCCAGCAACGTCATCTGGATTTATCTCCTCTGGCTTTGCTACAGCTTCGCGGCTTTCGCCATCTCACGATCGGTGGGTCATATCGCCAAGCGTGTGCTGGTCACGGTCGGCCTGGAAGATTATTGGAACCTTCTGAAGCCTTACAGCGGTTCCATCAACAGCCTGACCTTCGTCATTGCCGCATCCATCACGCTCTTTTTCGAGCGCATCTGGAAGGTCTACCAGCAAATCCTGGGAGACAAGAAGGTCCTGCAGGAAGCCCATGAGAAGATCCTTTTCATGAACCGCAACCTGGAAAATCTCGTCATGGAGAGGACACGGGAATTGTCGGCTTCCGAGCGCAAATACCGTCGCATTTTCGAGGTCTCCAGGGACATGATCCTCGTGGCGGACGGGGATGGGGCCATTCTGAGCCTCAATCCCGCCGGGGCTCAAATGCTCGGCATTTCGTGGGAACAGCAGGGGGGAGTGCGGATTTTTTTCCAGGATTTTTTTCATGACCCCGCAGCCTGGCAGGCCCTCCAGGATGACCTTGCTTCTCAGGGGTACACGCTCCCCACGGAAGTGGAGTTGAAGCGGTCGGGCGGGGCCCATTTCAGTGTCCTCCTCAGTGCGGCCGTGGAGGCCCATGCCGATAAGAATGGAGAGGGCATTCATTTTCTCGTGAAGGACATTTCCCAGAGAAAGGCCATGCAGCAGCAGCTCCTCCAGGCGGACAAGCTCGCTTCCGTCGGCCAGCTGGCTGCGGGCATCGCCCATGAAATCAACAATCCCCTCAGCCTCATCCTGGGCTATACGCAGCTCCTCCTGCGCAACGAAGAGAGCACCACCCAGCGCTATGAGGATTTGAAAATCATCGAGAAGCATGCTCGGACCTGCAAGACCATCGTGGGGGACCTGTTGAGCTTTTCCCGGAGCACGCGGACCCAAAAGGTGCTCTGCCACATCAACCAGACGGTGGAAACGGTGCTCAGCGTCGTCCGGTACCATTTTCAACTGGACGGGGTGGGTATGGAGGCACAGTTCGACCCGGAAATTCCCCCCATGGTCCTGGACGAGGAAAAAATCAAGCAGGTCCTCATGAACCTCATCATGAACGCCAAGCAGGCCATGGGGAAAAAAGGCAATCTGAACGTCTCCACGCGTTACGACGGGGCGGGGCAGCAGGTTTTCATCCAGGTGGCGGATACGGGCTCCGGCATCGAGCCTCATTACCTTTCGCGCATCTTCGACCCTTTCTTCACCACCAAGGGAACCGGGGAAGGCACCGGCTTGGGGCTGTCCGTGAGCTATGGTATTGTCAAAGATCATGGCGGGGAAATTTTGGTGGAAAGTGAGCCGGGCAAAGGATCCACCTTCACGGTGGTGCTGCCCGTCATGGATGGAAGTGCCGGCCTCGGCATGGATCAGACAGGCAAGAAGCAGGAATGAAAGAGACCATTCTGGTGGTGGACGATGCACCGGACATGCTGCAGCTCCTGCAGCGGAGCCTGGAACCGGAGCTTCAGTGCCAAGTGAAAACGGCGCGGTCGGGGGCGGAAGCGTTGAGCCTCCTGGAGCAGGAGCCGGCGGACCTCGCCCTCATCGACATGAAAATGCCCGGCATGAGCGGCATGGAGCTCCTGGAGGAGCTGCGCCGGCGGCATCCCTGGCTCACCGTCGTCATGATGACCGCGCATGGGTGCATCGAGCTGGCGGTGGAGGCCATCAAGAGCGGCGCGTACGATTTCATCACCAAGCCCTTCGACCATGACGCCCTCGTGTTGAATCTGCGCAAGGCGCTGGAGCGCAGCCGACTCCTCAGGGAAAACCTCAATCTGCAGCGCCGGGCCAACCTGAAAGATGCCTTTCAGAACCTGGTGGGGCGCAGCGCCAAGATGCAGCGCGTCTATGAATCCATTCAAATGGTGGCCAAAACCGACCTGACCGTCCTGGTGACGGGGGAATCGGGGACGGGGAAGGACCTGGTGTCTCGGGCCATCCACGCCCTGAGCGACCGGCGGGATCGGGCCTTCGTGGCGGTGAATTGCCCGACGGTTCCCGAGCAAATCCTGGAAAGTGAGCTCTTCGGCTACCGCAAAGGGGCCTTCACCCATGCTACCCAAAACAAAATCGGCCTCTTCCAGGAGGCGCACCGGGGCACCATCTTCCTGGATGAAATCGGGGACATCAGCACCACCATCCAGACGAAGCTCCTGCGCGTCCTGCAGCAGAAGGAAATCAAGCCCCTCGGGGATACGAAGTCCGTCCACGTGGATGTGCGTGTCATCGCATCCACCAACCGCGACCTTCCAGGGAAAATCAAGGCCGGTGAATTCCGGGAAGATCTCTTTTACCGCCTCAATGTGCTGCCCATCGTTCTGCCTCCTCTGAGGGAGCGGCGTGAGGATATCCCGCACCTGGTGAGTTACCTCCTGGAGAAGCACTGCGCCGAGCTCAATCGCCCGCGGAAGATCGTATCGGCCGAGCTGATGGAATATTTTCTGAGGGCTCCCTGGGAAGGGAATGTGCGGGAACTGGAAAACGTGCTCATCCGTGGGATCCTGTTCGCTCCAAGCGAGGAGATCCGGGCGGAAGACATCGGCTGGCAGGACCGGCTCCAGGACAAGAAATGCCTGGTGGAGGATTCTGTGAAGCTCCTGGATTATCGGGAGGCCAAGGAAGAGCTCCTTCAGCGGTTCCATGAGCGCTATATCGGGGACCTCCTGTCCCGAACTCAGGGCAATGTCACCCAGGCGGCGCGCACCTGCGGCCTGGAACGGCAGGCTCTCCAGCAGCTCATGCGCAAGTACGGCATTCGGTCGGAAGACTTTCGCAGTGAGTGAGACCAAGGTGACGTTGAGTCAACAACATTGGGAGCGTCTCCCGGTTGGACGTTCAAAAAGCGGCACGCTGAGGACGCTGACGGGCGCAGACTTGCGCTGAAGAAAACAGATGTGGGGAATACAAAAGAACATATGGACAATCAGCAAGGATTCGAAAGTATGAGAGATCGTCTGAAGGACCTGGTCCTGAAATATGCATTCCGTTTTTCCGAAACCCCTTCGTTTAAGCTGGTATCGGGGGGAATGAGTCAATTTTATTTCAATTGCAAGCGCGTCACCCTGGACCCCGAAGGGCAGGTGCTCATCGGGAACCTCGTCTTCGAGGCGGTGAAAGACCTGAACGTGGCCGCCATCGGGGGGCTGACCCTGGGAGCGGACGCCATTGCCAACGCCGTGGCCTACACCTCCTGGCTGAAGGGACAGCCCATCCAGTCGTTCGTGGTCCGGAAAAAACAGAAAGACCACGGGATCGTGAGTCTCATCGAGGGGAAAGTCAGCGCCGGCGACCGCGTCGCAGTCGTGGACGATGTCATCACCACCGGCGGGTCCACCCTCCAGGCCATCGCCGCCTGCCGACAGGCGTGGCTCGAGGTGGTGAAAGTCGTGGTCCTTGTAGACCGGCAGGAAATGAACGGAAGGGAAAATATCTCGAAGGAGGTGCCCCTGGTGGAATCCCTCCTGACGCGGGATGAGATCATGGAGCGCTACCGCGATCAAGGGGCATGAGCTCACCGGGCGCTCATGCCTCCCTGTTGCTGCTCCATGATTCCTTGTAGATCGCCCCATCCCTGAGCTCGATGATCCTGTCGGCGATGTTGGCGAGAGCGGGATTGTGTGTCACCAGGATGATCGTCAGCCCTTCCCGGCGATTCAGCCCCTTCAGGAGCTCCCCGATTTCTTCGCTTCTCCGTGTGTCCAGGTTGCCCGTGGGTTCATCGGCCAGGAGGATTCTGGGGCGATTGATCAGAGCCCGGGCGATGGCCACGCGTTGCATCTCTCCCCCGGAAATTTCCCCCGGCAGATGGTCCTTGCGATGGTCGATTCCCAGGAGCTTGAGGATTCTTCCCACCTCGGCGTCCGCCCCGGGCTTCCTGTAGAAAGTGAAGGGGAGCAGAACGTTTTCCTGCACCGTCAGGGTGGGGATGAGATAGAATTTCTGAAAAATATACCCGAATATGTCCCGCCGGACCTTGGTGAGAGCGGATTCCGACAGTACCCGGCCTTCGTCTACCACGACCCGCCCGTCCAGGGAGAGCTTGCCCGAAGTAGGATTGTCCAGGCAGCCCAGGATGTTGATCAGCGTCGTCTTTCCCGAGCCGGATGGCCCGACAAAAGCCACAAACTCTCCCTCACGGATGGAAAGAGACACATGGTTTATGGCCGGTATGTCTTCGCTGCCCCTGTGAAAAATCTTGACCAGGTCATGGGCCTCCAGCACTATGGGAGATGTTTGGCTCATCATTCCACCTGGCTTCTGATTGCTTCGAGAGGACGTACCCTTCCGGCTTTCCAGGAAGGATAAACCCCACTGAGCAATCCAATGAGGATAACGATTCCAAAGGTCAGCAGCACCAGCGAGGGGTTGATCTGCACGAGACCGCCGCTCGGAGCATAGGGCAGGAGGCGGCGTATGAGCACGTCCGTGAGCCTGGCGGTGCCGAGGGCGAAAAAGGCCCCGATGACACCGCCGCTGATGCAGAGGATGAGCGTTTCAAGCCAGATGAGCTTGAAGATGTCCCATGCAGTGGCTCCCATGGACTTGAGGATTCCGATTTCCTGCAGACGCTCCATGACGGACATGAGGATGGTGTTGACGACTCCCACCACAGAGATGAGGATGGCAATGAGTGCGATGGAGAAAACCATCACCTTTGCCGTGGAAACCAGAGTCATGATGGTCTGCTTGACCTGAGACATGCTGACCACCTGGACATCGGGCAGCTGATATAATTTATCCTCCAATTTCGATATGCTGGCTTCTTTTTTAACTTTGATCCCAATGCCCGTGAGATCGTCGGTTTTGTCGAAGGTCTTCTGAACCATTTTCAACGGGAGGAAAATGGTGCCGTCATCCTGGGTCCCTGTGCGCTTGAGTATGCCGACAACCTTAACTTCCACATTCTTCTCGGTGATGAGAAGTGGATCACCCACTTCACGTTGCTCCAGCTCCGCGGCTTCATACCCCATGACTGCCTCCAGGGCTTCCGGGTCCGTAAACCACTTGCCCTGCTTGAATTCCAGAAAACTCTTCATTTTGGGAAAGGTGGCAGGGTCTACACCCAGGTAGGCGCTGTAACCGCCGCTTTCTCCCTTGTTGGGGTCAAAGACGGCCTGCATGAGCATGGGGGTGATTTCATCCACCTCGGGCTCTTTTGAAATCTGCGCCACCACATCTGCCTTCATGTAGCGCAGTCCTGTGCCTCCCTTCAGCATCAGAGTCGCCGCCTCATAGGGGCAGCCCTTGGCCGTGACCAGTATCTGAAAGCCCAGGTTATCGATGTCCCGGTTCAGGGACATTTCGTAACCCCGGTTGAAGCCCAGGAGACTCACCAGCACCCACGCCGCGAGGGCGATGCCTACAATGGTGAGAGCGCTGCGGGCTTTCTTGCGAAGCAGATTTTTATAGGCTACCTGGAAGATGTTGATCATGATTTTGTGCCTCCAGCCGCCTGGTGATACGGTAGATATTTATTGTCCAGAATGAACTCATCCACCAGAATCAGGTTTTTCTTCGTTGCCCTCAAGGCAGCTTTGAAATCCGGCTCCGCTTCGGGGACAGGGTTCTTGATCTTTTCCAGGGCGGCATCTCCCCCTGTACTGCCTGTTTTCACATCGTAGCGGTAGAAGTCTTTCAGACTCAGTCCCACGAATTGATCGCCAAACGTGGAATCTCGGAGCTCCCTGCCGTATTTTGACGTCAACTTCTGGAAGTAGAACGTCTTGATGACCCCATTGAGGTCCAGGGCCAGGAACACCTGGAGTCCCCCATACTGGCCCTTTTCGTTGACTCCATGGATATACCCGATCTTTTCTTTCCCTTTGAAGACCTCGTAGAGGGTGTACGGTACATCGATGGTTTCATAGAGCCCCTGAAACTGGTCTCCCAGCCGGTCTTCAATTTGAGCCAGGAGGGCAGGGCCTCCTTTTTTGTCTATAGATACGTAATTGGTCTTAAAGCCCGTGGAGCCGGGAAAGAGCCTCGCCACATCCCGGTCGGGATCGTTCAGGTCGCAGCCCACCGCTCCCCGGGACTCCCGAGCCGGCAAAACCAGCAGAAGAAACAATAGCCAAAGGATACGAGTTTTTTTATGCATATCAGCACCCCCGCTGTTCATGGTTTACGTGCGTCGCCTTTCCAGTAAAGCCTCAAAAGCTAAAGAACCCTGTGGTACCAGTAGAGCTGGAAGACGATCCGATTGTCATCGAAGCCGTCATCGTACGTATACATGCCTCTGAGAGTGATGTCCGAAGTGAGCTTGTACGTCACAGCCCCCGAAATCTCGTAGCTCCCTTCACCGTAAACTTTCTTGTAAACCGGCTGAGCTTCCAGCTTGAGTCTGTCTTCCTCCAGAAAATTCAGGCCGACCCGCCAGAGAAACGCATATGTTTCCTGGTCATCTTTCTCTCCTACGGCGGCTTCGAAGCGGTTTTCCAGGCGGTTCCACAGGTAAGTCATATCGGTTCCGACGAGCCGGGTTTCCACAGGATCCGGCATCACTTTCTCGTAACCCATGGTGTCGAGAGGTTGCCCGATAGATGTAGAGATACCGATGTTGTAGTTGTCCTGGCTGAGAACCCCCTTGGAGACCCTTCCAGAAACGAGGTAATTGCCGTCGAAATCGAGGCGCATGCCTGAACCGGTGCTCAAGGCCAACGATGCATCGCCCCATTGAAAATCGTGGCTTGCCCCCACGCCCCAGTCTCGGTCATAACCGTACCCCCGCATGGCGAGGGGCTGGAGGAGGAGGGCGTGGCTGTCCAGGTAAGACCCGAGGCCAAAAGGAATACGATTATGCCCCAGCCAAACATCGGCGACCCCCGCTTTATATTTGAAATAAGCGTTGTAGAGCTGGAGTTGCAGCTCATCGTGGCTGTCCTCGTCGAAGGCGCCGCTGTAGACCGCTCGGCCCTGGATGGCCAGTGCTCCCCAGTCGCCCTTTTCTCCCGAGAAACGCTGCAGATAGTCGAAGCCGACTCCAGACTTTTGCATCACATCCATGGGGTCCATGGAATAATAGATGGGCTGGCTCGCCTGAGAGGAATAACCCGCCACTCCCTGTGCTTCCAGGTAAAGCAGGTAATTGCCGGCAAAGGCACAGTCCACGGCAAACACCAGGCTCAAAGCCAGGAGAGCGACCATGCTAAACATCGAAATTTACCTTTCCGGAAAAGATCGGCATCTTGTCTTTAAAAAACTGTAGCTCGACTTCCCACTCACCGGGCATGACCACATCCACGGGGAGCAGGTAATCGCCCTGCTTGTTCAGCTTGAAAGGCTGCTCCCCAGTGTCGTGCGCGCTTCCCATGGAGGGCATGCCCGAGCTTCCTGTAATTTCGTACGAAGTATCACGCTTGGCGTCACTGTTGAAAACCTGAATTTTGAGGATGTTCGTGCCCATCTTCGGTTTTTTCTCAAACCCGTAGATGAAATAGTGACTGTCATCGAGTTTGATCTTCTTTCCGGCCTCCAGGGAAGAATTTGCTGTCTGATTCCCAGCTTTTTCAGGAGAACCAGCAGCCCAGGAAACATTCAATCCTTCCAGCCTCGGCAGATCAGGTGATGTCTGAAATATACAAAATGAAACCAAACCGGTAAGGAGTATGCTGAAAATAGGTTTTGAGCTCATTCCGGATCCTTTCTTCTCAGGCTTCTGTGAGGGGTCGGTTCCCTGAGCTCCCCTCATTTCCAATCGACTGAAATGAGTCTCGGTGTGGCCCGCCACTCCTCATGCCTGCTTTTTTTAAAGATCTTGAACCAATATGCGGATCTTCAAACGCCGCCTTCGACAGATAGAATAGTCATTCTTCAAACATAAGCCAGAGGCTGAAGGCTCAATTCCATTCTGCCTGAGCGAGCCGGCGCCGAGGCTTGTCTTGAAACAGCTTACCGGTTATTCAATGAACGTTCCTACGCCGGTCTTTTGATACTCGATCACGATATGGTTGGCGAATGCCGTCCTTCCCCTGGCATCGGGTTGAAAACCACGCGATCTGCACCAATCGCCGAAGGTTTCCGGATCGATGTCCGCGCGGATGGCGATATTACCGCTCTCCTTGATCAATTCACATTGCCTGCGGACAAGCGCTTTCCAGTCTTCATACGTGGCGGGCATATTGTCGCGATCGGCAACGATCTCGAGCGCCCTGCGGTAGGTGAATTCATCGGTGAACCAGGCAACTCCTATGATATCTTTCATGCTGATCCTTCCTTTCGTTTTTGGTTGGGTAGTGGGAATTTCATTTAGTCTATAATAATCACGCAGGACCATTGTCAAAACGGACAATATAGAGCGCCGTCAGCGATCCCCCTGTGGCGGTAAGGTCAGCATAAGTGGAGTCATCCTTTGGAAATCGCCGGCAGAAAGTAGGAGTCTCCAGCATTGACACAATCGAAATCCCGCAAAGTTGGAGTTTTCAAGAGCTCCCAGATACGTCTCGTCGCAAAGGAGCACTGGGGTGTGCTTCTACTGGTGGCGATGGCCCTGGGGGGGCAGTCTGTTTTGACGCTCCTTTTGCCCTGGCCTGTACAGACGATCATCGACGAAATTGGCCGAAGTGGCGTCCACAGTCACGACCCTGCCGTAAAATACAGCCTCTTCCGATTTATCCTCTCTTCCATGGAGCGTTTCCTGGAATCCGATGAATTCGACTTCCTCTACAGGAACATCGGATTGCTCACCCTTTTCTACCTGTCGAACGCCGCGCTCCTCTACTTCCAAAACTCCCTTCTGGTCCGCCTGGGGCAGCAGGTCGTACTGGATGTCCGCCGCAGACTTTTTTCGCATCTCATTGTTCTACCTCAAGTTTTTTTCGAAACCGCCCAGACGGGTGATCTCACCAGCCGCATTTCCAGGGATACTGCGGACCTGCAAGATTTACTCGAGGGCCTCCTGACCATTGGCGTTCGCAGCGTCCCCACCATTCTGGGTATCCTGGTGGTGAGCTTTACCCTCGACTGGATTTACGCTCTTACCTTCATCCTGGTGATTCCCATAATTTATTGGGCCAATATGCTCCTGACACGCCGCACACGGGATGCCATCCGAAGACAGCGGTCCGTGGAGGGAGCCATGGCTTCCAGCGTCCAGGAAGCCCTCTATTATCACAAGGCCGTGGCGACACTTTGCCTGGAAGAGGATGTTTTGGAGGAATTCATCGAAGCCGGTAAGGAAAGCGCCCTGTACGGGGTTGCCGCCGGCCGCTTTCAGGGAATGCTCACCGCCTCGATGGATCTGCTCGTAGGGGTAACTGCCCTGGTGATCCTTTTTGTCGGAGTTCTCCGCATCCTGCACGGTTGCCTGACTGTGGGGCAACTCCTGGTTTTTCTCGCCTATCTCAACAGCCTTTTTAAACCCATTCGGGAAATCAGCAAATTCACCGGGCGCTTGGCTAAATCTTCGACCGCCCTTGAGCGCATTGAAGAAATCATGAAGATGGACCCGTATCACATGGGAGCTGCGGAATCCCCGGACGCCGTCTCCGCCCCGCCTTTTCGCGGCCATATTTCCGTTCGCGGGGTTACCTTCGGGTACCTGCCCCATCAGCCGATCCTGGAAGATGTGAATTTGGAAGTGCTCCCCGGTCAAAAGGTCGCGTTCGTGGGAGATTCAGGGAGTGGCAAATCCAGCATTCTCTCGCTTTTTATGAGGCTTTATGATCCCTGGCAAGGGCAGGTGCTTTTCGATGGAACAGACATCCGCCGTTTCACCCTTTCGTCCTTGCGCAGACAAATGGCCATAGTGCTTCAGGATTCTTTCATTTTCAACATGACCATTCGAGAGAATATCGCTCTGGCCCGACCCGAAGCCACTACTGAAGAGGTCATTCAGGCTGCAAAAGCAGCTGAGGCTGATGAATTCATACAGGAATTCCCCCAGGGTTACGACACCTCGCTGGGGGAGGGAGGCGCCGGGCTTTCAGGGGGGCAGAAGCGTCGCCTGGCTATTGCACGGGCCATTCTGAGGGACAGTCCCCTGGTGCTTTTGGATGAGCCGACCACCGGATTGGATGCGGCATCCGAGCAGAAGGTCATGGCCGCTCTGCAGCGTTTGAGCCATGGGAAGACCACAGTCATCGTGACACACCAGCTCTCCACCATCACGGATGCCGACCGGATTTTCCTTATAGCCAGGGGCAGAATACTGGAAAGCGGTACGCACGAAGATTTGCTGATAAAAAATGGCGCCTATGCACGCTTGTGGAATGTGCAGCAGGGGGATCTGCCCGTTCTCACTGTATAATTTGAAGAGATCAACCGTGCCGGGGATGCGGCGGCGATTTGCCCCTCCGTTGCGGAGGCAGGTTCCCTTTCGTTCGGCAGTCCTTCCTGATAGAGCTGATACACCGCTGCGTGGAGCTCGGGCACTTTACAGGGAACAGACATGCTTCAACTGAGGAGAAAGATCTCCCATCGCTTTTTCCTGGCCATCATGCTCATCGTGGTGATCCCCATCGGGATCATGGGCTACGAGAGCTATATCCTGGCCAGGAAGACCCTCACGACTCTTGCTTTCCAGCACATGGCCACCATAGCCGAAAGCAAGGCCAACCACCTGGATTCCTGGCTCCAGGAACGATTGGACGACGTCGAGATCCTGGCTCGTCTCCCCGTTATTCGGGAAGCGTGTCGGAGATACCATGAGAGTAAGGCTTCTCCCTCGGAAAGCCCTGCAATCCTCCTGAAGGACACCCTCGCGCTCATCGAGGGCACCTCGCCTTCTTATGAAAATATCTATATCCTGCTCCCCAGCGGACGAGTGCTTTCTTCCACCCACCCCGATCTCGTGGGCACCCCGGGCTCTCAGGAACAGGAAGTGATCGAACGGCTGCGATCGAGCGACAAGCCGGTGCTGGGCCCCGTCTACCAGCATCCCGAAAAGGAGGGCTGGCACGTTCAGCTTGCGGCAAAGATCAACGGCCCGGACAACAGGACCCTTGCCTTCATCGTGGCGGTTCTCGACCTCTCCAGGACCGTCGATCCCATCATGGTGGAGCGGATCGGCCTCGGCGAGACGGGGGAAACCTACCTGGTCGACAAGGATGGCCGGATCATCTCCGAATCCCGCTTCCTGGACTGGGACGAGACTGCCGAGCAGAGCTTCGATACCCATGGGATACGGTCCGCTTTGCAGGAAAGGAAGGGGACGGCGGTCTATGACAATTATGTCGGCCGTGAGGTGCTGGGCTCCTATGCCTGGATGCCGCGCTACCAATGGGGCATCCTGGCGGAAATGGAAACGAGCGAAATCATGTGGCCGCTGGCCTGGATCAAGACCATCGGCATCTGCACCTCGGGTCTTGTGGGGATCGTTTGCCTCCTCATGGCTTTCGCCGTCAGCCGGCGGGTCTCCATGCCCATCGTCCAGGTGGCGGACGCCGCGGAGCGGATGGCCGAAGGGGACCTGCAGCAGAAGATCCCCTTTTCCAGCAAAGATGAAGTAGGAAGGCTCGCCGCCAGCTTCAATACCATGGCGCAGCGACTGGGGGAGTCCATCGCTTCTTTGCACCGGAAGGAGGAGTCGCTTCAAAAGGCTTACGATGAGCTCATTGCAGCCCAGGAGCAGCTCCTGCGCTCGGAGCGGATGGCGGCGATCGGGGAGCTGGTCGCTTCGGTGGCTCACGAGATGCGGAGTCCCCTCTCCTCCATCCGGCTCAACCTGCAGATCATCGGGCGCGCCCTCGGCAAGGAAACCGTGCTCCATGAACACTACGAGATCGCTTTCGACCAGGTGGTGCAGATGGAGCGGATGTTCTCGGAGCTTCTCAACTACAGCAAGCCGTTGGAGATTCAAAAGAAGGATGTCTCGGTCCCGACCCTGGTCGATCGGTGCCTCCAGGAGCTCGAGGGCGAGCTAGGGGGGAAACATGTCCAGGTCGAGCAGCAGCTGCCGCCGGACCTCCCGCCCATCATCGGCGATCCGGACAAGATCGAGCAGGTGCTGATCAATGTTCTGAAGAACGCCCTGGAAGCTTCCCCTGAGGGCGGTCAAATCCGCGTTTCGGCCGCCATCGAGGAGAGCCCTTCCGGGGCCGGCCTGACCCTTGTGGTGGCTGACCGGGGTGTGGGCATCTCGCCGCGGAATCTCAAGATCGTCTTCAAGCCCTTTTTCACCACCAGGACAAAAGGAACGGGGCTGGGGCTCGCCATTGTGAAGAAGATCATGGAGGCGCACCGCGGGAGCATTTCCGTTGAAAGCGAGGAAGGGAAGGGGACCAGCGTGCGCCTCACTTTTCCCAGCGTGCGAGGCGCCGAATGAAGCGCATCATGATCGTCGATGACGATGCCTCCCTGGCACGCACCCTCGAGCTTTATTTCCGCGGCAAGAACTACGAGGTAACGACTTATCGTACGGGGCATGAAGCCTTTGAGGGCTGGCGGCGGGAGGAGCCCGACCTGGTGCTCCTGGACGTACAGCTCCCGGACATGGACGGCCCCGAAGTGTTGGAAAATGCCAAGAGAGAAGCGCTTGAGGGGGAAGTCGTCATGATCACCGCCTTTCATGATACGGAGGCGACCCTCAAAGCCATCCGCCTGGGGGCCGCCGATTACCTGTACAAGCCCATCGATCTCGATGCCCTCGATCTGCTGCTGGAAAAGATACTCATCCAAAAGGCCGAGCGGGAGCGGCTGGCAAGAGTGAGCCACGTCGTTTCCAAGTCCTACAAGCCGAACCAGATCATCGGGCGCAGCAAAGCGATGCTCGAGGTCATCAAGGCCATTGCCCAGGTTGCCCAAACCCCTGCCAGCGTGCTCCTGGAGGGGGAAACGGGGACGGGAAAGGAAATGGTGGCACAGGCCATCCACCAGGAGTCGGCCCCCGACGAGCCTTTCGTGGCCATCAATTGTGCCGCCATCGTGGAAAATCTCCTGGAAAGCGAGCTGTTCGGCCACGAGCGGGGAGCCTTCACCGGCGCAGCCCAGCGCAAAATCGGCAAGCTGGAGATCGCCGCCAAAGGAACCGTGTTCCTGGACGAGATCGGGGAATTTCCCCTGGAGCTTCAGGCCAAGCTCTTGAGAGTTCTCCAGGAGCGGGAGTTTCAACGGGTGGGGGGGCTGAAAACCCTTCCCATGCAGGCCCGCATCATTGCCGCCACCAATCGGGACCTGGAGGTCATGGTCCGCGAGAGCACCTTCCGGGAAGACCTCTACTTCCGCCTGAAGGTTTTTGTCATCCGAATTCCCCCGCTGCGGGAGCGCGTGGAGGATGTCGTTCCTCTCACGGAGTATTTCGTTCATCTCTTGAATGAAGAGATGGGCAAGCGAGTCTCCCGCATTCCCAAGGCGCATCTCGAGGCGCTGAAGTCCTACGACTGGCCGGGGAATGTGCGGGAGCTTCAAAATGTGCTTCGCCGCGGGATGATCCTTTCCAAGGGCGAAATTCTCGAGCTCAATGAAAACTGGCTCGAAAAAAAGGAGCAGCCCCGGAAAGCGCAGTCCGAGGCTGCACCCAATCCGGATGAACAGGAAGTGCTGCAGAGCCTCGAGGAGGTCGAAAGGGCACACATCATGAAAGTGCTGAAGCACACGCGGGGCAATTACGGGGAGGCCTGTAAGATCCTGGGAATCAGCCGTCCCACGCTGCGACGAAAAATCAGTGAATACAACCTTTTGGTGGAATCGTCCGACTGATCCGCGTCCACCCCCGGCAGGAAGCCTGCAGGCGTGCTCCCAGGCGCTTGGGATGTCGCAAGCCCGCCTTTCCTTCCCTGTCCCATGGCCGTCTTCTTCCCAATTCCATTCATGTCTGCCCCGTCGGGATCGCCAGCATGGAACAAAGTGTTCAGGCATTGAAAGAAATGATTCTCCCATTGAACATTTTGTTCACTCCTCCCCGGTATCCCCAATGTTGTTTCTCTGAAAAGTTACCGGTTGCCTTAACCAACTTTCGTCATTCCGGCGAAAGCCGGAATACAGGAAAATAAAGCCTTTCCGGGCTCCGGTTTTCACCGAGGCGATATCAAATCAGCAACATTGCCCGGCGTCCCCCACGACCTTGCGGGGCTATCGCCTGAAATTCCCCGGACTCGTTAACCTGGCATCTCGGTTGCACTACCTAAGGCCGTTTGCGCGACGGATTTCATAGAGCTGTATCGTTCATTTCGCCCCCTTGTACAAGAGGGCGGAGGGACGGCTCCTTGAAGTGATTTTTTCGCAGTAGGAGCGAGTAAAAGCGAGTCACTGGGAATGCTCCAAAGCTGAAACATGAAAACGAGTGAGGAAAGGATGGTACGAATGATCGGCAAAAAGCCTTGGATACTGGTGTTTTCGACCCTGTTTTTCTTTGGGATGGCGACCTTTATCGAGTCGAGCGCCTGGGCGCGAGCCGGAGGCGGGCGGTCCATGGGAAGCCGCGGCAGCAAGAGCTTCTCTTCGCCACAGATGCCCTCGAGCACTTCTCCCGGTTCACCGGGCATGAGCATGCCGGGGAGAAATCCCATGACCGGCAGCGCCGCTCAGCCTTCCGGTGGGTTCTTCAGCCGTAGCCCCTTCATGCAGGGGTTGGCCGGAGGGCTCGCAGGCGGTATGCTCGGCAGTCTTCTTTTCGGCGGTACGGGCCATGCCGCGGCGGGGGGCGGCGGAGGTGGGGGAATAGGATTCCTGGAGATCGCACTCCTGGCGGGGCTCCTCTACTTCGGCTACAGGTTCCTCAAAAAGCGCCGTATGCAGCAGGCTTCGGCCTCGGGCTACTATTCCGACGGGCCCTTCCCCCAGTCGGACAGCACCTCGGGTTATCCGCAGCGGGATGTTCCGTATGGCGGAGGTGCCACTTCCTTTCAAGGAGCCGCTCCCGGCTATGGGGAGCTCGATCGGGGACTGGACCCCATCAAGCGGAATGACCCGTCCTTCGACGAGGACCGGTTCAAAGAGACCGTGCAGGACCTTTTCTTCCGCATTCAGGCCGGGTGGACCAACCGCAGCCTGGATGGGATTGAAAGCATCCTGACGCCGGAAATGAGTGAATTCTTCCGCCGGGAATTCGAGTCCCTGAAGCAAAAAGGCGTGATCAACCGCCTGGAAAACATTGCCATCCGAAAAGTGGAGCTGTCCGAAGCCTGGCAGGAACAGGGCAAGGACTACATCACGGTTCTCTTTACCGCCAACCTCCTCGACTACACGGTGGATGCGACGACCCGCGAGGTGCTGGAAGGCGACAAGCTCAACCCGGTGAAGTTCCAGGAGTTCTGGACATTCTGCCGTGATATCGGCTCCCCCAAATGGCAGCTTTCCGCCATTGACCAAGTGGAGCGTTAAGCCTCGGCCGGCAGCCGGTCGGAATGGTTTGAATCTGCTCCATGGTCATCCATAGATGGAGCAAATATTACCATGAAAATCCCCCCAATCCCCTTTTGATAAACGGGGAGGAGTTGCGTTCCCCCCCTTTATCAAAGGGGGGGCAGGGGGGATTTTATTTCGTGGGGACGAACACCACCGTATAATGAGGGGACGCCCTTAACTTTTTAACTTTAGATCCTTGAGGACCTTTTCGAGACTCAAATTAGGTTCGGGTCCCCGTTCCTGAAAGGCGAGCAAGTCTTCAGCATCTTCAGCAAGCCTCAGCCTGACAGCCTCGTTCACGAGATCTGAAATGGTTCGATCCTTCGCGTCCGCTTCAGGCCATTCGTTAGGCTGCCGTCTGTTGGTTTGCTTTACCAACAATCTGCCATCGTGCCTCAATGGTGTCTGCTGATAAATCCGCACCGCAATCCCATTCAACAAAGTATCCGCCGTTGAACACCTTCTGAAATTCGGTGTAGTCTTTAAGAGGTTTAAAAGCCTCATATTCTAGATAGGGGCGGACATCAAAATTGCCAATACGTCCGTCGTCTGCCACGATTGATAATATCAAATTTGGCTTTGGAGACACTCTTGCTATTCTCATTGGTCCAGTCCTCTAATTGGAAATGGTTTCTTGCCGTTTACAGCCAGGCTCCAGTTGGCAAGTAGATCTTCCTGATGAATCTCGATCCACGCGATAACGAGCTTGTGCTTATTCGGTGGCAACTCACCAGCCAGCACTGTTCCGTCAGGGATTGAGTACACAGCAACTTTCCCTTGGTAGTCAGCGTGGATGTGTGGCACATGATGCTTCTCGATATCTCGAAAGAACATCCTAATGATAATCCCATAAAAGAGCGAAATAGTGGGCATTTCCATTTATCCTTCCTTGATCTTGCGCGGGTGCGGAGAGTTCGTTTTTCCGAGAATGAACCATGTGAAAACACGCTCTTCGCTCTCACGCGGTTCCCGATCATGATGAACCTTGCCTGTTGCAAGAGTTATAAAATCGTGCACAAGGAGAAATTCAATAATAAAAAAAGGGACGCCCTTAACTTTTTAACTTTAACCAAGTCCATCCCATCCTTTTTTGCATTGTCGGTCCCACGGGTGACCGACTTACTGAGAGGCACGTGTTTCAAGTTAATAAGACAAGAGCGCCCCCATTTGTCTGACCGCGAAGCGGTTTAATTCAAAAGAGAGTTCATCGGCCCGCGCTTTTTGAGGGTCCGCTGGAGCGACGCGTTTAGGCGCTGGGTGGAGCGGGTCAGATCGAGAAGCGATCTCAATGCCGTGTTCACGGCCTCTGAATCGTGAAAGGCTTCTGCGATGTCTGCGTCGAGCACCACGATATTTGCGCCTTCGGCCAAAAGTCGTCGATAATATTTACCGCGGACGGCCTTTGAGTAGTCAAATTCATATTCTGGGCGCAACTCATCCGTGGGTTCTTTATGTTTGGTCTTCATGACGCATCCTCTCATGCGCGGTCGCAATTCGTGCGCTGATGATCCGAATGGTTTGCTCTTGATCTGAATGAGGGACAAAGCGTAACCGATTGTCCGTGGAATGACCGATGGTTATAAAGCGAGCTTCGGTGACGGAATGGTCTGGATCGTCAAAGGTAGCCGAAAGGGGTTATAGAATACGGTCACCGCCGCTTCAAAAGAGACTCCGTGTTTCTTCAGGTTGCTACCTGCCTTTTTTGGATCCCGTTCGAACTTCATCGGAGGATTCCAACTCCCTGCTGTTGCGTCCGAGCCTCAAGCGTTTCAGGGATTAGCCCGCAAAGAATCTTTGACAACTTCCGCAACCGTATCCTTGTTGATGCCGTGCTTCTTACAGTAACTCGACTTTAGCCAATCCGCGAGCCTCTTTGTTCCCTTGCTTGAGTTGCACGCCACGCAACAACGGGCAATATTCTCACGAGTAACAAGGTTTGCGTCGTTGATGATGTGCTCCCAGGTAGCCACTGCTTTCCGGGGTCCCTGGGGAGGCACCTGCTCAATCAGTTGGGTGCCACAATAGACGCAGGCCTTATCTCGCGCCTTCACCTCCACTTCGAGCCAGTCAGGTATTGCCCAACGGCTCATATTCACTCCAGGTTGCAGGTGTAACGCCCAAAATCAGTGGAGGCGTAAGTGCTTAAAACATGGAGAAAAACCATTTGCTTTTACGCATCCATGGATTCGCTGTCCGCTGCATTTTTTTGTTCGGCCACAGCAGAATCGATCAAGATTGCTTCAGCATGCAGTTTCAAACCCAGTGCTCTTATGACCTTGAGAATCGTATCAAAACCGGGGCTTCTCTCCCCGGATAGTGCCTTATACAGACTTTCGCGGGACAAGCCAGCGTCCCGTGCCACCTGACTCATGCCCTTGGCGCGTGCTATATCTCCCAATGCCTTGGCAATGAACGCGGCATCCCCATTAGCTTCTTCCATGCAAGCTTCAAGGTATGCAGCCATTTCCTCTGATGTACGAAGATGTTCGGCAACATCGTAGCGAGTAGTGACTGTTCTGCTCATGACAGGCTCCTATAGATTGCGGGCGAGGCGCAAGGCAGTCCTGATGTCACTGGCCTGGGTATGCTTGTCGCCGCCAGCAAGGAGAATTACCAGCTCCCGCCCGTGCTTTTTATAATACACCCGGTAACCGGGTCCGTAATCGATCCGCAATTCCGAAACGCCTTCACCTACGGGCTTTACGTCTCCCGGATTTCCCGTAGCCAGCCGCTCGACCCGTGCCAAGATACGAGCACGCGCACGGATGTCGCTCAAACTATCGAGCCAGTTACCGTATAGATCGGTTTTACGGATCTCAATCATAATTTAATTGTAGCCGTATGGCTACAGGCTGTCAATCCCTCTTAAAGCGACGCCCGTTTGGGAAGGATAATCGGGATAGGGAGGGACCTCGCGGCCACCCCCCTCATACATCATCTGGCATACGGATCACGTACCAAGGCGATTCGGCTGATTACTTCGGCACTGCTGTCGACCGGGGGGGGGCGGTAACCTCCGCCCAACATGAATATTGCTCTTTCAAGCAGGCACGTTTTTACTAGCTTTATTCACACGTTATCCATTCGGAATGGTGGATCATCATTAATTAACTACCTTAATTCAAGTTCTTCCCATTCTCTTTTATGGCTTCGGCTCCTTGGGCGTCCGACTTGCTCACGGGGCATTGCTCTCAAACATCTTCCTCATAGGTTACGCCAAAAATCGTATCTGACAGCCATTTCTTGAAGCTGGGGTTGTCGCTGAACTGCTTGAACAGCTCCGTGTGATCGGTCAGCATGCCGATGATCACCTTTTGCAGTGCCCGGTCGTGCTCCAGGCGTGCTGCTGCCTTGTCGCTGTTCTTCCTGGCGTTCTGGTACGCCTTGTCGGTCGCGACTTTGCCGGGAATCTCCTCGGCGATTACCTGGCGGATGCGGTCGGCGTCCTTCCAGTCGATGTTGCCAAACTGGTCGTTGAACGCCTTGATGATGTTGCTCAGCCGGTCCAGTTCCGGCTCGGGCTTGCGCCCGCCGCCGCTGGGGGGCACGGGGCCGACCTCGCCATCCTCGTCGGCCAGGGTCAGCTTCAGCGTCTCCTTGACCTCGTTGCGATAGCTGTCCATGTAGATGGCTTCGAGAATGCCTTTCGACAGGTCTTCCTCGACCGGGGCCGGGAGCTTGGGGATGAGGAAGTTCAAGAAGATCGACAGCTCTTCCCAGTCGCGGTTCGTATACGGAAGGATTGACGCCAGGAACTGGTAGGTCCGCACGAACGTCTTGGCCTTGCCTTTGAAGTCGACCTGTCCGTCTTCGTCGAGGTCGCTGTTGTAGACCGCCACGCAGGCGTCGAGGATCGGGTCCAGCTTGTCGCGGTCCGCGCCACCGAGGAACAGCTCGACCAAGTGCCGCACCTGGTCGGGCGCGTAGACCTGGTAGCACTCGATCGTGCCCTTCAGATCGTGCAGCTTGTTGGGGTCGGTCTCTTCGCTGAGCACCGTGGTGCGGTAGGTGTCGGCGAAGGCCATTGTGATCGTGTCGGCGTCGTTCATGAAGTCGAGCACGAACGTGTCGCTCTTCTGCGGATGCGCCCGGTTCAGCCGCGACAGCGTCTGCACCGCCTTGATGCCGGAAAGCATCTTGTCCACGTACATGGTGTGCAGCAGCGGTTCGTCGTAGCCGGTCTGAAACTTGTCTGCCACGATCAGGAACCGATACGGGTCCTGCTGGAACTTCTTCTCAATCTGGGCGCTGGGGAATTCGTTCAGCGTCGCCTCGGTCACCCGCCGACCGCTGTCCTGGTGCTCGCCGGAGAAGGCGACGATGGCCTTGTACGGGCTCTTGCGCTCGGCCAGGTACGCCGACACCGCATGGAAGTACTGGATCGCCCGTTGGATGCCGCTGCAGATGACCATGGCCCGCGCCTGCCCGCCGATCTTCCGCCGCCATCAACATGCCTTCGTGCGTTTGGGGGGACCGTTCGCTCGGCCGTGCGAGGTGCCAGCGCGATGTTCATCTTCGCCGACGTGCGCCCGCCCTGGCTGGAGTGCGCCTCGTCGATGATGATGGCGAACTTCCGGCCCCGGTGCTCGTGTCCGATCTCGTCCAGGATGAACGGGAACTTCTGAACCGTCGAGATGATGATCTTTTTGCCTTCGCGCAGGAAGCGCCGCAGATCGCCGCTTCTCACGGCGTGGCCGACCGTCGCCGACACCTGGGCGAACTGTTTGATGGTATCCCCCTTCTGTTTGTCCCGCACCCGGCGGTCGGTCACCACGATGACCGAAACGAATGTAGGGGCAGACCCCAGTGTCTGCCCATCGCCAGGGCAAACACAGAATGTTAGGGCACACACTGGGGTCTGCCCCTACGTTCTCACCCGATCAATTGGTGCGCCAGCCACGCGATGGAATTGCTCTTGCCGCTTCCAGCCGAGTGCTGTATCCGGTACCGTTTGCCCGCGCCGTCATTGAAGCCCCTGTTGAACGGCAGGAACCACGAGCCCTTGTCCTTTGAAGTCGGTGAAGCCGAAAAGAGCCCCCCTGAGAAAATGGGGTCGCCCTTGGCTTTTTAACTTTAACCAGATCCATCCCATCCTTTTTGTATAGTCGGTCGAACGGGTGGCCGATTTACTCCGAGGCACGTGTGTCAAGTTAACAAGTAAAGAGCTTCGCTATTTTTCTCACTGCATGAAAAAATCAGAGAAGTTTTACCAGGGCAGCGACGATCGCGATAGAGCCTGCCATCATGGTGCCCAGTTTTATGGTGAGACGAAGTTCCAGTTCACGCGAGTCGGATTTGGTGGCAAGATCTTCAATGCTGGCTTGCTGTGCTTCCTTGAGTGCTTTTGAAAGAGCTTCCGCTTGATCTTCATTGAAGCCTGATTTACGGAGTTTTTTCAAAAATTTCAATGTGTCGAAAGTCAACAGTGCCATAATCTCTCTTTTCTTCTAATGAAAATAACAGATGAAACGCTTGAGTCAACGTCAATCCGCCCCCTTCTTTGTCCTGGCGTGGACGAGCCCTGTCCGGTCCACCCGGTAGAGCTTGTCTATGCGGAAATCACTCATCCCATAAGATACATCCTTCCCCACTACCCGTACTGTATGTTTTTTTTCCTTTCATGAATAAAGCTTTGACGAGCCCTTTCCGATTCATTTGGGGTGATCTTCGGGACTTTGTCGTTGAGACGACCATGGACCGATTTTGTCGATCCTCCACAGTGAAAGGAACGCCATATGCTGCCGAGAGACGTTTCTTCATCTCCGTCGCGAGATTTCAAGGTTTTATGCCGGACCATCGATGCCTCACCTCAGACCTTTCCTCCCAGTGTGCCCGTTGTAATCCGGTTGCTTTCAATACTTCTTATGCTCCTGATCCTTCTGGCTCCCGGTGACGGCGAGGCCATAGTGATTGTCGAAGCGCCTGGGAATGTGCACTCTCTTTCCGGAGAGGGCTGCATTCATATTATCTGGGACAGTACAAGTGCCGAAACGTACAGAGTTTACAGACGCACTGCCACCACGAGTTACAGCCCAACAGCGTTTTTCACCAGCAGCGAGCCGGCTTTTACGGACAGGCAGGTTGAGAAGGGTGTGACCTATTACTACCTGGTGACATCGGTTTACAGCAATGGGGTGGAAAGCTCTTACTCCGTTGAAACGGCGGAGACCTACACCGATACGCTTCTGAGCAGCTACAGCGACCTCGTCAAGCGAAAACCTGCGCTGTTTACTTCTCCTCCAACGGCTGCAGCTGTGGGAGACCTGGACCACGACGGGAAAGCGGATCTGGTTCTCGGCGTTCCCGATTCCGACCAGGTCAAGATATATCGTGATGCCGGTGTGCAGACCCTCCCTGACCTTACGCTCACAGTAAAGAAATCCGGGGAGCGGTTCGGCTCGAGTTTAGCCCTCGTGGATCTGGACCGTGACGGATACGACGATCTCGTGGTCGGCGCCCCTCATGCCGACGCAGGCAAAAAGCCGCGCGTGGTTGCGGATGCAGGCAAGGTCTATGTCTACAGGGGAGGGGCTCAGATTGGGTCGGATCCAGTCCTCACCATCAGCGGTAAAGCATCCTACAGCCCTGATGGGGGCACTTTTTCAACGGCCGAGCTCTTGGGGACATCCATTGCGCACGTGGGAGACATCAATGGAGACGGTTTCGAGGATGTGGCCATAGGCGCTCCTGCGGGAGGATTGGATCGAAGCGGCAGGGTTGTGGTTCTTTTGGGCGGACAGAGCATCGAAGATCGAACTGTTGAAATCACAGGTCCCGACGCCATGAAATTTATGGGACGTTCCTTGGCCTCCGCAGGGGATGTGAACGGCGACGGGATTGTGGACATGGTGGTGGGTTCTGCCGACTGCGATAATCCATCCCTTCCCACGGGGGAGGCGCGACTGGTCCTGGGAGGATCATCCCTTCACATTTCACCCGTCGTCTTTTCCGGTCCCAACTGCTACGGCTCTATTGTAGGCGGCCTGGATTTCAATGGAGATGGATTCAGCGATGTGGTCGTGGGCTCCAAAAAGGCATCGTGTGACGCACACCTCTATTACGGTGGGCCGAATATGGCCGAGGCACCGAGTCTTTCCTTTCCCCTGAACAGGGGAGCAATCGCGCCGCTGGGAGACCTCGATGGGGATGGGTTTGGCGATTTGGCCCTGGGACACTTAGTCGTGCATTATGGAAATGCAGACGGCGAGAGCATTCCCGATATACTTCATGCAGATGATGGGAAAATTCTCCTCGGTGCAGGGGACATGGACGGTGATGGCAGACCGGAGGCCATCGTCTATCATTCAGGCAAAGTTCATACCTACGCTATCAACCCTTACCTTTCGCTTCCCCGGCTGAAGCTTGCCTTCCCATCAGGTTATGCCGGCACGATGTCTTCCAGCATCGAGGTGGCCGGCTCCGCAGTGGGCGCCATTGCAGCCCTTCGCATCAAAGGGCAGGAAGCTCAAGTCTCTGCGGACGGCCGCTACTCGACTTCGGTAGTCCTCAGGGAAGGGAACAACGTCATGGAAGTCCTCGCCGAAACCCCCGAGGGAAACATTTCCAAGAGGACTTTGAGTGTGGTCCGCATACCGCCGCCTCCTTTGTACGTGACCATAACCGCCCCCGAAGCTTACAGCCATATTTACTCAAGCCCGGTCGTGGTAATGGGAACTGTCAGTGAGGCGTCGGCGTCTGTGCGGGTGAACGGAATACCAGCCACCGTCTCAGGGAGGAATTTTCTGGCCGGCATCACTTTGAGCCCCGCGAGCGGCTACCAGGACATCTGGGTATCCGCTGAGGACTCCTATCTTCAGACGGCTCTGGCTCATACTTCGGTACTCTTCACGTATCCGCCGCCCACGGTAAATCTCTCGGTCACCCCGGCATCGATACGCCCCGGCGAGACAGCTCTGCTTTCCTGGACCTCGAACGGTGCATCCACCTGCACCATCGATCCTGGGATTGGAGAAGTGGCTGCCAGCGGATCGATCCCTGTCTCCCCTATGTCTACGGTGACCTATAGCCTCACGGGCATGGGACAGGGGGGTACCTCCTCGACGACGGCGACCGTCACCGTAGTCAATACATCACCCGTGGCCCAAGATGACAACGCCACCACCGAGGAGGACTGCCCTGCAGTCGTGAGGGTACTCACGAACGATTTGGACGCCGACGGGCATGCATTGACCGTCGTTCATGCGACACAGGGCGATCATGGAAGCGTGAACATCAATCCTGATGGTGCGCTGGTTTACACACCTTCCGCCAATTTCAACGGCAGCGATACCTTCTCCTATACCGTTTCCGACGTTTGCGGTGCCACCGCAACCGCGGTCGTGAACATCGTCGTGACTCCGGTCAATGATCCTCCCTTTGCGGTAGACGATGCAACCGAAACGGAATCGGGAGTGCCCATCGTCATTCCTGTCCTCACAAACGACAGGGATCCCGATGGCGATACGCTGCGCATGTCGCGCTATACCCAGCCTGCCCACGGCACGGTTGCCGATGAGAGAAATGGATGCCTCAAGTATTCACCCCTGTCGAGTTTCGAGGGAATCGACATGTTCACATACACCATCGAGGACGGCAACGGCCTTGAAGGCACTGCTGCCGTGGCAGTCAAGGTAACCGGTCCAATATTGCTGGAGATCACCTCCCCGTTGAATGGCGGGTTGGTGAAGGATTCCACGGTGCTCGTTCAAGGAACCGTTCTTCACAGGAGAGGACTTCAGACCGGGGTTACCGTCAATGGACTTCCAGCCGTCATCTATGGTGACCAATTCATCGCAAACGAGGTTCCCATTCAAGAGGGAGAGAACACAATCGTTGCCTGTGCAAAGGATATCGACGGAAACAGCGTGAAGGTGTCGGTCAATATTGATGCCGAAACAGATGCGGATTGTGTGCGGATCCGATCCATCGCCTATTGGGGTGTTGCGCCTTTTGAGACCGTTCTTGCGGTCGGAGGCACGCTTCAAGCGCCTTCCATCACCCACACCGGTCCAGGGGCGGTCGAGTATCTTCTCAAAAGCAATGATGACGAATATCCCATAAGGATCACCAGCGAGGGCATTTACCGCTTCACTGCGGAGGCTCCGGACGCTCAGGGAAAGATGTGCTCCAATGAGCTTGCCGTCGTTGTCTTCGGCCGGCAGGAACTGGATGTTCTGCTCCAGGCCAAGTGGAATGGGATGAAATCCAAACTGAGTCTCGGAGCGGTAGAAGAAGCCCTGGGCTACTTCCGCGAGAAATCAAGGGATAATTATCGGAATATATTCAATGCATTGGTAAATGAGCTCCCCCAGATCATCTCGGGAATGCAGGATATTGAGATGGTGGCTACCCAGGGCAATCGAGCGGAATACCGGATCAGTCGGGTTCACAACATCGATGGGTCTGCAGTGACGGTCACCTACACCATCTACTTTGTCTTGGATGAAGACGGGATATGGAGGTTGGACCGGTTTTAGAGGCCAACAGGCATTGGAAGGGAAGAGAGTGGACAATGAGAGCGAGGAAGGCTCCCAAATGGGAATTTCCTCTTCCGGCGCCGCGTAACACCTGAAAGAGGAAGCCCTTTGAGCTTTTCATGTCCGGGCGAGGGGATCGCCCGAATCAATATGCGGGAGGTGACTTGATGCAGGAGAAATCGATAAGGTGGATATATGGGACGATTATGGCAGCCATTTTATTCAATGCGGTTGGTCCCTGCACCATTACACACAAGTACGGTCCCTACTACGGAAAGGTGATCGAAACTCAGACAGGGGAGCCGGTTGAAGGTGCATATGTACTTCTCGCCTTCTATACGGAGATGTTTACGTTTGGCGGATTTGTAGGGAAGTTTGTTGAGACCCGGGATGCTACGACGGACAAAAACGGGGAATTCAGGATAGACGCTTACAGAGCATGGGCCTTCAGGTTTCCGCACAGATGGGTGAAGAATTGCGAGGTGACGATCTACAAGCCGGGTTTTGGCGCATTCCCTAACAATGCATCTCTAGTACCGGAGTATGTTCCTTTCTATTCAATTCCTACAAATAAACATATAATAGTCTCATTACCAAAACTTGTAATGTATCGAGATAGATTGAATAATTTACACTCTTTGTCTCCTGTCGGAATCCCTGACGATAAGCTAAGATATCTCGACAGATTAATTGAAGTGGAAGAAAAGGATTTGGGGTTGGGCAGTAGGAACTAAACAGGGGAAGGGCGCATTCCCCGTTTTTTACGAACTGTAAGAAGAAGTGGCCTCTCGATGAGCACCACCGTCCAGTTCTTTGCTGGCAAGATCTGGTTCGCTGATACCGTACAATTAGTGCTGGATAACAGGGAGAAACTGTAATAAATAAACATGGGAACAACCATTCTGCAAAGGAGGTCAGTATGGCAGCCCAAGTTCTTCCCATGTTCGATGGCCGTCTGGAGGAGCAGGAGGATTGGACAGCTCGGTGCGTTGCACTCTTGAGCAGGCAGCTCGAAGAAATTCTCAAAGGACTCTCCATGTACAAGATCTTGGACATCTCTTCGGCCATCTTCAGCCGTAAGGCTGACATTCTTGGTCAAATGCTGCTGGCTCTCATCCAGAAGTGCCACGGT
>NZ_BQXM01000031.1 GCF_022836495.1 Desulforhabdus sp. TSK
CTTCTTTTCTTGCCCCTGCAAGAGACCGCCTTTCTAACCCTTCCACTTCCTTCCGTCAAGAACTTTTTTTCCGTCCCCGACCGCCGTCTCTTTTTCCCGAAGCGAAGGTGCCTTTCTACACACTCTCACTTTCTCTGTCAAGCACCTTTTTTACTTTTTTCCCGCACCACGACGGCCCCCCTGATCCAAGACCCTTCCCGCGCTGCGAAGCCGTCCTTCTACACCCACTCCCGCTACCTGTCAAACCCTTTTTTCCTCAGCTGGCTTTTTCATTCGGTTCACGCCCGCCACAGCCCGCACATGCTCCACGTGCCGACTCCCGGCGGGCGATCCTCCTTCCAAAGCCCCTGCCTTTCACGGGCAGCAGCCTGCAGAGCTACCCGTCCTGCTTTGCCCGTTCCTTCTTGGCGTAATTGGCGGCTTCCATTCCCGCAACACACCCTTCACCGACGGCCTTGGCCATCTGCCATGGCGGACCACAGATGTCCCCTGCAGCGAAAACACCCGCCACATTGGTCTCCTGCTTCCTGGTCACCTCCACGTATTTCATGCTGTCCGGATCCAGGGTTACACCCAGTTTCGTTGCCAGCTCGAGGGCTCCTTTGGCTCCCAGTTCGATGAAGACACCCGTGGCTTCGATGCGCTCCCCGTTGTCCAGCAGGACGCCCTCCACGGCGGAGCTTCCCAGAATCTCCTTGATCTTCGCTCCCGGATGCCTTTGTATCCCACTGTTTTCCACCTGGTACTGCAGGTGCTCGTCCACCGCCAGCTGCCCATAGACGAGGTGAACTTCGCGAGCCACCAGCAGCAGGTGCAATGCTCCGGCACAGGCGGCACTCTCATTGCCTGCCACGACCACAGACTCGTTGCGAAAGAAATTGGCGTCGCATTCCACACAATAGCTGACACCCTTTCCCAGCAGCTCCTTTTCCCCCGGAACATTGAGCCTGTTGCGGGAAACCCCCATGGCGAGAATCAGGGCCCATGCGGTCAGGGTCTCCCCCGATTCCAGACCAAGGACAAAACGCCCTTTTTCATCGCGGTTCAAACTCATGACATCCATTTCAAAAAACCGAGCACCGAACTTTTCGGCTTGCAGCTTTCCCTGTTCGAGTATTTCCGCTCCATTGAGCGTAGTGTCCATGCAGCAATAGTTTTCCACATGGGCTTTGTAGAGGGAGCTCCTCTTCATCCTTCCCAGTACGGCCACGGCGGCCTTGGCCCGTGCAGCATGCACGGCGGCCTGCAACCCTGCCGGTCCACTTCCCAGAATGATCACATCGAAATCCAACGGAGCCTGATTCATCCAATCCTCCTTGCTGTTCGTTCAAAGGCCAGGCGAGATATTGCTTCCCATCTCTTCCAAGTCATGGGGAAAAGACATCACCCTCATTGCGTCACTTTTTCCATCTTGTCAGACAATGTGAAATCTCCGTGCGGCGGAAAAAATATAACAACTGCCCGGCCGGTTCGCAAAAATCTCCCTTCACAGAGTTTCCTGGAGACTGACAGGCTTCAGCGGCTTTCGCGCCATACCCGGCAGCATCCCCTTCCAGGAGTCTTCCGACAAACGCGCTGGCAGGCATCACGCCCGTCATTGAAATTTCACGGGTCTGTTTTATAAAGGTGAGCTGTTCCCTTGTGAATGGCCTTGTTTTGCACCGGGATGAGATGAAAAGAGCATCGAATGCCTGGAGCCCCTCTTGCCATTCCGATCGACAACGAGTTAATTATGGCGTTACATTGGTTTCTCATTCAATTGGAAAGGTTCAGAAAACATGCCACAACGAGTCGGCTTATGGCAGTCTCTCTACCAGAGTCTCGCTTCCCTGAAACTGTCGGTTTTTATTTTTCTCGCATTAGCCGCCGCGTCGGTCCTGGGGACCCTGCTGCCCCAGGGCATCACCGAACATGAGCTCCACCAGAATTTCAGCCCGACTGCCGTCTGGTGGATTGAAAAGCTCGGCCTTCACGATCTGTACCGCACCGGATGGTTTCGATCCCTCCTGCTTCTGCTCTGTCTCAACCTCATCGTCTGCACCCTGGAGCGCTTCCCCAAAACCCTGACGCTCCTGCGCTACCGTGAGGATCATATCGATCCCCAGAAGCTTTTGAAATTTGCCCACCACAAGGAGCTCACCTCGAGACTCCCCTGGGATGATATTCAGGAGCGCATCACCCGCACGGTTTCCAAGGAATTCGGCCCCGTGAGGCGGTTCGATGCTCAGGGGAGCTACAGCGCCATAGCCGAAAAAGGGCGTTGGAGCCTCCTGATGGTCTACGTCGTTCATTTCAGCGTGCTCATCGTGCTGTCGGGAGCGCTGGTAGGATCCATCTTCGGGTTCAAGGGTTTCATGAACATATCGGAGGGGCAGGCGTCCGACCAGGTGATGTTGACCGAAGAGGATCAGACTGTCCATCTGCCCTTCCAAATCCGATGTGACAATTTTGAAGCGTCATTTTACGAGACGGGAGCACCGAAGGAATTTCGATCGGACCTGACCATCATCGAGGGGGGGAAGGAGTCCCTGAAGCGCACCATCCGCGTGAACGATCCCTTGACTTATGGAGGAGTCACCTTTTACCAGTCCTCTTACGGCTCATCGGTGCGGCGGGCTGAGGTGGAATTTCGCGACCTGGATTCAGGAAAAACCTACCAGCTCACCCTTCCCTACCGCGAGCCCGTGGAGATCCCCGGCACGAAGGACCGTGTTCAGGCCATGCAGTTTCAGCAGAACATGGCGCAGTTCGGGCCTGCGCTGGGACTGGTGCTTTTCAGGGAAGGCCTGGAGCCTTCCGGATCCTGGATCCTCGTGGATATGCCTCAATTCCACGGCAACCGCATCCAGAATTACCAGATCAAGGTCAACGCAGTGGAACAAAGCGAGTACACCGGGCTCCAGGTCAAACGAGATCCCGGAGTCTGGCTGGTCTGGCTTGGCTTTGTAGCCATGCTGACCGGTATTGGGCTCACGTTCTATTCCAGCCACAGAAAGCTCTGGATCTGGAGCGAGCCGACTCCCGAAGGGAAAAGCTCGGGGAAAGTCATTCTTGCAGGCAGGACCAATAAGAATTCACTTGCTTTTGAACAGGATTTCGCTCAGCTTTGCGAACAATTACATGACGAGCTCAATCCGGACAAAAAGAGGAAATAGATAGATGCCCGACAGCTCCCTTCTTCTCAGCATCACCACCTTCGCCTACCTTCTCTGCGCCATCTTCTATCTTTCGGGAGTGGTCTTCCGGGTGGACCGAATGCTCCTGGCGGGCACTTTCACCGGCTTAGGAACCCTCGCCCTGCAAACGGTGGGGCTTCTCCTGAGGTGGAAGGAATCCTACCAACTGGGATATGGACATGCCCCCCTTTCCAATCTTTACGAGTCTCTCGTATTTGCCGCCTGGTCCATCATGCTCATTTATATCATCCTGGAATTTCGCAGCAAGCAACGGGTTCTCGGAATATTCCCTTCCCTGTTCGCCTTCCTGGCCATGTCCTATGCCTCGTATTCCGATCAGATCGATTCCAAAATCCAGCCCCTCGTTCCAGCACTCAAGAGCAACTGGCTGATTGCTCACGTGGTGACCTGCTTCCTGGGTTACGCCGCTTTCGCCATTTCCTTCGGCATCAGCATCATGTACCTTATCAAGAAGAATCAGACCTCTCAGGCCACTGCCCGAGGGCCGGCAGCCCTTCTTCCCGATCTCAAGCAGCTCGATGCCTTCAACTACCAGATGATCTTCTTTGGCTTCCTCTGGCTTTCCCTGGGCATCATCACCGGCTCCGTGTGGGCCAATTCGGCATGGGGCACCTACTGGAGCTGGGACCCCAAGGAGACTTGGTCTCTCATCACCTGGCTCATTTATGCGGCCCTGCTGCATGCCAGAACCATCAAGGGGTGGAGGGGCAACCGGGTGGCATGGCTGTCTGTGCTGGGGTTTGGCTGTGTTCTCTTCACGTACTTTGGCGTCAACTTTCTGTTGAGCGGACTGCACAGTTATGCCGTCAAATAAAGGAGTGAGCATCCATGTTTGGCATCGGATTCCCCGAACTGCTTTTGATTATGGCCATCGCACTCATCGTCGTGGGTCCGAGCAAGCTCCCGGATCTGGCCAGGGCACTGGGCCGCGGCTACGCTGAATTCAAACGGGCAACCAATGAGCTCAAGGAGACTTTCGATCAGGATGAAACCGTGAGAGAAATCAAGGATGAATTCCACTCCGCTCAACGTGAGATCCTGTCGGGAAAAAGCCTGTTCAAGCCGCTGGCCCCCTCACCAGATGGAAATCCCTTGCCTCAGGGGAAAACGCAGCCCTCCGGCATTTCGACCGATCCGCAGGAAGCCGATACACCGACTGCACCCCCCCAGGCCGGCGGAACCGAAAGCGATTCCAAACCGGCTGCCAAAACGAGCCATTCTGGTGAATAGCGAGGCCCGCTTCCCCGTGATTCTTTTCCTTGGTCTTTCCCTTGCGGATGGATTCGGTCAGGTCTTTCCCGCCCGGATCACGTGTTTTACAGAAACGTCCGGTTCCTTGCCGCCAGCCAACGAGTAAACGCCCATGTCGAACGATAAAATGCCCTTCACCGAGCACCTGGAAGAGCTCCGAAAAAGACTCATCATCAGCGCCGTTGCCATTGGAATCGGCTTTCTCATCAGCTACGCCTTCAAGGAGAAAATCTTTGAGCTGCTGCTGAAGCCCTGGCTGGAGGCACTGCCTAAAGGCCAAACATCCAAGCTCATCTATACGGCGCCCCACGAGGCATTTTTCACCTATCTGAAGGTTTCCTTCATCGCGGGGTGCGGTCTGGCCGTCCCCGTTGTGCTGCATCAATTCTGGCTATTCATCGCTCCCGGCCTCTACGAGAATGAACGGCGGTACGTTATCCCCGTCGTCTTCTTTTCGACCCTCTTCTTCCTCGGGGGAGCGCTTTTCGGCTATTTTTTCGTATTCCCCATCGGCTTTCAGTTTTTCACTTCTTTCGCCAACGACTACATCACTCCCATGATCAGTACGAAGGAGTTTTTGACATTCTCCACCAGGCTCCTCCTGGGATTCGGTTTTGTCTTTGAACTGCCCATCTTCGCTTTTTTTCTGGCCAAGTTGGGATTGATCACCGCTGCATTCCTGAAGAGACAGCGTAAAATCGCCGTTGTGGTCATTTTCATCGTCGCGGCGGCTCTAACGCCCGGCCCCGACGTGTTTTCCCAGCTCATGATGGCCGGCCCGCTTCTCATCCTTTACGAAGTCAGCGTTTGGATCGTTCACTTCTTTGGGAGGAAGGAAGAAACCGAAGAGGTGGAAAATCCGGTGGATACTGCCGCCTGACAAGGGCTCCATGAGGAGCGCTCGGCTTGCCCGCAGAATTTTAAGGAGAAAGGGACTCACCACCGATGGAAGGAATCATCCTGGTAGTTGCAACACGCAATAGTGGAAAATCTAAAGAAATTAAAAACTTTTTCCAAGGCTATCCCGTGGAGGTCAAGGATTTGAATGATTTCGGCCCGATCCCTGAAGTTCAGGAAGACGGCAGGACGTTCGAAGAAAATGCTTACAAGAAGGCCAGCTTCACGGCCAAAGTTCTGGGATTGCCCGCTCTGGCCGACGATTCAGGGCTGGAAGTGGAATCCCTCAAGGGCGAGCCCGGCGTCTATTCCGCCCGCTATGCCGGCGAAAAGGCCTCCGATGCCATGAACAACGCCAAGCTGCTGGAGGCCCTTGCAGGGAAAAAAGATCGCAACGCACGCTTCTCCTGCGTACTTTCCCTGGCGGTTCCCCTGGGGCAGGCCCTCACTTATGAAGCAACCTGCGAAGGGGTCATTCTGGAATCTCCGCGCGGTACCAACGGTTTCGGGTACGATCCCCTCTTCCTCTATCCGCCCATGGGCAAAACTTTTGCCGAAATGACCCTGGAGGAGAAATCCCGGGTCAGCCACCGGGGCAAAGCGCTCCAGGAATTGAAGGATGAGTTTGAAAAAGTTTTGAAGTGGATCCAAATCAGGCTGACCGAGGAAAAAAAGCTCCGGGGCATGGGCGAAGAGATGTGTCATCATTGAGGAAGCATACCTGATGCCGTATGCAGGCCCTGCCTCAATTGAGTCTCCTCCCGAGTACTTTTCAAAGCCATGCGCAGGGCCTCCACGGCCAATTCGGCACAATGGGCTTCGTTTTCGGGAAGTGTGCCCAGATATTCCATGACATGCTCGGGAGCCAGATCATGTGCCTCCAGGAGGGATCTTCCTTCGGCAAGATGCACGACGGCATTGGCGCATGCCACGGCATAGAGGCACCCATTGGTTTCAAAAGAAGCCGATCGAATTCTATCGTTTTCCAGCATGAGGAAAATTTCCACCGTATCGCCGCATTCCCTGGTGAGCTTCCCATAGCCATCGGGTTTTTCGAGTGTTTCCCGTTTATGGGTCTCAAACGCCATTTCTAGAAAATTCAGGGAATGACGTTCCCAAAATTCCAGACCACTCCGTTCCATATTTCTATCCCCTTGTATCTCACTCCGTTTCTTGTGTTCTTCTCTCACCCATTTTGATGGATTGTAACCTTCGGCGGGTCGCTCGGGTACCTTCCGTCCCATGAAACGGATGCAGCACTCGATGCATGAAGCGGGTGCATTTGCAAAGCCAATCATTGCACGGTATGCTCAACGCACTTATTATGGCCCCATAAACCCTACGTTCAGGAGGTAAATCCGATGGAAAAGCATTTTCTCGTTGCAGTGGGCGATGACCTGAGCTCCCTTCACGGGATCCGTTTCGTGGCATCCTTTTTTTCCCAGCGCAAGGACCTCAAGCTGACGCTCTTCAATGTTACGCCGTCACCCTACTCGTATGATTCCGACAAGAAAGTGCACACCAGACTCAAGACGAGCGGAACGGTCATCGATCCCGACAAACTGGAGGGGTATCCCTCCCTCCACGAAAGTCAGAAGCTTCTCCTGAGTCACGGGTTCCTTCCCCAAAATATCAGCATCAAGCTCTTTTCCAAGCGGACGAGCACGGTCAAAGACATTGTTCACGAAGGCAGGAAAGGCCAGTACGACGCCGTCATTCTGGGAAGACGCGGGTACAATATTTTTGAACAGGCTTTGGCGACCAGTGTCAGCCGAGAAATCCTGGACCAGGAAATCGATTTTCCCATCTGGATCTGCCGTCGCACGGAAGAGGGGCGGAAGAATGTGCTGCTCTGTGTTGATGAAACGGAGCCCAGCCTGCGTATCGCAGACCATGTGGGGTTTATCCTGCAGAACGAAAAGGACCACAGAGTGACTCTTTTCTATGTGGACGAGGGAGGAGGCAAAAAGGCGGAAAGCATTATGGAGGAGGCCCTTCGCAGGCTCACGGACAATGGCGTGGAAGAAGACCGAATTCAGAGCAAAGTCATTTGGACGCAGGATGTTCCCAAGGCCCTCCTGAGCGAAGCAGAGCACGGGGCTTATGCTGTTGTCGCCATGGGTAGAGGCGGGTCCCATCAGTCGGGATTCCTCAGGAAATGGCTCATCGGATCCAGGAGTCTGAAGGTGATGGAGGTCTTGGAGGGAAGCGTCCTCTGGCTGAGCAAGTAGTGCGTGCAGTACAACAATTCCTCAGCACGGGCCGTTATCCAGGAAAAAAACCTGGGCGAACGTCGTCCATGTTGTTATAAAAGTAAGTTTTCAGGTGTAAAGGTGTTTTGGTGATCGAGGATCGTGACTCATTCCAGAAAAAAGAAGAAATATGGATAAATTTATAGCATTGGGACTTTCCGAAACAACCATTTCCGCAATCCGTTCCAAGGGGTTTGAAGAACCGACAGAAATTCAGACCCTGGCAATTCCCCTGCTGCTCAACCGGGAAATCGATATTATCGCCCAGGCCCAGACGGGCACGGGAAAAACGGCGGCCTTTGCCCTTCCCCTCATCGAACGGGTCGATCCCGCGTCAAAGCATGTTCAAGCCATTGTGCTCGCTCCAACCCGGGAGCTGGTGATCCAGGTCTGTGAAGAAATCCTGTCCCTGAGGAGCGACACTCACCTCTCTGTAGCTCCCATTTACGGCGGCCAGTCCATTGAGCTGCAGCTCAAGAAATTGAAGCAGGGGGTTTCCATTGTCGTGGGAACACCCGGCAGAGTCCTTGACCACATCGACCGGGGAAGTCTGAAACTCGATGCCATACGGTATTTCATTCTGGACGAGGCGGATGAAATGCTCAATATGGGCTTCATCGACGACATCGAGAAGATATTTGGGTATACGCCCGAAGACAAGCGGGTGCTCCTCCTTTCCGCCACCATGCCCGAGCGCATCAAGAAGCTCGCCGAACGGTACATGGGTGAGTACACTCATTTGAAAACCCAGACCGAGCCCACGACGGACCTCACCGACCAGATCTATTTCGAGGTGGCCAGGCAGGATAAGCTGGAGGCATTGAGCCGAATCATCGACATCGAAAGCGAATTTTACGGAATGATCTTTTGTCGAACGAAGATCGAGGTCGATGAGCTGGCAACGAAGCTGATGGAGAGAAATTATCCCGCAGATGCTCTGCATGGCGACATCTCCCAGGCACAGCGGGAAAAAATCCTGGGCAAATTCAGGAAACAGCAGATTTCCATTCTCGTGGCCACCGATGTGGCCGCCCGGGGCATTGACGTAAACAATCTGACTCACGTCATCAATTATTCCCTGCCGGAAAATCCCGAAGCCTACATTCACAGAATCGGGCGAACCGGGAGGGCGGGAAGACAGGGCACCGCCATCACCTTCATCACTCCGGATGAATTCAAGCGGCTCGGCTTCATCAAACGCGTGGCCAAGGCCGTCATCCGCAAAGAAGATGTCCCCCGGGTCAGCCAGATCGTCGATGCAAGGAAAAAGCGCATCACCGAAGACATCCGGGCCATCGCCCTCGGCAGCGACCTCTCCGAATATAAACAGTGGGCCAACGAATTGGTTTCGGAAGCCCCCGTACAGGATATTGTCGCCGCAATTCTGAAATATTCTTTCGGGAAGACTCTCGATGTCAGCAATTACAAAAAGATGACCCCCCTCAAGAGCTACCCGAAGAGCGGCATGGGCAAGACGCACCTCAAAGGGGGAGGCAAGACACGACTCTTCATCGGCAGAGGCAGGAGCACCAAGACCACGAAGGAAAACCTGCTGGCGTTTTTTGAGAAGAAAACGGGGACGGCTCAGCACCTCATTGAAAATATAGAAATACACGACACCTGTTCTTTCGTAACGGTGCCATTTGCGGAAGCGGAATACATCCTGAAGAAATGCAAAAAAGGTGCGCAGGGACAAGGCTCCGTGGTGAAAAGAGCCGGAACCTTTAAACCCGGCGTGAAGGGCTCGGCTTAGGCAAGCGGCAATCAATCGGCATCCATCCCCCGGAGTAGGACGCATTTTATGCACCATCCGAAGTGAAAAAAACGTTTCTGCCAATTGAATAAGGATTTAAAGCTGTTGCGCCCACGATGGTGCGTAAAACGCACCCTACGGGTTATATGAAAACGCAGTTGGGGTTTCCAAGGCTGGGAGACCGGGGCGGTCCCGGCTCCCAGCCTGAAGCATCGCATCCATCACTCTGGACGCGATGCCGGGAAGGAAGTTGTGTTTCTAAATTTCAAATAATATCCGTTGGATGATTGCCCCAACCCCCGCCCTGCCTTCCGGCAGGAACGGGGAGCTTCAGCAGCCTTTCCTACAGACGCTATCCCTTCTCAGGACAATCAAGGCGGTCTCCTCGCGGATGACGCCGGGGCATTTCACCGGCATCGAGAGTGCCGTCATTGTTCTTGTCGAGCTTCTTGAATCGTTCATCGGAGCCCGGGAATTCCGCCCTGGATATTTTTCCGTCCTTGTCCTTGTCCAAGTGCATCATGCCTTCCCTTCCATGCCCTTTGCCGCCGGGATGGCCCTTGGGGAGCTCGCTTTCATCCAGGTAACCGTCGTGGTTCTTGTCCAGTCGTGCAAAGCGCTCCTGCAAACCGGTCATGAATTCCTCTTTGGAAATCTTTCCGTCTTTGTCCTTGTCATGCCTCTGCAGGAATCTTCCCCTGCTCGGCGCTTCGTCCGGGCTGATTTTTCCGTCTCCATTGCTGTCCAGTTCAGCAAATTCCTCTTCAGGTCCTGGAAATTCCTCACCCGAAACCATGCCGTCGCCATCGTCATCAAAATGCTGGATGAACATCCCCGGAGGGTCGGCCGGCGGCGCCCCCTGCTGGGCATACCCGTACATGGGCGCCCAAAGCATCATTCCGGCAAATGCGGCAGAACAGATCCATCTTGAATTTCTCGTCGTTTTCATTTTGTCCTCTCCTTGTGCGATGATTTTGAGTTGATTTCCCGCTTCAAACTTTCCTGCACGATACCGAACCATTTTGGAGAAACTATGAAGAAGGCGTGTGATGTTCGTGTAGCTGTCATGGGCCGGTCGCTTTCTTCATCCCTCGCACTTTTCCCTCCAGGGGTTTCTGGATGGATCAAAGAGCGCTTTGGCAATAAACAAGGACGGCGGCGGCAATCACGCCAATTTTGAGTGCGGTCATGAAAATATCTTCCAGTGTATCCTTCAAAGCATCTTTCATGATGTGTCCCCTGCTGATGTATTTTGAAGAATCTTTCCCGTCAGAAACCGTCAAACTTCATGCAAACCAGTAGCAGTCGTTTATGGAGAAACTATGGAGGAAAGGTGTGAACAGTGTGAAATGCTGCTCCACATGAAGGGCATCGGGGTACGCCGGTCGGAAGGACGCCGTGCAGCTGCCGGATATGTGGAAAAGATGGAATTCCCATGGGGATTTTGTGATGGGCAAGGAATCCTTTGAAATTGATGCGGGAGTTGTTTAGTCTTCCATGGAGACAAGACGCAAGGCGACAAACGGAAAAGAGCTTTCTGCCGGAAGGGTTTGTACGTGAGAATCAAGCTGACCTATAAAATCTTCGGTGCATTTCTACTGACGTGTGTGATGATCGTTGTCCTGACGGTGGGAATCATCCATTTCTACGTTGGACGTAACTTCAGGGACTTCATCAACAAAATGGAATTGGAGAAATTGGACAACATCGTGAACGCCCTGAAAGAAGAGCACGAGCGCGATCCCGGCTGGACGGCGTTGCGGACCGACCCTCACCGGCTCTGGCGAAAGATGCTCCGATGGAGTGAAAAACCGCCCAAGCCCGACATCCCCGTCGGGATTCCCTCCCACCTCCATCCTACCGGCCGCCCACCCGAGGAGATGGAATCCATCTCCAAATCCGGGGGAATTGGTCGATTGCTGCCGCGCCCCCCGAGAGATCCTTTGCCCATCATACTCAGGCTCACACTCGTCGACGCCCAGGAACGATTTGTGGCGGGAATGCCAACCCGAATATCCGAGAAAAGCCATACACTGCGGCCCATTATCCTCAATGGAAAAACAGTGGGCTGGTTGGCGCTTCAAAAGCGGGAACGTCTGTCCAACCCTCCAGCCCTCGCCTTCCTGAAGCAGCAGAGCCAGGTTTTCTTCCTCACGGGGGGAGGCATTCTTCTGCTGGCCTCCATAGTCTCATTCCTGTTGTCCAAGCATCTGCTGGCCCCCATCCGTGAGCTCACCATGGGAACCCAGGCTTTGACTTCTCTCCAGTTCGACACCCGCATTCAGGTGCGGACCGGCGACGAACTGGGGCAGCTGGCCATGGACTTCAACCGCATGGCCGAAACCCTCTCGAGATACGAAACCATGAGGAAACAATGGCTGTCGGACATTTCCCATGAGCTCAGAACTCCCCTGTCCGTTCTCCGGGGAGAGATTGAAGCCATGCAGGATGGAGTGAGGGAAATAACGGATGAGGCGTTGGAATCCCTGCATGCCGAGGCGCTCCACATGGGCAAGATCGTCGACGATCTGCACGAACTGTCCCTGGCCGACAGCGGAGCCCTGCGCATGGAAAGGCAGCCGACCCAGCCCGTTGCCGTACTGAAGGAGACGCTGAAGCTGTTTGAAACCCGGTTTCAACAGGCACGGATTGCCATCGCAGCGGATCTGCCGGTGGAACCGAAAGTCACCCTGCAGGGCGATGCGAGCCGCCTGTCGCAGCTTTACACCAACTTACTGGAGAATACGCTACGGTATGCGGACGCTCCCGGGACGCTTCGCATATGGCGGGAAGTTTCGTCAGACCAGCTTTCGCTTTTTTTTGAGGATTCAGGCCCTGGCGTGCCGCAGGAATCCGTTGACCACCTGTTCGATCGCCTTTACAAGGTGGATGCATCCCGGACCCGCAACAAGGGAGGCAGCGGTTTGGGACTGGCCATATGCAAGGCCATTGCCGAAAGCCACGGAGCGAGCATCCACGCATCCAGCGCCCCGGGAAGCGGGCTCAGGATCGGGATCCTTTTTCCGCCTCCCCCCCATGGAAAACAAAACCAAAAAGGTAAACACCATGCCCCATCAGAATATTCTCATCGTTGAAGACGAGAAGAAAATCGTGGAACTGCTCCGGGACTACCTTCAAAAGGCTCAGTACAAGACCACATTTTTAGAGCGCGGGGATGAAGTGATTGCTTCGGTCAGGCAGAATCCGCCGGACCTCATTCTCCTGGACATCATGCTGCCGGGCCTGGACGGCATGGAGGTGTGCCGGGAAATCCGCAAGTTTTCCACGGTTCCCATCATCATGATCACGGCACGGATCGAGGAGGTGGATCGTCTCATCGGTCTGGAGCTCGGGGCGGACGATTACATTTGCAAGCCTTTCAGCCCGCGGGAAGTGGTGGCGCGAGTGAAGGCAGTACTGAGGCGCGTACATGCGGAGCCTTCGGGAGAAAAAATCAAGGCCGGACCGTTCATCCTGGATGCGAAGACTCACCAGGTGACCATCGACGGCCGGGAGCTGGAGCTGACTCCCAGCGAATTCGGCCTGTTGAAGGTCTTGATGACCCACCCGGCCCGGGTCTTTTCCAGGAATGAGCTTTTGAATCTCGTCCAGGGTTACGACTTCGAAGGCTACGACCGCACCATCGACACACACATCAAGAACCTGCGGAAGAAAATCGCCCAACAGCTCCCCAATGTGGAGATCATCAGTACGGTTTACGGCGTGGGCTACAAATTCCTTGTTCCTTAGTTCTGTCCCCGGGACTGACAATTCAGATCTGCCTGTCCCGCGCGATTTTGAAGTGTGATGTAAATTCCAGTACAATCCGCTCTTCTTCATTGTAAAGGATGGCCCGCCCTTCGATGGACCGCCCCTCCCGACGCGCGGCCAGGGCACGCGCAGTCACCGTGCCCTGCTTCACGGGATACAGGAACTTCACATCCATGGAAACGGTCGCAAAATGGGTTCCCTCGGGCAAAAGACTTTTGATGGCCATGACCACCGAGGTATCCGCGAGAGAGACCAGGGTGCCACCGTGCAAGAGACCACTTCCTTGAGCGAAATCCGCCAGGAACGGCATGGTGAGTGTCGCCCGGCCATCCACGGCTTCAACGATGCGCAGGTGCAACAACCGCTCGAACGGCGCACAACTGATCCAGCGCTCCATCTCTATCCGCTGCGGTCCCGTCGATCCTTTTTCTTCCCCATCCGCATTCAATGATATCGTCTCCAACGGTTCAGGCTCCTCCATGAAAAAGTATTTTATTCCAACGCGATAAATGATATCAAACCCCTCGGATTGCACGGAGGACAACCCTCCCTCCAGGCAGGTGGTGTGTAGGGTGCATTTCATGCACCATTCAACTGAATCCATCTTGTGCGAACAATGGTGTGCCGGACGCACCATGGAATCGATCATAGTTGATACATGGACAGGCGGAACGGATATCCATTCCCCGCCTGGCGCCTCGACATACCCAATTGGCATCTGAAAAAAGGAGCTGCACGTGCTGACCGTCATTCTGCTCTACGTTGCCCTCGGTCTCATTGCCGGAGTCCTTGCGGGACTCCTGGGAATCGGCGGGGGGCTGGTCATTGTCCCCATGCTGGTCTTTGCCCTGACCTGGCAGAAGGTCCCCCATGAATTCATCATGCACCTGGCCCTCGGGACATCCATGGCGAGCATCATCTTCACTTCCGTGTCGAGTTTTTGGGCACACCACAAACGAGGGGCGGTGCGCTGGGTCATCGTTCAGCGCATTGTCCCCGGAATCCTCCTGGGAACCTTCCTGGGGACCTGTGTCGCAGCCCGCCTGTCCACCAATTTCCTCAAAGGGTTCTTTGTAATTTTCCTTTACTACGTCGCCGTCCAGATGCTGACGGACCGTAAGCCGAAACCCTCGCGGGAGATCCCCGGCAACCTGGGGATGATCGGCGTGGGCAGCGTCATCGGAGCGGTTTCCAGCCTGGTGGGCATCGGCGGCGGCACCCTCTCGGTGCCTTTCATGATGTGGTGCAACGTGCCCGTGCACGTGGCCATCGGAACTTCCGCAGCCATCGGGTTTCCCATCGCCATTGCGGGGACTGCGGGGTTCATTTACAACGGCCTGCAATCTGTCGGCCTGCCGGGCTATCCTCCCTATTCCCTGGGATATGTCTATTTGCCGGCCCTGGCGGGCATCGTCGTCACCAGCGTCCTCACGGCGCCCCTCGGTGTCCGGCTGGCGCACAGTCTGCCGGTTCCCAAGCTCAAACGAGTCTTTGCCATACTGCTCCTGGTGGTGGCGACACGCATGCTCATCAGCCTGCTGTGAACGATCGACGCGCCGACTATTCCTGAAGCCATTCTTCCAGTGTGGGTGGACTCAGGGCGCATTCCGAAAAGGTTTTCCATTCGCACTGCGTACTCAGCTCCACGCCGCCCTGCAGGATGGAAACCGGCCTGTCGGACGAGACCACCACCACGATGAGGTGCTCGTGCCTGGCTGTAAACCGGAGTGCCGAGTTGTACCGGGCTCCCCGCGACCGGTCTTCCCCGGGAACGGCGAGCCCGTCCAGGAGGCAGGCGAAGCCGTACAGGCGGAGGTCGGCCCCGATATGGAGCGCTCCGTCGATCTTGGCAAGGGATTTGGCCAGCTCCAGAAAGGAGGGCTCCTGCAGGTCGATGGGATGCTCCAGAGGTTGTCCGGGGATCTCCAGCGGGGGATCATTGAGGTCGATGACGAGGGTGCAGCCGTGCTTCTGCTCTCCTGCCTTCTGCACGATGCTCGAGACGATCTTGAAGAGAATGTGAGTGGATGAGGAGTCGAACTGACACCCCAGCAGGGCTTCCTCCAATTGAACGAGATTCGGCTTGCGTGTCGTGGAATGGAAGCTCCCGTCGGAAAAACTGCAGATGGACTGCCCTCCCAGCTTCAAGAATCCGTAACCCATTTTGAAATCCGCCGTGAGGCGGCAGCGGGGCAGTTCGCCCGTGGCAATTCCCACGATGCTCTTTCCCGCAGCCACCAGCTTGCGCTCGGAATGTTCCACGGCCACGAGGAGTTTGCGAACGTGCTTGAAGTTCTGGAGTCCGGGCTGCTCCAGGGGTGGAAAGCGGACCAGGAAGTGCATCTGCGAAAGGACCGTTAAGGGTACAAACACGAGCTTCCCATGGGGCCAGGCCCCTTCCTCGAGTGTCTTGGAGATTTCCAGGACGACATCCAGGATGGGAAAAACCCTGAAATAGGTGTCCCATCCCAGCAGGAGATTCAGCTCATCCATGACATGATCCCGGACGGCGTGAGTCGCATATTCGCGCAGAGCATATCTCGAGGTGCCGGTATAAAAGGCGCAGTCGTTGGCAAATTCATGGGAAAGCAGCCAGGCGGCATATTCCAGCCACTTCTCCGTGGGGGCAACCGAGCACATGTCGGGATGGTGATCCGTAAACCACATCTGGTAGGAAATGGAATGGCTCCTCCCGCCGCAGGAAATCAAGCCCGTCAGCTGGAGATTTTTTTCGGGATGGATATGCCCGAACCGTTTCATGTTGCCTGCGGCAACGGTGCCGGTCCGCCAGGCATTGGAATCCAGGTACAACTCCCGGAGCTTGGGCTCATGCCCGCGAAGCAGGTCCTGGGGATCGTAGATGCGGATGGAATCCTCGGGGGCGACGGAATAAAGGAGGGCGGCGCGACTCGGTCCCGAGAAGAGCGACAGCCCTTTGCGCAGGCCATCCACCATATTGGAAATGCAGATATTCTTAACGGAGTACTCTGACATGAGCTCTCTCCGGCATCTCTCGAACCTTTCCGTGGGAAAAGCGTCTAAAATTTAAAGGCTGTCTAGAAATTCGTTTCCTCGTCATTCCGGCTGAAAGACTGCCGGAATGACGAAACAAGGTGCATGCCCAGAGTGATTGACTCATTTTTTAGACAGCCTCTTAGAGGAAGGTTACCCGCATTCCAACTGCGGCGTCATCCATCCTTGGTGAAGCCTCCGCACCCGTTGAGCTCTGGTCAGAATCCTTTTACTCCGGCCATCCCGCTTTCAAGAAATACAAGTTCTGCAGCAAAAGAATGCGACCATTCTTTATCATGCCGCTCTGTTCTCCTCAACCTGCCTTTTTGTCATTATGAAACATTTTTAACGCATTGTACTTCACAGAGCTGCCTTCTTCGGCTAAGATGCTTCCTGATCCGGGTTCACGAACAATCCGCTGGGCACGTCCTGCAAACGACTCCCTGACCCGCTCATGACCTTGCTGCTGCTCGCCCGCTCCCCCTCCATCCTCCCTGCCGTCCTGCGGTGGCCCGAATCGATGTGTGCTTCACCCCGCATCGGAAGGAAGTCCCCTGATGCAGTCCAACAACCATGAATGGAGGAATGACATGAGAAGATTGGCAGTTGTGTTGACGGTCTTTTTCCTGGCGCTTGCCCTGACCTGGACGCCGGCGCAGGCTGAAGAAACCATCAAGGTCGGTATCATTCTGCCCCTCACGGGAGGCCAGGCTGCGTTTGGAGAGATCGAGAAGAACTCTTTTGAAATGGCGTTGGAAGAGATCAATGCGGCAGGCGGCATCAATGGGAAAAAGCTCGAATTCTTGTTTGAAGACGACACGGGAAAACCTGAAGTCGCCCGCTCGGCTGCAGAAAAGCTCATCAACAAGGACAAGGTGGTCATGCTGGGAGGCGGGTACGGGAGCTCGGAAACCTTCGCCATTTCCGGCGTCGCCCAACAGAACAGCCTCCCCTTTCTCGTGAATACCGGCTCGGCCGACAAGATCACGGAACAGAACTGGGATTATGTTTTCCGGCTCAATCAGGCGGTCAGTGAATACCCTACGGGCCTGGAATCCTTTCTGACGGAAGTCGTCAAGCCTCAAACGGCCGCCATCCTCTTCGAAGACAGCGCCTTCGGCTCCGGAGGGGCCAAGAGCTTTCAGGAAACCTGTGACCGGATGGGAATCAAGGTCGTCCTTTCGGAGGGGTATTCCAAGGGCGGAATGGATTTCAAGCCGCTGCTGGTCAAAGTCAAACAGGCCAACCCGGACCTGGTTTACATGATCTCCTACGTCATGGATGCAGCACTCCTGATGACGCAATCCATGGAGCTGCGCATCATGCCGAAGGCTTTCATCGGCGGTGGAGCGGGCTTCACCCTTCCCGAATTCGCCAAGAACGCCGGGAAAGCAGCGGAAATGGTTTTTTCGGCGACCCTCTGGTACCAGACGCTCCCCTACCCCGGCGCCATGGAATACTATGAAAAGTTCGTGAAAAAGTTCAACAAGGAGACGGAATATCACGGCGCCGAAGCCTATGCGGCGGCGTACGTCATGGCGGATACCCTCAAGCGCGCCAAGTCCCTCCAGGCCAAGGACGTGCGGGAGGCACTCGCCGCCACCGACATCAAGACCGTTTTTGGTCCGGTGAAATTCATCTCCTACGACAAAAAGATCAACCAGAACAAACTCCCCACCTACCTGGTGCAATGGTCCGGCGGCAAGCTGGAGCTCGTCTGGCCCAAAGAAGTCGCATCCAAGCCCTATGTCTTTCCCATCGATTGGGAAAAAGTCTGGAAATAAGATTCTCATAAACGGCCTGTGCACCCGGCGGCGCACAGGCCGCTGCGTTCTTTTCCCCTTTGCAGGAGAGGATTGAACCGTATGGACGTCCTGATCCAAACGCTCGTGTCGGGGATTCTCATCGGAGGGATCTACGCCCTCATCGGACTGGGGATGACGCTGATCATGGGCGTCATGAAGATCATCAACCTGGCCCATGGCCAGTTGATGATGGTGGCCATGTACATCACCTACATGCTTTATGAATACCTGCACCTGGACCCCTACTTTTCCCTGCTCATCGCCATGCCGGTTCTCTTCGCCCTGGGTGCCCTCATTCAGAAATATCTCTTGAACCCCCTCCTGAAGGTGGACTCCATCCTCCCGGAAAACCAGGTCCTCATGACGGTAGGCCTCGCCATGGTCCTGACGGAGATCATTCGATTCATCTTTCATTCCGATTACAGGTCCGTCAAGACGGTCTACAGCAATGCGACCCTTTATATCTCCGGCATTTCCTTCAATGTTCCCATGATCGTCGCCTTCGGCATCGCGGTGCTCCTCAGCGCCGTCCTCTTTTTCTTTCTCCTGAAAACCGATCTGGGCAAATCCGTCCGCGCCACGGCTCAGAACAAGGATGCCGCCATCCTCATGGGCATCAATGCCGAATGGATCACGATCCTCACCTACGGGCTGGGGTCTGCCCTGGTGGCCGCTGCGGGCACGCTCCTGCTGCCCATCTTTTACCTGTTTCCGGATATCGGAGGCCCCTTCACGTTGAAAGCCTTTGTCATCACCATGCTGGGCGGAATGGGAAGCACCGTGGGAGCCATTGTGGGGGGCGTCGTGCTGGGAATCGCCGAATCCCTGGGAGCCACTTACATCTCCATGGCCTTGAAAGATGCAGTCGCCATGGTGATCTTCCTCCTCGTCCTCATCTTCCTGCCCGGAGGACTGAAGACTCTGACGAAAATTTAGGAGGGGAAACCTATGAAATTACCGCGCTGGTCGACGCTCATCGTTATAGTGCTTCTCCTCGCTTTCCCGATGGTCGTGCCCTCCGATTACTACCGGCATATCTTCATCATCGCCCTCATGTGGGTCGTCATCGGGTCCGCCTGGAACCTTCTGGCCGGCTACACCGGGCAGGTCTCCTTCGGCCATGCCATCTTCTTCGGGTCGGGTGCCTATACGGCGGGCCTGTGCGCTTCCAAGCTGGGGATTTCCGCGTGGTGGGGAATGCTGCTGGGAGGCCCCGTGGCGCTGCTGGTGGGGCTGGTCATCGGCTGGATCTGCTTCCGGCTCCGGGGGCCCTACTTCGCCTTGGCCACCATCGCCATCGGCGAAATCTTCCGCCTGGTGGCAACGGACTGGAGGAGTCTCACGGAGGGCATGGAGGGTATCCTCATCATTCAGACCTTCCGAAGCAAAATTCCTTACTACTACCTGGCGCTCTTCCTGGCTGGAGCGAGCGTCTACGCCATTCACCGCATCATGCAGTCCAAATGGGGCTACTACTTTGTCGCCATCCGCGAAGACCAGGATGCCGCTGAAGCCATGGGGATCAGCGCCTTTCGCTACAAGAGCCTTTCTCTCATGGTGAGCTCTTTTTTCACCGGACTGGCGGGCACCCTGTACATGAACTACATGGCCTTCATCGATCCCCATGTGGTCTTTTCCCTCCATGACGTGTCCATCATGGCCATCCTCGTAGCCATTATCGGAGGAGTCGGAACCCTGTGGGGGCCACCGGCAGGGGCGTTCATCATGGTCCTGCTGCAGGAGACTTTCCGGAGCGCCTTTTTCGGGCTGTTCCCGCCCTGGGTGAGCGAATCCCACGTCCTGGTTTTCGGGCTCCTGGTCATCTTCGTGATCCGCTACATGGCCAACGGCATCGTGGGGGACTGGCCAAAGATTCAGCGCCTGTGGACCAGGAAAAATCCAATGCTTCCAGCAAATGACGGGAATTGATCATGAGCTTTTTCGAAACACGTCATCTCACCAAGCACTTCGGTGGCCTGACGGCCGTGAACGACTTGAGCTTCCAGGTGGAAAAAGGCGAAATCTACGGACTCATCGGGCCGAACGGATCGGGGAAGACAACCGTTTTCAACCTGATCACGGGCTATCACCCCGTGAGCGCCGGGGAGATCCTTTTTCGAGGAGCTCCCATCAATGGTCTTCCCACATGGAAGATCTGCAAGCTGGGAGTCGGGAGGACTTTCCAGGTGGTCAAGCCGCTGCGACGCATGTCTGTCCTGGAAAACGTCATGACCTCGGCCTTCAACCGAACGGGCAAAAAGAGCGAAGCCATGGACAAGGCCATGGAAGTCCTGGAGTTCTGCGAGCTGCTCAAGAAGAAGGATTATCCCGCGAAGGGCCTCACCATCGGGGACCGCAAGAGGCTCGAAATCGGGCGTGCCCTCGCTACGGGCCCGGAGCTCCTGCTCCTGGATGAAACCATGGCCGGGCTGACTCCCCAGGAACAGACGGCGGGAGCCGAGCTCATCCGAAAAATCCGTGATTCCGGCATCACCATCATTATCGTCGAGCACATCATGCACGTCATCATGAACATCTGCGATCGGCTGCTCTGCATCAATTACGGCCAGGACATCGCCCGGGGAACCCCCGTGGAAGTCGCCAACGACCATGCCGTCATTGAAGCATACCTGGGAAAGGAATAGAGATATGCTGCGTGTAGAACATATCGATGCAGGTTACGGCGACGTCCAGGTGCTCTGGGATGTGTCCTTCAAGGTGGAAGCCGGGGAATTCATCGTCCTCGTGGGAGCCAACGGCGCCGGTAAGTCTACGATCATGAAGGTGATTTCCAATCTCATCCAGCCCACCCGCGGTGCCATGTGGTTCGAGGATCAGCGCATCGACCAGGTGCCTTCCCACCACATCATCGATCTCGGCATCGCCCATGTGCCCGAAGGGCGACAGCTTTTCCCGGAAATGACCGTGCGCGAAAATTTGGAGCTGGGATCCCTGAGGTCGGAAGCCAGGGGGCGTCGGAAAGAGACCATGGAATGGGTCATGGAGCTGTTCCCGCGGCTCCGCGAGCGGCAGAAGCAATTGGCGGGAACGATGTCGGGAGGAGAGCAGCAGATGTGCGCCATCGCCCGTGGGCTCATGTCCCGCCCCAAAATGATCCTCTTCGACGAGCCTTCCCTGGGCCTTTCGCCTCTGCTGACGCAGGATATTTTCCGCCTGGCACGCCAGATTCACGATGAAGGCTTGACGATTCTCATGGTGGAGCAGAATGTCAAACAAACGCTGGCCATTTGCGATCGAGCCTACGTATTGACCAATGGAAGAATCGTCCTGGAAGGTACGGGAACGGAGCTGCTGAACAACGAGGAAGTGAAGGAAGCGTTTCTCGGGATTTGAACGGATGGGGGCGCGCAGCACTCTGCACGCCCCCTTGTCCACCCGAGTCTCGACATTTCTTCACACGAAAAATTCTCTTTTGTCTTCCCGGTGATCCACTGTGTAGAGCATTGTCGCGCGCTTCTTGAGCTCTTCTTTCAATTGGGGCAGACGGCTGCGGTCCAGGTCGTAGGCCCGGATGTAGACCTTTCGAAAGCCCGCCGGAACGCCTTCGTAAGATCCCAGAATACTTGCAATACGCCCCCCGTATTGCCGGACCGTGTCCGTCAGATTCCGGATGGAGCCGGCACGATCCTCGATCTGAAATGCGAACTGGACCCCCTTCTTTCCAAAGCCGCTGAGAGAGAGCAGCACCTTCAGGAGGTCATCACGGGTAATGATTCCCTGCAGCTCGTTCTTTTCGTTCACGACGGGAGCCCCGGAAATCTTTTCTCGAATGAGGGTCTCCGCAGCTTCTTCCACGGTATAATCGACGGGAATGGTGACAGGATTCTTCGTCATGATATCCTTGATCTTCAGCTTGGACATGAGATAGAGGAGCTCATGAACATCGAGCGTGGTGGCATCGGAGGCGGAAGCCCTCTTGAGATCTGTTTCGGACACCACGCCCGCCAGCTTTCCACGGCTCATGACGGGCAGCATGTTGACCTTGTGCTCCTTGACGAGGCTCAGGGCATGGGACATGGAGTCATCGATGTCGATGGTGATGACGTTTTTGCTCATCCAGTTTTTGACCAGCATACGCAGTTCCCCCTTCTCATATCAATCGTTGTCGTTATACTCGGTGAGGTAAAAAACTTTCGATTTGACGGTTCCCTGTTTTTGTAGGAGCGGCATCCTGCCGCGACGATGAGCCGGTCGCGGCAGGATGCCGCTCCTACAAAAAAGAAGTTTTCAATCCTCAGTGCGTATACAACACCCATCATCCTCAACCGAACATCCACTTGCAGCGAGTGAAGCGCCGAGCTGCCCGCAACCCGCTCGAATACTTCCCCCGCGGGATCGACGCAGAGAGACAAAAATCCCTTCCTCCCCGAGCCATTGGCAGAACCGGTGCACATGCTCACGGGAGGGCGGTTCATACGCCGATGCAGCACCTCCATTGTAAGGAATCACATTGACGCGCACCGGGAGGCCCTCCAGGTAGCGGACCGCATCCAGGGCATGGGCCCTGGAATCGTTCACCCCACGGAGCAGGACATATTCCATGAACAGGACGCCCTTTCTACCGAGAGGAAATTCCTGCAGCTCCTCCTTCAGCCTGATAAGCGGATACCTCGTGTTGATGGGCATGAGCCGGCTGCGAAGCGCATCATTGGCCGCGTTCAGGGAGACCGCCAGGCGAAGCTGCGGCAGGTGCAGCGCACCCAGCCTTCGAATGCCGTCGGCATGGCCGCAGGTCGACAGGGTCATGTGACTGTAAGCCACATTAAAACCGCGCTGGTCGTTCAGCACATGCATGGCCTGCAGAACGGCCTCGAAATTGTCGAGGGGCTCTCCCATGCCCATGAACACGATGTTGTCGATGCCGCGCCCCAGCAGGAACCGAGCCGCAAAGAGCTGCCAGACGATTTCTTCAGGCTCCAGGTTGCGCACAAACCCCATTTCCCCCGTCGCACAAAACCTGCAACCCATCCTGCAGCCCACCTGGGATGAAAGGCAAAGCGTCGTTCGCCCCGGCGCGGAGATGATGACCGACTCGATGCAGCCGCCATCGGACAGGGCGGACGCAAACTTCAAAACCCCTTTTTCCTCCTGGGCGACAATGCGGCAGGCAGGAAGCTCCAGGTCACGTTCCAGCTGCCGGGCGAAGGCTTGGGAACGGGAAAACTCGGGCAGGTGCTTCAGCGAGATGCTGCCCCTCTTGAAGATCTCCCGATACAGGGCGGCGGCGTGATAAGCCCCCTTCCCGTAACGCTGCTGCAGGACCGTGGTCAACTCCCCGAAGGTCAGAGCCAGCACCTTTACGCCTGATTGTTCCCTGTTCACTGTGTGACGTTCCTCAGGTAAGCATCCCCAAGGTTTTTCATCTGCCTCTGAATCCACAGGGATCGTTTCAATACATAGGTAGTTGGGGCCGGCACTCTGTACTTTGCCGGGTTTGGAAGGACTGCGGCCAGCAGGGAGGCTTCCCGCCTGCTGAGCTGCGAAGCCTGCTTCTTGAAGAAAACCTTCGCCGCCGCCTGGACGCCGTAAATTCCCTCTCCAAACTCTGCAATGTTGAGATAGGTTTCCAAAATACGCTTTTTAGGCCACAAAACTTCCACCCACACCGTCAGAAAGGCTTCCAGCCCTTTGCGGATGAGACTCCTGCCGTTCCATAAGAAAAGATTCTTGGCCACCTGCTGGGTGATGGTGCTCGCACCCCGATATTGCCCGTCATCCGCCCCCTCTTCCAGGGCCAGCCGGATGGATTGAAAATCGAAGCCCCAATGACGCAGGAACTTTTGATCTTCCGCCGCCACAACGGCAAGGGCGACGTGGGGAGAAATGGAATCCAGCGGCACCCACTGGTAACGCATTCCTCTCCCCTTCTTCTCCTCCAGCATCCCGGCTATGTATCGTTCCGCCATGAATGCACTGAAGGGCGGGGGAACCACACGCAGTACCAACAGCATCACGCATGGAAAGAGCAGTAGAAATACCAATGCTATTGAAATTTTCCGTCGCAATGTTCGATGAATTCCCACCTTCGCGCGAGTACGCGCTTCCTGCAGATTGCCCTTCCGTGTGGTGCTCGTCGAGAAGGTGCCTGCGCTTCCGGAGGACCTGCGGGGAAGCATTGTATGCTTGAGGCTGCGCCACATCCCTGCAGTCCTTAGCCTGCTATTCAACACTTTTCGCTTTTCATTTCCCACAGGCTGATCCGGGTGGGCTCGGCCATCAGGCCTTCAGCCCTTTCCCTGAATTTTTTCATATGCTCTGTTCCCAGGTGAGCGTTCAGAGCTTCCCTGCCGGTCCAGTTCTCATAGAAAAGAAATGAAGTCGTGTCCTCCAGCGACTGATGCAGATCATAATTCAGACACCCGACATCGGAACGGGAGGGTTCCACAATGGACAGGAGCTCCTGTTTCAGCTGGTCTTCCATCCCTTTTTTCGCCTTAAGCTGCGCCACTACAGTAATAGCACCCATCATCATCTCCTCTACGTATACTCGATAAGGTACAAAACTTTCGATTCTATAGCTTCCTGTCTTTTGTAGGAGCGGCATCCTGCCGCGACTGGCCGGCACCTGTCGCGGCAGGATGCCGCTCCTACAAGAACAAAGTTTTCAATCCTTAAATGCGTATATCTTCCTCCATTGGTATTGCTCACTCCCAAAGCATATTTCCGGCGACCGCATCGTCAATGAGCTTCGCAGCGTACTTCCACAGCGTCGGGGCGCCCAGTTCCATGTGCCGATTCCGTGCGACCACCAGGTCCTTCTTCACTCCGTGGTGCTGCCACATCTTTCCACCCGTGGTGTAATTGTGGATCAAGGGCTGCAGGCGATCGAGAGCGGCGGCAAATCGCGATTCAGGGGTCTGTCCCCTTTCGAATTCATCCCACAATGCACGCAGCTCAACTGCCTGATCAGCAGGCAGGATATTGAAGATACGGTCCGCCGCCGCCTGCTCCCTCTGAGCCTTGTCCGCATGACCCTCTATATCGTAACAGTACGTGTCTCCGGCGTCGATTTCAACGAGATCGTGGATCAGCAGCATTTTGACGACGCGAAAGACGTCGATGTCCCGCTCCGCCGCATATTCGTGAAGGAGGATCGCCATGGCGGCAATGTGCCAGGAATGTTCGGCGGAATTTTCCAGGCGCGAGGCATCGGTGAGCAGCGTCTGCCTCACGACTTGCTTCAGCTTGTCAATTTCAATGACGAATTGAACCTGTTTTTCAAGACGTTCCATGGTCACGGCCAAAGATCTTCCCCTTTCCTGTTGGTCTGTCTGTTCACAAGGTTGGTGACTCGACGTCACCCCGGTGAAAACCGGGGGCCAGAACATCTTCATTTTCTTGGATTCCGGCTTTCGCCGGAATGACAAAAGTTGGTTAAGCCATGAACAATGCAGTCTGTTCAGGCCCCATGCGCTTCATTCGCTTTTGACCCTACTGCCACCCGTCGTTCAGGTGCGTTTTCCGTCCGCATCCTTCAAACCGACGGGAATAGAAAATTTCGACGACTGAATCAAGCTTTTACCATCTAATCGTTGAAAGTCGATAGATTCTCTGGTAGGGCTTACCGCCGACAGGATCTTCGTCTTGCGCTTTGGCAGAACGAGTAAAATTGAAGCTGAACAGGATGGTTGATACGAATCGACGGTTATGCCTTCTCTTGAGGCCGGCTTGGACGGGGCTTTTCCTTGCCTGCATCCTGCTGTGCGGCTGTGCCCCAAAGCAGGTCAATCTCAACCAGATCTATGACCGGCCCCATCCCGAGGAGGAAAAGGAGAACCTGACCAAAACGCCCCAGGCCTCTCCTCCCAAGGCAGCCGTCAAGAAAGCAGCCCCCGAGAAGCAATGGAAAAAGCGGGTTGTCACCGAAGCAGAGCTTCAGAAGCTCCGGCAGAAAGATCCGGAACTGAACCGACTCACATGCCTTGAGATTCTGGCGCGCCTCAACGGGAAAGCCTCTTATTACATAGCCCGGGACATCAAAGCAAAGCGCCCCATGAAGGTACCCCTGGATTTTCATTCTTTCAAGACCTGGTCCCCCTTGCCGGACCGCATCGAATGTATTAAAACATTTCCCAAACTTATTCTGGTGGTGAAAAATATTCCCTTCATCGGATGGTACGAGAAGGGAAAGCTCGTCGGGGACACCATCGTCTGTATCGGGAAAAAATCTGAATGGACTCCGAGAGGCCTCTACAAAGTGGAGGAAAAGGATGAACAGCACGTCTCTCAGAGTTATCCCAATGCCTATGGCCGGCCGGCAGCCATGCCCATGGCCCTCAAGGTCTACAAAAATATCTGGATTCACGCAGGGGATGTCGTGGGAGGTTATTCTTCCCACGGCTGCATCAATCTTCCGTTCGCCTCCGCCGAAGCACTCTTCAGGTGGGCGGAGATAGGAACGGCAGTCCTCATTACGGCATCACTGAAGGATTTACAGACGGACCTCAATGGGTGTAAAAGGATTTCGCCCTCGGGATCCGCTCCCCAAAAGGCTTCAGGCCCCCCCAGCACAAAATGAGGCGCGCATTTTGCAATTTTCTCTGTCAGCGATTTGGTAGGGAGCATGTTTGCTGCCGGTGAGTGTTCCAGTCGGAAACACAAATGAGTGAGGAAGAAAAGATGAAAGGGAGCCCGTTGAATCGCAGGAAAAAATCCAGGATTGTTTTGCCACTCTTTTTTTCACTTGTCTTGTTGCTGCCTTCTTGTACGTCCGTGAGCAAACCGCCCGCCCTCACCAAATGTACATTCCCACCGCCCAGCACCTTCATCCCGGAATTTGAAGGCGTTCCTTACTGCGGAGTCAATTACGACCTGCCCCTGTCTGCGGTTTCCAAGCCGGAAATCTACGTATTGAAAAAAGACAGACGGCTTTTGCTCATCAACGAGGGGATTCTGGTGAGAGACTACAAAGTCGGACTCGGACCCAATCCCACAGGCGACAAGAGCTATCGCGGAGACGGGCGCACCCCGGAAGGGGAATTCATTATCTGCAAGAAGAACGGCAGCAGTAAATTTTACAAATCCCTCGGGCTGAACTACCCCAATTTCAGGCATGCCGAGGAGGCCCTCCGAGAGGGACGCATCTCCCCGGACCAGTACAATGAGATCGTTAGAGCCAATCAATGCATGACCCTCCCCCCCTTTAACACCACCCTTGGGGGAGCCATTTTCATCCACGGCGGTGGAGGTCGCCTGGACTGGACGGAGGGTTGCATCGCCGTCAGCAACAGCATCATGGACGAGCTTTTTCAAGTCATTGACGTCGGAACCCCTGTAAAAGTCCTGCCATGAAATAAAGATCTGAGGGCACCCAACATTGAGAGGAGCTAATGCCGCGTAGATTGCATATCCTCAAGGACAATGGGTGACTGTAGCGCCAGAGTTAAGTACCTTAGCAAAAGTTTTCTAACAAAACGAACCGTTCGTCCTGAGCCTGTCGAAGGGCACAACCAGACATGCCCTTCGACAGGCTCAGGACGAACGGACAGCAAGACAAAATGTTAAGAAATATATGCTCAGGTACTTAAGTCTCGCATGGTTATATGCTGCTACCTTCGGGGCTCGCGAGAAACTCTCCTCATTCAGGCATGGTTTCGAGTTATCGAAGCCATGCCTTTCCCCATGGCCTTTGGAATATGTAAGCGCTGAAACCCATGGTTGTCACAGTAATATTTTGAAACTGAGTGGAGACTGTGTCGGTGCGGCAGGTTCGGTACTGCCTCTCCGAGTTCGTCCCTGATTTATCACGTGGCGCAAGAAGTTCGACGTTTTATTTGCATGGGAAGGGTTTCCGTGACCGGAAGAGAAACCGTGAAGGTAGTTCCCAGATTGTCGCGCACTTCCTCCTCGGTATGGCTCTCGCACGAGACAGTTCCACCGTATTTGGAGATGATCCCGTGAGTTACTGAAAGGCCAAGTCCCATTCCGCCCCCCACATCCCTTGTCGTATAAAATGGATCAAAGATCCTCTGCCGGGACTCTTCCCTGATTCCGTGCCCATTGTCCGACACCAAAATTTCCAGTCGATGCGCGTCAGCACCCAGCCTTGTTATAATGCCAAGTTTACCTTGCCCATTCATTGCCTGAACAGCATTTTGGAGCAGATTGAAAAATGCCTGTCCCAATTGTCTTGGATTTCCTCTTGCTTTCGGCAGCCCGTCAGTCAGTGCGACAATCAGCTGGATTTCGCGTTGACTCAAGACAGGTCGCATGTCAGATAGAACCGCGCTGATTATGGCATTCACGTCACAGTATGCATCCTCTTCCTCACTGATTTGGGCGAAGCGCAACAGATTTTCTACGATGCACTTGCAATGCAGGCCATGTTTTTCGATGGTCTTCAGATCATCGTATTCACTACTCTTTGGCTCAGTTTTTTCGAGGAGCAGCTCACAGAAGCCTAAAATTATACCGAGTGGATTATTGAGCTCATGGGCCACACCCCCAGCCAACGTCCCCAGTGAAGCCAGCTTTTGGTCCCTCATACACTGCTCTTCCAGCCTCTTCCGATCTGTGATGTCCCTTCCGATGCACAGAGCAAGTTTCCCGTCATCAACACCTCCTTTGAACGGAATGTAACGAATGTTGAACCAGCAGCTCCGGTCATTAAATCTGAATGACGTTTCCATCCATTGCCCGTCCCCTGTTTCAACAGTTTTACGTATCAAGTCCATCTGCTCATCAGCCTTTTCTTTTTCCATGAAGCAGCTGAGCTTCTGCCCATCCAATGGATCACCATCAATGCTAAAACGTCTGATCATTTCGGCATTTGCCGTTTGGATAGTACCATGACGATCCACCGTGAAGATAAAGTCCTCGGCGCTCTCGACGAGTGAACGGTATTTTGCCTCAGAAAGCTCCAGCTCTTTGATGTAACGCTTCATATCCTTTGTCCTAACAGCTACCTGCTCCTCGAGTGGGGCCGACCATCGCACTTCATAGAGCAATATCGACACGGTGCAGAGAACAATGATAAAGACAACCAAACACTGAAGCAGGATCTGTTTCACATAGACCCAATTGACCATCCCGTCGATTTCGTGCGCCGGCGTGACAACAGCTACAGACCATTGGTGCGAAACATCAAGGCAGCGTATTTGAAGAGGAGTGTAGGCAATGATTTTTTCGATTGGCTCTGCTCCCTTCCTCTGCCAACCAGAAAAATATATCCCCACGCCTTCCTTTCCCTCCCGCATGTTTTTTCTCTGCAAATCATTGATTCGAATCACGGATTCATCAAGATTGCTCGCGTGGCGAATAGTGAATGCATCTTCGCCGACTAAGAATCCTTCCGGGTGGTAGAGAAAATTCCCCGAGGCATCGATCACCCAGGCATATCCGGTCTTCCCGGACGTGATGGGTTGGCAGATCCGATGAAGTAGCCCACCAACATCCAGAGTGGCGCAAAGATAGCCTGCGAATTGGATGCCTTCATGTGGATACGTCCCATTGGTGAACTGCTTATAGATGGCAATGACCAGGTCCAAAACCACGCATCGCCTGCCGCCTCCAAAATCACTCCAGTAAACCTTGCTTCCCATCGTTTTGCCGCGGTTGTTCACGTCCGAGGCCCATGCGAGATATTTGTCCTCTGACTTGCATCGACCTGAAAACCCAAGTTCCATCCCTGCTTTGTTTAGCAAAAACAATAGATTGCCATTAGGGTCGACTTTGCGGAATTCAATGATGTCATCCTGGCCTAATATGGACATTGCAGAAAGAAAAAAGGCCTTATCGGATACAAAATCAACAGATTGGATGGAGGAGAAGGAACTGAGAAGAGCCAAATCAGAGGTGGCATTGCGAAAACTTGCTTCAACCATGAAAGCGGATGCTCTGGCCAAAACCAATTGCTGTTGATTGTACCGGTCCCTGATGATCGCCCTCATATTACGTGCTGTCGATATGCCAAGATACAAGGATCCTCCCACGAGGAGGATAACGACGATACCCGTTAACCTCAAAATCCCATGAAGTTTGATCCTCTCGTTTGTTTCCATAAAGACTACTCTACCTGCAAGGCGAGGGTTTTACTAAAGTATGGTTTGCCCCATCATCGCAAGTCAATGACGCACGATGCTTTCAACGGCTTGAGTTTTATACGGATTCAACCGATCATTTCGTGGGACTGGCTGGTCCGCGAGCGCAACATTCTAATGCAAATTTTCGCAACAACGAGGGTAATGAGGGCCATGGGAATGAATGATCGTAAAAAAATGGCGGTCATATTTTCCATGTCTTGTTGGGCAAGGAAAATGCTGCAGGTCAACTCCGCCAGCAGCAGCACATCCATAACCACAACAGCAATTCTTTGCTTCAGATTGGACACATTTTTCATACCCGCTGCGTCTCCTTTCCTTCAGTGGAGCCTATTGCTTCTCTGATATGGCCAGCAACAACGTGAAATGCCCGTCCTGCCCAGAAGGGCATTTCACGCCATTCTCTCACGGTTGAGTCTACTTTTTCCTTAAGTCTTGCTTGGAGACGTTCATCACCTTAAGGGCCAGTCTTTCGGTCCCTTTCACGTCATAAGCGATTCGCAGTATATCTCCTACTTCGGGCGTGATACCGATAACCGCATCTTTCACATTGTATGAGGAAAGCACTCCCGTAGGCTCTCCGTAAGGATGCTTCTCGCTGAAGTTCAAATTGTACTCTTCTATGGTGATTGTCTTGGTTTCGTTGTTATAAATGCTGCACTTTCCCTGGCTGACTTCTGCCGCCCTCGCCACACCCATGAAGGAAAAGAACGCAATGACAAAAATCATGCATTTGGAAAGCACTCTCGCACGTAATCGTTTCATAACCAGCTCCCTTTCCATGTACTGTTAACTTTAGACGACGGCTGCCGCATCTTCCCGTATTCGCTTTTCCCGAAGCTCGTTGGCTGCGCCTTTGAACATTATTCCCATGATATATATACAGATGATGCCGATGGCGCTGAGGATAACAGCTGCGGCAGAAGCACTGTAGTTGAACTGTTTGAGAATAATGGAAACCATACACGCGAGCACTGCACACCCAAATGCCACTCGGATTCCATAACCTTTGGCGTATTTTGTGGCGACGGTTCCTATCTGTGCGCCAATGGCAGCACCCGTGAGCATTACAAACACCGCTATGAGCTCAATGCGCCCCTTTAAAGTATAGGTGAAGGCACCGTAGAGTCCGGAAATCATGACCTCAAAGAGGTCTGTTCCGACGGCGATATGCGTCGGGCACCCGATGAGATAGACCAGTGCCGGCATGCGGAGCAATCCGCCGCCGATGCCAAGGAAGCCGGCGAGGACGCCTGTTACGAAACTGACCGTAATCGGCAGCCAAGCTGAGCAGGTGAAACCGGCTGTCTTGAAATGGACCATGGGAGGAATTTTTATTTTATGGAAGGTCTTGTACCAAGTGATTCCTTCAGCACCTTTTTCCCCGTCAACCTGACCGGCCTTCCTTTTCTGAACGGCTTTGAAATAATCGTAAAAAACCATGAAAGCTATCAGCATGAGAAAGCCTACATAAACCCAGCGCACTACGGATCCCACCATGCCCAACCGCTCGAGATACATGATGATCTGAGCACCACATTCGATGCCCACCATCGTCCCGACCAGCATGACAAAGCCCAACTTGTAGTCAACATTGCCGAATTTTGAATGACGCATGGTCGAGATCATGGACTTGCCTGCGATATGGGCGATGTCCGTTCCAATGGCAAACGCCATGGGAAATCCCAGGATATTCAGCCCCGGAGTCACCATCCAGGCGCCTCCCATTCCGAAAAACCCCCCGATAACACCGACCGAGAATCCGATAAGAACGAGACCCGGCCAGAAGATATTCACGCCGGCAATTGGCATATACATATATAACCAAGAAGCATCCATCTTTTTGTCTCTCCTTTCTGGAGGTTTAATGTTCGATGATTTTGCGTGACTTCAAATCCAGACCGGTTCTCGACATTATAAAATCCATGAGCACACCCAGTATAACGCCCCAAAGAGCGGTTAGTACGACTGCCCATACAGCGAAGAGCAATATGTTCGTATTGTAGAGATTGGCAAAATACTTTTCGATTCCACTTGAAACACGACGAGTATCGGCGACAACGACAAGCATTGAGGCTGGGCCTCCTGCCGCCCAGCCCATAGAGGTGATAGATAAATAGAAAATCGTGCATAACGTAATGATTTTTCTAGATAGTGTTTTCATAAGGTCCTCTTCCGTAAGGATTGATTGCCGAAGTAGTCATCTGAACTCGCGACTGCCTATCTTTAGGCTTTGTTCTCTCCAGTATTTTTATCCCCCTTGTCTTTGAAATGATTCGTTAGGCCATAGTTTCTCCTCAAAATGCTTATGCGTCCTCGGCCACGGCATTGCCTAATTATCAAGAGCAATTGGTGCGCCAAGGCGTATTGCTCGATTCATATTTTTGTGAATATTCCTATTCATTGAAGATATTTAAAAGTTTTGAAGAAAACTTATCCAAAGGGTATACTGCATGGTTCAAGTTTATAATCATGCAGTACACCCGCAGAATAAATTTAGAGACAACAGAATCTGGCAAAACCATCCTGAAAAAAGGGCAAAAATAGGTCGAAACAGGCAAGTCATTTGAAGATCGCGCAAAAGAATGGTATATTATTTTGAACATATCCTGCTGGATTGAGTTTCTGGTTTGGACAGCAAGTTCGCGTCCCAGGGATGTGACGCGGTAATTGAATGTTGGCTTCGAAATGCCCAAGGATGCCCATGAGCTTCTTTCAGGACGTTTATAATGAATCGAAACCCCGTTTCTTTGGCATTTCCAATCTGCGTTCTTTGCGCATTCGAACGAAGCTCCTCTTTGCTCTGATTCCCCTCACCATTCTGATTCTCATCGCAACCGGCTTCATTACAAACTGGTTTTCCAGCCAGTTCCTGAATGAAGCCATACAAAGAAATGTTCGTCTCCAAACTCTTGCTTTGGGACATGAAGTGGAGATCTTTCTCAACCAGTGCAAGGAAGACCTCTTGGAACTGCGCCATGGACCAGTGACTGAGCTGAAATTGATCGAATTTTGGAAATCTCAAAAAGCTATCAGGGGATGGGAGTATGCTGGACTGGCTTATCTATCAGAAAATATAAGTGAATCAATCTATCTCGTTTCAAAGGATGGAACCATGATGAAGGTTTCATACACGGATATCCCTCTCATTCGTCCCGACCCTCGAAACCTGCTGGAGAAGCTGCAGGCATCGGAGAAGGATAGCGTCTGGCTTTCTCCCGTCATAGAAGGCGTTTATCCTTTGACCTCCGACTTATCACACCCTGAAAACATAGCCAAGAAAGTCATTCGTCTTGCCACGCATGTTCTTAAAGAAGACGGCTCACCCAATGGAGTTCTTTTACTTGCAGTGAGCGTATACCAATTGAGGGACATCCTCTCGCGGTTCAATTCAACCCAGTCTCCAATTTTTGCATTCATCAGGAGTCCTGAACTCAGATATTCGTTTTTCTTCGATACGGACGGATGGACATGGTTTCAGTCGGAGGAGGCAGTGGGAAAAGACATAAAGCTCTCCACCGAGACAGCACGTAGCGGCTTTTCGGGAACATTTGGAAAACCCGGTTTGCCCAGTGCTTTCAGACCATTCCCAGAGCACCTCGATTATTGGCGAATGGTAAAGGATGTTCAGCAGGGAAAGTCGGGACTGATAACTCTGAAGCAGGATGGCTCCAATTATCCTTCCATGGCCCATTCATTCTACATGGGATATACTCCCGTACGATTTGTGTCCGGACCAGATATGGATCCAATCGTTTTTGCGGGTGTCGGCCTTGTGGATCGTAGCAGGTTGGGACTTTGGGCTGGATATCGCCAAGTGGATGTGATCTTCATCATCGCCTTGGGCACCACTTTTCTCATTTCTCTTTTCGTGTACATTCTGAGCCGAGTCATTACTCGTCCTATCCTTGACTTGGCAGCTGCAGTAAATAGAATCCAAGAAACGGGTCAGATGGACGAGATCTCCCTCTCCGACCACGACTATGAAACAAGCTTTCTCAAATACTCCATCAACAAAATGCTTGCGACCATAAGATATCAGGTTGAGGAGATCCGGCTAAAGGACGAAAGTCTACTGGAAGCGGCTCAGCGCGAAACGGCGAAATTAGAGGAAGAAATCAGGGCACTCAAACAGCACTTTTGCTTTCATGATATCAAAGAGATCGTGGGAATGAGCCCGGCTGTCGAAGCGCTCAGGGTCGATATTCTGAAGGTCGGTGCTGTGGATGCCGATGTCCTCATTCTCGGGGAAACCGGGACAGGAAAGCAACTGACTGCCGAAGCAATCCACAGGATCAGTCATCGATCGATCAAACCTTTTGTCTCCATTAACTGCGGTGCCTTGGACGAGAGTCTTCTCCTGGATGAGCTCTTCGGACACGTAAAAGGTGCCTTCACCGAAGCTAAATGGGATCGGAAGGGCGCTTTTCTGGCTGCGGACGGCGGAACCCTTTTCTTGGATGAGATCGGTACGGCATCGCCCAAGGTACAGCAGACCCTGCTACGCGCTATTTCCATGCGAAGGGTTGCACCACTCGGAAGCGACCGGGAATATGACGTGGACGTTCGACTTCTCGCCGCTACAAATGAGGACCTCAAGAATTTGGTCGAAACGGGTCGATTTCGTGAAGATCTTTATTATCGCCTGAACGTTGTCACCATTCGAACCCCCGCATTAAGAGACCATATGGAAGATGTTCCGCTTCTTTTAGACCATTTTCTAAAAGAAGCCAGCAGGGAGATGCACAGGGAATATATGGACATAAGCCGAGGGGCTCTAAACAAGATCAAGACCTATCGATGGCCCGGAAATGTCAGAGAGCTCAAGAACTGCATCACCCGTGCCGTCGCCATGGCCGAAAGCTCAGTGATCCAGGAGGTGGACATACGCCTGGAACTTGAGGGCAATACGCTTATGAGCACTTCAAACGAGAGAAGTACTCAGTCCCATTCGTTCAGCATAGTAAATGAGGATGATTATCCACTTCCTCCAGGAGTGCAACTCAATGAACGTCAGAAAAAAGCCCTTCCCGTTCTCCTTAAAAATGGCCAAATCAGTCGCTCCGAATACCAGACAATCGTGGGAAATGGATTTCCCACACGCACAGCAGCATATGATTTGCAAGAACTGGTAAAAAGAGGGGTTGTTGTTATGATAGGGCGTGGCCCCGCAACACGCTACAAGTTGGTCAAACCACAGCGAGTGGCAGACCAAGACATGGATGGCTGAGGGATGGCGGTCACTGACCACAATGCAAGGCGGACCAATGATAGCCAACGTATCGAGGTCACATCATCATCCCGACAATGCTCCGCGCACTAACGCTTGTCATTAAATTTATGTCAAATTCATCAAATTTGCTAAATTGCATGATCGATGCCGCCGGAGCATTACGAAGTACGTATAAAATCATTGAGAAGGATCAGAAAAGTGCAGCAGAGGCAAAACAAGGTGGGATGGAAATCTCTCTTGATTCTGATGGGGTGCACGCTCTTCTGGGGATGCGCCGGCCAGAATGCTCAGCCCATTCGGGCAGATCGGATACAGCCTTCCCTGGCGATCCCGGAACCGACGCTCCCCCCCGCCTCCCAGCCCACAGACTTCGGTTGGACGCGACGCTCCCTGACGGAGGACGACATCATGCTGGCCTGCGAAAAGGACCCTGACCTCACACCCAACCAGTGCAAGGAAATCCTGGCGCGCATGAACGCCAAGGCTCCCTACTATATTTCCGAGGACATTCGATCCGGCCGTACGCTGAAAGTTCCCAACAACTTCAGGGCATTTGCCCACTGGACACCCCTGCCGCGCGCCATCCCGGAAATCCGCGACATTCCCCAGCTGGTGCTCATCGACAAGGAAAACTTCTTCATCGGCTGGTACGAAAAGGGTGCGCTCAGGGGAGACACCCAGATCTGCATTGGCAAACCGGGAGAAGACACTCAAACGGGAATCTACCGGGTCCTCGAAAAGGACCCCGACCACTACTCGCGAAGCTACTCCAATTCCTACGGCCGCCCTGCCTGGATGCCCTGGGCCCTCAGGATCTATGACACGGTGTGGATCCACGCGGGAGACATCACAACTCCCTATTGTTCCCACGGGTGCGTGACGCTTCCCCTGGAACCGTCCATGGAGCTTTTCCGCTGGTCCGATGCCGGCACTCTGGTCCTGGTCATCGACTCCCTGAACGACCTGCAACGGGATCTCAGAAAGCACGCTGCCTTCATGCGCTCCGTGAAGGTTTCTTCTCAATAGCGGTCCATTCGACAAGTCCCAAAACAGTGGCAAAGACCGAAAGACGTTCAGCGGCAGTCAGCGCACGCCAGTGTCAGCGTTCATCAGCGTACGCCATGGCGTCGTGTCCCTTTTCCGCCTCCAAAGAACGCACTGCTCCCTGCATCACGCCTCTCGCAAGGCTTCCACAATGTTCATGCGGGCAGCCCGAAAGGCGGGCAGGATGCCGCCGGCAAAGCCCATGAGGATGGAAAAGACGAGGGCCTCGCAGACGACTTCGCGGGTGAGGGCGAAGCGGAAGGCCAGTTCAGAAAAGGTCTGGAAGTTCGTGGTGGAGATGGTGAAAAATTGCAGGAATGATGCAAAAAAAAGCCCTGCCAGCCCTCCGAGGAGAGCCAGAATGAGGGATTCCAGCAGGAAGGTGAGGAGGATGCTGCCCCGCTGAAATCCCAGGGCTCGCAGGGTTCCGATTTCTCCCGTCCGATTGGCCACGGCGGAATACATGGTGATCATGGCCCCCACGATGGCCCCGAAGGAAAATACGACCGTGAGAGAAATGCCCTAAATGCGCAAAAACTTGGCGAGGGCTGCCGACTGATCTTCGTAGTACTGGGTTTCGCGCTTGGCTTCCAGGGTCAACCTGGGATCGCCTTCGATGCGCTCCTGCACCGCTTTGAAAGCCTCTGTCCCTTTCAGTTTGAAGACAATGGAAGAGTAGACGGGCCTGCGGAATGCTTGCATGAGCTGGTCCACATCGCCCCACATTTCTGAATTGAAGCCCATCTCCCCGGCGTCAAAGATGCCCACCACCTTCCATGACTGTGTGGCGAAGAAAATCTCTTCCCCCAGTCCCACATTCTTGAAACGCTTGGCCACACTCTGCCCCACCATGATTTCCGCGAGCCCCGGCCGCGGCAGGCGCCCGGCGATAAGCTTCACCTGGGGCCGCAGCGCCAGGGAAGCCTCGGAAATGCCCCGGATGACGACGTTGGCGCGGCTCTCCGTCCCCCGTTTGACGAGGGTGATGAGCACCACCAGCTCCTTGGCCAGCAACCGCCTGCCGTCGGTTCCAATGGCCACTTCCGGCTGTGTTTCCACGATGGCCGCCTGGTCCCGCTCCACGCCGCTCTGGACCTCCGACCCGGAGCCGCGCCGAACGACAACAACATTTTCGAAGGACCCCGTCTGCACCAGTGTCTTCCGAAGCCCCTCGGCCAGCATGACAATGGAAGCGAAGGCAAAGACCACGAGGGCCATTCCCGAAGCGGTGAGCACCGTCGTCAGGCGGCGTGTCAGCAGGTTTCGAACGCTGTAGAAAAAGAGCAGTCGCATTCAGGCGATTCTCCCGAGGCCCTCGGCAATGCGCACCGACACGGCCTTTTTGTAGCGTGCCTCGGCAGCATCGACATCCAGCTCGGACACATAGCCCTTTGCCACGACCTTCTTCCTGCGCTCATAGGCCTGGCGGGCATCCACAAGCTCCGCCTCGGCCTGCTTGAGGTTGAGGCGCGCCACTTCCACATTGGCTTTGGCACGCTCCCGGGTAGACTGGGCGTCTTCGTTTTCCAGGCGGGCCACCAGGCCACCCTTCTTCACCACACTCCCCTCTTCCACCCCAAGATAGACGAGCCGACCCGTGATCTTGCTCGCCAGGGCCGCCTTGCGCTGCGCCACGACATAGCCGCTGGCATTGAGGAGTGTGAAGGTCTGAGAGGGGAAAAGTCTCTGGACGTTCACCACTCGAACATTCATGGCGGGCGTCAGCAGGCCCTCGCGATAAAGAGCCACGGCAACCGTGAGCAACAGAAGGCCCGTGATCAGAAAGATATAGCGCTTCCTTCTGCCCCGGCGGGCAGGTGCAGAAGACTTGTCGATGCGGAGCTTCGAAAGGTCTTCATCGGCCATACATGGAGGCTCCTCTTATTCAAGAACTTGAGTGCTTGAGCGGGAAAAAAATCAAGATGCAAAGAATGCCAAAGCAACATAATACCCGTGCAGGATCATGAACAGAAGAAATGGACGGACGATGTGCATTGAGATTGAGCGAATCGTTTCTATATTGAGTCGAGTGGAACTGAACGAATAGTTGGAACCGACTGTTCTGATTTGCCAAAAACATATCCATCGAAACATTCAGCAGGAGGAAACAGTTCATGGAAACACACGAATGGAATCCGGGAGCGCTGCTCGAGCTTTCCGGTTATTATTGGAAGACTTGCACCCTTCACGCGGGTGTGAAGCTGGGGGTCTTCACGGCCCTTGGGAACGAACGGCTCACCAGCAAGGCCCTGGCCGGGAGGATCGGAGCCGATGACCGCGCTCTCGCCATGCTCCTCAACGCCCTCGCAGCCATGGGGCTTCTGACGAAAGCCGGCGACACCTATTCCAATACCGAAGCAGGCAAGAAATTCCTCTCCAGGGAATCCCCCCAGTACCTCGGCCATATCATCATGCACCACCACCATCTCATGTTTTCCTGGGCCGAGCTGGACCGGGGGATCATGACGGGAAAGCCCGTGAGAAGCCGAGCCTCCTTCGCCGATGCCGAATGGCGGGAGAGCTTCCTTCTCGGCATGTTCAACATGGCCATGAGCATTGCGCCCCAGTTGACTCCCCTCGTCGATCTCAAGGGGAGAAAGCATTTCCTCGACATGGGGGGTGGACCCGGGACCTACGCCATCCACTTTTGCATGCAGAATCCGGACCTCAGGGCCACCATCTTCGATCTGCCCACCACGCGGCCTTTTGCTGAAAAGACCGTTGCAAAGTTCGGCCTGATCGATCGAATCGCCTTCCAGGAGGGCAACTATCTCGAGGACGAGGTCACGGGATCTTATGATGTGGCCTGGCTCTCCCACATCCTTCACGGTGAAGGCCCCGAAGACTGCCGGATGATCTTGAAGAAAGCGGTCGCGGCCCTGGAGCCCGGCGGTCTGATCATGGTTCATGAGTTCCTTCTGAACAACACTTTGGACGGCCCCATCTTCCCCGCTCTTTTTTCCCTCAACATGCTGCTGGGAACTCCCAGGGGCCAGGCCTACTCGGAACAGGACATCACGGACATGCTGGCGGAATGCGGCATCAGGGATATGCGACGCCTCTCCTTCAGAGGCCCCAACGATTCGGGGATCATCGCCGGCATCAAGTAGAAGGGAATGAAACCAAGACATGATACGCATGCAGGAAATTTCCGTCAGGGAGTATCTCCGGGAGCTGGCGTCAGCCCGCCCGACACCCGGGGGAGGGAGCGCAGCGGCTTTCTGTGGGGCTTTGGGGGCCGCCTTGACGGCCATGGTGGCAGGTCTCACCGCACGGGGGGATAGATTCAGTGCAGTTCGCCCTCAAATGGAAGAAACCAGGAGGCGCGCGGACTCACTTGCGGAATTATTCCTTCGATTGGCCCAGGAGGATGCGGATTGCTATCTGAAGGTGTCGGCCGCATGGAAGCTGCCGCAGGGCACCGAGGCACAAAAGAAAACCCGGGACGATGCACTCCGGGAAGCCATGAAGGCCGCTACGCAGGTCCCCCTTGAAACCCTTCGGGCAGTGGAAAAACTGCTGAGGGAGACCGTGCGGGCCCTCCGGGACGGCAATCCCCACGCCCAGGGAGATGCCGCTGCGGCCGCAGCCCTCGCCCACGCTGCGGCTATCGCAGCGATTCAGAACATCCGCATCAACCTGGCCGGCATCCGCGAGGCCTCTTACGTGGCAGGCTGCGAGGAGGAATCCCGGAGCCTCATGCGGAAGATCACGGCCCTCATGTCCGAGGCCAATGACGGAATACCCGCCGACATACGCGCCGGGTAGCCTCCTGAGGGCAATGTTGTTGACTTAACGTCACCCCGGTGAAAACCGGGGTCCAGAAAGTCCTTATTTTGCTGGATTCCGGCTTTCGCCGGAATGACGAACGTTGGTTAAGTCAACCCCCCATGGGCTTTTGCCCACAACGAGGGATGAAATGTGCCCCCCTCTGCAGGGACTTTTCAGAGAAACAGCACTGCCCCCTGAGGGATGCTTTCGTCTTAAAGTGGTGGGCACGATGTATCCACCCAGTGTGGGAGGACAACATCAGCTGCCTTTCAATGGCTTGCCTTGGCCGCGTCCAGATAGGCTTTCAGGCGGTTGCTCTTCTGGGCCTCCATCAGTTCCCGAAGCACGGCGCTGAGATCTTTCTGAATGGCATTGGAAATCATCCATTCGTTGGGAATGAAAGCCAGGATCATGCTGAGGAACGCGATGGTGGCTTCCCCCTGAACGGCGCTGGTGAAAATCTTGTCGAAGTTGGTGACGGCATTCACCAGGGCAAGCAGAGCGATGACCACTGCCAGGGTTTCAATGGCAAGGTTCATTTGCCGGTTGAAGGGCTTGCGGATGAGGGCAATGGTGCGCAGCCATTTCTCTTTGTGCTCCATGACCGTGGCAAGATATTTTTCCACATTCCCTTTTTGCAACTGGGCCTCGCACTCGCTGAAAAGCTTCTGCCGGAAATACCTCTCCTTTTTTTTCACCATGTAGCAGAGCAGTATGCCGATCGCCGCTCCGAGAACGATCATTCCTTGAATCATTACGAAACTCCTTCAAAAACAAAATGAAGGCCCGCCTCTAAATTCCTGCGGACCTTCCCTGAAAGCACGACGGCACAGCCTGGCAGGCCGGAAATACCGCCGGGATCGTGCGTCTGTACGGTTCGAAAACCCCCTCAAACTTTGGCGATGGCGCTCAGTTCTTCCTCCACAATGGCTCGAAAGAGGGGCAGTTTGTAATCGTTCTGAGCCAGGGGCTCCGCATTCTTGACCACCGCCTCGGCCGCCGCCGATATGGTTTCGGCATCCAGCCGCTTTCCGAGGATAACCTCCTCTACTTCAACGGAACGCCAGGGGATGGGAGCCGCTCCGCTCAGCACCACGCGCCCCCCGGCCACTTCTTCACCACGGAATTGCAGCGCCAGGGCCACGCCAGCGAGGGCGAAATCCCAGGAACGGCGGGCTCTCACCTTGCGATAGGAGCTGCGCAGTCCCTGAGGCGGCGGGGGAAGAAGAATTTCCGTCAAGATTTCATTATGTTCCAGAACCGTCTCCCGGGTCAGGTCCTGGGTCGGCGGCACGAAAAACTCTTCCACCGGAACTGTCCTGGGACCGCCGGCTCCGGTGATGCGCACCGTCGCGCCCAACGCCACCAGGGCCGGCGCCGTATCCGAAGGATGGACGATGTAGCATGCATCCCCTCCCAGGATGCAGTGGAAGGCATTTTCCCCCACCATGGCATAGCAGAGGTCTCCTCCCTTCCTCAGGCAATGGAAATCTCCGCGGTAATACCAGCAGCGGGGCTTCTGGCAAAGGTTGCCGCCCAGGGTTCCCTGGTTTCGCAGCTGGGGGCTGGCGGCTTCCGCGGCGCCTTGGGCCAGAACCGGGTATTTGGATCGAATGAGAGGGCTTTCGGCGATTTCCCGGAGGGTCGCCAAAGCTCCGATGCGCAGCCCCCCCTCCGCCGTTTCAGTGATCCCTTTCAGCTCCTGGATGCCGCTGAGACTGACGATTTTTGCCACCCCGAACACCCTCTCCCGAAGACACCCCAGCAGGTCCGTGCCGCCGGCATGGATCCTGTTTTCAGGGGAATCCAAATGCCGGACAGCCTCGTCCAATGATTTGGGGCGCACATAGCTAAAGTTCGGCAGCATGGTCATCCCTCCTTTCGCTTCTCCGCCAACAGGCGGCAGAGCCTTTCAGGGCTGATGGGTGTTTCCGTGATGCGGATGCCCGTGGCATTGTACACGGCATTGGCGATGGCCGGAGCGGTGGGGATGGTCACGGGCTCTCCCAGCCCCTTGGCGCCCACTGAATTGGCCTGGGAATCTTCGCGGTCAACCGGGAGGGAGGTCATCTCCAGGGGCACATCCAGGGCCGTGGGGAGCTTGTAGTCGTGCCAGTTCCGGTTGAGCATTCTGCCCGTCTGGTCCCGGTCCAATACCCGATATTCCGTCATGGCCAGCCCGATTCCCATGGTGATTCCCCCGATGACCTGGCTGTCATAGGTCAAACGGTCCATGACACGACCACTGTCGTTGGTGCTGACAAAGCGAAGGATTTTCACCTCACCCGTTTTCGTGTTCACTTCCACTTCGCAGAACTGGGCTGCAAAGGGGATGATAGCCTTATTTTCCGGGTTGGGTCCCCGGTATCCGATTCCCACCACGACACCGCGCTTCTTGAGCTCGGAAAGATCGGTAATCTTGACGGATTTGGAAGGGTCTTTGGCAGGCGCAATGCTCCCCTCCTGGAAGACCAGGGAAGCCGCATCCAGCTTCAACTCTTTAGAGGCCATCTCCAGCAGCTGTTGCTTGACGCTGATGGCGGCAGCCCGCACCGTGGGGGCTTCCGTCGGCACGGTCTTGCTTCCGCCGCTGGGGGTGGCGTACTGGGTGGTCCCCGTGTCGGCGTGCTCAATCTCAATCTTGCCCAGGGGGATTCCCAGTTCTTCAGCGGCCACCAGGGCCATGACCGTTTTCGTACCCGTCCCGATATCGCTTGCCCCCATGTTCAGGTTCAAGCTGCCGTCGGGAAAAAGCTTCAAGATGACCGTCGAGGGTGGCCATCCGCCTCCCACCACCCAGAGGCAGCTCGCCATCCCCACGCCACGCTTGATGCGCCCCGTTTCCCCGGGCGCCAGGGCCTTGCTTCGGGCGACCTTCCACTGGAACGCTTTGGCCCCTTCTTCCAGGCATTGCTTCAAACCCGTCGAGGAGTAAGGGGGATTGCCCTCCTTGCCCTGGCTGAAATTGGGGATGTTTTTCAGGCGCAATTCCACCGGATCCATTTTGATGGCTTCGGCCAGGGCATCCATCATCTGCTCCAAAACCCACGCTCCCTGGGGATGGCCGGGAGCACGGAAGGGCCGGGCCGGGCCGGTGTGGATGGCGATGTCGGTGCATTCCGTCCGGACGTTGGGACACTTGTAGAGGTCCCGCACGAGCCAGTCCACGAGGGACGTCCCTCCCGAGGGATAGGCTCCTCCCGTGCCGGTGCAGGAAAAATCGAGGGCCGTGAGTGTTCCGTCCTTCTTCACACCCGCTTTGAGCCGCATGTTGTTGGGAGGTCGGTTGCCAACAGCCAGGTACGTTTCTTCCCGGGTCAGGAAAAGCTTGACAGGACGGGCGGACTTTTTCGCCAGGAGGGCCGCGATGACGGTGTACTTGCCCGCCTTGAGCTTGCTTCCGAAGCCGCCTCCCATATAATGGCCCACCACCCGCACCTTGGAAAGGGGAAGCTTCAGGACCTCGGCCACTTCGGCCTGGACCGCATAGACGCCCTGAGTCGATTCCCAGAGGGTCAAACGGTCCCCGTCCCATTTAGCCACGCAGCCGTGCAGCTCCATGGGCGTGTGCAGCTGGCACTCGGTCCGGTAGTTTTCTTCCAGCACCACATCGGCTTCCCGAAAGCCGCGATCCACCTGCCCGCGCTCGTACTTTTCCGTCTTCAGCACATTGCCGGCCCCGTGGACAGAGGGGGCGTTCTCCTTCAGGGCATCCCGCTCATCCACCACAAACGGCAGAACGTCGTATTCGACGCGGATAGCCCGCAACGCATCCTCGGCCTGGTAGGGGGTTTCAGCGGCGACCGCCGCCACGGGCTCCCCCTCGAAACGGCAGTGGGGGTCAAAAAGGGATGACCTGGCCTCTTTGGAGTAGGTCCACTCCACACGGGCTTCCGGCGTATCACCGGTAATGACGGCCCGCACGCCCGGCATTTTGCTCGCCGCCTCCACATCCACCTTCTTCACCTGGGCGTGGGGATGGGGGCACCGCAGAACGGCCCCGTAAATCATATCCGGGAGCAGAACATCCGACGGGTATACCGCCGTGCCGCTCACCCGTTCGTAAGCATCCACGCGCGGGATTCCCTTGCCGACCATCTGGGTCTGTTTCCAGGGCTTCGGTTCCTGCGCGGAGGCAGGAGTTTCGGGAACCGAAAGCCCTTTCACGGCGTAAATCTCCTTCTTCGACATGGCTCACCTCACTGACCGCGCTTGAGCTGGGCTGCACGCCCCGCCGCTTTGAAAATGTGCACATAGGCTCCGCAGCGGCACAGGTTGCCGCTCAAGCCCATCTGGATTTCCTCCTGGGAGGGCTCCGGATGGGCGCGCAGGAGGCCCTCCACCGCCATGATCTGGCCGGGAGTACAGTAGCCACATTGAAATGCGTCCTCCTCCACGAACGCCTGCTGGACGCCCCCGAGCTCCTCCCCACGCATGAGCCCTTCCAGGGTGGTAATTTCACTTCCCTGAGCTTCGACGGCCAGCGTCATGCAGGCATAACGGGGAAGATCGTCCATGAGCACCGTGCAGGCCCCGCATTCGCCGCGTTCACAGCCGACCTTCGTTCCCGTCAGCCCGAGGCGTTCCCGCAGGACGAAAAGGAGGGACCATCGGGGCTCCACGAGGAGCCGATGGGTGCGCCCGTTGATGTTGAGGGTGATGGGGGTCATCTCGGCAGAAGGAAGGACATCCGCTCCCTGGGATGCAGCCGGTTGAGCAGCCAGCTTTCCGGCCGCCGAGGCCACAGCGACCCCGGCGCCCACCGTCGAAAGAAATCCCCGCCGCGTCAGTCCCCGGGAGCACCGACATTCACCTGGCTCATGCTTTTGCGTCATAAGAGACCTCCCCTAAGAAAGAACGAATCCCTGCACCCCGCCCGGTCAGATCAGTCCCGACGGCAGGGCACCTGCAGAGGCGGTTCGCAGTGTTATCGCCGCGCTCCGTTTGACATTGAGGGTAAAACCGTTTCGTGTTGATGGTAAAGCGAATGAGAGTCAGATGGAAGGATATTTTTCAGAAAGTGCATGCTTCATGGGAGGGGAGGATGGGCTTCCTCAGGCGAAGCCCGGCAAGATGGTTATCATCCCCACGGGCTTCGCCCTCTGATTCCGGCTCTGCCGTTGTCCCGGCAAGTCCATCATTCCAGTATTGAAAACATTCAAATCATCCAATGGGTTTTGCCTTGCACAAGTGGCCCGCTTCCATGGCCACACGTCCACACCCTTCACAGACATATTTCATGGCTGCCAGTTTGTCTTTGCACATATGAGCGGTATCCACCGCCGGGGCTCCGCAAAAGCTGCACTTCTTCTTGTCTCCACAGGGGTTGCAGAGATGACCGGGTTCTTCCGCTACGGCGCCGCAAGTTTTACATGTATAAGCCATGATGGTTCTCCTCTAATTGATAGCGACGGATACAGGGATCGAACAAAAAACTTTCACTTGAATTAATTACTGAAGATGGGAAAGGCAATCACAGGCGTGCTACAGCACCGCTTTTTTCACGGTATCGACCCCGACGCGGTCAATGAATGCGGAAATACGCTCCTTCTTTTTGGCGTTTTCCTTGAAATATTCCAGGGAGCGTTTGACGAGAGCCAGCACCTGCTCCGTGGTGAGATCTTCGGCAACCACGTCCCCAATGCGAGGACGGCCACCCGAATGACCTCCCAGGATGAGCGTCCACCCGTTCTTTTTGCCGAGAACGCCAATGTCCCTGACAAAGCTTTCGCCGCAGCAGATGGGGCAGCCGGAAACGCCGAACTTCACTTTGGAGGGGAATTGCATCCCCTCGTACATTTTTTCCAGCTCGAGGCCCAAGCCAAGGGAATCCTGAACACCAAACTTGCAGACCGCCGTCCCGGGACATGCCTGCGAATAATGGACACACAGCTCCGTGGCCTGTCCCACGTCCATTTGGAGCTCTTTCCATACGGCATCGACATCCTCGCCCTTGATTCCCACGAGGGCCATGCGCTGACCGGAAGTGATCTTGACGACGGAGATCTCGTACTTGCGAACCACTTTGGCGATATTCTCGAGGATATCGGCGGTCACCAGCCCCGCAGGCGTCCTCGGCACAATGGCGTATGTCGTTTTATCTTTCTGCAAAATGGCACCCTTTGGCGTATCGGCCATAAATTCCTCCTCTTTCGTATTTGTTTTCGTGGTGTTTGAATGCCGATGAAATGCTCTTTAACGCCGACAAACTAAGATGCGATCTCCGGCGGTCAATGCCCCGCAGGGTGAGCACTTTCAGCACTCCAGCAGCTATTTTCCAACATTCGGAATTCATCATCTCCGGGCCTTACTGATGGCCTCCCGCGCCAGTGCATCACAGCGCTCATTCTCGGCATGCCCTGCGTGTCCCCTCACCCATCGCCATTCGACGGAATGCTCACTGCAGAGGGCATCCAATTCTCTCCACAGGTCGGCATTTTTGACCGGCTCTTTGGCCGCGTTGATCCATCCGTTCCTCTTCCAGTTCTTGATCCATTGAGTGATGCCCTTCTGGACGTACTGGGAATCCGTCGTAAGCACCACCCGGGAAGATGGCGGCAGGATTTTCAAAGCCTCTATGGCGGCGCTGAGCTCCATGCGGTTGTTGGTGGTGTGGCGCTCTCCTCCCGAAAGCTCCTTCTCCGTTCCGTTCATCCGCACGATGGCCCCCCATCCTCCCGGCCCCGGGTTGCCCTCGCAGGCTCCATCGGTAAAAACCTGCACCGTGGCGGTCCCACGACCGACGGCAGGAGCAACCGGCACCGTCCCGCTTTCGGAGGAGCGCTTCACGGGTTGCGTGGGTTCCGCCCTCCGGGGCTTTTCTTCCAGGAAAGCACGAACCGTAAAAATCAGATGTTCAACGTCCTTATCCGTCACTTTGCCGGCACGGAACCGCTTTTCGATGGCCTCCAACTGCCTGGCGGACAATTTTCTCAACAGCATGTATATCCCTTCTTCATCCCCAAGACATCCCCGCCATCGCCCGACAGGCAAGCTCCGCTGGAAGGCTGCGGGGACTGATTTTCCAATGCGTGAGGGGCAAGCTCACGTCCAGCGGTAGCCGTCCCAAGGCATCATCATTCACGATGATTGGGGATCTGGTCTTCTCGAGCCTGCTCCCATTACGGGGCCAGTGCTCTATCAGGAACGAATCCAATCCCAGGCAGCTTCCATGTCGGATCGATTGAAATGCTCCCCCTCTGCGTGCGTAAAGAGGCCGCCCACCTTCAGCCAGGCCTTGATCCACGTTCGATCACTCACAACCGCCATCCGTTCAATATCCTCGGAGTGATCCCGGGCAAACTTCAGTTTTTCCAGGAGTGCTTCTACATCCATGTGGCGGAAGCCTTCGATCTCGATCAGAAGCCGAATCTTTCCCGATGCAGCAATAGCGTCCGCCATAATGCTGCTCATGGTGAGCACATCTTCGGCTGTAATGTGGTCTCCGATCTTGAATCCAATGACGTTTCCGGAACACCCGCTCAGTTTTTGGAACATATCACCCATCCCCTTTTAAGCTCAGCCTCCAATGCGGCACTCAAGGAGAAGTGCACCGTTTTCCTCTGCCACTTAGAACAGTTTGCTTCCGACCTTAGCATTGGCCATCGGGGAGACGAAGGTCGCCTCACCGCTCTCCGCTTTCGGGAACTGCACCCCCAGCACCAAAACCTCGGAAATCACATTCCCAATGGGTCTGGGCTCAAAATTCAGCACTCCCACTACGAGCCTGCCCTTTACCTCTACCATGGGATGCCGGGTAAAACGCCCCACACTGACACGCCTTCCAAACTTACCGAAGTCGATGAGCATTTTATAACTTGGCTTCGGTGCGGACGGCTCCATTTCTACCTCGATGACTCTCCCAACCCGAATTTCCAGCTTATCGAAAACCTCTTCTTTACGGACGGCAGGCTTGATCTCTTGTGACATCGCCGTAATCCTCGCGGTAAAAATTGACTCTTTATTCCATACCGGTCAGCTTCCAAAGAGAATGGACTCGAGAGTCATTGACTTCCGCATGCCCGTTTGTCTCCCTGGTGAAGCAAGCCGCCCGGACTTTAATTGCAGACCCATGCAGCAGGCTTTCTAACGATCAAACAATTGCGAATTATACCACGAAAAAGCGAGAGATGCGTTTTGATTGGCAGTCAATAGGAAGTATACTGGCAAGGCAAGGGAAAAAAGAGCTTGGAGGCTTGGAGGAACCGGGAAATGCATTCTAAAGAAACTTTCATGAGGAGGCTGCAGGAGGCATGAAGACTATCGGTTTGATCGGCGGCATGTCCTGGGAATCAACCGTTGAGTACTACCGCATCATCAACCAGGAAGTGAGCCGGAGACTTGGAGGATTCCATTCCGGCAAAATTTTGATGTATTCCGTTGATTTTGGCGAAGTGGAGAGCCTGATGCGGGAAGGAAAGTGGGATAGGATCGGAGACCGCGTTGCAGCAATCGCCAGGACTCTGGAGGCCGGCGGCGCCGATCTCGTCCTCCTTTGTACCAATACCGTCCACAAGGTTGCCGACAGGATTGAAACTGCGGTCCAGGTCCCCTTCATCCACATCGCGGATGCCACGGGCGATGCAATTGTCGGGAAGGGACTGACCAGGGTCGGCCTTCTGGGGACGCGTTACACCATGGAAGAAGATTTTTACAGAGAGCGCCTGGCCCAAAAGTTTGGACTGTCAGTCCTCATTCCTCCCGACGAGAAACGTGGAATGATCAATGACGTCATCTTCAATGAACTGTGCAAGGGGGTGGTCAAGCCATCGTCCAGAAATGCATTCAAGGGTGTCATTGAAGAACTGGGGGCACGGGGAGCCCAAGGCATCATCCTTGGATGTACGGAGATCCCCATGCTGATGGGCAGCGAAGACTGCGGAATTCCGCTCCTGGATACGACAAGAATCCATGCCCTTCGGGCAGTGGATCATGCTCTGGATTGAGGAGCGCGAGATGGACTGCGCATTCTTGAGTACATGATCACTGCTGATTGTCACATTTGGCGGCAGCAGAGTCGCACCACCTCCCAAACCCCTTGAATTTTGTATGGGATGATCATTACACAGGATTGGAATAAAGGCACAGGCGAGGCGAGAAGCTGTGGATCCTGAGAAACTATCGGCATGCACCGGCTTTGAATGGGATATTCCGTACCAATCGTTGCTGAAAGTCTTTGTGGCAGAGCGCATCAAAGAAGAGCTCAGATCAAAAAGGAGAGGCTGATGGGGTAGCCGGAGGTTTTTCTCCCCCAGCCCCCCACGTCGACAGGAATTCCTGGTATCACTTCACGTTAGGCATTTAGAGAAGATCACTCTCTGCCGCCACATCAGAATTTCATCGAAAACAAAAGGGCCTGAGAATCATCTTCTCAAGCCCTCTTTTTTCTGGTGGAGCTGAGGGGAGTCGAACCCCTGACCTCTTGAATGCCATTCAAGCGCGCTCCCAACTGCGCTACAGCCCCGAAGTGCGTGTATCAATACAAAAGACCGGGATGAATGTCAACCGTTTTATTTCAGTTTTTCCTCATGGATTTTCCTTGACACCCCAAACAGTGTCCGTCTATATTCGCGCGGAAATGCCGGAGTGGTGGAACTGGTAGACGCGCTGGACTCAAAATCCAGTATCCGCAAGGATGTGAGAGTTCGATTCTCTCCTCCGGCACCATAGGCCAAATATAGTCGTAATTCTCAGGAGTTACGGCTTTTCTATTTTCAGTGGTTGCGTATAGGTTGCGGATGGTTGCGAGTCGAGGATGTTCACCATGTGGTTTCCCGAGGGTATCCAGTGGGCATATCGGTCAACGGTCATCTGAATGGAAGCGTGTCCCAATTGCTCTTTCACATAGGCAATGGGAGTCCCTTCACTGATGAGAATGGATGCGTAGGAATGCCGGGAGTCATGCACGCGGATCTCTCGAAGGCCCGCCTTCCTGGATGTTCGCTTGAAAGCGTGTCTGAGGGTGTTTTGTGAAATGGGCTGCCCCGTCCGTTCGGAAAAGACGTAATCACTCGCGGGAATGCCCTTTGCCATGCTTTCCTTCTGCTTTGTCACCCGGTAAGCCTTCAAGGTTTCCCGCAATTGGTCCGTCATATCTACACGTCTTGTTTTGCCCGTCTTTGGGGTGTCGATCCGGCCACGCCTGAAAGACTGCTTCACCATGAAGAAACTACCGCGCCAGTCAATTTCCTTCCAGGTCAGCGCCAGGGCTTCCCCCAATCTCACGCCCGTCCGAAAGAGAGTGAGAAACAGGGAATAAAATGCCGGTTCCTCATGCTTCGCCGTCTCCAGAAAAACCGCAACCTCTTCCCGGTCGTAAACGTCCGCCGTGCCGCTTCGGTCGCTTCTCACTCCAAGCCGCTTCAAGACGCCCGTGCATGGGTTCGCCGGGATCACCTCTTCATCGATGGCAAGATTGAAAGGCCCGCTGAACACGTCCTTGATGAATTCAACGCTTCGGTGACTGAGCTTTGTTTGAAGCAGGTCGGAAAGGAAGCCCCGCACGTCCTTCCGCTTGATCTCATCGATTGAGGTTTTCCCGAACCTGGGAAGAATGTAATCCCGGTGAAGCCCATGATAGCGTTCATATGTGGTCGGCTTCCTGAAAGGTTTGATTTGAGTTTCGAGCCACAGCTTTGCATAATCGCCATATGTGGGAATGACGGGCTTTTCTTCGTTGATCGAGAATTCTTTCAACGTCAACTTAGCCTCGATCTTCTTCGCCGCCTCCAGTGCAAGCTTTTTGTCCGTGCCTACCTTCTTCGCCTTACGCTGCCCGTTGTGGTCGATGAACAGCCACCAAACGCCGCTTCCTGCCGGTTTCTCCCGCACCTTAACGCCCATGTCCCGCCCCCCTCTTTTCAACGTGATCGGCCATAAGGCGCAAGATCAACTCCCGCATGGTGATTTGCTGCCGCACCGCCGCAAGTTTCAGCTCCCGGTGGAGTGCCGACGGGATATCCCGAAGCAAGAAATTTTTTTTCATGGCGTGCCGCCCTCCTGATAATCAAAGTAATCTGCTCGCGCCTTAAAAAGCCCCCGGCTTCCAAGGGGGCTTGTGGGTCATTTCATGAAGCCTATCCCGCCGCTGTTTCGATAAACTGCCCGCCATCGGCCAGGCTTTCCGCCCGTTCAAGCGCCATACCCATGAGCACGGCAATATCGGCAGAGCTGACCATTTTCATTTCACCGTCCAGTAAATACTTGAGCCCGTAAAAGGGTTTCAAAATGTCATTCACAAGTTGCCGCTCCGCAGCCATTCTTTCGTCAAATTCTTGGTTCGTCATGGTCATGCCTCCTCAATCTGGTCGCTAAAATGCTCTTCCAATTCGTCCGTGAAATCATGCTCCTCAAGCCATCTCATCGCCTCTTCCGCCGTCAGCACCTCCAGACCGTCACCACCGCCCCACGAATTGCTTCCCAATGGACGGGAATACTTCGACATCGGCCCGCCCTCTCCCGACAGAAACCAAGAGCCTTTCCGGGTCCGGTATAGCCCTTCCGAATAGTGGTGAAAGTCCGTGCAGCCGTGCGGTGAATCGTATTCTGCCACAAGCGTGGCCGTTTCCGTGTTGTAGCTCCGTCCGTTTATGATCCTCTTCATGTTCACTGCCCTCCTGATCGGTTTCTTTCCTTGTTGCCATATAGTTAAACTAGATATATACTACGTTTAACGCAATGGTCAATAGGAATTTACAACAAGGTTTAATTTTGTTATACGGAAAGGCATGAAAATAATGATCGGGTTCAAAGCATCGAAGGAGTTTAAGGAATTTCTCCAGGGCATGGCGAAGTCGGAAAACCGCACCTTGAGCAATTTCATCGTGAATGCTCTTCTGACTTACATTCGGGAGCATAAAGGGGTTGAGTATCGCCCGGACGATGAAAGCGAGGAATCCTAAAAAAATGGCCTCGAATTTACCCCCTAAAATCCATTTTTATGAGGCAGGGCAGACCTAAACACGTCTCGAAAATCACCCGGTCCCCTCCTGGCCGGGATTAATCGCCCGCGTCCTCAGTCTCTAGCAATCCCCGGATCACCGTCCCGAGGTCGAGTGTCTTTTCAGTGGATACTTTCAGGAAAACATCCCGGTAGGGCACGGGCTTAAGTGGCGCCCCGGTCCCGCTTGCCATGACGTTATCCATGCACGCGCAAAACGCTTCCAGGCCCGCCCCCGCCGGCAGTCGCGCCGTTGTTCCATCGTCCAGTGTGAATTCCTCCATTTCTTCGCCCATCTTCCGTTCAAGCCGCTTGAGCCGGTCTTTCAAGTTCATCGGTTCGCCTCCTGCTTTTCCACAAGCTCCTCAAGTTGTTCAAGCCGCCGTTCAAGTTCGCCGTCCTTGATTGCCCCCGATAGGATATTGCACAGGTATCCAAGGCGCCCGGAAATAGCCGGGTCCACTTCACCCCGTTCAACCCGGTTAATCAGATTTGCCAGGTACCGCCTCACATCATCTAGTGTTTTCAGCCGTATGGCCATAGGTGCCCTCATGATTAAGCAATGTTTTTAAATGGATCGTCAAATATTTGACATCAAAAAGCATATAGAAATGGTACAATTTTATTACAAAAAGCGTCATCTGGGAGGCAGCCGGATAAACGGCTTCCCGCTCTGGTTTAGATCGACGACAACAAAACGCCCATAGGCAAATAGTTGAAACTGCCCTTGTCACCGTACAGGGTGCCTACCCACTTTGTCCCGGCTCCATAGCCCGAAAAAATGTCCCACATTCTAGGCGAGGTTTGGCATGTCGGCTCTTCCCCGGTAAGACCAAACTCCCGATAATGAGGGAAAATATCTGCCAGCCGTTCCCAAACTCGTGAGCCTCCCGTGAGTTTTTCAAGGGTCATCGGTGCGCTTGCATCCTCATATTTCCAAAAGCCGTTCACATGAAACATGAAGCCGATATGCTTTTCTCCTGGGGTGCCGTGGTCGAGATAAACGCCCCACACGTGCCCGTGATCGTCCAACCGAACCGCGTCTTCTTGCCCGGAAAGCCCCCACACCGCATATCTGCCGGTGAAGTTCTGAATTTTGTCGCGCCAAACGTAGCAAGGGATATTGGTTGCTTTCATTGTCGGAGTCCTTTCTTTGCTTTGGTCGGTCCAGTGCCAGTGCTTAAGCTATCGGAAATCGCCGGGTCCACTTCGCCGCTGGTCGTCCGCTTCCAGCCGCGAGGCTTTCGTGTAGAAGTCCCGCACCTGCTCGGGTAAATCCTCCCACCTGGTAGGCGGGTCGTCCTCTTCCATCATGCAGAAGATATGGGTCAGGAGAAAGGTCATGTTAAACCGCCGGTCGTCCGGTCGTGTGAAGTTCATCCCGCCGCCGCCGTGGTACGATTCAAGAGCCTTTTCCACGTCATAGCTCACAAGCCGCGCGACGTTCTGAGCCCGTTCCAATGACAGCTTTTCGTACCAAGGTTTTACGGGAAATTCGATTACGCTCATTGTCTATGTTCCCTTCTTTGTGCTAAATTCTCGTTGTGCTTTTACACATGCCCTGGGAGGCCCGCCGCCTGCCAGGGTTCACTTTTTGCCCTTGCGCTTTCCTCTGCCCTGCCGGGTCCGCTTCGCTATCACGGCTTGACATACCAGACATGTGATAGGAGCGTCCCCGGTTCCGTAATATGGTCCACCCCACAGGTGCCCGTATCGCCCCCAAACACATCCAGCTTTTGAATGAATCTTCATACCGCCGTTCCTTTCTCAAGTCGTCCGGTGCGCTTCTCGTCCTCGGCTTGAAACTTCTCCAGGAGGGAAAAGGCCATGTATTCCGCCCCGGCCCGGCTGCCGCACCAAATGAAGGGGACGCGATACCGAATCGAAAACGCCGCGATTGATTGAAGGACGCTATGCGATTTCATCCCGCTGGTGTACCGATGGTCCCGGACGTCGGCCATGCTCCCCTCGATCAAAACCGCGAAGAATTCCAGCGATTGCGCTCGGCAAAGCTCCCGCTCAAAACGTGCCCGGTTCGGAGGCATGAGGCATGAAATCAAGTCGTTCAATTCCTTCCGTTCGAGCGCCACCCGGTCTTGATACCCGTCAAGCGAGTAGTCGCCGGTCTTCAACCCGGTCCGCTCCACGATGGTCCCCGGAAAGCGTTTGAAGGAAAACGGCCGTTGTTCTCGGGTGTCGCATAGGATCTTCATCAAACCGCCTCCCTTTTATGTGTCCCGGCCTTGAATTTGGGACAATCGCCCCCATCGGTCGGCATCTTGGTGAATCTCCCGTCCGTTGCTTCGGGACAGGTGCCCGGTTTATTTTTGGGATCGGATCGGTTCGCCGTGAAGTTCAGGCAGTCGGCACAGGTTGAAGGGTGGGTTTTGAGTGTTTGGTGGGTGTGTTTTCCCCCATTATATAAATATGTCACGTGACAGTTTTCTATAAAGGGTTTAGCAACATCCACAGATTCCACTAAACCCACTTTCCACACCGTGATTTTTTGTCGGGTTCCATCTTTGGAGAAGCGCAAGCCTTCAACTATCCGCCCCTGGTGTTTTTCGATCCAGCGGCCAAAACGTCTGGGATTAATTACGCCCCGCTCGCCCGCGATTTCATCCAGAGCGGCCCAAAGTTCCGAATCTTTGTCCTGTTCTGCCGTGCGGATAACTTGTGCGACGGTCTTTCCGTCTTTCCCGAAATTCGTATGCCATGCGTCAAGAAGCGCCGCGAGTTTGCTCGTTTCCGGGTCCACTTCAAAATTCTTCGTGATCGATTCAACCGGGTCTATCACGTCCAGCCATCCGTTTCCGCCGATCCAGCGCACGCAGCCGCGTATGAAGTCGCTCCAGACTTCGAAAGAAGCGAGTCGTCCCTTTGGTTTCTCGTATCCGCTTGACAAATAACCGCGAAGCAGCATCAGCCCGGCCCGGATCAACTCAAGGCGGTGCGTCCGGCAATAGTCCAGCGGGTCAAATGGAAAGCTACGGGTCCAAGGTGTTTCCATTCGCGGGTCAATGCGAACCGTGATGAACCGCCGTCCCAAATCGCCGACAAGGGCGACGTTGTTGCCAGTGGCAAGCGTCAAGCTGTTGGTCGGTACGCTCAAAATACTCGATGCACCCAACACGCGGTCCGTGAGGGTTTCAGAAGTCAGAAAGGCACAAAGACAGTCTGATTCAACATGCCCGCTCAAGTTGTCGAAAATGATACAGCCCGCACCGCCCCGGCAAACCGCAAGTAACCGCTTGCGGAGCTCGTCGTCATCTTTCGCCCTGGGAAACACTTCAGGGTTCTGCCCGGCCACTACCGACAAGCAAAGCGCCAGCAAGGTCTTGCCGGAACCGGCCGATGGTGCGGTTAAAAGACAGCCCGGTGCCGTGGGAAGAACCGGCCGCGTCAACGCCGTTAGGGTCGCCGCAAGCATTGCCCCGCGTGAAACTGAATCGACGAACGGGAACAGTTCAAACGGTTTCCAAACGCTGCCCGCCGCCGCTTTCAACTCAGATTCGGTCGGCTTATCGGGAATGGCCCGCCAGCGTCCGTCCGGGTCCGGAAAGTCCAGGTAAAGCCCGGTTTCCTCGTCGTGCCCTTCTTGGTCGATAACGCGGCCCTCGGGGGTGATTGCCGGTGCGCTAATAATCCCGGTCAGCCTCGGGAGCCCCCACATGCCCGACACCGCCAGGATGGTTTTTGCAAGGTCAACCGGGCAATCTTTCGTGAGCCATTTGTCAGCGCGGAAATCGTATTTCTCGAACCGAATCAGCCCCGTCAGGTAGTACCGCAACCACTCCGGGGTCAAGGGATGGGGTTTGCCCTCAGCTATCCGGCAGAGTTCCCCGCCGCGCTCGTAAATGGTCCCATCAAGCCGCATGAGCTCCAGGCATCGCCCGGTGATGGATTGCAGCTCGCCGCCTTCTATGCGAACGGTCGTAACGGCCCGGTGAAGACTGTAACGTTGCCCGCCATGTGCGAAGCTCCAAATGTAGGGCTTCCCGGCCGCATGTAGGTTCACTTGGCCAATTCGCGGGTCATTTCCATAGTCGGGCTCAAGCGGGTCGTGACAGCGGATTCCGTGGTACTTTTTTGGGTTGTCAAGGATCTGTCCGACGGTCAAAACGCCGTGTTTCTCTGTGCGGATCTGAAAGTCGCCGAAGAGCCGCTTTTCCTTAACCGCCCGTGTCAGTTCGTCCCGGGTCCGTTCCCGGTCAAGATCGGGATTCGCCTTCGCCATTGCCGCAAGCCGATCCTCAACCCATGTTTCCCGCGCCTGGTCAGCTTCAGGTTTCGCCGTCGCCCGTGCAGCCTTCTTGAGCTCTGCAAGCCGCTTCTTTTCATCCGGTGTCAGGTCAGGCAATGCCGTCCTGGTGTCCAGGTAGGTGCCGCCCTCGTTGTAAACGATCGGGTCCGGCCGGCGCTGTTCGAGTCCAGGCCCGCAAGCCGCCCCTCCTGCGAAATCAAGCCGTTCCGGTTGCCAGACAGAAGCATCGATCAGCGTCCTATCGAGAAGCGCCCCGCTCTTGGAAACGTCAAATCGTCCATGTCCCGCGAGCCAAAGCCGATCGAAAAGGACTTGTCCAGCCCTCGGAATGTCGGAAGCCTCCTTCACGGCGATATAGACCCGCTGCCCCATGATCCCGCGGAGTTCTTGCCCGGTCTTCAGGTCGCAAATGCAGCTCGATGCCGATGCCGTCCAAACGTGCGGCGCCGTCTCCAGTTCGCGACAAACTCCATAAAGCGCCTTCCGCAATTCATCGTGGGTCAGCGGTTTCTTGTTAGCCTGGGGGTCGTAGTCGAGCATCAAAATGCCCGCGCCTTCCGGCCAGCGAAGGTGCTCCCGAGTTCGTGCGATGGTCGGTAAGTCGCCGTTATTTGCTGTTTTGGGCAGTGATTCAGCGGTAACGATCCTTGCCCGGTCATGTGCCGGAATCCCGTATGTGAGCGCCTGATGCGGTCCAAGAGATTTCAGGAGGGAAGCGAAGCCAGAAACGCACACGCCGCGAAGCTCAATGATACCCTCGACAAGTTGTCCACCCGGCAGTTTCTCCAGGTCGCCGCGTTCATCGCGCCGGAAGGCTTTTGATAGCCGTTCGGGTTTTGTTGCGGTAATGATGGAAAGGGAAATCGGGGTCCGCTCGCTCATCGGCCCATCACCTCAGCAACAAGACGGTCAACCCGCGATTCATCAACGCGCGCATTCTCATCCATCCACTTGTGGAGGTCCGCAGCTCGGACACGGACGATTTTCTTTCCGATTCGAAAGTGGGGGATCGGTCGGTCCGGGTCATGTATCAAGTCCCAAACCTTGCGCTCGGAAATCCCTAGCTCTTTGCTGATTTTTTGGGCGGATAAATAGGAAGGGTTTTCTTGCATCGCGTTCACCTTTCTTTGTGAATGTTCGTGATGCAAGAATTTTATGGTTTCTATAGCTGGTGAACAGTGAGAGAGAAGAGGCCGGTCTTATCTGTCACCCTGATAAATAGCGAATGCTCTTATTTATCACCCCCCTGTTTTTGATAGTCGCCAGGAAAAACACCGCGTTCTGCATTCTGGATTATCCGTTTAGCCTTGTCGCGCTTATCCTGCATTTTTCTTTGTTCATGCTCATCAAACGAACGTTCGAATTCCGCCGCAATTTCCCGCCAGGTGAAACCGTTCAGTTCGTGCAGCCGGAACACATCAAGGTAATCCTGTAACTCTCCCCGTCTCAAGCGTTTGGCCGTGAAGCATGGGTTTGCGCAATCCCTCGCAAGCTCTTTCCTTTGCATCGCAGTGAGTTTTCCAATTATGTGCATCTTCCCCTTGAATTCGTGCTCTTGAAAACGCCGCAAACGCTCTTCCGCGCGCCCCCACCACTCCTCAAAATTGTTCGTATGGACATCGCCGAAGGTTTGATATGTGACGAGCAAACGAGGGTTCCAGCCGTTTACAGTGGAATCATCGAAGGTTCTCCATCGGCCCGTTTGATCGTCTATAAAATGTTGGCTTACGCTGACGAACAGTTTCTTTACTCGGTAATATTGCGCCTTCGGTATTAGAGCGAGGTCGGCCAATGGCGATAGGGTTGAATAGTTCGCCCCCGGCATGTCCCAATCGAATTTGAAATTCTCGTCGTCTCGAATCCACTCACACAGTTTTTGGTAATCGTCGCTCAGTTTGAGGTATTCCCACCATAGCCGGAAGTCTTCCCTTTCATCTGCCATCGTCCGCGCCTCCTGTAAGCGCCCTGGGAGGAATCCAGGGGAAACCCGGCCAGGAAACCGGGCTTTTCGAGAAGGGTAGCTAATCCGTCTCTATCCCTTGGAAATTGTGCGTATTCTAATCGCTTTTCATGTTCAATGCAAATTCTTGAATCTGGTTGCGTATAGGTTGCGTTTTGGGGTCAAAAAGCCGCATTTTTGAGCATGTCGGATCTAATGATTTCAATGACTTAAGTACCATTTTTCGGATCTCTCCTCCGGCACCATGAAGTCATTCTCAAGGGTTAGCGCAGCGACGCGCTAACCCTTGTTTATTCTCGTTCATGTGCCTGATGCTCCTGTTCATGCCTCAGGTCTTACTACAACCCCACACAATGAAGTTGCCGATACGCACAACGTTATTTCGGGCTTGACCCGGAATCCCAAGAGATGACTGGATGCCGGCTTTCGCCGGCATGACGAGATGGAAAGCACGCCTTTTTCTTTGCGGCTGTGCTTAACAGTCGTCAGAGGAATGCCGTGGTGCTTTGTAGCCCCCAAGGACTCCCCTAGGCGAAAGGACTATTTGCCACAGCTGGTTACATCTCGCTCTGAAAGCCCCGGCACAGGACAACAGATAGTACTTCCACATGCGGTAGAATCGATCGTCATAATTTTTCTTCAGCATCTGCCAGTGGTCATGGAAATTTTGAAACCAGTGCATGAGGGTCTTGTCATAGTCGCTTCCGAAGCTGTGCCAGTCTTCCAATACGAACAACCCCTCCGTGGCGGAGCATATCTGCGCCGCTGAAGGCAGCATGGAATGAGGAAAAATATAGCGGTCGATCCAAAGGTCCGTGCTCTTCACCGACGTATTCCCCCCGATCGTGTGGAGCAGGAAGAGTCCGTCGTCCTTCAAACAGCTCCTGACGATCCGCATAAAAGCACCGTAGTTCTTGTATCCCACATGCTCAAACATCCCGATGGACACAATGCGGTCGAAGGCGCCATGGATGTCTCGATAATCCTGCAAACGAATGTCCACGGGAAGACCACGGCACAGCTCTTTTGCGTATTCGGCCTGCCTCTTTGAAATGGTGATGCCCACAACTTTGACCTGGTATTTTTCGGCAGCAAATTTTGCAGCACCCCCCCACCCACACCCGATATCCAGGAGCTCCATGCCTGGGTGCAAATCGAGCTTTCGGCAGACAAGATCCAATTTGGCTTCCTGGGCTTCTTCCAGTGTTGAGGCCGTTTCCCAATACCCGCAGCTATAGATCATGAGCTCACCCAGCATGCATTTATAAAGATCGTTCCCAATATCGTAATGGTAAGGGACATCTCTGCCGGCACGTGATGGCCTTTGCAGATTCAGGAGTCGGCTTTTCACCGTGTCTGAATACCAGATTTTGAAAGCAGCCTTATCATACAATTCAGCACGCAGGGCTCTGAAAAAGAATTCATCCAGCCTGGGGCAATCCCACCAGCCGTCCATATAGGATTCCCCCAGAGCAAGCGTCCCCCCTTTCACCAATCTCCGATAAAATTCGTCATTATGGATCTCAATATCCCAGGGCCGTTCTCCGGTAGTGCCAATATCGGCCGATGCCAACAGCTCCTGGATCATTCTGGATAGAGTCCGCTGAGACATGCTTCAGCCCTCCGGCAAAAATCCAAGGATCCAAATCTTCATTGAGGGCGCAGAGACAGAAATGACGATGACATCGCTTCATCATTCGGTTCAAGGTTTAACCTTCGCTCGCGTTGAATGGAAATGGCTTCTGTGCCCATCATCGTTTTAGAAAGGGACACCGGCAACAATGCATGAAAAAGACGACTTTCACGAAACAAACGGAAAGTATTGCTTCACCGTTTCTATGACTTCCATTCCTACGGACTCCAGGACAGGCCGGCTATTCTTTTTCAGGGATGGGACCCTCGGGCGGACTGTAGGGGATTCCTTCTTCAATGGATTCGAGCACATCCTCCGTATAGTCCCGACTGCCGATTCCCGAGACTTCTGCATCTGGCGGTGCAGGCCGTCCTCTGCGAGGGGTTCGATCTTCCCGCTCCCAGGCGACTTCATCTGTCCCGAGCAGGTCAACGACGGATGTGAGCCCCATCACATCAGTGAGAATCTGAAGCAGGATCTGATGCTCTCCTTCATCGGGGAGGAGCCCTTCGAGATAGACCATGCCCCTCCGGGAGGATATTGTCAGCTCGTCGAGGTCTACCCTTCCGTCATTGCGGAGATGCTCCACGATGAGGGTTGTCAGCTCCTCATCGCTCATATTCCGGTATTCCTCCGGCAGAGCTGCACACGGCATGAGCTCGCGCGGCCGGCGCAGCCCTTTGCTCTTTTTGTCATGGCGGCGGGCACACCCCAGACACAGCCGTGTCTCCGGAATCGCCTCCAGACGCCCATAGGAGATGAGAGCTTCACATTCCTCACATATCCTGTAACTGCCTGCGGCCATCCTGCAAAGAGCCAGATCGATAGCCTCGATTTCTTCCTTTGTCCGCTCATCCAGGCGATCGTAAAGGGTGACGATATCCGCCTTCTGAGCTTCCTCCTCCATCTCGATGTCGCGTTCCCCCAAGGCTTGCCAATCGGCTTCAAATTGATGCAGCCGATCGAAAACTTCTCTACGGCGTTTCAGCAGAATGGACCGCAAAGGTCTGAGATCTTGTTCCATCATGCCGGTTTCCCCCTCATGTTATCAACACATCTCCTCAATCGTCGTCTTGAAAAACCTTTCCGGACGCATCCACTCCCCAAAACCGGTCAACCTCGCGGCTTCAGGACCTCTGCAGGCTTTCACGTTTGCGCTGTACGGTGATCAGCTTCACCATATCCGTCATCTCTTCACAGACCTGTTCGATACAGTCATCGATGGAAAGGATTCCTTCAAGCCCTCCGGCTCTGTTGATCACCGGGATTCTACGCACGCCCGACGAGCTCATTCGTTTGAGAACATCCGAAAGGTTCTCATCCTCCTGAGCCATCATAAGCTCCAGGCTCATGACATCTCCCACCAGCAGGGAATGCATGCGGTCCGGCTCAACGGCAATGACGCCGACAACTATATCCCGGTCTGTCAGAATCCCCACCGGGACCTGCTCGCCATTCTTTTTTTCCACAACAACCAGGTCCCCCACATGGTAATCCCGCATGAGACGCGCCGCTTCCACAATGTTATTATGCTTCCCGACAACAACGACCTCCCTCGTGCAAAACTCTCCTACTGTCATGCCTCCCTCCATTTCAAGACGTGCCTGTCAACTACCAAAGCCCTCGGCATTCCCTTTCGAAATGTCTTTCCGGCTCGAGTCCCAGGCGGGCTCGCGCCAATGCTGTTCACTTAAGCTCCGATCGTCATTCCAACGAAGGTCGGAATCCAAGTTTTTCGCTGGGCTGGATTCCGGCTTAAAGACTGCCGGGATGACGAGCAAACGAATTTTCAGACAGTCACTACAGTCGAGGCCAAAGCTGCTGCCCTCTTTTAGAGGGTAAAGCAAAGAAAATCGAACGGCAGGTCTTCGAAACTCTGGACGAGGATAAACATAGGGCGTCCAAATTGGCGAACGCCCGTTGACCGGTATTTGACTCCAGCACTGGGAAGCAATGCTCCTGCCATTCTAAAACGGTTCATGCGAGGGCATTTTGCGCCTGGCCGTGCCCTGTTTGACAG